>NZ_LFBU01000001.1:682092-1364184 GCF_001045555.1 Marinobacter subterrani
TTGGCAGAACCATGGCGTCGCCATCCGCCAGAAAGACCCGACGTACGCTACCCAGGCTTCGGGCGGCCTTCTGAATATCATTCAGCACATCATCTGGTTTGCGGGCCCGGAATTTCTTCTGGGGCTGCGTGTACATCTCACAAAAGGTGCATTTGTTCCAGGAGCAGCCATTAGTCACGGGAAGGATCAGTGATTTGGCTTCACTGGGGGGCCGGAACACCGGCTCAACGTAGTCAATCGGAAAGCTGTACATAGTCTGGCTCGATTCGTCTGAATGCAGTTAGCAGATACTCCGAGTATCAGGGCAGAAACTGTGCTTTCAGGTCCGCGCAGCCAGGGCCGACTACGGGCATGTCCAGCATCACTGCCTGGGAAGTCATGAACGGGATGCCCCGGCGGTGGGCATCCACCAGCAGGGTTGCGAGGCTGCCCACCAGAGGCATGTGGGACACAATCAGCAGCGGCGATTCGTGCTGCTCAATCAGGGCGTCGAGGCATTCTCCGGGGTCATCGTCCGGCGTTATGAACATTTTCTCTTCGACCGGGCAATTCAGAATTTCAGAGACAATCGCCGCGGTTTGCCGGGCCCGCACATAGGGGCTGCTCCAGATCAGTTTCGGGCGCCAGGGCGATTCCGCAATCCGCGCAGCCACTTCCGCGACACCCGAACGGCCGGATTCGGTTAATTCCCGCTCCTGATCCAGGGTATGCCACCCGGCCTCCCCGTGGCGCATGATCAGCAATTGCAAGGGCAACCTCCGCTTTGTGGCCGGCTACTGAGTAATCGTGCGCGGCAGAATAAACTCCACATCGGAATTCTGTACCGACATCATCAGGCTGTTGATAACGGCCTTGATGGAGGCGTTGCCATACAGAATCTCGTAGAGGCCACGAACCAGCGGCATATAAATGCCAATGGCTTCGGCCTTTTCCTTGACCAGTTTGAGGGTATAGATACCTTCAGCGACCTGCCCCAGTTCCGCCACTGCATCGTCCAGGTTCTGGCCCTGCCCCACAGCATAGCCCACCCGGAAATTCCGGCTCTTGGAGGAGGTACAGGTTACAATCAGATCCCCAACGCCTGCCAGCCCCATAAAGGTCATCGGATTGGCGCCGAGACTCACCGCGAACCGGCTCATCTCCGCCAGGCCACGGGTGATCAGCATGGCCTTGGCGTTTTCGCCCATTTCCAGGGCGGAAGCCAGCCCCGCGACAATGGCATAGATGTTCTTGAGGGCACCGGCCAGTTCGACGCCGTATATGTCGACGTTGGCATAAACGCGGAAATACTCGCAGCCCAGCAGATCCTGCACGGCCCGACGCACATCCGGGTCCTTGGCGGCAATAACGGTGGCAGTCAGATCACGATTCACAATTTCGGCCGCGAGATTGGGCCCGCTCAGAACCCCGATACGGCAACGCGAAATTTCCTCCTGGAGAATTTCGCTCATCAGTTTGAAACCGTGTTCTTCAATACCCTTGGTCAAGCTGACAACAATCTGTTCATCGCGGAATTTGTCGGCATTTTCCCTGATAACCGCACGGAAAGCCTTGCTGGGTATGGCAACAAACACAATCTCGGCCTTGCTCACAGCATCGGCAAGATCATTGGTGGGCTGAATATCGCCGGTCAGCTCGATGCCCGGCATATAGCGGCTGTTGATTCGGGTGGTGCGGATTTCCTCAGCCTGGGCGTCGCTGCGCATCCAGAAGTGAACGCGATGGCCGTTCTCGCCAAGCACTTTGGCCATGGCAGTGCCAAAACTGCCGCCACCCAGAACCGTTACGTCATGCACTGGCCCTGCTACCCCGTTCTCCTGAGGCGTGTTTTTTTCAGACATAGCTCTTCCGTTTTTTTGATGTCAGACGGGAAACCGGTATCTCGAGACGAAGCAAACGAGTGGCGTCAACCGGGCTCTTCACACTCCAGAGCGCGCACCAGATTCCTGAATTCTTCCCTGTTTCGACTGTTCAGGCCCATCAGCACCTTGTGGGCATCGAGCACCTTGTCCCGAACCTGCTGTTCACTGGCCCTGAGAACAGGAATTTCTTCAAGTTCTTCAATACGGGAGGCGGGCTCACGGACAATGATAAAGATCTTGTCGAACCCCATGGATGTAATGATGCGGGTAATATCAGGATTGGTGGAAATCAGTGTGGGCAGGAAATGGCTCTGTTTCTGGGCCGCCATGGCAATCTTCGCCAGCAGGCCAAGAGTGGTGCTGTCGATGATCTCGGTTTCGGTGAGGTCAATGACCACGGTCTTGAACTCGGGATCCTGGGTGATGGTCTCAACCAGATTGTCCAGCGTCGAACACAGGTTCAGCCGGATTTCACCAATAAACTTCAGGACATAAATGCCCTGTTTTTCAGCTTGCAGGATCTTGTAACCAGCCATGCTTCACACTGCCACTATTTCGACGAGGTGTTGTCTGATTCGTCCATGGTATCAGTAACCGACACTATAGCGATATCATCCGGCAACTCTGTAATCTCCTCGAGACCAAGAGCATCGCTAAGAGCTGCGATAGTGTGACGACCTCCTGAAACGAGTTCAAGTAGTGTCCTCTCCTTTTCATCAAGACTTTTTTCCCGGATAACCTCAAGTATGCCGTCCGAAAACAGGGTCAGGTGAAAGGGCTTGTCCAACGGCACCTCGTAAACCTCCCATTCGGGCGCCTCAAATAGGCCCACCGGCAGCCCGCTACCCTCCAGGAAGGCGGTCTCACCACCTTCGAAGGACAGAATGGGCATCGGGAAATGCGCCCCCACGGCATACCGCAAACTGCGGTCACTCACCGAGATAATGCCAACAAATACCGTGACGTGTTTGCCTAGGCCGGTATCCAGCAACTCCGAGTTAATCCGCTGGAGGAAGCGTTCAGGGAACAGGATGTCGTCACTGGAGCCCCGGCGAAGGTTGCGCTGAAGCCGGTTGGTGAGGTTTTTCAGCAACACGGTCACGAAGGCCGAACTGGCGCCATGGCCGGATACATCGGCGATGTAGACCAGAACCTTGTCGTCGGAGATGCGGAAGTAGTCAAGAAAATCACCGCTGAGGTACAACGATGGCTTGATCAGGTGGTCGATATGCAGGCCGCTCATCACCTGCTCCCGTTCCGGCAACATCCGCAACTGAACCTTGCGTCCGGCGCGCTGGTCGGCACGCAGCTCGGCAATACCGTCGCGCAGATCCCGGTTGGCCTCTTCCAGTTCGTGGCGGTAGAGCTGGTTCAGCCGGTTGACCCGAACCCGGTCAAACAGCTTGCCGATGACATCATCCAGCGCGCCCTTATCGTCATTACAGGGCTTGAGGACAAAGTCCGCAGCACCGGCCCGCAACATACTGACCACATCCGCGCTGGATTCGCTGGTCGAACAGGCAACAATCGGCGTAAAGGTTTCAGCCTCTTCCAGCCTGCCGGCCAGATCCCGGATCGCTTCCGGGGACAGGTCTGCAAAGATGACATCCGGGATGTTATCGTCAAACAGTGCCCTGGCGGAGGCGAGATCCGGGTAGCCCGTGACGTAAAAACCCCTCGCTTCCAGATAGCGGGCGAGATCGGTTCGGGCTTTCACATCGGCATCAATAATCAGTATGCGCTCGGTGCGCGAAGTCATGGCAAATGCCCTAAACTACCAGCGATAAACGATAAATTGGGTTAATAAAGCCTATTCTGGCACGCCCCTGTGATATAACAAGGCCAGTTTTGTGAAATTGGGAGATTCCTGCTGATGAGACGTGCCGTTAATGACCTTCTTGGGGCCTATGACAAGCTGATCATGGATCCGGTTCACGGCGGCATTCCACTCTACCGGCACGAGATCCAGGTTATCGACCACCCGCTGTTCCAGCGGCTGCGCAACATCTGCCAGAACGACATCCTGAGCCTGGTCTTCCCCGGCGCCACGCACTCGCGCTTCCTGCACAGCATTGGCGTGATGCATGTGGGTACCCGCATGTTCCGTTCGATGATCGACGCCTACCTCCGGGAACGCCAGTTGAGCGAACAGACTGACCTGAGCCTGAGCCAGTTGGACGCCATCGACTACCTCGCGAAAACCATCCGGCTTGGCTGCCTGCTGCATGACAGCGGCCATTCCAGTTTTTCGCACCAGTTTACCCAGGCCCGGCGCATCCGGGAGCTCATGTCGCATCCCGGGCGGTTCCGGGATCTCTGGCGCGGAGTCGACTACACGCTCTATCACCCGGTTGAACCCGACGAACTGGAGCACGAGCATTACTCGGTACGTGTCGCCCACGATGTTCTCTCTGCGGTAGACCTTGAGGGTGCCGGCCTTCATGCCGCAGACGTAATCGGCATCATGGAAACCACCGAGGTGAAGCCAAGCGAAACCTTCTGCCGCCACGCCCGGACCTTCTGGGCCTTCATTGCCGGTGAGGATGCCGCGGCCGGTTCCCCGCTGAGCGACAATATTCCAGGGCTGGTGATGGACCTGCTGTCATCCATCGTGTCCGGCGAGATCGATGCCGACCGGGCCGACTACATGCTGCGGGACGGCTTCCATTCCTCAGTGACCATTGGCGGCTTCAACCTGGACCACCTGCTGAGCAACCTGCGTTTTGGCTGGGATGTCGCCGAACCCTGGCTCGGGCTGGCCATTACCCAGAAGGGCCTGGGTGCACTGGAAGACTTCGTCTACAGCCGCCACCAGATGTACCGCAAGGTGTATGCCCATAAGACCGCCCTTGGTTTTGACTGGCTGCTGCGCGAGGCAATCAATGAGGTGCTGGACGACCCGGATAACTTCGAGTGGGTGGACACCTGCCTGAGCGACATGTCCTATTTCGCGGAACTGACCGACAACTTTTTCTGGGAAGCCTTCCGGAAAGTGGCGAGAAAGCACCCCAAAAGCTTTTCATTCTGCATTGTAAACCGGGTCAAGCTGAACCACCTGGATACCCGGGAAGACCTGTCCGCCAAGGGTATCGGCAGGCACAGTGCGTGGCTGGCCCAGGAACTGCAACTGAACCCGACCCAGGTCGTCACCTGCTCGATGCGGGCCCGGTTCTCCAACATCCAGGATAACTTCAACGGCATCAAGGTCCTGGTTCGGGAGCCTATTCACAGATCCCGGTCGCTGAAGAAGATCACCGATGTCAGCGCCTTCTTCAGCAAGTTCAGTGACGGGACGATCACCCACTTCTACACCCGCCCGGACGTGACCACCGGCAATCTTTCCCCAATCACCGAGTAGCCGGCGGCAACGCCATCAATTCGGTAACCAGACCACAAGCGCTGTCGAAGGCGCCTTCAACCCGCCCGCCACTGAGCCAGTCGCCGGCAAGCCCGATATTGTGGCCGGGAAACCAGAGATGGCCCGGCTGCTCGCCGCCCTCGGATTTTGCATAGAGCCAGCGATGGGTGACAACCTCATCTGGCCCGGCAGCAAAACCGGTTACCTCACGGAAGGCTTCCAACAAGTCCTGGGCAACCTCCTTCGCCGGGCTCTCAATGTGCTGCTCCGTCCAGGCCGGGCTGGCGTGAATCACCCACCACTGGCCGTGATCGTCACGGCCAGGCTTGCTGGAATTGTTGGCCACCCAGAACAGCGCCGGATGCTGGCAACGCATGCCCTCGTGATGTGGCCACGGCGAAACCGGGAAATGCGCCGCCACCGCCCAGCATGGCAATACCCGTTTTACCGGATCATCAAGGAAGGCAGCCAGGTCGCGCAGGCCGCTGGCTACAAGCAGATCCCGTGCCTGGGCCGGTGGTGCGGTGATGATCGCCTGGTCAAATTCACCGAGATGCTTGCCGTCGGTGTCAAAGACCGACCACAACTGGTCTTTTCGGGCCAGCTTCCCTACCCGGGTTTCGGCAACCACACGGACATGGGCCGACAGGCCCCGGGTAATCGCCGTCATCCGGGGCGCGCCAACGTAACGGGCCTCTTCGGGAAACGGCTGCCACTCGCCGTCCGGGGTCTGGAAGCCAAACCGGCCGTGCCAGGGGGCAAAGCTCTGCTCACCGGCGAATTTCCGAAGGAACGGCAGGAACCCGGGGTTTCGTGAGGTGAAGTACTGGGCGCCGATATCGGCGGAACCACCGGGAACGCGCTTTGCAGCGAGGCGCCCCCCGGGGCCGCGGCTTTTCTCGAATACCGTCACGTCGTGGCCTCGAGTCTTCAGTTGAAGGGCTGCTGTCAGGCCTGCCAGGCCTGAACCAACAACTGCGACCCGACGTATAACAGGTGAAACAAAGGATTGATTAAACATGGTTTATGGCGCATCCAATTCCGGTGGTCAGATCGTACAACCGAACAGCTATCAAGGTCAGTGGTTTTGCTGACTGCACGTTCACGGTTTCATTTTTGGTAAAGGGCAAGCAGGGTATGACCCGAGTGCAACACTGGTTTACAAATATACTGCGATGGTTTGACTCCGAGGCCGGCTCGGACAGCGTTGACACATCGTCACGATCGTTCAATTTTATACGCGTCCTTCCATTTATCGCCCTTCACCTGGCTTGTTTACTGGCTTTCTATACGGGCGTCAGCGCTTTCGCACTGGGGTTTGCGATCGCCTTCTTTGTGGTACGCATGTTCGCCATTACCGGATTCTACCACCGCTATTTTGCCCACAAGACCTTCAAAACCAGTCGCCCGGCCCAGTTCCTGTTTGCCATTCTTGGCGCCAGCGCTGCCCAACGCGGGCCCTTGTGGTGGGCGGCCCATCATCGCCACCACCATCAGCATTCCGATCAGGAGCAGGACCTGCACTCACCGCATCAGGGCGGTTTCTGGTGGTCGCATATGGGCTGGTTTACCTGCGATGCCGGGTTTGTCACCGAAGAACGCCGAATCCGGGATTGGCTGAAGTTTCCCGAACTCAGGCTGATTAACCGGTTTGACTCACTGGTGCCGGCGGCGGCCGCCCTTGGTATCTATGCTCTCGGCGAGGCCCTGGCCGCCTGGGCGCCTGGTCTCGGAACCAACGGGCTGCAACTGTTGGTCTGGGGATTCTTTGTTTCCACGGTTGTGCTGTTCCACGCGACCGTTTCCATCAACTCGCTGTCACACGTCTGGGGCAAGCGCCGGTTCAACACCACCGATGACAGCCGGAACAACTTCTGGCTGGCGCTGATCACGCTGGGCGAAGGCTGGCACAATAATCACCACCGTTGGCCACAGTCGGTGCGCCAGGGCTTTCGCTGGTATGAGATAGACATCACCTGGTACGGCTTGTGGCTGATGTCAAAGCTCGGAATCATCTGGGATCTGAACCCGATTCCGCAGCACATTCAGGACGAAACTCGCGAACTCGACAGAGCGAGGAGGAACAGGCAATGACAACGGCCTCAAAAATCGAAGTCGGTAGGCGCAACCCGGCGGTGCCGGCAACACTCGAGAATTTTCGGGCGCTGTTCAATGAACTCGACAAGGGCAACCTGAACAAGCTCTCCCGGGTGTACAGCGAAAACATCCGGTTCCAGGATCCTCTGGGCACGGTTCACGGGCTGGATGAACTCACCCGCTACTTCGCCGGCGCCTACGCCAACGTTATTGCCTGCCGTTTCGAGTTTGGTGACGCGGTGGTTCAAGGTGGCGTTGCAGCGCTTCCCTGGGTGATGCACCTGCGCCACAAGCGTATCCGCAAGGGCCGGGAGGTGCAGGTTCAGGGCATGAGCCACATTGAGATTCGCGATGGCATGGTGTGCTACCACCGTGACTATTTTGACGCCGGCGAGATGCTCTATGAGAACCTGCCGGTGGTTGGTGGTCTCATTCGCTGGATAAAGGATCAGGCAGGATGAGTGACCGACTCCAGGAAACCTCGAATATCTGGATCACCGGCGCCAGTTCCGGCATCGGCGAATCCGTAACCCGGGCACTGGCCCGCGGCGGGCATCGGCTGGTTATCACCGGCAGGCGAAAAGGGGCTCTGGATGAACTCGCTTCAGCCGCACCCGACCGGATTACCGCCGCTGCGGCGGATACCACCAGCAAGGAAGATCTTCAGGGAGTTGCCGGCATACTCGAAGATAACGGCGACCTGAACATGGTGATCCTCAACGCCGGCACCTGTGACTACCTCGACGTCGCCAACTACCGCAGTGATGTGATCGAAAAGAACATTCACACCAATGTGATTGGCACGGCACGCTGCCTGGATATTGCCCTGCCCGCCCTGCGCCGCACCCGGGCCAAAGGCAAACCGGCCACCATTGTGATTGTCAGTTCCTCGGCCTGGTGGTTCCCGTTCGGACGGGCCGAGGGTTACGGTGCCTCCAAGGCCGCTCTGAGCTATTTTGCGCACTCCCTCAGGGCGGACCTGGCGGCAGAGGGTATCGACGTGGTGGTGGTATCACCGGGTTTTGTCAAAACACCGCTGACCGACCGTAATGATTTCCCGATGCCATTTCTGGTTTCAGCCGAAGACGCCGCCGAGAGAATCGTCAGCGGCCTGGCCCGCGGCCACAATGACATCGCCTTTCCCAAGCGTTTCACCTGGATGCTGAAAGTGCTTGGCGCCCTTCCCCGGCCCCTGATAGACCGTATGTCGGCTGCCATGGCTCGAAAAAGTAACAGCGAACAGGAAAACAGTGGATGAGTGTTGAGCGTCAGCGAATTGCTGTCATCGGGGCCGGCGTTTCGGGCCTCACGGCTGCCTGGCTTCTGGCCGAGGAGCACAACGTAGAGATTTTTGAGGCGGGCGACTACGCCGGCGGCCACACCAACACCGAGCAGGTTGAGTCCGGTGGCCGGACCTGGCCGGTGAATACCGGGTTCATTGTATTCAATGACTGGACCTACCCGAATTTCATCCGCCTGATGGACCGGCTCGGAGTGGCCTCCGAGGTAAGCGACATGAGTTTCAGCGTCGACTGCAGCAGTACCGGCCTGCAGTACAACGGTACCAGCCTGAACACCCTGTTTGCCCAGCGTCGCAATGTGCTCAACCTGCCGTTTCTGAAAATGGTGCGGGAGATTCTGCGGTTCAACAAGGAGACCCGGGCAGAGCTCCAGGGCGGGGCCATCAGCAATAATGAAACCCTCGGCGAATACCTGAACCGCAATGGTTACTCCCGGTATTTCAGGAACTACTACATCGTGCCCATGGGCGCAGCCATCTGGTCGGCGCCCGAGATTATCCTGGAGCAGTTCCCGATCCGGTTCTTTCTGCAGTTTTTCAATAACCACGGCATGCTCTCGGTGGATGACCGCCCCACCTGGCGGGTAATCTCCGGCGGCTCCGCGACGTATGTAACCCGGATGATGGAACGCCTTGGCGATGTCACTCACCTGAACAGCCCGGTGGACAAGGTGGTAAGGGATGAAGCCGGTGTGACGGTATGCGTCAAAGGCCAGGAGCACCGCTTCGACCAGGTGATTTTTGCCTGCCACAGTGATCAGGCCCTGGCCATGCTCGGGGACCCGACCGACGGGGAACGGGATATTCTGGGGGCCATGGCGTATCAGACCAACGATGTGGTGCTGCATACCGATGCCTCGGTACTGCCGGACAACCGTCGGGCCTGGGCTGCCTGGAACTATTTCATCCCGACCCACAGCACCGAGCCGGTCTCCGTCACCTACAACATGAACATCCTGCAGAACTTTCACGATGCCCCCGAAACTTTCTGCGTGACACTGAACCGCAGCCGTGATGTCGCCCCGGACAAGGTGATCAAACGCTTTGAATACGCCCACCCGGTGTTCACCCTCGATGCCGTTGCGGCCCAGGAGCGCTACGACGAGATCGGCAACCGGAACCGGACCCACTATTGCGGCGCCTACTGGTTTAACGGCTTCCATGAGGACGGTGTACGCAGCGCGCTCCGGGTAACCCGGGCATTCGGCGTGGAGTTTTGACCGTGAACAGCCAGTGGCTGGAGGGTACGGTACGGCACAGGCGCAAGTACCCGGTACAACATGAGTTCAGTTACCGCACTGGCATGCTGGCACTGGATACCGACGAGTGGCACCAGATTACCGATATCAGCCCGCTGTTTTCTCTGGAAAGGTTCAACTGGCTGTCGCTGAAACGTAAGGACTACTTCCAGCCAGACTCAGGAGAGCTGTGCGGAGCTGTGCGGGATCATGTCGCCCGCGCCACCGGATGGCGCCCCGATGGTGAGGTTGAACTGATCACCCACCCCCGTTATTTCGGCCACGTGTTCAACCCGGTCAGTTTCTACTTCTGTTACCGTGCCGGCGACCGGCCCGGAGACGGCGCCGTGCCCAAGGTGATTGCAGCCCAGATCACCAACACCCCCTGGCATGACCGCCATGTCTATTGCCTGGAAACCGCCGGCGCCGCGCCGAACAAGGCTGGCTGGTGTACCGAGCGGTTCGGTTTCAGCAAGCGCTTTCATGTGTCGCCGTTCAATGGCATGAACCAGCATTATGACTGGACCTTCAGTTTCCGGGGCCCGGAGCTGAGAATCCACATGAATGTCCTGGAAGAAGGCCGCAAACATTTCGATGCCACCCTGGTAGTCCAGCGCACCCCTCTCACTCGTAAAGAGATCCACAGAAGCCTTCGCAAATTTCCGATTGAGGCGTTCAAGGTGGTGGCGGGCATCTACTGGCATGCCCTACGGCTGAAACTCAAGGGGGCGCCTTTCTACAGCCACCCGGACAAGCTCCCGGAAGACGATAGCGCCCATCGCCAGGGGCATGACGACAGCGGGCTGGACGTAACCAGTAACCAAACCAACGACAAGACTCGTGGAAGGGTAAGCTCATGGAGAACCTGAATACGTCGGTGGAAACCACCGGGTCCGGCAGTGCACCAATGCTCAGCCGGTTTGCGAGAACCCTGGTCATTCAGCAGCTCCGGTTACTGGCCGAAGGCCAGCTGACCGTTCGGGAAACCGGGTTCGAGGATCTCGTATTTGGCGACGGCAACACCGGTTACCCGCCTGCCGAACTGATTATCCATGACCACAGCACCTGGCGGGACTTGCTCACCGGTGGCAGTGTCGGCGCTGCCGAAGCTTTTGTCGCCGGCGACTGGTCCACCCCAGATCTGGTAGCACTGCTGCGCTTCTTTACTCGCAACGTCGACCGGATGAACGAATTCGAGGACCGCTTCAGCTGGGTCACCAAACCCACGCTGAAGGGCCTGCACTGGCTGAACCGGAACACCAAAGAGGGCTCCCGGAAAAATATCAGCGCGCACTATGATCTGGGCAATGCCCTGTTCGAGACCTTCCTCGACCCCACCATGATGTATTCCTCCGCCATCTACCCGAGCGCGGAATCGACGCTGGAAGAGGCGGCCGTGCACAAGCTGGACACCATCTGCCGGAAGCTGGATCTGCAGCCGGCGGACAAGGTAATAGAAATCGGCACCGGCTGGGGTGGTTTTGCCATTCATGCCGCCAAGCACTATGGCTGCCATGTGACCACCACTACTATTTCCAGGGAGCAACTGGAACTGGCACAGGAGCGTGTCCGGCAGGAGGGTCTTGAAGACCGGATCACCCTGCTGTTTGACGACTACCGGGACCTGGAAGGTCAATTCGATAAACTGGTCTCCATCGAGATGATCGAGGCGGTCGGTCCGCAATTCCTGGACAGCTATTTTTCCCGGATAAACGCGCTGCTCAAGCCCCAGGGCCTTGCCCTGGTGCAGGCCATCAATATGCCGGAACAGCGGTATCAACGGGCCCTGAAGAACGTAGACTTCATCCAGAGATTCATCTTCCCTGGCAGTTTCATACCCTCCTTCGGGGCCATCCTGGAGTCGGTTCGCAAAGAGAGCAACCTGGTGCTGACCCATGTCGAAGATACCGGCTTCCACTATGCCCGCACCCTGCATGACTGGTGTGAGCGATTCATGGCCCGGCGCGACCAGCTGGAAGCCATGGGGTATGACCAGGCGTTCCGCCGGCTATGGCACTTCTACTTTGCTTACTGCGAGGCGGGGTTCAGCGAGCGTGCCATTGGTGTGGCGCAACTGGTATTCGCCAAGCCGGGTAACAAGCGGGAGAGCATTCTGAGCGTATGATAGCCTCGGAGAATGCCCGTAACATTCTGAACTTCCTGCTTTTCCAGGCGGGATGGTTTGCCTGCGTGTTGTACCCGGGGCTGGCAGGCGCAGGCATTGTGCTTGTGTTCCTTGTGGTACATTTTGCGTTGGTAAGCCAGCACCGGGTGACAGAGCTCCAGTTTGTCGGCCTGGGGACCGTGGCGGGGTCTGTGCTGGATGGCATCTGGTTCCGGACCGGCATTCTGGATGACGGAACCGGCGGTGAAGTACTGCTCACGCCGCCATGGCTCGTTGCCATCTGGGCGATATTCATGACCACGCTCAGCCATTCGCTGAACTGGATCAGCAAGAAAACCTGGCTGCCCTTCGTTCTGGCCCCCCTCGCCGGGCCGTTTGCCTATTGGTCCGCCAGCCAGGTAGGCGCAGTCCAGTTGCCACAGTTGGTGCCATCACTGATTGCCCTGGGGCTCGGCTGGCTGATAATCTTTCCGCTGCTTCTGTTCGCGCGCAAATCCCTCTACCCGGAGCTGGCCCGATGAGAAACGCGACCGGGGTTATCTCAGTCGCCCTGCTTGTGGCATCGATGCCCTTGCTGGCCAAGGATTACAGCTTTACCGGAAAGGCCACGGGGCCTGACGGTAACCTGCTGTACCAGGAGCAACACACCATCAATGGCACCTGCCAGAATGGCTCTTTCCGCCCGCAGCAACATCGGGTGGATTATCTCAATCCGGGCGAAAGCGAGCCGTTCGCCTGGAAAGACCTCGACTACAACACGTCTGTCATACGCCCCCGGGTGCATTTCGTTCAGCCAGGTTTTGATGAGACCCTGACCATCCGCTATCCGCAACCAGGCACCCTGATCGTTAAGTGGGATACTCCGTCCGAGGGCTCCAGGCGCTTTGAAGTGGACTATCCCGACGGTACCGTGGTGGACTCCGGGTTCGACAATCTCGTGCGCAAGCACTGGCAAAGCGTGTTGGCCGGGGAGTCCATCAAGTTTCGATTTCTGGCCCCGACCCGAGGCGAACATTACGGATTTGTGCTCGAAAAGGCCAAGAGCGATAAGGTCAAGGCGGATCACGTACTGCAGATACGCCCAACCGGCATGATGGTCGGTTTTCTGGTTGACCCCATTGTGCTCGGTTACAACAACAGAGGCGCGCTCACGGATTACTACGGCCTCACCAACATCCGGAAAAACCAGGACAACAACTACACCGCCCATATCCGCTACACCATCGATACCTACCCGGATTGTGAACTGACTCCCTGAATCCGTCGCCGGTGCCAGGGCGGCACCCCGGGTTCAGTGTGGTAAACTCCGCCAGGAATCAAAGCCGGAGAGTTCTTGCAATGATGTTTGTGTCGTTCAACGTCAACAGTATCCGTACACGCCTGCACCAGCTCAAAGCCGTGATTGAGGCCTACGCCCCCGACTTCATCGGGCTTCAGGAAACCAAGGTTCAGGATGACGACTTTCCCGCCGATGCCATCCGGGAACTTGGTTATCATGTGCACTTTCACGGCCAGAAGACCCATTACGGGGTTGCCCTGCTCTCCAAAGCTGAGCCCGAACAGATCACCAAAGGCTACCCCTGGGACGGTGAAGACTCCCAGCGGAGACTTATTGCCGGCCGGTTTACAGTGAATGGTGAAAAACTCACCGTGGTTAACGGCTACTTTCCCCAGGGCGAAAGCCGGGATCACCCGGTGAAGTTTCCGGCCAAGGAAAAGTTCTACGCAGACCTGATGCGCTACCTGGATGATCTCAACAACGCTGGCGGCCACGTGGTGGTGATGGGTGACATGAACATATCACCCACCGACAAGGACATTGGTATCGGCGCAGACAACGCCAAGCGCTGGCTGCGAACCGGAAAATGTTCCTTCCTTCCTGAAGAGCGGGAATGGCTTGGCCAGGTGGAAGCCCGTGGCTACACCGATGTCTTCCGCCACCTGCATCCGGATGAGGCAGACACCTTCAGCTGGTTTGATTACCGCAGTAAGGGCTTCGAACGAGACCCCAGACGGGGCCTGAGAATTGATCTGATCATGGCCAGTGACAGCCTTTTGCCGAAAGCGCGGGAGGCCGGCGTCTCCTACGATATCCGTGCCATGGAACGGCCGTCCGACCATTGTCCGGTCTGGGCGAGTTTCGAACTCTAGGGGCTGGCCGGGCGCGACATGAAAAAAATCAAGACCCGCGACCGTATTCTGCAGGCCAGTCTGGCGCTGTTTAACAGCGTCGGTGAGCCTAATGTTACGACTCTGCTGATTTCCGACGAACTGGATATCAGCCCGGGCAACCTGTATTACCACTTCAAGAGCAAAGGCGACATAGTCGAGGAGCTGTTCGACCATTACGAGCAGGACATGCTTGATCTGTTGACCGTTCCCGAGGATGCCGATATCAGCCTCGAACAGCAGGGGTTCTTCCTGCACCTGTTGTTCGAGACAGTGGCCCGTTACCGGTTTCTTTACCAGGATCTGGTCAATGTGTTGTCGCGGTATGATCAGTTGCGAGTGCGGTTCAAGCGGATTCAGAAGAAGAAGACAGCGGCTTTCCGGAACATCTGCGAAAGTTTTCGGCGCCAAGGCATCATGATGACCGACCAGGAAGAACTTGGGTCCTTGTGTGAGCAGTTAACGCTAACTGCCTGTTACTGGAGCGCTTTTGACACTCTCTCCCATCTGGATGACCGTGAATCGGTTGACCCTGGCCGCGGCGTTTACCAGATGATGCACCTGATCATTCCCTACCTGGCCCCTGCAGACCGGGACGAAGCCCGACTCATGAGCCGGGACTACCTTTAGGGCAAGACTACTCTTCCTCGTCGTCTCCGGCCCGAGCCCTCAGCCGTGCCAGTTCTGATTCCAGTGCTTCGATTCGGCGCTCCAGTGAATCAATCTCCTCACGACGATGAATACCGAGCCTTCGGAGCGCGCCGGACACCCGCTCGTCGAACAGGTGCTCAAGCCGGTCCCAGGTGCCCGTCGCCCGCTCGCGAACACCCTCAACCCGGTCTTCAACCGATTTGATCTGTTTTTCAACAACACCGCGGGTTCTGTTCTCGAGCTGCTCACCTTCCTGAACCAGCCGATCAAAGAAACGCCCGGTATCTTCCTCAGCCTTGGTGAAGGCACCCAGCCCTGCCAACCAGATCTGGCGGGCGGAACCCTTGATTTTTGCCGCCAGCTGCGGATCATTCTCCGGCTTATCGTCGTTCTGTTCAGACATCTGCCAACCTCGGGGTGCGGATTTATCTCTCGGAACACTATTGTATTACAGCTGTGGCCGGATTTCAGTCGGCCGTCAAACCGCTCAGTGACAGGGCGCAGTATAAAGATCCGTTCGATATGAAAAAATGTTTTCAAACGAGAGGGGCTCTCGCTTGAAGTGTTCAAATTATAGTCAATACTTGCCTATACCGGCGTCCCTGCTGATGCCGGTTTGTCTGGAAGTCTTTCATGGATACTACTCGCACGCCTCTGCCCGGCATCCTCTGCCGGGCTTTTTTTTGGTATTATTGCCCCAAGAAATATGCTTATTCCAAACATGACTTTTCACCCTCAACAGTAACTTCTGGAGTTTCAGATGATTGAGATTGCGTGGAGTAGCTTCACTCCGTGGTCTTCCCTCGCGGGCGGCATCCTGATCGGTCTCGCTGCCGCAAGTTTCCTGCTGCTCAACGGCCGGATTGCCGGTATCAGTGGCATTCTCGGTGGGCTGCTGACGCCGGCCCGGGGCGATATTGCCTGGCGCGTTGCTTTCCTGGCCGGATTGATCGGAGCACCGGCTGCCTGGCTGCTGGCCGGCGATTTGCCAGCCATAGAGATTCAGGCCGGATACCCGGCACTGGTCGTTGCAGGCCTGCTTGTGGGCATCGGAACACGCTATGGCTCGGGGTGCACCAGTGGCCATGGCGTGTGTGGATTGTCCCGCCTGTCGCTTCGATCACTGGCAGCCACACTCAGCTTTATGGCCGCCGGTTTTGTCACTGTGTACGTTATCCGTCACCTGCTCGGAGCCTGATACCATGAAATTTAACCTGGCTTCCCTGTTTGCCGGCCTGATATTTGGCCTGGGCCTGATCCTCTCGGGCATGGCGAACCCGGAAAAAGTCCTCGCGTTCCTGGATATCGCCGGCCGCTGGGATCCGTCACTGGCCTTTGTCATGGGCGGCGCGATTCTTGTTGGCTTGTTTGCGTTCGCCGTTGCCCGCAAGCGCACACTCTCGTTTCTGGGGTTCGACCTAAAACTTCCCGGCACTACCCGCATTGACAAGCGACTGATTCTGGGTGGCCTGGCATTCGGTGTCGGCTGGGGCATCGCCGGGTTCTGCCCGGGGCCCGGCCTGGTGGCTCTCGGTGCCGGCGAAGCCAAGGCGGCGGTGTTTGTAGCCGCCATGGTGGCCGGCATGGCCATTTTTGAGGTGGTCGAGCGCACCCGCAAGAAAGCGTAAGTAGTTTCTGCTAAATTCCCGGCCGCCATTCTGACATGACGCTTTAGCTATGCGATTATGGCGGCTGCCCTGCCATCCAACCCGGAGACGAAAATCCATGGATATCAGAAAGATTGATGACACTATCTCGGTTGCTCCGCAGATTTCCGTCGAAGACGTCGCTGAAGCTGCAAATCTGGGCTTCAAAACACTGGTCGCAAACCGCCCTGATCAGGAGGAGCCCGGCCAACCCCTGATGGCGGATATCGAAACAGCCGCCCGTGAGCATGGCCTGGACTGGGTGTTCATGCCGGTACAGTCCGGACATATTACCGATGATGATGTAAACCGCTTCGCCCCTATGATCCGGGATGCAGAAAAGCCCGTACTGGCATTCTGCCGCTCAGGAACCCGCTGCACCGTTCTCTGGGCGCTGAGTGCAGCCCGGAACACGCCAGTCCGGGAAATCTTTACCAAGGCCCGGAATGCCGGTTACGACATATCCGGCCTGGCGCCTCGTATGGCACAGCAGGCCTGCGAAAAAGGCTGAGACTTTCAACGTAAAACCAACGTTCAGGAACGACCGCATGCAATACAAGGGTTCAGAGAACTTCAGCCACAACCAGCCAGAGAGACTGGGGGTGCTGGTGACCAATCTGGGTACCCCGGATGCCCCGACAACTTCCGCACTCCGCCGGTATCTCGCTGAATTTCTCTCGGACCCAAGGGTCGTGGAACTGCCCCGGCCCCTGTGGTGGCTGATCCTGCACGGCGTGATTCTCCGGATTCGCCCCAAGCGCAGCGCCAGGGCCTATGCCAGTGTCTGGCAGCCAGAGGGATCGCCCTTGCTACTCCATACCGCAAAGCAGGCTGAGGGCATCCGGGAGGCGCTCAAACGGACGTACGGGCCCAATGTCGTTGTAGGGTTTGCTATGCGTTACGGCAACCCGTCCATCACTCGGGTTCTGGACGAAATGCAGCAGCAGGGGGTGCGAAAACTGCTGGTGCTCCCGCTCTACCCGCAATATTCCGCATCGACGTCCGCTTCAACCTTCGATGCCATTGCCAATGATTTTGCCAGGCGCAGGTGGTTACCCGATCTCCGGTTCATATCCCACTATCCCGATTTCCCGCCCTACATCGAGGCCATGGCCCGGCATATCGAGGCCCACTGGGCCAATCACGGGCGCCATCAGATGCTGGTGCTTTCCTACCACGGAGTCCCGCTAAAATACCTGACCAGGGGCGACCCCTATCATTGCGAATGCCACAAAACCTCCCGCCTGCTGGCAGAACGCCTTGGGTTGAGCAAAGAAGACTACATAACCACGTTCCAGTCCCGCTTTGGCAGGGAGGAGTGGCTCAAGCCCTACACCGACGAAACGCTGAAATTACTACCCGGCAAGGGCATTAAATCGATCGACGTATTCTGCCCGGGGTTCTCGTCCGATTGTCTGGAGACTATTGAGGAAATTGATGAGGAGAACCGGGAATACTTCATGGAGGCTGGTGGCGCGGGATTCAGCTACATAACCGCGTTGAACGCAACGCCGGGGCACATTGAAGCGCTGGTCAAGCTGATCGAGGAGAATCTGCAGGGATGGCAGGTGCCAAAGAATGAGCCAGAAGCCCTCACTGCAAGACAGAAATGGGCGGACGAACAGAAAGAAGCAACCTATCCGGACCGGGCTCTCTGACCCGGGCTTCCGAGCGTTCCCGGGGCGGTATCAACTGCTCCGGTCTTTTCCCTGATCATCCGCATTTCCCTCATCCGAAAGATCCGGCATTGCCTGGCAGAACGTGCACTCGTCCGGATCCACAGCAGCACCGCCGGCTTCCACGTAGCGGACTTTCTGGCTGGCTTTGCCACGGTTTGCCGACACGGAAAACTTCCGGTCAGTACGATCGAGCGCCTGAGATGAACATGGCTGAGTGTTTTGTGAATCTGGCATAGGGAGCTCTCCCGGTATCTATCGAACCAGAATGAGGATAACCTGAGCTTAAACCAAGTAAGGACAACCACTGAGGAGTGAACAGACGGGACGATCTGGTATTCAGAGAGAGGAATAATGGCGGTGGGCCAGGGATTCGAACCCCGGGACGGCTACTAACCGTCGGCGGTTTTCAAGACCGCTGCATTCAGCCACTCTGCCAGCCCACCGTTATTCCATTGCTGCCCTTGCGACAGCGGTGAGCATGATACCGGAATTGCCTGCGCTGTCAACGCCCTGCATAAAACCCGCCGCATTTTTCAACATTAACGGTTTTTAATGGAATCTAACGGCGGGTTTATTGTCGTAAATGATTGAAAGTTGCGTATCTGACACTATGATGAACCACAGTATCCAGTCGCTATAAACGGAGATGACAATGGAAGACAAACGATTCGGCGTTCAGAATTCTCAGGGAGCCTATTCCGCTCCCCGGGCGGAGCGTGCGACCACAGGAATCAGCGCTGACGCGATGAATGTGTTGCGCAACACCTACATGCTTCTCGGCATGACCCTCGCCTTCTCGGCACTGACTGCATTCCTGAACATGAACGGAACCCACCCGGGCTTCCTGATCACCATCGTGGGATACATCGGCCTGCTGTTCGCGACCTATAAGCTGAAGAACAGCCCCTGGGGCATAGTGACCACTTTCGCCCTGACCGGCTTCATGGGTTACACCCTCGGCCCGATCATCGGTGCGTTTGTTGCTGCCGGAGCCTCGCAGATCGTTGCCCAGGCGCTGACCCTGACGGCCATCGCGTTTGTCGGCCTGTCCGCCACGGCGATCATTACCAAGAAAGACTTCAGCTTCCTGTCCAGCTTCCTGACCGCTGGCGCATTTGTGCTGATCGGTGCCATGCTGCTGGCCTTCCTGATGGAAAGCTCTGCCCTGCAACTGGCGGTATCCGCAGGCTTCACCATCTTTGCATCCGTGATGATCCTGTTTGAGACCAGCCAGATCATCAAGGGCGGCGAGCGCAATTACATCATTGCGACGGTTGGCCTGTATGTCTCCATCTACAACCTGTTCCTCAGCCTTCTGCACCTGCTGTCTGCATTCAGCGGCGACAACTGATGCCAGGCTGAGACAGTCTGTTTCGGAACCCCGGCAGTTGCCGGGGTTTCTGCTTTAGGTAAACTGAAAACATCTCGCGCCCTTAACACAAACGAACCGGAATCATGGCCGATACCCGATCTGCAACCTTCGCCCTGGTCATTACCGGCGCGCCCTACTCCTCGCAGGCGCCACAGACCGCCCTGGGGTTTGCCAAAGCCGCCATAGCCGCAGGCCACAGGATTGACCGTGTCTTTCTCTACGGCGACGGCGTACACCTCGCCTCCGCTCTGTGCGCCCCACCCTCAGACGAGCCCCACTGGCCGCAGGAATGGGCGGGCTTTCTGGAGCAGCACGGCATCAGCGCCATTGCCTGCATTGCGTCCGCGTTGCGCCGGGGCCTGGTGAATGAAGCCGAGCAGAAGCGCTACCAGCTACCCTCCGCCAACCTCCTTCGCCCGTTCGATATCGCCGGGCTGGGTGACTGGGTCGAGGGCCGGATGACTTCCACCCGAACACTCTATTTCCACGCCGGAGGCTGAATCGTGAGTACACTGATCATGATTGACCAGCCATCCTATGGCTCCTGGAGCGGGCGCGAAGCCCTCGATATGGCGTTCTCCCTTGCCGCATTCGACCAACCGGCCGCACTGCTGTTCACCGGGGCCGGGGTAACCTGGTTAAGGCGCGAACAGGACACCGCCGACCTTGGCCAGAAATCCGTGGAAAAGAATCTGTCGGCGGCCCCGGTTTTTGGTATCGAAGCAATTTTTGCCGACCGCGCAGCTTGTCAGAGGTATGGGCTGGATGAGCGCTCGCTGATTGCCGGCGTCACTCTGGTGGATGCCATCAGTGCCCTGCTCAACCAGTATGACCACACAGCGTTTGCAGGTTAACCAGACATGAGCTCATTTGATACGCTGCATATCCTGAACAAATCCCCGGGGCATCCCCGGGCGGCCCAGTGCCTTGCCCTGCTATCCGAGGGGGACGCCCTGCTGCTGATTGAAAACGGCGTCCTGTGGCTCTCTGCAGAGGGTCTGCCGTCGGTCTGCCGCGTGTTCGCGCTTTCCGCGGATGTTGCCGCCCGCGGACTGGGAAATACAGCAGGTAATGAAACACGGGTGGCGTTTAGCGATATGGTGGCACTGTCGCTTCAGGCCCGCAAAGTAATCAGTTGGTGAGCCATGCCAGGTAGCACGATGCCGGAACGTAATAACGAGGGGTTTCTTGAAGACGCCCAGTGCTGGACGGAAGAGGTGGCAACCACGATTGCGGCTGAAGACGGCATTGCATTGAGCGAAAACCACTGGGAAATCATTGGCTTTCTACGCTCTTTTTATAAAGAGCATGAGATATCGCCCCCCTCAAACCGGCTGTTCGTAAAGGCCGTGAAGGAGGCGTTAGGCGAAGACAAGGGCAACAGCATCTACCTGATGCAGCTGTTTCCGGGCACGCCGGCCAAGACCGCCTGCCGGATTGCCGGGCTGCCACGCCCCACTAATTGCCTGTAGGCCGGTCGACCGGTTGGCCGGTTTTTTCCCGTTTCGCCCGATCAAGATCCGCTGCGCTGCCGAGGAAGCTGCTCAGCCCGTTTTCAAAAAGTCCGGAGCCGAACTTCAGGAACTGGCGGGTCGATTCTTTCACAGTGCCATCCAGCGCACTTTCCGGCAACTCCCGCAGTGTCTCCGCCACGCCCTTCTTCACACCGCGGGTGACCGCCGGCTCAATTTCCCGGGACGCTTCGATCAACTCCAACACCTTGCGGTCGAGATAAGGGCGAACGACGAAGCGCCAGAAGCCCCATAGTGTCAAAAGCACCGCAACTACGGTAACACAAGCCTGAATCGTTATGGATGCCCAGAGGGCCATGGCCTTTCTCCTTGTGCGCTCGAAATAGACGAGCGTACCTTGCCTAGAATGTCATATAGGTGAGAGACAGAAATTGCAGCAATCCGGCGATACCTCCCAGAATGCCGCCTACGATCATCAACTGGACCTCCTCCTCCCGGAACGCCGGGCGAAGGATATCCTGGAATTGGGACGGCTCCAGGGCTTTCATCTGGCCGGAAAGAACCGCCGCCACCACCGGCGCCCGCTCCCGGTTAAACGCGGGATCGCTGAAAACATCATGGGTTGCCAGCACCGCCTTCTGGTTCATGGCCTTTTTAAGTTCGGTGTAACCGGTCATACCCACGGTAACCTGCGCCGACAGCTTCATGATGACAGAGTTGTCGAGCAACGGCCGCAGATGCTTTTGAATAATGGCCCGGGTCCGATCACCGTGGCTGCCGTTAATCATGGCGTCGGCCACTTTTTCCACGGTAATCAGTTCCTCAGCCACCAGCTTCGCCCAGACATCACTGATCTCCGGCTGGCGGCGCAGGAAAAGGCCCTGGATGTGCCAGAACAGAAATCGCCGGGGTTTTAACGGTGCAAAAATCAGGTTAATGGCGATCCAGTTAGTGATAAAACCGACCACAAAGCCACCAAGCGGCAACAGCCAGGGCTCGGGATACCGTGACCACAGGGGTATGAGACCCGCACCGAGAATGCCACCGATAATGGCGCCCCGGTTGATCACAGATTGCAGCTCAACCGCACCGGCCTGCTTGAAGATGCGGTTCATCAGGTCCGGATGGGTCTCAAGTTCACGGCTGAGCAGCGCCTTGAGATCCACCAGCTCGTCCAGATCGTCACCAAAATCCTCCACCAGTTCCTCAATTCGGGACGGCAGCTGGTCTCTCGCCCACTGGTAGACCCGGTTTTTCACGAACGCGGGCAGGTTATCCCAGAGCACCGGCTGGATGTCGTACATAACCTCATCGATATACTCATCGATCCGCGGTGTGACGCGGGAAAGGACCTGCTCAACAATGCGCTGAGGCTCAAGCTGCCGGTAGACGGCGTTCAGGTCGCCAAAATGCTGCAAGGTCCTGTCGATGCAGATATGCGCCATCTTCTCGGCTTTGCGGGGAATGACGCCCTGCCAGCCAACCCAGCCCAGACCAATAAACTGGACGGGGTAAAAGGACATCTGGATAGCCAGCCAGTTGGTAAACCAGCCAACCACGGCGGCCATCAATGGCAAGGACAGAAGCGCAACGTCGAACAAGTTTGACCCCGGTTTGCAAATGAAATCCGATCAAGACTGGAATAACAGGCCATTAAACGGCAGACAGGATAGTACCTGTGTGGTGTTTCCGTTTACAGGACGAATAATGAAGTAACTGAAATGTCACGCCATTGGCCGTAAAGCCAGGGCGAAGCAGGTATTGCGGCAGGCTGAACAGGTACCACATCCCGGGAGATGCGGCACCTCAGGGAGGGCGCTTACTGGTAGTAGGCGTTTTCGGTGTTGGAATGATCCGTTACGTCCCGTACAGCGGTAATTTCCGGTACCCGCTCCTTCAGCGTCGTCTCAACACCCTGCTTCAGGGTCAGGCTCACCGCGGAGCAGCCCTGGCAGCCACCGCCGAAGCGAAGAACGGCCACGGACTCATCGACAATCTCCACCAGGGAAACCTCGCCGCCATGGGACGCCAGATTCGGATTGATTTCCGACGCCAGGACGTAATTGACCCGGTCCGGCAGGGGCGCGTCGTCGTCGATCTTGGGCACCTTGGCGTTCGGGGCCTTGATCGTGAGCTGCCCTCCCATCTGGTCTTTCGAGTAATCCACGTACGCCTCCTCAAGGAAGGGTACGGAATTGTGATCCAGGTACAGGGTGAACTTCTCCAGATCCACCTGCTCGTCCGTGGGAACCACTTCGTTGGGCGGGCAGTAGGCCAGACAGGTCTCGGCATTCTTGGTGCCGGGCTGGGTCACAAAAATGCGCACGCCCATGCCTTCCACGTCCTGTTTTTCAATAAGTTGTGCGAGATAGTCCCGTGCGGGATCTGTCACAGTAACCAATGCCATGTTTGCAACCCGTTTGAAAGTTTGGATTCATTTTAAGGCAGTTCGCGGGAACATGAAAGACCAAGTAAAATAGTCGGGCTTTACGGAGGTAATGAATTTCCCGTATGACGGCGCATTTCAGGCAAGGCACTTGATAATGGTCATTCGTATTAAGACGAGTTCAGCCATTTTTGCTATGATCCCGCGCCATTGACATCAATACAGCGTTATTAACGATACCCGGAAGTTATCCTATGACTGATCGCACCACCCGTCTCGACCAGCTCCACAAGGCCCTGCAGGAACGCATTGTGATTCTTGATGGCGGAATGGGGACCATGATCCAGAACCTGAAGCTGGACGAGAAAGCCTTCCGGGGTGATCGGTTTGCCGACTATGAGCGGGAAGTCCAGGGCAACAACGACCTGCTCAATCTTACCCAGCCTGCCCTGCTCCGTAATATTCATGCGGATTACCTGGATGCCGGCGCGGACATTATCGAAACCAATACGTTCAACTCCACCCGGCTCTCACAGGCGGATTACGGCCTGGAAGAGATTGCCAAAGAGCTGAACGTGGCCGCGGCGCAACTGGCCCGGCAGATCGCGGATGAATACACCGCAAAAACCCCGGATAAGCCCCGGTTCGTGGCCGGTGCCGTTGGCCCGACGTCGCGTACGGCATCCATTTCGCCGGATGTGAACAACCCCGGGTACCGCAACGTCGATTTCCAGACTCTGGTGGATAACTACTATGAGGCGGTGGAAGGCCTGGTTGAAGGTGGCTGTGATCTGATTCTGATCGAGACCATCTTCGACACTCTGAACGCCAAGGCTGCGATCTACGCCACCCAGCAGTACTTTGAAGACAGCGGCACCACCCTGCCCATCATGATTTCAGGCACCATTACCGATGCCTCCGGCCGGACCCTCTCCGGCCAGACCACCGAAGCGTTCTGGAACTCCGTGGCCCACGCCAGACCCATCTCCGTCGGCCTGAACTGCGCGCTGGGTGCAGACGCCCTTCGTCCCTATGTAGAAGAGCTCTCCGCCAAGGCCGAAACCTATGTCAGCGCCCACCCGAACGCCGGCCTTCCCAATGAGTTTGG
The DNA here is from genome assembly GCF_001045555.1 of Marinobacter subterrani. Lineage (NCBI taxonomy): Bacteria > Pseudomonadati > Pseudomonadota > Gammaproteobacteria > Pseudomonadales > Marinobacteraceae > Marinobacter > Marinobacter subterrani. The sequence continues at coordinate 706,556 of NZ_LFBU01000001.1, forward strand.
CGAATACGATCAGACCCCGGAAGAAATGGCGGAAATCATCGAAGGCTTTGCCCGGGACGGCTTCCTGAACATCATTGGTGGCTGCTGCGGTTCCCGTCCGGACCATATTGAAGCCGTCGCCAAGGCGGTCGCCAAATACCCGCCCCGGAAGATCCCCGAGCGCCCCAAGGCCCTGCGCCTGTCCGGCCTCGAGCCGTTCACCGGCGACGACAACGTTCTGTTTATCAACGTAGGTGAGCGCACCAACGTCACCGGTTCCAAGCGTTTCCTCCGGCTGATCAAGGAAGAGCAGTACGAGGAAGCCCTGAGCGTTGCCCGGGACCAGGTTGAGAACGGCGCCCAGATTATCGATATCAATATGGATGAGGGCATGCTGGAGTCGAAGGAGGTGATGGTCACCTTCCTGAACCTGGTGGCGTCCGAGCCGGACATCTCCCGCGTGCCCATCATGATCGATTCCTCCAAGTGGGACGTCATCGAGGCGGGTCTGCGCTGCATCCAGGGCAAGGCCGTGGTGAATTCCATCAGCCTCAAGGAAGGCGAAGAGGAATTTATCAAGCGCGCCAGGGACTGCATGCGCTATGGCGCCGCTGTTGTGGTCATGGCCTTCGATGAACAGGGCCAGGCCGATACCTACGAGCGAAAGACCGAAATCTGCAAACGCTCCTACGAGGTTCTGATCGGCATCGGCTTCAACCCGGGCGACATCATTTTCGACCCGAACATCTTTGCCATTGCCACCGGCATTGAGGAGCACAACAACTACGCGGTGGACTTTATCAACGCCACCCGCTGGATTCGCAAGAACCTGCCCTACGCCTCGATCTCAGGTGGCGTGAGCAACGTGTCCTTCTCGTTCCGCGGCAATGACGTGGTGCGGGAGGCCATTCATTCCGTGTTCCTGTACCACGCCATCAAGGCCGGCATGAACATGGGCATCGTGAACCCCGGCCAGTTGGTGATTTACGATGAGATCGACCCGGAGCTCAAGGAACTGGTTGAGGACGTTGTCCTGAACCGCCGGGATGACGGCACCGATCGCCTGCTGGAAATCGCCGAACGCTACAAGGGCAAAGGCGGCAAGACCCAGGAGGAGGATCTCGCCTGGCGTGAATGGCCGGTTGAAAAGCGCCTCGAGCACGCGCTGGTCAAGGGCATTACAACCTACATCGTTGATGACACCGAAGCCTGCCGTCTGAGGGCCGCACATCCCATCGAGGTGATTGAAGGGCCGCTGATGGATGGCATGAACGTGGTCGGCGACCTGTTCGGCGATGGCAAGATGTTCCTGCCCCAGGTGGTCAAGAGTGCCCGGGTCATGAAGCAGGCGGTGGCGCATCTGATTCCCTATATTGAGGCCGAGAAAACCGAGGACCAGAAAGCCAAGGGCAAGATCCTCATGGCCACGGTGAAAGGCGATGTGCACGACATCGGCAAGAACATCGTGGGCGTGGTGCTTCAGTGCAACAACTACGAGGTCATCGATCTTGGCGTCATGGTGCCCTGCGACAAGATCCTGGCAGCGGCAAAGGAACATGATGTCGACATCATTGGCCTGAGTGGGCTGATCACCCCATCCCTGGATGAAATGGTCCACGTGGCCCGGGAGATGCAGCGCCTGGACTTCAATATTCCGCTGATGATTGGTGGCGCGACCACGTCCAAGGCCCATACCGCCGTCAAGATTGAGCCCCAGTACCGAAATGACATTGCCCTGTATGTTTCGGACGCCTCCCGCTGTGTGAATGTCGCGTCCCAGTTGCTCAGCAAGACGGCCAAGCCGGACCTCGTGAGCGCCGCCCGCAAAGAATACGACGAGATTCGCGAGCGCCGGAAAAACCGGGGTGACCGCACCAAGCTGGTCTCCCTGAAGGAAGCCCGGGATCGGGCGCCGGATATCAGTTTTGAGGGCTATAAGCCGCCGAAGCCGACCTTCACCGGCATCCGGGTATTTGAGCAATATGACCTCAACGAACTGGTCGATTACATCGACTGGACGCCGTTTTTCATATCCTGGGATATCGCGGGCAAATACCCTGCAATCTTCGATGATCCCAAGCGTGGCGAGGCGGCACGGCAACTGTTTGACGATGCCCAGGCGATTCTCCGCCGGATGATCGACGAAAAGCGGGTATCCGCCCGCGGCGTTATAGGTTTCTGGCCGGCGAACCGGCGCGGCGACGATATCGTGTTGTATAAGGATGAGTCCCGCTCTGACGAGCTGACCACCCTGCACCATCTTCGTCAGCAGGACGACAAGGCGCCGGGCAAACCGATGATGGCGCTGTCCGATTTCGTTGCCCCCGAGGGGTCCGATACCTGTGACTATGTGGGCGGATTCGCCGTAACCACCGGCGTGGGCGCCGAGGAATTCTCCGTGGAATTCAAAGACGCCAACGACGACTACAACGCCATCATGGTCAAGGCCCTGGCCGACCGGCTGGCTGAAGCCTTTGCCGAGCGCATGCACGAGCGGGTCCGGCAGGAGTTTTGGGGTTACGCCGCCGACGAGCAACTGGGCAGTGCCGACCTTATCAAAGAACGGTACCGGGGTATTCGCCCCGCCCCGGGCTACCCTGCCTGTCCGGATCACACCGAGAAAGCCACGCTGTTCAGCCTGCTCGACGCCACTGACAAGGCGGGCATCGAACTGACCGAGCACTTTGCCATGTTCCCGACGGCCGCGGTGTCCGGCTGGTACTTTGCCCACCCGGAGTCGAAATATTTCGCAGTCGGGAAAATTGGCGCTGACCAGGTTGAGGACTATGCTGAACGCAAAGGCATTTCCAAGGCTGAAGCGGAACGCTGGCTGGCGCCAAGCCTGGCGTACGATCCGGCGGAGTAATCGCCAGCTCCGGCTGATGCCAGGTTTCAGGGAAGCAAGAGGGGCAGCACTATGGCAGAGTCGTCTGGGGCAGAAAGGAAAGAACAGCAAAAGCCGAAAGGCCCCGGTGTTCTGAAAGTCATGCAGAGCATTCTGGCCGGCGCATTCGGGGTTCAGTCCGACAGGCGCCGGAGAGAGGACTTTTCAGGCCACAGCCCCTGGCCCTACATTATCGCCGGCGTATTATTCACAGCCAGCTTTGTAGTGGGGCTGATTGTTATCGTAAACCTGGTTCTGGCCGGCCAGTAACTCTATTGGCCGGCAACCCAGATCACGGCAAAGGTCACAGCCAGAAAAATCAGCAGGACGGCAGCAACGGCATCAGCCTGACTATCCGATCGCAAAGACTTCTTCATGTCGGTTCCTCTTTCCAGGTTAAATGTCGCTTTCTTGTTATCGCAGTAATCAGCGAGGTGCAACTGCCACGCTGACACTTTTAACTTAGGCAGGAAATTGATATCCGTCCAGTCCTTTGTTCTGCCTGCTTATCGCCTGAATCGATAAACATATTTTGAAATAATCATTTTAAGAATAAAAACCCGCTGTTATCCTCTCCCGAAGATATAAGGCCGCCGGCCTGAATATGACGCTTTCAAGCAGGATCTTCCCACTATGTACGTATACGATGAACACGATCGGCAACTCGCTGCCGAGAGGGTGGCACAGTTCCGTGACCAGACCGAAAGGGCTCTGGCCGGCGAACTGGCTGAAGACGAGTTCCTCCCTCTGCGCCTGCAGAACGGTCTGTACATCCAGCGTCTTGCCCCCATGCTGAGGATCTGTGTTCCCTACGGCATGCTGCGTTCGAACCAGCTCCGCAGGCTGGCCCGCATAACCCGTGACTACGACAAGGGTTATGCTCACTTCACCACCCGCCAGAACGTTCAGTTGAACTGGCCTGCGCTTGAAGATGTGCCGGATATTCTGGCAGAACTGGCGGAAGTCGAGATGCACGCCAACCAGACCAGTGGTAACTGCATCCGGAACACCACCACAGACCAGTTTTCCGGGGTTCAGGCGGATGAAATCACAGACCCGAGACCCTATTGCGAGATCATTCGCCAGTGGTCGACCTTCCACCCGGAATTTGCCTTCCTGCCCCGTAAATTCAAGGTGGCGGTGAATGCCTCGGAGCATACCGACCGGGCGGCCATCCAGGTACACGATATCGGCTTGCAGATGGTCCGTAACGAGGCCGGTGAGCTCGGCTTCCGGGTTCATGTTGGCGGCGGCCTTGGCCGCACACCCATGGTCGGGCCGGTGATTCGCCAGTTCCTTCCGGAACTGGATCTGCTGACCTACCTGGAAGCGGTGCTTCGGGTTTATAACCGCTACGGGCGGCGGGACAACAAGTTCAAGGCGCGCATCAAGATTCTGGTAAAGGCGCTGACACCGGAGGGTTTCGCGGAGAAAGTGGAAGCCGAATGGCAGCACATCAAGGACTCCCCGACCCGGCTGACCCGGGAGGCCATTGAACGTACCCAAAGCTACTTCACCGAGCCGGACTACGCCGCACTCGACAATGCCACGGATCTGCTGGCCACCCAGCGTTTCGAGCACAGGGGCTTTGATCAGTGGCTGACGCACAACGTGGACAGCCACAAGAAGCCAGGCTACGCCATCGTAAACCTGACCCTGAAGAAGACCGGCACCCCTCCGGGCGACGTGACGGACCAACAACTGGAGCAGATTGCCGATCTGGCCGATGAATACAGCTTTGGCGAAATCCGGGTAACTCACCATCAGAACGTGGTGCTGGCCGATGTTCGCCAGGATCAGTTGCTCGAGCTCTGGCACGCCATTACGCCGATGGGGTTTGCCACCGCAAATCTGAACACCCTGACGGACGTTATCTGCTGCCCCGGTGGTGATTTCTGCGCCCTGGCCAACGCCAAGTCGATCCCGGTGGCCGAAGCCATTCAGCGGAAGTTCGATAATCTGGATTACCTGTACGATCTTGGCAACATTGATCTGAACATCTCAGGCTGCATGAACGCCTGCGGTCATCACCATGTTGGCAATATCGGGGTTCTGGGTGTCGACAAGAAGGGTGACGAGTTCTATCAGATCAGCCTGGGCGGCTCGTCCCACCATGATGCCTCGATTGGCAAGATCCTGGGGCCGTCGTTCGCCCGGGACGAGATGCCCGAAGTAATTTCCAAGATCATTGATGTGTATGTGGATAAGCGCACGGAAGAGGAGACTTTCCTGGACACTTATCGCCGAGTTGGAATTGATCCTTTCAAGGAGCGGGTCTATGCCTAAGGTAATTTCTCCGGATGGCAGCATCCGCCAGGACAACTGGGTTGTGGTTCCCCGCCCCGCTGAGGGGGAATCACTGGATATTCCCGCGGACCAGCCGGCACTGATTCCGGCAGACCTGTGGCTGGCCGGCCATGAGCATTTTACCGGCCGCGCCGACATCGGCGTGTGGTTCGACAGCCACGATGAGCCTGAAATCCTGGACGGACGGGTCAATGAGCTGCCGGTCATTGCGGTGAATTTTCCGAAATTCAGCGATGGTCGGGGCTACAGCATTGGGCGGTTGCTGCGGGAGCGTTTCGGTTATGTGAATGAGCTGCGGGCTATCGGGGATGTCTTGCTGGACCAGCTGCAGTTCATGAAGCGCTGCGGGTTTGATGCCTATGTGCTTCGCCCTGACAAGGATATTACCAAGGCACAGAAGTGCCTGAACTTCTTCAGCCAGGGCTATCAGGCGGCTACCGACACTGATATTCCGCTCTTCCGGCGTCGGGCTTCTTAGTAATCTGGCTTTAGAGTTCGAATGAAAAGGGGTCAGAAGAAAGCTTTCTTCTGACCCCGGCTTCAATCGGTTACTTCGAATGATCCAAAACGATCTTCCCGGAAGACTCCCCTTTCAAGAACGCCTTTAACGCCCCATCCAGCTCACGACGCCCGATATCACGCGCTGATACTTCAGTCTTCGGACACGCCCATTCGCCGGCGAACTTCTTCCAGACCGCTTCCTTCTCCGCCAGCGGTATTTCAACCGAATCCACGCCAAGCAGATTCACGCCCCGCAGAATGAACGGCAGTACGGTCGTTTGAAGCCCTGGGCCAGCGACCAGGCCGCAGCAGGATACTGAGCCACCTGGCAGGATCTGCTTGAGCAACTCCGCCAGTGGGCCACCGCCGACGGTATCTACCGCGTTGGCGAAGACCGGTTTAACCATGGGTTTCTTTTCTTCAGCCAGGGTTTCGCGGCCTACGACTTCTTTCGCGCCCAAGGCTTTGAGGGCCTCTGTATGATCGGCTTTGCCGCTGATGGCGACGACGTCGAAACCGAGCTTTGAAAGCAGTTCGACAGCAACAGAGCCGACAGCACCAGAGGCGCCCGAAACCGCAACCTTGCCCTGCTCCGGCTTGGCGCCCATGGTCAGGAGCTTCTGCACGCAGAGCCCGGCGGTCAGGCCGGCGGTGCCGTAGATCATGGCGGTTCGGGCATTCCAGCCAGCGGGCATGGGTACACACCAGCCAGCCGGTACCCGGATGTATTCGCCAAAACCTCCATCGGTGTTCATGCCCAGGTCATAGCCAGTGACGATGACCTGGCTGCCTGTCGAGGGCGTGCCGGTGGCGGATTCCACCACTTCTCCGGCGGCGTCGATGCCGGGGGTGTGAGGAAAGGAGCGGGTTACGCCCTTGTTGCCGGATGCCGAGAGGGCATCCTTGTAGTTCAGGGAGGAATGGCTGACACGGATGAGCACCTCGCCTTCGGGAAGCTCGGCGGTGCTCAGGGTTTTCTCTGCTCCGGTGTACTCGCCGTTCTGTTCTTCAACACGCCAGGCTTTGAATTCGGTGTTGGTTGTCATGGCTATTCCCCGTTTTCGGTAAGCTACTGGAATTTCTGGTTGCGAAAAGCACCGAGCACTTTCCAGACGGTGTGTTCAAGCGCTGCACTGGTGGCCAGCCCGAGCTTTTCCGGGAGGGTCCGTTTTCGCTGGTATGCCACAGAGACTACGTCTGCCCGGTCGCAGGCTTCAATGAGATATTCGTCGGAGGTTTTGATCTCGTCGATCAGCTTCACCTCCAGGGCCCGTTTACCAAACCAGATGTCGCCGTTGGCGACCGCCGCAATGTCCAGGTCCGGCCGGCGTTCGCCGACATATTCCTTGAACAGCACATGGGTGTCTTCGAGGTCTTCGAGGAACTTCTGGCGGCCTTTCTCGGTATTCTCGCCAAAGATGGTCATGGTCCGCTTGTGTTCGCCCGCGGTCAGCACTTCAAAGTCGACGTCGTTTTTCTGCAGGAAGCGGTGGAAATTGGGCAACTGGGCAACCACGCCAATGGACCCCAGTATCGCGAACGGTGAGGCAACGATTCTATCGGCGACACAGGCCATCATGTAACCGCCGCTGGCGGCAACCTTGTCGACGCAGGCGGTCAGACGAACACCTTTGGTGCGGATGCGGTCAAGCTGGGCCGCCGCAAGGCCGTAGGAGTGAACCAGGCCACCACCGCTCTCCAGGCGAATGACAACCTCATCCTTTTCCGGGTCGGCGACGCTCAGGACGGCGGTAATGGCGCGGCGCAGGGGGTCTGTGTCACTCGCCTTGATGTCGCCGTCGAAATCCAGCACGTAAATCCGGCCACGGGCGGGCGCGTTCTCATCATCGCCCTTCTTTTTGGCCTTATTCGCCTTTTTCTCGGCCTTCTGCGCTTTTTTGCGGGCCTTCTCGAACGCTTTGCGCTCGTGATCGGACATCAGTCTGGCCTGAATGGACTCGCTCAGTTTGCGGTACTTTTCATTGAGTTTCCGAATCTTGAGCTCTCCCTCGCCTTCTTGGTCGCCCCGCTCCTTCTGGGCCGCGGAAATAATAACAATGATCACAACCAGGACCGCCACTACTAAGGTTACGGCCTTGGCCAGAAACAAACCGTATTCTGTCAGGAACTCCAAAGTGTATCTCCAACTGATAGTGCAAAGACAAGAGTGTAACTTACCGAATTTATGGTGATAAGGAGAGCAAAAAAATTAAAACAAGCGTTCGATCGAGCTTGACAGAACCCACCACTCACCATAAAGTCGGATTGCGAGGCCGGCTCACCCGGGCACCCGAACAGGCTGGTAGAGCCAGGGGCATCAAGCCGCCGTCATCTTGACAAGACACTCATCAGAAAGGGTAAAACAATGTCCGTAGCTCAGGTATTTGAAAAGCTCGAACAGAATTTCAACGCAGACGCAGCGCAGGGCCTCGACCTGGTTTTCCAGTTCGACATCGAAGACGACAAAACCTATCACCTGGTCATTAACGACGGCACCTGCAAGATGCACGAGGGCGCCCATGACGACCCCTCCGTTACCCTGATCATGAGCTCCGAAACCCTGCAGGGTATCGTTTCTGGAGAAACCGACGGCATGCAGGCGTTCATGGCTGGTCAGCTGCGCGCTGAAGGCGACATGATGCTGGCGACCAAGCTTGGCGAACTGTTCAGAATGGGCTGATTGCCCGGAATGACGTCAGAGAAACCTGCGCATCGCGCGGGTTTTTTTATGCCCGGAATCGGTTACTGATCCCATAACTGGACTGCCGCCCTCGCCTGGTCATTGGCGGGAACCGCTACCAGCCCGGCGGCCGAAAGCCGCAACTTGAAGGTGGCGCCGTCACGCATGGGCATGAATGCTACCTTTCCGGAGACGCCCTCCACAAACGGGAGATGGAGCTGGCGGTCCAGTTGCCACAGATCCAGCCGGCTGTTCGGGGCAAGACTGATTTCGGTCTGCGGCGCCGTGCGCGACTGCTCCAGGGAGGTATAACGGCCACTCAGGCTATCAAGCCGATAAGCCGGTGAGATGCCGAGCCAGCCAAGAGGGCCGGAAAAGCGGCTCATCCGGACATCAACCTGCCACTGGTCGCCCCGGAGCGTGCGCTCTTCGACACGACCGTCTTCGGTCTCAAGGGTTACCCGCCAGATCTGCTCGGTCTGACGTTGGGTGGAAATGGTGGCAACGGTTGGTATGCCCTCCAGGGACTGGTAGCTCGCCAGGTTTTTTGCAATCACCAGGGCATAAAGACCCGCCAGTATCACCCCGAAAACCGCCGTGCCTATCAGCCAGCCAAGCAACCACCGGGGGTGCCGGAAAAACAGAAGGCCCGCAATCACAAGCACGCCACCGGTCACGGCCAGCAGGATGCTTGCGAACCCATAAGACATGGGATTACAGGCCTACGTCGTCCAGCGACGATTGGGCAAGTTTCAGCAGGTCAAGGTTGCGATCCTCACTCTTGCCAATGCTTTCTATATAGTATTCAAGGGAAGTCAGCGCATCCGCCAGCGCTTCCAGAACCTGTTCGGCCGGTGCCTCCCTGGCATCCAGCAGGCGTTCCTGAATGGAGGCGGCAACCCGCTCAAGAACGCTGGCTGCGCCGGGATCGTCCACCATTTGTAAGCCGCCCCAGATACTGTGGAGCGTTGCCGGCAGGTTGGCGAGATGAAGCTTGTCGTAGTCGGATTCAATAAAAGCCGTTATCGCCCGTTTTGCCAGGGTCAGTGCGCCACGGGCTTCATCAGCAACCACGTAAAGCGCTTCCCTCAGATACACGGACTCTTCTCGCTTTCGTTCGCCGCTGGCCAGGGCGTCGGTCTCGGAGGTAATGCCGCGGGTAACAATCTGCATCACCGCGTCCTCGATACCCAGGACCGAATCGGCAAGACGGTAGAGTTCCTCATCATCCGGAAGGCGGGATTCTTCCTCCCAGCGCCGCAGTTTGCCGGCCTCCTCCCGTGAAATAGCCGCCAGCTTGTTCAGATCAAGCATCACCAGAGTATTGGCAAGACGCTCAAGCGCATCGGCAATCGACGACAGTTCGGCGAGATCTGGTTCAATTCCGCGCTCGATGATGTCCAGTTTGTCTTTCAACTGGTTCAGCTCATCCTGCAAAGCTTCCGACAGGGATTTGAGCACGTCGGTACCGGGACCATAAAGCCGACGGGCGTGGGCCTCGAGCATGGCATCCGGGTAGTCCGCCGGCGCGAGCCGGTAGGCAGATAACACCCGGGTGACCTCCGGATTGCCGGAACCACTGCGGTAAAGCAGGTAGACCAGATCCCGGATCAGTGAATCCGGTGCGTCCTTGGTGGTCGCAACCTTGCCGACATAAACCACTTCCCGCGCGTACTTCTCGATTCGCATGAACATACGCTTGCGGGCTTTGGTGATAGCCATGGCCCGATCAAGCATGGTATCGGTCACAAGGCCCACCAGGCACCACATCTGACCCATCGGGGCGCCCTGGCAGAGGCGGGCAAAACCCCGCGAGGCGCGACCGATCAGCTTTTTGTTGACCGCATCGTTGCGCTCACGGAGCATTCCCAAAAGCGCAACCTGAAAGGTCAGGCGCATACGCCGGGCCAGGATTTCGTACTCGGCTTCATCACCGGTAAAGGGTTCGATGGCAAGGCCGGCGCAAAAATCCGGCTTTTCCTTTACATCAACATCAAAGAAACAGGACTCGGGATAGGGTTTTTCCTTGCGGGCTTCACGGAGCTCGTTAATCACCGGCAAGAGCAGTTCGGGATGATCTTCCCGCTGCTGGTGGTAGTACTCCACATAACGGCGCAGGATAAACAGCGCGCTGTTCAGGGTGGTCAGGAGGATGTTCTTGTCGTCATTGGCGCCAACGGGGACATCGTTGGCCATGGTCACCGCTTCCTGGCACAACAGCGTGCCACCACGCAACTCCACAAGAATGAAAATACCCCGCAACTGGTTGATGAAATCAACACAGTTCTGGAGATCCTCACCCCTTTCGCGGTTCTCCTGGAAGCGTTCAAGGCTGGACTCTGCCTGCTTGATGGTCTGTTCTATTTCACTTTTGACCAGATCAAACGACTGCGATTTCGTCGCGAGAGACGACTGAACCATAAACGCTTCCCGTTAACTTTGCGGAGACTACCGCATCCTCTTTGGTAGACGCTGGCCCGACAATGACGAACCAGGCCTTTTTGTTGTGAGCCGGTTCAACCCTTTCCGGCCAAAGCAAGATCGCAAAAAACTGGCGAACTTATCATTACTTATAACACAAAACTCAAGTAGCTCAAGAAAGGCGGAATGTAACATTTAGTACAGCCAGACCCAGTTCTCACTCCGCGCTTTCGAGTTTGCCCCAGACGGTTTCACCGGCCTGTTTTTCCAACAAAGACATGAATTTCCGATGGGCGTCATTTTCCGCTTCCGAAGCCCGAACCACCGCCAGCGGTTTGCGATCGGCCGGAAGCCGGCGGATCCCACTGGCCCCGCCACCGCTGTCCGCGTTGGCGTCCAGGGAAAGCGCTGTCTGGCCGCCGGTTAGCAGCAGATAGACATCGGCCAGAATCTCGGCATCCAGCAACGCCCCGTGGAGCTCCCGGTTGCTGTTATCGACACCGTAGCGCTTGCACAGGGCGTCCAGGTTATTTTTCTGGCCCGGATGTCGGGCCCGGGCTATGGCCAGGGAGTCGACAACACCGCAATGCTCCGAGGTTTTTCGCACCGGCTTGAGGCGGGCGAATTCCGCATCCATAAAGCCGACGTCAAACGCGGCATTATGGATGACCAGTTCAGCGCCCTTGATAAACTCGAAGAACTCGTCGGCAATCTCGGCAAATTTAGGCTTGTCGGCGAGGAACTCATTGGTAATACCGTGAATGGTGATGGCTTCCGCTTCCACCTCGCGGTCCGGGTTAATGTAGACATGATAGTTACGCCCGGTGAGCTGGCGCTCCATCAGTTCGACACAGCCGATCTCTATGATCCTGTGGCCTTCGGCCGGGTCGATGCCCGTGGTTTCGGTATCCAGAACAATCTGTCTCATTCACTGTACCCGGTTATCTGCAGTCTGTTGATCAGGGAATCAGGCATTAGCCAGTTCGTCGACGCCGCGGTTGGCAAGTTCATCCGCCAGCTCATTATCAGGAACACCGGAATGCCCTTTGACCCAGTGCCAGTTTACCCGGTGTTTTGCGACTTCCGCGTCCAGTTCGCGCCAGAGGTCTTCGTTTTTCACCGGTTTTCTGGCCGAGGTTTTCCAGCCATTACGTTTCCAGCCCGCCATCCATTCCGTTATGCCCTTTCGGACATACTGCGAATCGGTATAGAGCTCCACCTCACAGGGGCGCTTGAGCGCTTCCAGACCGCGGATGGCCGCCATCAGTTCCATACGGTTGTTGGTCGTGTCGGCCTCGCCACCATGAAGCGTTTTCCGGCGATCACCATAACGCAATACAACACCCCAACCGCCGGGCCCCGGGTTGCCCTTGCAGGCGCCATCGGTGTAGAGGATTACCTTGCCAGCCATTCGTACTCCTGGATCAGTCAATCAATGGGTCATTGTACTTTGTGAAGCAGTATTCAGTTTCGGCTGCAGCCCCGGGAAGCGCCGACAGTCCCCGTCCCCGGTAGAGCAATGACTTTGCTCTTGCGCCAGACCGGCCGCCGTGGAAGCCGGGCAGGCACCCGTTTTTTCGCAAGGATACAGTAATAGGCGCCCACTGGCAGGAGTCGCTTTGCGGAAAGCCGCCTGTCAAAGCGGCTAACGGCCTTGCGGCCACTGCGCTGCAGGGGCGTTCTGAAAAACCGTGTTACCGATGCCTCAACATTGAAACCCAGCAGGTGCAGCCAGTCTTCCATGCGCCCCCGCAACAGAAAACGGCCACCCCAGGGTCCTTCATGGCTGCGGGACAGGAGCTTCCGGAGGCCCCATAAACTGAGCGGGTTGAACCCGATGAGAACCATCGTGCCCTCCCCCCTCAGCACCCGCGCCGCCTCCCGGATAACCTCGTGGGGAAAGGGTGAAAAGTCGGCGGTATGATGAAGCACCACCAGATCCATGGAATCGCCGGGGAACGCCAGTTCATCGGCGTCGCAAACGGCTACGCCCTCCGGTATGTGAGAATTCCACCGGGGAGTTGTCATGACTCGCTGGGTAAAGTCGGTGCCGGTCGCAAGCGGAAGCCGATGGCTCACGCCAACATGAAGTTGCCTCGCTCCGGTCAAGTGCTGCAACTCGGCATCGACAAACCGCCGTTGATCCGCGAGCAGTGCCCTCCCCAGAGGCGTCTGGAACCAGCGCTCGAAGCTTTCATGCCTGCCCGAAAAATCAACTGCGTCGGAATTACTCACCGTTGCACCACTCCCTGAAGGCCGAACCTGTGGTTGGGGCCTTGAATTTAATGCTCTATCATATCAGTCACATTCGATAAGCACATGTGGGGCTCTATGCTGACCATTTCCGTCATTCCTGCGTTCAGTGACAACTATATCTGGTGTCTGTCCGATACCTCCCGTGGCAAAGCGCTGATCGTGGATCCGGGCCAGGCGCAACCGGTTCTGGACTACCTGGCCGAGCACCATCTGACTCTGGATACCATTCTGGTCACTCACCATCACCCCGATCATGTCGGCGGGGTCAAGGAACTCCAGTCTGCCTTCCCTGACTGCCGGGTGACCGGGCCGGCAGACTCGCCGTTCCAGGGCAGTACCAATAAGGTGCACCCGGGCGATGAAGTAATCTGGGAGGATATAACCTTCCAGGTGCTTGGTGTTCCCGGCCATACGCTCGATCACATCGCCTACTTTACCGATGTGGAAGTTGACGGCAGGCCCGTTCTGTTCTGTGGCGACACGCTGTTTGTCTGCGGGTGCGGCCGACTGTTCGAGGGTTCGCCGGCCCAGATGCGCCAATCCCTGCAAACCCTTCGGGCGCTGCCGGGCAGAACCGCTGTCTATTGCGCCCATGAATACACGCTGGCCAACCTTCGGTTTGCCCGTAACTGGCTCCCTGAAGACCAGGGGCTGAAAGAATTCGAGGAACAATGCCAAACGGCACGCAAGGCTGAACAACCCACGGTGCCCTCGGTTCTCGCTGATGAAAGGCGACTGAACCCGTTTCTGCGCTGGGACGACCCTGCGGTGATAGATGCTGCCAGGTCGTATTGTGCCGGCCATGGGCTACCGGCCGATTCGGACGATGCCATATTCGCCGCCATCCGCCATGGCAAGGACAACTTCTGACGCCAGCGTGTACGCAATTAACAAATCCTCTCATTGACGTAACGAGCGGGTTCTTGACCCCCTGAAAAGCGGGGCCATAGAATCGTTGCAACTTTGTGACCGTATGTTATGAAACTATTTAACATGCCGGGCTTCCAGACATGGAACCCGGCACCAACCTTGAACCGGATGTCCTGTATGTCGGTCAGACGATTGTCGTTTTTGTTTATCAGTGGAGCCCTTCTCAGCGGGTGCAGTGTTCTGGATGGCCAGGCTCGGGAAAGCCCCCTCAACTCCGAACAAGTCACAGTCGCGGCGGGCGACGACGGCCTGAAGCAATCCGTGGTATCCGGAACGAAGGGTGACGCTGCCCACAATGAACCGCTGGATGAAGCGATAGCGCCCGAGCTCAAGGTGGCCGCGCAGAATGCCCGCGACAAACTGGACAATCCGGTACAGGAACCGCCTGAGGCGAAGTTGGTTGACAATGATCTCTGGTCCAGGCTCCGATCCGGATTTGCACTGAACCATGACGTTGACAATGAACGGGTCCGGGACCAACTGGACTGGTACACCAGCCATCCAGGTTATATCAATCGGGTGGTCGAGCGCGGCAGCCGCTACCTGTATTACATCCTGAGCCAGACAGAGAAACGTGGGCTGCCTGCGGAATTTGCCCTGCTCCCCATTGTTGAGAGCGCATTTGATCCATTTGCCTACTCCCATGGTCGGGCCGCGGGTCTCTGGCAGTTCATTCCCTCAACCGCGAAATATTTCGGGCTGACCCAGAGCTGGTGGCACGATGAGCGCCGGGATGTGGTAGCAGCTACCGATGCAGCGCTCACCTACCTTGAACGCCTGGCAAACCGGTTTGACGGCAACTACACACTGGCACTGGCCGCCTATAATAGCGGCGGTGGCACGGTTTCCAGCGCGATGCGCCATAACCGCAACGACAATAAACCCACCGATTTCTGGTCCCTGCAGCTACCGCGGGAAACCCGCCACTATGTACCGAAGCTGATCGCCCTGGCGAAGATCTTCGATAACCCGAAAGCCTATGGCATCACATTACCGGCGCTGGAGGATGAACCCTATTTCGAGATCGTCAAAACCGGCTCACAACTGGATCTTGCCCAGGCAGCCGACATGGCCGGTGTGGATATTGATGAAATCTACTTGCTGAATCCCTCGTACAACCGTTGGGCCACGTCTCCCGCCGGGCCGCACCGCCTGCTGGTTCCGGTTGAAAATGCCGAGACCTTCCGCACTGCCCTGGCCAGCATACCGCCCAAAAGCCGGGTCTCATGGCGCAATTATATCGTGAAGTCCGGGGACAGCCTGAACTCCATCTCCCACAAATTTGCAACAACACCCGCCGTGCTTCAGGAGGTCAATAACCTGAACAGTGATCTGATCCGGATTGGTGAGCGCCTGCTGATTCCTTCCGCCTCCAAGGGCAGTGAGGCCTATGCCCTCAGCGCTTCCCAGAGACTGCAGCGCAAGCAGTCCAGGGAGCGGGACGGCAACAAGGTCCGGTATACCGTGCGCAAGGGTGATACTTTCTGGGACATCGCCAGGGAGCACCGGGTATCCGTACGGCAGGTTGCGCGCTGGAACGGCATGGCCCCGGGCGATCCTCTGATGCCGGGCAAGGAACTTGTCATCTGGTCCAAGACCCGCCAGCCGACCCTGCTGGCCGCCAACAGCGCGCGCTCCGATGAGATGGTCAGAAAGGTAGGCTACCGGGTTCGAAAAGGGGACTCCCTCGCTCGCATTGCCAACCGCTTCTCGGTGAATGTGAGTGACATCGCAAGCTGGAACGACCTGAACACCTCACGTTATCTGCAACCCGGACAAAGTCTGGTACTCTACGTTGATATCCGAAACAGTCCCTGACCTGCGAGACTCATGACAAGAATACGGAAAGCCTCTGCCCTTACGTCTGTCTTTTCTGCACTGGCACTTTTGGCCATAGCGGCTTCCTGTCCGGTTTCCGCGGCGGAATCTCTGGAACCGATGCATGGCATTGCCATGCACGGGGAGCCGAAATACCCGGCCGGATTCAGCCACTTTGACTACGTCAATCCGGATGCACCCAAGGGCGGCAGCCTGAAAATGGCGGTGGTCGCGAACGGTTTCGATTCCTTCAACCCCTTCGACATCCGTGGCATTGCCGCGGCCGGAATCAGTGAATACCTTTACGACACCTTGCTTGCGCCGTCGGATGACGAACCGTTTTCGGCCTATGGTCTGATCGCAGAATCCCTGGAGACTCCCGACGACCGCAGCTATGTGGTGTTCAACCTCAGGGAGCAAGCCCGTTTTCACGATGGTGAACCGATTACCGCCGAAGACGTAAAGTTTTCCTTCGAGACCCTGACCACCAAGGGGCATCCCTTTTTCCGGAATTACTACTCGGACGTCAGCAAAGTAACCGTTGAAGGCCCGCGCCGGATTCGCTTCGATTTCAATGAAACCAGTAACCGCGAACTACCGTTGATACTGGGGCAGATGCCGATCCTGCCCGCGCACTACTGGAAAGACCGGGAATTCGGAGAAAACGGCCTGACCCCGCCGCTGGGCAGCGGCCCCTACCGCATTGGAAGCTTTGAGGCGGGCCGTTCCATTACCTATGACCGGGTCAAGGATTACTGGGCACAGGATCTGGGAGTCCGCAAGGGCCGGTTCAATTTCGACAAGATAACCTACGACTATTACACCGACGACACTGTTGCCCTGCAGGCCTTCAAGGCGGGTAATTTTGACTTCCGCCTGGAGTCATCCGCCAAGAACTGGGCGACTGCATACACTGGCGAGAAGTTCCAGAACGGCACGATTATAAAAGAGGCGATCGAACACCACCGCCCCACCGGCATGCAGGGTTTCGCTTACAACACCCGCCGGGAAGTATTTGCCGACCCGATGGTCCGTGAAGCCCTGGCCTATGCATTCGATTTTCAATGGGCCAACAAGAACCTGTTTTACGGCCAGTACACCCGTACCGACAGCTACTTTGAAAATAGCGAACTGGCGTCCTCCGGTCTGCCGCAAGGCCGTGAACTGGAAATACTGGAGCCGTTCCGCAACAAGCTCGATAAGGATGTCTTCACCGAAACGTATGTACCGCCATCAACAGAAGGCGAGTATGGTTTGCGCGAGAACCTGAGAACCGCCCTGGAATTGCTGAGAAAAGCAGGGTATGAGATTCGCGACGGCCAAATGGTACACAAAGAGACCGGCCGGCCTCTGGCCTTCGAAATCCTGCTATTCCAGCAGAGCTTTGAGCGGGTGGTTCTGCCTTTCAAGAACAACCTGGCCCGGCTCGGTATTGACGTGTCCGTTCGTCTGGTGGACAGCAACCAGTATGTGCAGCGGCTGCGGGAGTTCGACTACGACATGATCACCCAGGTGATTCCCCAGTCCGATTCACCGGGCAATGAACAGCGAGGCTACTGGCACTCGTCAAACGCGGATGCCAAAGGCTCGCGCAATTACATGGGCGTCAGCGACCCCGTTGTCGACGCACTGGTCGAGATGGTCATCCAGGCCCCGGACCGTGAAGAACTGGTGTACCGGACAAGAGCCCTTGACCGCGTTCTGCTTAATGGCCACTACGTGATCCCCCAATGGCATCTGACCAAGGATCGCGTGGCCTACTGGAACTTCCTTCAGCGTCCTGCAGAGACTCCAAAAAACGGCATAGACCTCAACAACTGGTGGGCAAAGCCCTGAGGAATCCGCCGCTCGATGGGCATCTATATACTCCGGCGTTTGGCGCTGATCATCCCCACGCTGATCGGCATCATGCTGCTCAATTTTGTGATCGTACAGGCCGCACCGGGCGGACCGATTGAGCAGCTCATTGCCGAAATGGAAGGCCATGGCGGAAGTGCCCTGTCCAGGGCATCAGGCGGCGGCACCGAAGGCGAGGTTGCCAGCTCGTCCGGTGACACCCGGGGGTCCCGGGGCATTCCCGAAGAGCTTCTGAAAGAACTGGAAGTGATGTACGGCTTCGACAAGCCAGCCCACGAACGGTTTCTCAAGATGCTCGGAGACTACGCCACGTTCAACTTCGGCGATTCCTTTTTCCGCGAACAGAGTGTTATCGATCTGATCCTGGACAAAATGCCCGTCTCCATCTCGCTCGGGCTCTGGTCGACCCTGATCATTTATTTTATTTCCATTCCTCTGGGTATCCGAAAAGCGGTCAGCGACGGCTCCCGGTTTGATGTCTGGACCAGCTCTGCCATCGTAGTGGGCTACGCCATACCGGGCTTCCTGTTTGCGATCCTGCTGATTGTCCTGTTTGCCGGGGGCAGTTATTTTGACTGGTTCCCGCTGAGGGGGCTTACCTCCTCGAACTTCGAAGAGCTGACCTGGTACCAGAAGGTCGGCGATTACTTCTGGCACCTCGCCCTGCCGGTAACCGCCAACGTAATAGGCGGTTTCGCCACGCTGACCCTGCTCACCAAAAATTCCTTCCTGGATGAGATCGGAAAACAGTACGTGGTAACCGCCAGAGCCAAGGGTTTGAGTGACAAAGAGGTACTCTACGGCCACGTATTCCGGAACGCGATGCTGATTGTCATCGCCAGCCTGCCTGGCGTTCTGGTTGCCCTGTTCTTCACGGGCTCACTCCTGATTGAAGTGATCTTTTCCCTCGACGGACTGGGGCTTCTGGGCTTTGAAGCTGCCCTGAACCGGGATTACCCGGTCATCTTTGGCACACTGTACATCTTCACCCTGATGGGGCTGATCCTGAAACTGGTCAGCGACATCACCTATGTGCTGGTGGACCCGCGTATCGATTTCGAAAGCCGGGAGGGCGCGTGAGCTTCAGGGCCCTGACACCCATCCAGCAAAGGCGTCTCAGAAACTTCAGGAAAAATCGCCGGGGCTTCTGGTCACTCTGGATTTTTCTCGCACTCTTCGGCCTGTCCCTGATGGCCGAGGTGATCGCCAACGATTCCCCCCTGATTGTCTCTTACCAGGGGGAACTGTATTTTCCGGTGGTCGAATCGGTGCCCGAGGTAACCTTCGGAGGCTTTCTGCCCACCGAAACCAACTACCGGGATCCGTTCATCGAACAACAGATCAAGGAAAACGGCTGGATACTATGGCCACCCATCCCATTCAGCTACAACACCATCAATTACGACCTGGAGGTCCCCTCGCCGGCTCCGCCCAGCGCGGTGAACTGGCTGGGAACCGACGACCAGGGCAGGGATGTCGCGGCCCGGGTAATCTATGGCTTCCGGATTTCCGTACTCTTTGGCCTTACCCTGACCTTCGCCAGTTGCATTGTCGGCGTGGTTGTCGGCGCCATCCAGGGCTATTACGGCGGCAAGGTCGACCTGATAGGCCAGCGCTTTATCGAAATCTGGTCCGGCCTTCCGGTTCTTTATCTGCTGATCATTCTTTCCAGTATTGTGCAGCCGAATTTCTGGTGGCTGCTGGGGATCATGCTGCTGTTCAGCTGGATGGGACTGGTGGATGTGGTGCGAGCGGAATTCCTGCGGGCCCGTAATTTCGAGTACGTCAAGGCGGCCAGGGCCCTTGGCCTGGACAATCGCAAGATCATGTTCCGGCATATCCTGCCCAATGCCATGGTGGCCACCCTGACCTTTTTGCCATTCATCCTCACCGGCGCCATTACCGGATTGACCTCCCTCGATTTCCTGGGTTTTGGCCTTCCCTCAGGCTCCCCCTCCCTCGGCGAGCTGATCGCCCAGGGCAAGGCCAATCTCCATGCACCCTGGCTCGGCATTTCCGCATTCGTGTCCCTGTCGCTGATGCTCACCCTGCTGGTGTTCGTCGGCGAAGCTGTCCGCGATGCCTTTGATCCGAGGAAGAGCTGATATGACCCAACTGCTCCAGATTTCCGATCTTTCCATCCGGTTCGACCAGGGGCCAGTGGCGGTCGATTCGCTGTCGATGGCCGTTCGCGAGGGCGAGACTCTGGCGCTGGTGGGTGAAAGCGGGTCCGGTAAGTCCATCTCGGCGCTCTCGATACTCAGGCTACTCGACAAGCGGCACGTCAGCTATCCGGAAGGGCAAATCCTCTACCGGGGAGAGAACCTGCTCACCGCCAGCGAAAAACGGATTCGCCAGATCCGCGGGCGCGAAATAGGCATGATCTTCCAGGAGCCAATGACCTCCCTCAATCCGCTGCACAAGGTAGAGAAGCAGATCGGCGAGACCCTCGAGCTCCACAAGGGGATGCGCGGGCCACAGGCCCGGGCGCGCTCTCTGGAGCTGCTCGAACTGGTTGGCATCCAGAACCCGGAAAGCAAGCTAGGGGCCTATCCGCACCAGTTATCCGGAGGCCAGAAACAACGGGTAATGATCGCCATGGCACTGGCCAATGAGCCAGACCTGCTGATTGCCGATGAGCCGACCACCGCTCTGGACGTTACCGTCCAGCAGCAGGTTCTGGAATTGCTCCGGGATTTACAGAAAAAGCTGGGCATGGCCGTTCTGCTGATCACCCACGATCTGACCATTGTGCGTCGCTATGCGGATCGTGTCGTGGTCATGGAGCATGGCAAGCTGGTGGAGGAGGCAGACACGTCAACGCTGTTTTCAGAACCCCGGCATCCCTACACGAAAAAACTGCTGGACGCCGAGCCCCCGGAAGCGCCCCTGGCTCTTGGCCACAATGCCGAGGTTCTGCTGACCGTCGATCAGTTGGATGTCCGCTTTCCGATCCGGCGTAACCTGTTTGGCAAGGTGAAGGAATCCTTCCATGCAGTCCAGAATGCCGGTTTTGAACTGAACCGCGGAGAAACCCTCGGTATTGTTGGCGAAAGCGGCAGCGGCAAGACTACCATTGGCCATGCCCTGCTCAAACTGACAGCCAGTACCGGCAGTATCCGCCTGGCAGGAGAAGAACTGGCGTTTCTTGACCAGAAGGCATTCCGGCCCTGGCGCCGCCGGGTTCAGATTGTGTTCCAGGATCCGTTCGGCAGCCTCAGCCCGAGAATGTCGGTTGCCGAAATTGTCCGCGAGGGCCTGGAAATTCATGACCGGGAAAACGCCAGCGAACATGATCAGAAAGTGATCCGGGCGCTCACCGATGTTGGCCTGGACCCGGAGGCACGGCATCGCTACCCCCATGAATTCTCCGGAGGCCAGCGCCAGCGCATCGCTATCGCCCGGGCACTGGTGCTGCAACCGGACCTGATCATCCTCGACGAGCCAACGTCGGCGCTTGATCGCACCGTCCAGAAGCAGGTGATTGAACTGCTGAGGGATATCCAGGCCCGTTATGGTCTAAGCTATATCTTTATCAGTCACGATCTGGCCGTTGTAAGAGCCCTCAGCCATAAGCTACTGGTGCTGCAGCATGGCCGGATTGTAGAGTACGGAAACGCGGCCGACATATTCCGTTCACCAGGGGCGGACTATACTCGCCAACTGCTGGATGCCGCATTCTTTTACCAGAAGACAACTACGACTATTTGAGCGTTACCCCGGCCAGAGCAATTCGGGGATAATGCTCTGAATTCAGGAACACAGGGAGAACGACCCATGGGAATCCTCAGTGGCAAGAAAGCACTGATCGTTGGCGTAGCCAGCAAACTGTCCATCGCGTACGGCATCGCCGAGGCATTCGCCCGGGAAGGCGCCGAACTGGCATTCACCTACCAGAACGAAAAGTTGCAGCCGCGGGTTGAGAAATTCGCCGAGCAATGGGGCAGCAAGCTGACCTTCCCTTGCGATGTCGCCAGCGATGAAGAAATCGAAAACGTCTTCAAGGAACTGGGCAAGCACTGGGACAACATCGACATCATTGTTCACGCCGTCGGCTATGCTCCGGGCCACGAGCTTGATGGCAACTACGTTGACGTCACGACCCGCGATGGCTTCCGCATCGCCCATGACATCAGCTCCTACAGCTTTGTTGCCCTGGCCAAGGGCGCCCGCGGCATGATGCATGAGGGCAGCTCGCTCCTGACCCTGAGCTATCTGGGCGCGGAAAAGGTTCTGCAGAACTACAACGTGATGGGGCTGGCAAAGGCATCGCTTGAGGCGAACGTTCGCTACATGGCTGCCAGCCTGGGCCGTGATGGCATCCGGGTAAATGGCATTTCCGCGGGCCCGATCAAGACCCTGGCAGCATCCGGCATCAAGAGCTTCCGCAAGATGCTTGCCGAGAATGCCAGACGCGCACCGCTGCGCCGCAACGTAACCATCGATGAAGTCGGTAACGCCGCGGCGTTCCTGGGTTCGGATATGGCCAGCGGCATTACCGGTGAGATCATGTACGTAGACGCCGGCTTCAACATCACCGGCATGGGTGAGCTGGAAGAATAAGCCAGCCCATAAACCTGCCTGAAAGAGCCGGCCCCGCGCCGGCTCTTTTCGTTACGGGTGGTGACGGCGTTCAACCCTCCGCCATGGCAGCCGCAACCGCCTCAACCCACTCGACATAGGCAGTTTCGTCAGACTCGATAATGCGCACCCCGACCAGAAAGGCATTGTCCTGGGGCCGACACCAGACCACATCCACCATCAGCCGGAACGGCTGGCTGTGATTGCCGAGAAACACCATCGCCGGTAACAGGGCATCCAGGGAAACCGGCTCGGCAGAGAACAGGCACAGTCCACCGGCTGAAATATCCCGGATTTGACACACCAGTTCCTGGCCGGACGACCCGGTATCTTCAGCCACCCCCGGAAGCCCGGACTCAAGCTCAAGAATGGCCTGTGCCCGGGCGGTCAGCCGGTAGTCTGACCGATTGTCCCGGTCAATATGAGGTTCGTTCTGCGTTCCGAAGCTATATTCTTTGTCGGTCATTTTTGTTATTCCTGCATCGGCAATCAATTTCGGCCTACCCGGATACGGCCAACAACCCTGCTGAGGGTGTCGTCAAATTCCGCGGAGCTGCCAAGAACCCGGACCCACCCCTCAACGATACCCTGCACCAGCTCATCTTCAATGAACTCCCGCCGGTTCAGACCCAGGCGGTCTACAAACACCAGTTTTCGGGAGGCATTGATTCGCACCGCAAGTTTCAGCCTTGCCGGGTCCCCTGAAGCATCGTCTGCCTGCACGACAATCCAGCCACCGAGCTTGATGCCGGACACCTGTTTCTCCGCCAACAGGATTTTTTCGTTCAGGATCCGCGCCTGCTCGGCCTTCTCATCCGCAAGTCGCTGTTCTTCCAGGAGCTGCTGTTGGCGCAACAACTCCGCTTCACGGGCGACCGCCAGTTCGCGGCGGTGCGCCTCAGCCGCTGCTTTCTCCCGCCGGAGCTGCTCGGCACGCAACCTGGCGGCTTCGGCAGCCTGCTCCCTTTGCCGGCGTTGCTTGGCACACACTCGGGCCAGCAATTCCACCGTCTCACCAAGCACCGTGCCAAACGATGTCAGGGGCGGCAGTGGCCGCACTTGCTGGGTTTCCATCGCCTGCCGGAAGTCGGTCCAGGGTTGCAGCCCCAGTTTCACGCCGGCACCATTGGACCAGAGAATCTCGGCCGATTCACTCAGAAAGGCATAGAACAGGCGGCGTTGCTCGCCCGAGGCCTGGCCCTCGACAAACCACTGGCCCTCAAAAGGTTCAAATTCTTCCCTCGGCGGTGCCTCGAACCCCAGCCATCGTGAATCCCACTGAAAGCCGCCGGCCGCCGGTAGCGCCTCCACCAGCTCGGGCACCTCTCCCCGAAGTCGGGATACCATAACCGCTTCAATGCCAGCCAGCGCATTGGGCGGCAGGGGCGTGTCATGCACCCTGCCCCAGACGTCGAGAATCCGGTCTCCGATTTGCTCACCGACGTGATAGAGCCGGTTCCGGTCCTTGTCCGAGAGCGAAGGGTCGCCAATCCAGATCAACCACTCAAGAAGTTTGCTGCCGTGGCGGAAGTTTTCGCCCTCCTGCCCGGCGTCCCAGACTGCCTGTTTCAGAAGGCCCTGCCAGTAGTCCAGGATGAATCTGATAATGGGCGCAGGGACCCGACGCCCTGTCAGCGCACGCCCGATCAGTGCCCTTGAGACCTGATCAGCCTGGCGCTGCCTGGCGGCTCCCTGCTCGGTCTCCAGCAAACGCTGCCGGAGCCTGGCCGTCTGGGCGTGTCGTTTAGTGGCGTCCTCCTGCCACTGCCGGCAGAAGTCCTCCAGCGATTCCGGGCTGCCAGACTCAAAACAGGCCGCGACGGCAATAACAAGCGCATCAAGCTGGTCCAGCAGTACCTTTCCTGCACGCCCGCCGGAATCACTCCAGCCCCGCCACTCCTGCAAGCTGTCCAGCCAGGCCAGCAGGGTTTGACTGAACGCCTTTTTGCCCACCAGATTCATCCGCCAGGCAAAGTAAAACCGCAACCGGGCAATCCTGCGCGCAAGATCCGGATGCAAACCGCTGGTTTTCAGGAATATATCCATGATGCGATCGGCAACATAGGCGGCATTGACCTGGCGGGCCGACCATTCGAGGTGCACAGAACGGATAACGTGGGTGACCCGCTCATCCCGTTGTTCCGACCAGCAGGACAGCAGCAGGGGCCCCCAGTCGCTCACAGCCTCCGGTGATAGCTTGCCTGCAGGGTATGGCAGGTCAGGAACCCGGATACCGGCCAGGACATCGTCAATTTTGTCCAGAACCGCGCCCCGGGAGGGCACATCCTGCGGTCTCTGCCTGTTTTGTGACATCCGGTCCCCATACTCAAGAAGCGTTGAAAAGGCCCTGTAAATGACGCAGTATAACCAACTCGCCGGGGTTTATCGCAACCTTGTACCGGCGTTATTCGCGTCAATCTGTAACCTTGCTGGCACCGTTAATGGCTCATCAGGGTTGCAAGGATCAGAATCGGGGAAACAGAGCAACATGTCGGGCAACAAGCTAGAGAATCTGAATGTGGCGAGCCAGGAAACACTGATCACTCCTGAAGCGCTGAAAAAGGAGCTGCCACTTTCGGAAAAGGCCGCCGAAACCGTCGCCAGAGGGCGCCAGGCTATCTATGACATCATGGACGGCAAGGATCACCGGCTCTTTGTGGTCGTTGGCCCCTGCTCCATCCACGACGTCGACGCCGCCCGGGACTATGCCACGAGACTGAAAAAGCTGTCGGATGAAGTCAGTGACACCCTGCTGATCGTCATGCGCGTCTATTTTGAGAAGCCCCGCACCACTGTTGGCTGGAAAGGTCTGATCAACGATCCGCACCTGAACGACACCTTCGATATCGAGCAGGGCCTTCATATCGGGCGTCGGCTACTGATCGACATCAACGAGCTTGGCCTGCCGGCTGCCACCGAGGCACTGGACCCGATTTCACCCCAGTACCTGCAAGACACCATTGCATGGTCTGCGATCGGCGCGCGCACGACCGAATCCCAGACCCACCGGGAAATGAGCAGCGGCCTCTCCATGGCGATCGGCTTCAAGAACGGCACGGATGGCAACCTGGATGTCGCGGTAAATGCCATGAAGTCCGTTTCTCACCCGCACAGCTTCCTGGGCATTGACCAGCAGGGCAAGGGCGCGATTATCCGTACCAAGGGCAACAACTATGGCCACGTTGTTCTGCGCGGTGGTGGCGGCAAGCCCAATTATGATTCGGTCAGCGTGGCACTGTGCGAGCAGGCACTGGATAAGGCCGGCCTGCGCAAATCTGTCATGGTCGACTGCAGCCACGCCAACTCCAGCAAGGATCCGGCTATCCAGCCGCTGGTCATGCAGGACGTTACCCATCAGATCCTGGAAGGCAACACCTGCATCCAGAGCCTGATGGTCGAGAGCAACATCAACTGGGGCAACCAGTCGATTCCCGAAAATCTGGCGGATCTGAAATACGG
Organism: Marinobacter subterrani; assembly: GCF_001045555.1. Taxonomy (NCBI): domain Bacteria; kingdom Pseudomonadati; phylum Pseudomonadota; class Gammaproteobacteria; order Pseudomonadales; family Marinobacteraceae; genus Marinobacter; species Marinobacter subterrani. The sequence goes on from NZ_LFBU01000001.1 coordinate 732,229, forward strand.
TGTCTCTGTCACCGACGCCTGCATTGACTGGCCGACCACCGAGAAAGCCATCCGTGATATGCGCGAGAAACTGAAGGACGTATTGCCGAAACGCAAAGTCGGCTGAGCGCCCGGCAACAAATCGGGGAGCCTCAGCTCCCCGTCACACTACCTATCCAATCCAGCCTGTCTCTCAGGGCCACAACGTGGCCGATAATCACCAGCGTGGGTGCCTGAACGGCCTTCGCCTCCACCCTGTCAACAATGTTGCTGAGATTGCCTGTGACCACCTGCTGCTCCCTGGTGGTGCCCTTGGATACCAGCGCCACCGGCATGTCTTCAGACATACCATGGGCGATCAGTTGCCTACAGATAATGGGCAGGCCCACCAAGCCCATATAGAACACCAGTGTCTGGTTGTTCTGGACGAAGTCCTGCCATGGCAGGTCGCAGGTATCGTTCTTCAGGTGGCCGGTGACGAAGCGGACAGACTGGGCATAATCCCGGTGAGTGAGCGGTATCCCGGCATAGGCGGCACACCCGGACGCGGCAGTAATGCCCGGCACGACCTGGAAGCGAACCCCGGCGTCCGCCAGGGTTTCAATTTCTTCCCCACCCCGGCCAAAAATGAACGGGTCGCCGCCCTTGAGACGAACCACCTTGCGGCCCTGCCGGGCCAGATCCACCAGACGCTGGTTAATCTGATCCTGGGGCAAGGTGTGGTTGGCCCGTTGCTTTCCGACGTGGATCTTTTCCGCCGTTTCCGGGATCAGCGCCAGTATCTCCGGTGATACCAGGCGGTCGTAGAGCACCACCTCTGCCGAAGTGATCAGACGCCAGGCCTTGAGCGTGAGCAGCTCAGGGTCACCAGGCCCGGCCCCGACAAGGGCGACTTCACCGGGCGATGTGTTGGGGTTCGAGGTAACCGGATTTACCCTGTACCGAATTGGTGCAGACCTTGCACCAACGCCCTTCCCTGGTGCGTTTCCTGTCTCGTCATTCATTGGATTCGGTCAATGCCTCCCATGTACGGCCTGAGAACGTCCGGTACCACGATACTGCCGTCGGCCTGCTGGTAGTTTTCCATGACCGCAATCAGGGCACGGCCAACAGCAAGGCCGGACCCGTTCAGGGTATGAACAGGCTCCGGCTTTCCGGTTTCCGGATTACGCCAGCGGGCATGCATGCGCCGTGCCTGAAAATCACGGGTGTTGGAACAGGAGGAGATTTCACGGAACTTTTCCTGGCCGGGCAACCAGACTTCCAGATCATAGGTCCTGGCCGCTGAAAAGCCCATATCACCACCGCACAGGGCAACCACTCGATAAGGCAGCTCCAGCAGCTGCAGTACCTTTTCGGCATGGCCGGTCAGTTGCTCCAGCGCCGCCTCGGAATCTTCCGGGCGCACCACCTGAACCAGCTCCACTTTGTCGAACTGGTGCTGGCGAATCATGCCGCGGGTGTCACGGCCGTAGGAGCCGGCTTCACTGCGGAAACACGGGGTATGGCAGACAAATCGAAGCGGTAGCTCTTTGGCATCCAGAATGCTGTCCGAGACCAGGTTCGTGGCCGGCACTTCAGCCGTCGGGATCAGATACAGCGGTTTCTCCCCTTCGGTCTTGAAGAGGTCTTCCTCGAATTTCGGCAACTGGCCGGTTCCGTACAGGGTATCGGCATTCACCAGGTAAGGAACATAGGTTTCAAGATAGCCGTGTTCGCCGGTATGCAGATCCAGCATGAACTGGGCCAGCGCACGATGAAGGCGGGCCACCGGCCCCTGCATCACGGCAAACCGGGAATGAGCCAGCCGGGTTGCGGTCTCGAAATCCAGGCCTTTGAGCTCCTCGCCCAGGGCGACGTGGTCCTTTGGCTCGAAATCGAAGTGCCGGGGCGTGCCCCAGGTGCGGATCTCAACGTTATCCTCTTCGGTCTCGCCGGCAGGAACGCCTTCATCCGGAAGGTTGGGGATACCCGCGAGAAAAGCGTTCAGCTCCTCCTGAAGTGTCCGCAGCTCATCTTCCGCTTCGGATTTCTGTGCCTTCAGACTTTCCACTTCGTCCAGCAATGGCTGGATGTCCTCACCCGAGGCCTTGGCCTTGCCAATCGATTTGGACCGTTTGTTCTGCTCGCTCTGCAGGTTTTCCGTGCGTACCTGCAGGCCGCGGCGGCGCTCCTCAAGCTGTTCGAAGGTCGCGGTATCGAATACGAAATTCTTGACGGCCAGCCGACGGGCGATCTCTTCTGTCTGGGTTCGGACACGTTTGGGATCGAGCATGATTTTCCTGAATCTTCCGGTTAACGATGTAATGATTGACTGGCCATTATACCTGCGCAGGCGCTGCTGGCTACCGCATTGCGGGAGTCAGCTATAGCGTTTGCGAGGGCTTTCGGCGTTGCGGGAATCAAGCCGCTGGCGCTTCTCCGCCAGCTTGATTTCCAGCCCGCGATTAACCGGCTCATAGTAGCGGCGCTGATGAATGGCTTCGGGAAGGTAGGCCTCCCCCGCGGCAAACGCCTCGGGTTCATCGTGGGCGTAGCGGTAGGAATCTCCGTGCCCCATGCTTTTCAGCAGCTTGGTGGGTGCGTTACGAAGGTGCACCGGTACCTCATAGTCCGGATCTTGCCTGATGTCTGCCATGCACTGGTTAAACGCTTTGTAGACCGCGTTACTCTTCGGCGCCAGGGCCAGGTAGGTAACCGCCTGGGCCAATGCCAGCTCACCTTCCGGCGACCCCAGTCGTTCCTGGGCATCCCAGGCTTCCATGCTCAGTTGCAGGGCCCGGGGGTCGGCATTGCCAATGTCTTCACTGGCGATCCGGACCAGTCTGCGGGCAACATAAAGTGGATCACAGCCGCCATCCAGCATCCGGCACAGCCAGTAGAGTGACCCGTCCGGGTCGGAACCACGCACCGACTTGTGCAACGCGGAGATCTGATCGTAGAAAACATCACCGCCCTTGTCGAACCGGCGCAGGCTGGTCTGCATCACCTGCTCAAGCTGATCCCTGGTTATCCGGTCCTTGCCCGCCGCATCCGGTTCCGCCAGGTCTGCAGCCACTTCCAGAATATTCAGCGCGCGGCGGGCATCACCCCCGGACGCCGAGGCCATAAGCGCAAGCACGTCTGCCTCTACCGCCAGCCGGCCGCCAAACCCCTCCTCCGCCACCAGCGCCCGATTCAACAGCTGCAGGATATCGGCCTCCTCAAGATTCTTGAGTACGTAGACACGGGTACGTGACAGCAGTGCGCTGTTAAGCTCAAAGGATGGGTTTTCAGTGGTGGCTCCCACGAAAATGAAGGTGCCGTCTTCGATATGGGGCAGGAAGGCGTCCTGCTGGCTCTTATTGAACCGGTGGACCTCGTCGACAAACAGCAAGGTGTCCCGGCCCTGGGACTGCTTCCGGTTGCGTGCCCGCTCGACCACGGCGCGGATTTCCTTCACGCCGCTGAGCACCGCAGAGACGGTCTCGAAACTCAGGTCGCTGACATTAGCGAGCAATTGGGCAAAGGTGGTTTTACCAACCCCAGGGGGGCCCCAGAGGATCATCGAGTGAAGTTGCCCTTGCTCAACAGCCCGGCGAAGCGGCTTGCCCGGGCCGACCAGGTGAACCTGCCCAACATAGTCGTCCAGGGTGGTCGGCCGCATCCGTGCAGCGAGCGGCCGAAAACCGGCGGCTTCCGCGAACAGGCTGTCCTGCATCAGGCCCCGTCCCGGATGATATCAACGCCCTCCGGATAATCGAGGGTAAAGGCGCTGGCTTCGACCGGTTCATTCAGCCTGATATGATCAAAGCTCAGTATGCTGAGCTGGGACAGGGAATCCCGCATCCGCATTTCCTGAAGTTCTCCCTTGAAGAAGGTCAATTGCAGCGAGGTAAACAGAGAGTCCGGGCTTCGTGGCTCGAGGGTGAACTCCTGGGTGTGTTCGCCGATCCGGCGGCCGGATACCCGGTAAGTCTCTTCGAGATTACCCACCTCACCGCTGAGCAGCAGCGCGGGGGTGGACTGGACGCGGTCGTCCAGGTTATGAATCGTCACCTGTTCCAGGTCCGGGTCGTAGACTTCAACGGTATCGCCGTTACTGACGATGAACTGGGAGAGCGGAGCGCTGGTTTCCCAGTAGAACAGCCCCGGACGCTTGGCTTTCAGCGACCCACTGGTTTCCTGAACCTTGTTCCCCTCGCCGTTGACCACGATCTGGAGAAAGTCCGCCTGGTAGGACTCGTAGCTTTCCAGCAGTGACGCCAGCTCGTCGGCCCCGGCGTCCGGCTTGGCGTCGCCTGCCAATGCCACGCTGGTGAACAAGCCCATAAGCGCCAACGTCAGCAAGCGGTTGACAAATGACTGTCGCATAACAATTTACCCCTAATCTCTTGGTGGAGGCGGAGCCAGGACTTCGCGCGCGCCGTTGTGGCCCGCAGCGCTCACAACGCCCGATGCTTCCATGGCATCAACCAGGTTCGCCGCCCGGTTGTACCCGATCTTGAATTTCCGCTGTACGGATGAAATCGAGACACGGCGACCTTCGGTGACAAAGGCAACCGCCTCGTCAAACAGGGCATCGCCCTCGCTGTCGTTATTATCAGACAGGTTCGGCACCCCGGGCAGGCTTTCACCCTCGGCCCCGCTCAGAACATCGTCCACGTATACCGGCTCGCCACGCGCTTTCCAGGCGCTGACCACACGATGAACCTCATCGTCGTCGACAAACGCCCCATGCACACGGACCGGCAGCCCGGAACCGGGCGGGAGATACAACATGTCACCATGGCCCAGCAACTGCTCGGCACCGCCCTGATCCAGCACGGTCCGGGAATCGATCTTGGAGGACACCTGAAACGACATCCGGGTCGGGATGTTGGCCTTGATCAGGCCGGTGATCACGTCTACCGACGGGCGCTGCGTCGCCAGAATAAGGTGAATACCGGCCGCCCTGGCCTTTTGTGCGATCCGGGCGATCAGTTCCTCGACCTTTTTGCCCACGATCATCATCATGTCGGCAAACTCGTCGATCACCACTACTATGAATGGCAGCGTTTCGAGCTCCGGCCGCTCCTGTTCATCGTTGGCAAGGTATTCGTCCGGCTTCCAGAACGGATCCAGAAGCGGCTCGCCCGCAGCCTGCGCATCCTTCACCTTACGGTTGTAACCGGCGAGGTTACGAACGCCCAGGCTGGCCATGAGCTTGTAACGGCGCTCCATTTCGGCAACGCACCACCGCAGAGCATTGGCCGCTTCCTTCATGTCGGTGACCACAGGCGCCAGCAAGTGAGGAATGCCATCGTAGATGCTCAGTTCAAGCATCTTGGGGTCAACCATGATGAAGCGGACATCTTCCGGGCCGGCCTTCAGCAGCATGCTCAGCAGCATGGCGTTAACGCCAACCGATTTACCGGACCCGGTGGTGCCGGCTACCAGAAGGTGCGGCATCTTGGCCAGGTTCGCCACCATGGGGTTGCCGCCGATGTCGTTCCCCAGCGCCAGAGTGAGGGGTGAACTGGACTCCTGGAAAACCCGCGCGCTCAGTACTTCGCTGAGACGCACCATTTCCCGCTCTTCATTGGGGATTTCGATACCAACCACGGATTTTCCGGGAATGACCTCGACAACCCGAACGCTCAGCACCGCCAGCGACCGGGCAAGATCCTTGGCAAGGTTGGAGATCTTGCTGACTTTCACCCCCGCCGCCGGCTTGATTTCAAACCGGGTGATTACCGGGCCGGGATTCACTTCGACCACTTCCACGGACACCCCGAAATCGGCCAGCTTCTCTTCCAGCAGGCGCGACATATGCTCGAGTGATTCTTCGGAGTAGCCCTTTTCCTTATGCTCCTCGGGTGGATCAAGCAGAGAAATTGGCGGAATCGGACTTTCAATATCTTCCAGCAGCGACGGCTGTTTGTTGCCCTTGTCCTTTGGCTGCGGCGGCTGATCGTCTTTCTTGAAGGGTGAAATTTTCAACGCACGGCCCGCCGGCGGTGGGGCATCGGCGCGCCCGGGTTTTTCCGGCCGGCTGGCACTGGCGGGCGCCTCATCACGGGAACTGAAACTCTCCAGCCGCGCAGGCTCCGGATCAACCGTGGCAGACAGTCCGTCAAGGGCCGGTTCGACCCGTTCCCCGGAGGGCTTCGCGGGGTCTTTGGGTTTCTTCGGCGTTTTCGGTCCCAGCCCCGGGAGACGTTGCCACCAGCGCAGGCGGGTTGCCGTTTCCTGGGCCTGTTCTTTTCCGGGCGCAGGCACCCGATCCTTGATGACCGGAGGCTCTGGCCTTGGCGCGGGTCTTGAGGCAGGCACATCACGAGCATCTGGCTTAGCCGGTTTGTCGTCACCGCTGAACAGGCTTCTGATCGCCAATCCGGTTTTCAGGGTCAGGCTACCCACCTGATCCATCAACCAGAACCAGGACAAGCCCGTGGTGACGGTCAGGGCAAACAGGAAAATGGCGATCAGAAGCAGAGTGGTTGCTGGCAGGTTGAAAAACCGCACCATGGCATCCGCCACCGCCGTTCCAAGGACGCCACCGGACGACGCGCCCAGGCCGAACACCGAATAGAGTGACAACAGACTGGTTGCCGAGAGCAGGATCAGCAGAAACCCGCCAAACCGCATCAGGAACAGGGGCCAGTGCAGATCCATGGAATCATTACGCCGACGGATCAGCATCAGCGCATAACCGGCGATCATCAGCGGGAACAGGTAAGCCACATGGCCAAAGAAATCCATCAACAGGCTGGCCAGCCAGGCGCCCGTGCGGCCGGCATAGTTCTGCACGCCGGTGTCATGGCCAATACTGGCCCAGCCGGGGTCGGACGGGCTGAAGGTCACCAGCGCCATGGCGAGGTAAATACAGAGGGAGATCAAGGCAATGACAGCGCCTTCCCGGGCGCCCTGAGCAGCCAGTCGGCGAAAGCGCAGCTGCTTCTCGGTCAACTCTTGTGGTGCTTTCTTCGCTTTAGCAGATTCGGCCATGAATGCTCAGACGTTGTCGGTGCTTGCGTTCCGAAGCGCCTGAAAGCCCCTTGCAAGGTCGGTTTTCAGGTCTTCAACTGCTTCTATCCCAACGGAAATTCGAATCAGGTTTTCCGTAATCCCGGCACGATCCTTGTCCTCCGGCGACAGTCGCCCGTGGGTTGTGGTGGCCGGGTGCGTAATGGTGGTTTTGACGTCCCCCAGGTTCGCGGTAATGGATATCATCCGGGTCGCGTCGATAAACTGCCATGCCTCTTCTCGGGCGCCTTTGAGCCGGAAGGAGAGCACACCACCAAACCCCTTCTGCTGTTTTTTCGCCAGCTCGTGCTGGGGATGGCTTTCCAGGCCGGCGTAGAATACACGTTCCACCGCCGGTTGTAGTTCCAGCCACGAAGCCAACTCTAACGCATTGTCACAATGGGCGCGCATACGAATTGGTAAGGTTTCCAGGCCCTTCTGGAAAACCCAGGCATTGAACGGGCTCATGGTCGGGCCCGCCGACCGAAGGAAGCCGTACACTTCGTTCATCAGCTTTTCCGGGCCCACCACAACGCCGCCCACGCAGCGGCCCTGGCCATCCAGGTATTTGGTGGCTGAATGAATCACGATGTCAGCACCCTGCTCCAGCGGCCTTTGCAGTACAGGGGTGCAGAAGCAGTTGTCGACCACGAAAAGCGCCTCGTTATCGCGGGCGAGACCGGCAAGCCCGGCCATATCCGCCACTTCGCACAACGGATTGGACGGCGTCTCGATGAACAGCATGCGGGTTTCAGGGCGAACCGCCGCGCGCCACTCATCCAGCTCTGTCAGGCCGACGAAGGAGGTCTCGACCCCGAACCTTGCCATGTACTTCTGAAACAGCACATTGGTGGTACCGAACACCCCCCGCGAGCAGATCACGTGATCACCGCTCTGCAAAAGTGACATGCAGGTACTCAGGATCGCGGCCATGCCAGAGGCGGTCGCCACGGCGCGCTCGCCACCTTCCATGGCGGCTATTCGCGCCTCAAAGGCCTGCACCGTCGGATTGGTAAAGCGCGAGTAGATATTGCCCGGCTCATCCCCGCCGAATCGCGCCGCCGCCTGAGCCGCACTGCCGTACACAAAGCTGGAGGTCGGGAAAATGGCATCGCTGTGCTCAAGCTGGCCAGTGCGGATCTGCCCTGCCCTCACTGCGAGGGTATCGACGGACATACCCTCGAGATCCGATTCCGGAATCCAGACAGTTTCTTCGCGGCCAAAGGTCATCAACATCTCCTGCCCGACAGGGCTGCTTCAGTCTTCATCGTTGTGCAGATCAATAATACCGTTATCACCGGACATGCCGCCGGCACTCTCGAACCGTTTGTCGTCATTGCGCAACTCCTCCAGCCGGTGAAGGTAGGCGGCATCCACATCGCCGGTCACGTAATTGCCGGTGAATACCGAGCATTCCCAGCCTTCAATATCATCATTGACATCACTGACGCAGGTTACAAGATCATCCAGATCCTGGTAGAGCAGCCAGTCCGCGCCGATCAGTTCGCGGATTTCCTCAACCGTTCGCTCATGGGCGATCAGCTCGCTGGCCGAGGGCATATCAATTCCGTACACATTCGGATAACGCACCGGGGGCGCCGCCGACGCGAAATAGACCTTGCGGGCCCCGGCATCCCGGGCCATCTGGACAATTTCCTTGCAGGTAGTTCCCCGCACGATGGAATCGTCCACCAGCATGACATTCTTGCCACGGAACTCCAGATCGATCGGGTTCAGCTTCTGGCGAACGGATTTCTTCCGCATTTTCTGGCCGGGCATGATGAAGGTGCGGCCGATATACCGGTTCTTGATAAAGCCTTCCCGGAACTTTACCCCCAGGCGATGAGCCATCTGCATGGCCGATGTCCGGCTGGTATCCGGGATCGGCATCACCACATCGATATCGTGGTCCGGACTCTCCCGCAAGACCTTGTCAGCCAGGGTCTCGCCCATCCGCAGCCGGGCCTTGTAGACTGACACCTTGTCAATGATCGAGTCCGGGCGGGCAAAATAAACATGCTCGAAAATGCACGGGAACAGGTGGGGGTCTTCGGCGCACTGGCGGGTGTACAGGGTGCCATCGGTTTCGATATAGACAGCCTCACCCGGAGCGATATCGCGCACCAGGGTGTAACCGGCGGCGCTCAAGGCCACACTCTCGGAGGCGATCATATACTCCTTGCGACCTTCTTCCGAAGTGCGCTCGCCGTAGCAGGCCGGGCGGATTCCGTTGGGGTCACGGAAACCGACAATACCGTAGCCGGTAACCATGGCAATCACCGCATAGGCACCCCGGCAGCGCTTGTGTACCGCGCTTACCGCTGAAAAAATGTCGTCTTTGGTCGGATCCAGTTTGCCCAGCTTCTGCAGTTCATGGGCAAATACGTTCAACAAAACTTCCGAATCGGAGTTGGTGTTGATGTGGCGCAGATCCGTCCGGAACAGGTCCTTGCTGAGATCATCGGCATTGGTCAGGTTACCGTTGTGGGCCAGGGTAATGCCGTAGGGGCTGTTCACATAGAACGGCTGGGCTTCAGCGGAACTGGAACTGCCGGCCGTCGGGTAACGCACATGGCCAATACCGACATTACCGACGAGGCGGCGCATGTGGCGGGTATGGAACACATCCCGCACCAGGCCGTTATCCTTGCGAAGAAAAAACCGATCATCCTGAAACGTAACAATGCCCGCCGCGTCCTGGCCCCGGTGCTGAAGTACAGTCAGCGCATCATAGAGCGACTGATTGACGTTGGAAGTACTGACGATGCCGACAATGCCACACATGGATAGCGTATTCTCCGAGTGTTAAAACTGAATGTTAGCGGGACGCGGACGCAGGTTCCACGCCTTCCTGCTGTCTACCGGGTTCCGGCTCTGGCACACCGTCGGGCGCAGGCCCCAGAAAGCGTGCAAATTCATCGCCCAGGGTGCGCCGGGACCAGTCTTCAACGACCGCAAGACGGTCAATGATAATGGACGTTCGCCACCAGGTATCCTGTGCCAGCGGCGTGTATCGCGTGAAGGCGATGGCAACAATCACCACGACCACCCCTCGCAGAAGCCCGAACCCCATGCCAAGAACCCGGTCCGTGGCAGAAAGCCCGGTGGCCCGGATCAGGTGGCCAATCATATTGTTAATGATGGCTCCGACAATGAGCGTGCCAAAGAAGAGAATGGCGAAGGCAGCAATAAGCCTGACCAGAGGCGTTTCTACCGTGCTTTCCAGCAGGCTTTGCATTTGTGGATGGAAGGTTCTGGCAAGGATGAACGCGCCAACCCAGGTCACCAGAGACAGGGCTTCTTTCACGAAGCCCCGCTTCAGACTGATGAGCGTGGAAACTGTAATCAGGGCGATAATGACCCAGTCAATCCAGATCAGCGCTTCCATTGAAAACCCGGTGGAGAAAAGGAAGCGCGAATTCTATCAGGAAACCCCGGTTCACCAAACCGCCTTACCTACATAAAACCGGTTACGCGCGGCTATTTTTCGCCAGTGGTGACCAGGCTGTTGACACCAAACGCCTCATCCAGAGACTGCTTCGCTGCTTCCGCTTCCGATTTGGTGGCAAACGGCCCGCTGAACACCCGGGTAAGAGTGGTACTGCCACGGACAACAGACTGGAGGTGAGAGCCGTAACCCTTTTCCCGTACCTGATCCCGCAAGCGGCGGGCATTGTCTTCATTACCAAAACTACCCAGCTGTACTACCCAGGCGCCTTCAAGGGAGCGCTCGTACTCGGCGGTCTCCTGAGCACCCGCTTCGGCGGTCTTGGCGGGAGCCGTTACAGAGGGTTCCGGTGACTGCTGGCTCTGGCTCGACGTGGCGCCGCCGGCATCAGATGGCCCGCTCACTTCCGGAGCGGTCTCGGGGGATGTTCCCGGCTCGCCTTCTTCCAGAATCTGATAGCCAGGCGCGTCCTTGTTCTCGCCTGCGAGAGGTTCCGGCACTTCCGGCGCTGTCTCGCTGAGCCCATAGGAAGGCGCTGGGGGCATCTCAGTTTCAGGCGCCTCAACCTCGGGGAAAGGCGGCTCTTCCGGGATCTTGATGGTTGTGGACGTCCGCTCCGAGTGAGGCTCGTCAAAAAGCATGGGAACAAAGATAACCGCCAGGGAAACGAGCACCAACGCCCCGATTATTCTCTGCTTCAATCCATCCACGTTGCCAGGCTCCCGATTGTATGATTGCGCTTTGGTGACTGCGCCCTTGCAGGCGCCTACCGGCCGATACTAACCGCCCGACCGCCGGAACTCAAAGGCTGGGCCGCCGCCATGGACAAAGTTTAAGGCGGTCAGTTCAATATCAGAGCCGCGACTCATTCCTGTGCAGCAGAATATCGCGGGCCTGCGCCACGGTAAAAAATGAACCGAAAACCACCAGCAGATCTTCCGCCGCAGCATTTGATAACGCCGCTTTCAACGCCTCCAGAACCGTTTCCGAGACCCTGGCATCGGTTATGCCCGCAGCGGAAAGCCTGCTTTTCAGGACAGAGCCCGAAAGCCCCCTTGGAACATCAAGCCCGGCCAGATACCAGTGATCCACCACGGCGGCCATGGCCCGACCGACGCCTTCAACGTCCTTGTCGGCCAGCGCACCATAAACGGCGTGAATCTGTTTACCGGGCGCTTTCAGGCTCGCCAGCCGGCCAGACAACCAGCCAGCGGCATGAGGGTTGTGGCCGACGTCGACAAAGATCTTCGGATTTTCCCCAAGCAATTCGAACCGGCCGGGAACACTCAGGGTAGAAAGCGTTTCCTCTATTGCCGAAACATCGAGGCCTGGCTCGAGACTCTGGATCGCCACGGCCGCTGCGGCAACGCTTTTGACCGGCAGCGGACCGGCCGGCAGACGGAGGTGACGCCCGCCATATTCAAGCCCGGGACCTGACCCCGCGCCCTTCTCACCATCGGACAGTGACAGGTGATAATCGCGCCCCAGCAGGGCCAGACTGACCTTCTGCGCAGCAACCTGCTGTAGCACCGAGCGGGGCGGATCATCATCAGCATACACAGCAGGAATTCCCGGCCTCAGGACGCCGGCCTTTTCAAAACCGATGACTTCCCGGTTATCGCCAAGAAAGGCAACATGATCGATGTCTACCGAGGTCAGGATAACGAGATCGGCATCCAGGACATTCACCGCATCCAGCCGCCCGCCCAGACCGACCTCCAGAATCCACTGATCGACACCGGCGTTGGCGAAAGCGACGAACGCCGCCAGCGTACCGAATTCGAAATAGGTCAAAGAGACTGTTCCACGAGCTGCCTCGACGGCCTCAAAGGCCCTGATCAGCGCCTCGTCCGGGATATCAGTACCGTCCAGGCGGACACGCTCGTTATAGCGCTGGAGATGCGGCGAGGTGTAGGCACCGGTCCGGCGCCCGGCGGCACGCAGGAGAGCCTCTACAGCGGCAACCGCACTGCCCTTGCCGTTGGTGCCGGCAATCGTGATGATGCGGGCTTGCGGCTTGCGCGGGAAAAGCCTGCGAAGCACGATCAGGACGCGATCCAGCCCCAGGTCAATCTCTGTCGGGTGTATCGCCTCAAGATAGGCTAGCCAATGGTCAACGCTGGCACCAGCCCCCGGCGAAACCGGGAGCTGGCTGGAGGGGTCACTCGGCGGGGGCATCTGTTTCGGGCTTTTCCGACACTTCAAACTCGATGGGGTCTTCGGTGCCCGGGCGCTCCTGGCCGGTGAACTTGGCCAGAACATGGGCAATCCGCTCGCGCATCTGGTGACGATGAAGGATCATGTCAATCGCCCCGTGCTCCAGCAGAAACTCACTGCGCTGGAACCCTTCCGGCAGCTTTTCACGAACCGTCTGCTCGATGACCCGTGGGCCGGCAAAACCGATCAGGGCGTTGGGCTCAGCGATATTGAGATCGCCGAGCATCGCCAGGCTGGCGGACACCCCGCCGAAAACCGGGTCTGTCATCACCGAAATATAGGGAATGCCTTCCTGTTTCATTCGCTCAAGGACTGCAGCGGTTTTTGACATCTGCATCAGTGACAGGATGGCTTCCTGCATCCGCGCACCGCCACTGGCGGAAAAACAGACCAGGGGAATATGGTGTTCCAGCGCAACATTGGCAGCCTGAACGAATTTCTCGCCGACCACCTGGCCCATGGAGCCACCCAGAAAGTTGAACTCGAAGGCGCAGGCGACCAGTGGAACACCGAGGGTCGTACCCCTCATGGCAATCAGCGCGTCCTTCTCCCCCGTCGCTTTCTGGGCCTGGGACAGGCGATCCTTGTAGCGCTTGGTATCCTTGAACTTCAGGCGATCCCATGGCTCAAGCTCGGCAGCAATCTCTTCCCGGCCGTCCTCGTCAAGGAACACATCCAGACGCCGGCGGGCAGGCACCCTGAGATGGTGGTTACACTTCGGGCAAACATCGAGATTTTTCTCAAGCTCCGGCTTGTAGAGAAATGCGCCGCATTTAGGGCATTTCTTCCAAAGCCCTTCCGGTACACCGGTTCTCTGCTTGGATTCCGAGCGAATCTTGCTCGGCATGATCTTGTCCAGCCAGTTACTCATGGTTTCATCCTGTCCTTTGATGCCTGTCTGCCCTCACACCTGTCAATCAGGAGGCCAGGCTGTCCAGCGCTTCGCGCATCGGGTGAAGCAGATCCGTCAGTGCTCGCTTGAGCTGGTCGGTATCTGCCTGATTCCTGGCTATTGTATCGACCAGCACACTGCCAACAATTACACCATCGGATACCCGACCCACAGCAGCGGCCGTTTCCGCATCCCGAATGCCGAAGCCGACGCCCACGGGAAGTGCTGTCAGCTTGTGAATGTGATTTACTTTTGCGGCAACCTCGTCCACGTTGATTGTGGCCGAACCTGTCACACCCTTGATTGAAACATAGTACACATAACCGGAAGAGTGCTCACTGATCGCACGAATCCGGTCATCGGTAGTGGTTGGTGCCAGCAGGAAGATAGCGTCAAGATCGCGTGCGGTGAACAGCGGTGCCACCTCGTCGGCCTCTTCAGGCGGCAGATCAACCGTCAGAATGCCGTCCACACCCGCATCCTTGGCCGCGTCCGCAAACTTCTCATAGCCCATGGCTTCCATGGGGTTCAGGTAGCCCATCAACACCACCGGTGTCGTGTCATCAGTCTTGCGGAACTCCTTGACCATGCCAATGACCTGCCGGAGGGACGTGCCGTGCACCAGGGCCCGCTCACAGGCCAACTGAATGACGGGACCATCGGCCATCGGGTCCGAGAATGGCACCCCCAGCTCGATTATGTCAGCACCGGCCGCAACCAGTGTATGCATCAGATCTACCGTGACATCGGGATGCGGATCACCGGCGGTAATGTAAGGGATAAGCGCCTTCCGGCCCTGTCCTTTCAGGGTTTTGAGAACCCCTTCGATTCGGCTCATGCCTGCTCCTGTTGATTCTTCAGATCTTGATGCCTTCAAGCCTGGCAACTGTGTTGATGTCCTTGTCTCCGCGACCGGAGACGTTGATAACCACGATCTGGTCTTTATCCATGGTGGCCGCCAGTTTGATGGCGTAGGCCACCGCGTGAGCGGTTTCCAGGGCGGGCATGATACCTTCGACGCGCGTCAGTTTGCGGAAACCTTCCATCGCCTCATCGTCGGTCACCGACACATAGTGTGCCCGGCCAATATCCTTGAGCCAGCTATGCTCCGGGCCCACACCAGGGTAGTCCAGACCGGCACTGACCGAATGGGTGCCCGCAATCTGGCCGTTCTCGTCTTCCATCAGGTAGGTCCGGTTACCGTGCAGCACGCCCGGACGACCGGCGCACAGAGGGGCCGCGTGCTTGCCGGTTTCGATGCCCAGGCCACCGGCTTCCACGCCATACAGTTCCACGGATTCATCCGCCAGGAATGGATAGAACAGCCCGATCGCATTGGAGCCACCACCGACACAGGCAACCAGGGCGTCCGGTAATTTACCGGTTTTCTCGAGGCACTGGCGGCGGGTCTCCCTGCCGATGACCGACTGGAAATCACGGACCAGCATCGGATATGGGTGCGGTCCGGCCACCGTTCCGATGATATAGAAGGTTTCATCAACGTTCGCCACCCAGTCACGCATGGCATCGTTCATGGCGTCCTTCAGGGTTTTGGTGCCACTCTCGACAGCGTGGACCTCAGCCCCCAACAGCTTCATTCTGAAAACGTTCAGCGACTGGCGCTGGACATCCTCCGCCCCCATGAACACGTGACATTCAAGCCCCAGCCGGGCACAGACTGTGGCCGTGGCCACCCCGTGCTGGCCAGCGCCGGTCTCTGCGATAATCCGCTTTTTACCCAGAAAACTGGCGAGCAGTGCCTGGCCAATGGTGTTATTCACCTTGTGGGCACCGGTGTGGCAAAGGTCTTCCCGCTTCAGCCAGATCTGCGCACCGCCGGTCTCACGGGTCAGTCGCTCGGCAAAGTAAAGAGGCGTGGGCCGGCCCACATAATCCGCCAGTTCCTTGTCGAACTGCGCCTGAAATTCCGGGTCTTTCTTGAGGCGGTTATATTCTTTCTCGAGCGTCATCAGGGAATCCATCAGAGTCTCGGAAACAAACCGCCCACCAAAGGCCCCGAAGTGACCCCGCGCGTCCGGCAGTGCGCTCAGCATTTCTTCAGTCAGTTTTACAGACACGGTGAACCTCTTTGATAAAATAAGAAATTTTCTGGCAATCCTTGATGCCTTTGCCTTGTTCGACGCCGCCGCTGACATCCACCGCCCACGGTTTCACCTGGTTTACTGCGGCGAATACGTTAGCAGATGACAAACCGCCGGCCAATATAAGCGGGAGCGGCCTCTCCGTCGGAATAAGATCCCAGTTGAACGCCTTTCCGGTACCGCCGTATTTTTCCGGATCCCATGCATCCACCAGCAGCCCCGAAGAGGCCCGGTATTCGTCAAAAGCGCGCTCGATCTGGCCGGGTTCCCGCACCCGGATCGCCTTGATCCAGCGTCGAGCAAAGGTAGCGCAGAAAGCGGCGGTTTCATCGCCGTGGAATTGCAAAAGATCCAGCGGAACCTTCTCGAGCACGGCCTCGACTTCCTGATGAGCAGGATTTACAAACAGGCCGACCACGGAGACAAAGGCAGGGACACGGCGAACCAGTTCTGCCGCCTGAGCCACCGAAACGGCCCGGGGGCTTGGCCCATAGAACACGAAGCCAACCGCATCTGCGCCACAATCAACCGCGGCATCAACGTCCTCAGGACGAGTCAGACCGCATATCTTCACGCGTGCGCTCATTGGCTCAGAACCCGTTGTCTGGGATGGATATGTGTGGGTGCAAGCGGGCTATTTTCCGCCCGACTGTACCAGGGCCTCAAAAACCCGGGACCACACTCGGCGGCAGGTACACCAAACGCCCCGGGATACCCCACATCAACAAGATACAGGCCGTGGGGCGGCGCGGTCACACCGGCAACTGTACGGTCTCTGGCAGCCAGTATCTCATGAATCCACTCTGCTGGCTGCCTCCCCGCTCCAACCGCCATCAACGCCCCGGCAATATTACGCACCATGTGATGCAGGAATGCATTCGCCTGCACATCTATTACGACAAAATCACGCTTCCGGGTTACCGAGATCCTCTCCAGAAACCGGATGGGCGTACGGGACTGGCAGCCGGCGGCACGGAACGACGAGAAATCGTGTTCACCGGCCAGCACCTGTGCTGCCCGATCCATGAGTTCGGCATCAAGGGGGCGGAATGTCCAGCTCACCTGCCCCCGCTGGATACCCGGCCGCACCGGATGGTTGTAGATAATGTAGCGGTACCGACGGTAGGTGGCCGAAAAACGGGCATGGAAGTCACCGGTGCCGTTCCCTGCCCAATGCACGGAAATGTCCTCGGGCAACGCGGTATTGATACCCATGACCCAGGAACGGAGATTCCGCACGGAAGGCGTATCAAAATGGGCAATCTGGTAGCTTGCGTGGACGCCGGCGTCTGTGCGCCCGGCACAGACCAGATCCACCGGATGGTCGGCGACCTTTGCAACCGCCCGGGTAAGCTCGGCTTCTACAGACCGTACTCCGGATTTCTGGAGCTGCCAGCCATGAAAACTGCGGCCATCATACTCAAACGCGAGCGCAACGCGCCCTGCTCCAATAGCGTTATCCGTGGTGAGTTGCTGGGTTTCAAGAAACAAAGGCGGATCCGGAACGAGTGTTTCTGTGAAAGCAAAACGCCGGCTTGATGCCGGGAATGAACCCGACGGCCGGCGTTTGCTGCCTGTAAGACCCGATTATAACGGATCAGGACAGATTTTTAAGGAGATCCTGTGCCTCCAACTTCTGATCCTCGTTGCCTTCCAGGGCGACTTCCTCGAGGATATCCCTGGCGCCATCGGCATCGCCCATCTCGATGTAAGCCCGGGCAAGATCAAGCTTGGTGGCAGCCTCATCGGTACCCGCCAGGAAATCAAAGTCATCGTCATCCCCCAGATCACTTTCGTCGAGATCCGGAACCGACGACCGGGACGGTTCATCTGCTACCTCATCCGACGCGACGGGCAACTCCAGGTCTTCATCAGACGCCTCGTCAACATCAGCGGCGAGTTCCTGATCTTCCAGGGTGTCCTCTACGCCCTGCTGCTCAAGCTCCTCGACGCCCTCGACGGTTTCTTCCGGCCCGGCCGCTTCACTATCGCCCAACACATCGCCTTCGGCGAGGGTGTCTTCAAGGCCCAGCTCCTCATCCAGGGATGCCACATCTTCCGCCTCGTGGTTGGTCGAATCCGCAGAATCGGAGAACTCCTCCATCAGCGCCAGGTCTTCGTCTGACACATCCAGCTCAAGGTCGTCCAGAGAGGATTCCTCCATCTCGCTGCCGCCGAGTTCGTCTTCTTCTCCGGCCACCTTGTCCAGCTCTGCGTCCAGTTCATCCAGGAAGGACTCGTCCAGTGTCTCAAGATCGGATTCCGCATCAGACTCGGGTTCGGCCTCGGCAGTTGCGCTCTCTTCGATAACGCCGCCTTCATCGCCAGCCAGAGGGTCCTGTTCCAGCTCATCGTCGTCGAGTTCCAGGTTCAGCTCATCCTCAAGCTCATCGGTTTTCGATTCATCGTCCGCCAATTCCTCAAGATCCTTTTCGAAATCCGAGCTCATATCCCACTCGAGAGATTCCGGCACTTCCTCTGGTTCAGCGGCTTTCTCGTCGGATTCACGCTCAATACCCGACAGGTCAAATTCAATCAGGTCGTCTTTGCTTTCTTCCTCCTGATCCTCCCGGGCTTCGGCTTCTTCAGTTCCTGAGGCAACCGGAGACTCGGAACCTTCCCGCTCTTCAAATTCACTCAGGTCAAAGTCAGAAAGATCGGAGTCAAAATCACCGAACTCGTTCTCCTCAGACTCCTCCTTCTTGGCATCAAACTGGTCGGCCAGGAGTTCATCCGACTCCGGCGTAGCCGTCTCATCACTGGCGTCAGTCTCGGTGTCATAGGACGTTGCAAATGAATCCGAACGCAGTTGTGACTCGAGGTCATCGATGCTTGGCATGGATTCCGCTTCTTCCAGCCGGCCACGAAGATCGCTGGCGGCCGACAGGGCGTCCTCGTCGTCCAGAGCCTCGATTTCGCCGAACTGCCGCTCAAAAGACTGGCGATCCTGAGTATCTGCATACACGCCCAGGAGTTTCAGGCGAAGGTCGGTTCGACTGGGCTCCCGGGAGATTGCGGCCTCAAGCGCCTGTGCCGCCTGATCGTGGCGGCCGTAGGCGATATAGGCGTCAGCTTCCTCGAGGGCATCACTGGCGGCAGATTCCTGATCTTCTTCATCAAGCGTGAGATCAAAGGAATCTGCACCCTCGTCGTTCTCGCCACTGTTCAGTTGCTCATAAAACGCTTTTTCACGATTGGCATTGCGGCGAGCAAGTAGCAGCAACAACAACAGAAGCACGATCAACCCGCCGCCGAGGGCGACCTGATACATCGGGTTATTGGTAATGGCGTCTATCACATTACCCGGGAAGCCTTTGTCCGCAGCAGGCGCCTGGGGCGCGGGCCTGGGTGAGGGCTGTGCGGTTTGTGAAGGCTGCGATGCAGCAGGTGCGGGTTCTGCCATTTCCTCACCGGACTTCTCAGCCGCGGAATCGGCACTGGCTGTCGCAGGCTTACCGGCGCCTGCGGTCTCGGTTTCCCCGGCAGCGCTTTCATCTGTGCCTGTGGCAGAGCCGGCTTCGGCCTGGCCACCTGCTACTGGTGACGCATCCGACGGTGTCTCTTCGGTAGTGTCCGTCGCTGTCGCATCTTCCTTGGTTGCGGATGGCTCTCCGGTGGCGACTGTTTCGGCTTCGGCGCTCGTGGCCTCAGTCGGGGTTGCCGGTTCGCCCTGAGCTGCGTCGCCGACTGACTGCTGAATCTCGGCAAGCTGGGTATTCTTCAGCTCAATCAGACGCTGGAGTGTCTCAACCTGGGCCTGCAGATCTTCCACCCGGCTGTTCAGCTCGGTATTTTCGCGCCGGGCGCTTTCCAGCTCTTCCATCACAACAGCGGTGCCGGCATCAGCGCCACCGGGCAATTGCCCGTCGCCGCCTGCCGAGCCACCTTCAGAAGAATCGCGGCCGGTTTTGTCTGCGACGACCAGCTTCAGCTCGTCACCACCGGCTGCCGGAGTCGCGGCCTGGGGTTGTTGTTGCTGGCCCTCAGTTGCATCCACGGTACGCTGTGGCGACCGGAACTCCTCGTTCTGCTGGCTGACAATGCGCGTCGCCTGGGCACGGGTCCGGCTCTGGATCTGATCAAGCGAGGGTACACGGAGAACTTCGCCGCGCTTCAGACGGTTGATGTTATTGCTGATGAAGGCGTCCGGGTTCAGATCCTGGATTGCCAGCATGACCTGCTGCATGGAAACGCTGTCATTGGGACGAACTCGGGCAGCAATGGTCCACAGGGTGTCCGATGGCCCGGTCGGCCCGAAGGTATCGGCCTGATAGCCGGTGCCCAGTGAACGCTCGGCCTGCGCCTGGCGGCGGGCTGATTCCTGGCTACGGGTTGCCGATGGCTGCCGGGTTGTTTCAGTGGCCGCGGCGCCAGGTACGTTAACGGCTTCCTGAACACCCGATTCTTCTGCGTACACGGGCGGATCAACAAGCACGGCGTATTCACGCATCAACCGGCCGTTCGGCCAGGTCATTTCCAGCAGGAAATTGAGGTACGGCTCCCTCAGGGGCTCACGCGAGGAGACGCTGACAGCGAGACTGCCATCGTTACGGGTGACCACCTGGAACCGGAGCTTGCTCAGAAACTGGTTGCGATCCAGCCCCACCTGCTCGTACGCCTGTTCCGACGCAATGTTGACGAACACGTCCGCCGGATTGATGCCACGGCTTTGGGGCAGAACGATCTCTGCGTCCAGTGGCTCATTCAGATAGGACTGAAGTTCAATTTCACCCAGCCCAAGGGCGTGTGCGACGCCGGATCCGAGCCCTCCCGCCAGAGCCAGGGCAACCGCAAGCTTGCGTACCTTCATGCTTTTTCCTTTCCAGTCTCCGTTATTCGTTACTGCTCTTTTACAAACAGAATCGGACGAGGTTGGATGACTTCCGTCTGGATAATTCTCGTTATTATGGGTTCTTTTTAATTTTCAGTCCGGCAAGTATTGTTGATAAAACCTCGTTTATCAATCAATCAGCCGCAATCCTTGTACCATTTTTTTATCAATCACGCGGAACTGCCTAGCGCTCTTGAAAATAACAGGGGCGGAGGCTGAAATCAGCCTCCGCCCCCTAACCGGTTTACCGAAACCGGACACAGTTGGCATTTATTGCCTCTGTGTAACAATTCTTAACGCTCCTGAAGGATCCGGAGCATACGACGCAGCGGCTCAGCGGCGCCCCAGAGCAACTGGTCACCCACGGTAAACGCAGAAATGTACTCTGGCCCCATGGACAGCTTGCGGATCCGACCGATGGGCACACTCAATGTGCCAGTCACCTTGGCCGGTGTCAGCTCCCGGATGCTCGCATCGCGATCGTTGGGGATGACCTTCACCCAGTCGTTGGCCGTGGCCAGGATCGACTCGATCTCGGCAACCGGCAGATCCTTCTTCAGCTTGATGGTCAGCGCCTGGCTGTGGGAGCGCATGGCCCCGATCCGCACGCAGATACCGTCAATAGGAATCGGATTATCCGAGCGACCGAGAATCTTGTTGGTCTCAACCCCGGCCTTCCACTCTTCCTTGCTCATGCCGTTATCGAGCTGTTTGTCGATGAACGGAATCAGGCTACCGGCCAGCGGCACCTGAAAATGCTCGGTCGGGAAACCATCGGAGCGCATGGTTTCGGTCACCTTCCGGTCAATTTCCAGAATCGCCGAAGAAGGGTCCTCCAGCTCGGCACTGACGCTGCTGTTGAGCTCGCCCATCTGGTTCAGCAGTTCACGCATGTTCTGTGCACCGGAACCGGAAGCCGCCTGATAGGTCATGGGGGATACCCACTCGATCAGGTCCTCTTCCAGCAGACCACCCAGGGCCAGCATCATCAGGCTGACGGTGCAGTTACCGCCGATGTAATCCTTGACGCCCTTTTCCAGCGCCGCATCAATCACATTGCGGTTCACCGGATCCAGAACAATCACCGAGTGGTCGACCATCCGGAGCGTGGAGGCGGCGTCAATCCAGTAGCCTTCCCAGCCTGCATCACGGAGTTTCTGGTAAACCGCACCGGTGTAATCGCCACCCTGGCAGGTCACGATCACATCCATGGTTTTCAGAATCTCGATATCAAACGCGTCCTGCAGGGCGGGCACGCCCTGCTTGCCAACGTCCGGGGCCGGTTTGCCAGCCTGGGAGGTGGTGAAAAACACCGGTTCGATATCGGCGAAATCGTTTTCTTCACGCATGCGCTGCATGAGGACCGAGCCCACCATGCCACGCCAACCTACAAGTCCAACTCGCTTCATGTGCGATCTTTAGACCTCGTTTTATGCCCGCCCGCTGCCTTTATCGCTGGCAGGGACAGGATGGATGATCCCGCGGCAACTGCATCCCGCTGCCGTCGGGTCTCGAATACACTGTATTCAGAAGCGCTGATTATAACGCAGCGAGTACCGCCTCACCCATTTCCCGGGTGGAAACCCGCTTCGCGCCTTCCGACATGATATCTGCCGTTCGCAGGCCCTGGTCCAGAACCTTGCTGACCGCCGCTTCAATCGCCTCTGCGGCCGTTTCCTCATTCAGACTGTACCGCAACATCATGGCGGCACTGAGGATGGTGGCCAGCGGATTGGCAATGCCCTTGCCGGCAATGTCCGGCGCTGAACCGTGGCACGGCTCGTACATGCCCTGCTTTTCGGAGTTCAGCGACGCCGAGGGCAACATGCCAATGGAGCCGGTAAGCATAGCCGCTTCGTCGGAAAGAATATCACCAAACATGTTGCCAGTCACAATCACATCGAACTGCTTGGGTGCCCGAACCAGCTGCATGGCGGCATTATCCACATACATGTGGGAGAGCTCCACATCCGGGTATTCCCGACGCAGATCGTTCATGATTTCCCGCCACAGAACAGTGACTTCCAGAACATTCGCCTTGTCAACGGAACACAGCTTCTTGCCCCGCTGCTGGGCTGCCTCGAAGGCGACCCGGCCGATACGACGAATTTCCGATTCTGTATAAGCGTAGGTGTTGTAGCCCTGACGCTCTCCGCTTTCCAGTTCGCGAACGCCGCGCGGCTGACCAAAATAGATGCCGCCAGTCAGTTCCCGGACAATCATGATGTCCAGACCGGATACCACTTCCGGCTTCAATGACGACGCGGAGGCCAGCTGTGGATACAGGATGGCCGGGCGCAGGTTGGCAAACAGCTCCAGATTGGAACGCAATCCGAGCAGCCCTTTCTCCGGGCGCTTGGCCATCGGCAGGCCGTCCCATTGCGGGCCGCCAACGGCGCCCAGCAGGATGGCATCGGCCTTCCGCGCCTTTTCCAGCGTCTCCTCCGGCAGCGGCGTGTCGGCTTCATCAATCGCCGCGCCGCCGACAAGAGCAGATTCGAAATTCAGACCAAGATCGAACTGATCATTGATTTTATGAAGCACCTTTTCGGCTTCCGCAACGATTTCCGGGCCGATGCCGTCGCCGGGAAGCATTAATACTGTTCTGGGCATGTGTTTTCCTTGTTCCATTTCTCTGTGTCGGATTACGCTCGCGCTAATCCGACCTACCTAATTGGGATTTTCGTAGGGTCCCTGTCGGATTATGCTCGCGCTAATCCGGCCTACCTAATTGGGATTTTCGTAGGGTCTCTGTCGGATTACGCTCGCGCTAATTCGGCCTACCTAATTGGGATTTTCGTAGAGTCCCTGTCGGATTACGCCTTTGGCTAATCCCACCTACTTAATTGGGGTTTTCTTCGGATAGCGGCCAGACAGGTAGGTCGGATTAGCACCAGCGTAATCCGACATCAAAATCACCTGCAGCACCAAAGTCAGCTGCCCGCACCAAACAACCAGGGCGCTGTTTTCCGGCGACTGTCTTCATAGGACTTGATAGCGTCTGCATCCTCCAGCGTGACACCAATATCATCCAGGCCGTTCAGCAGGCAGTGGCGGCGGAAATCATCCACCTCGAAACTGAAGGTCTCATCAGACGGTGTGGTTACCGTTCTGGCGTCAAGGTCCACCGACAACTGATAGCCTTCGCTCTGCTCCGCCTCCTGGAAAAGCCGATCAACCACTTCCTCAGGAAGAACAATGGGTAACAGACCATTCTTGAAGCAGTTGTTATAGAAAATATCGGCAAAACTCGGAGCAATGATCACCCGGAAGCCGAAATCTTCCAGTGCCCAGGGGGCGTGCTCGCGGCTCGACCCGCAACCAAAATTGCGCCGGGCCAAGAGTACACTGGCGCCCTTGTACCGGTCCTGATTCAGGACAAAATCCGGATTGATCGGCCGCTTGGAGCAGTCCTGATCCGGCCTGCCTTCGTCCAGATAGCGCAGCTCGTCAAACAGGTTCGGCCCGAAACCGGTGCGCTTGATGGATTTCAGAAACTGCTTGGGAATAATCATGTCCGTGTCCACATTGGAACGGTCCATGGGGGCGACAACGCCCTGGTGTTGCGTAAATGCGCGCATGGTTCTCTCCTGTGGATCAGTTCATCAGCTCACGGACATCAACGAAATGGCCCGCCACCGCAGCGGCCGCCGCCATGGCCGGGCTCACCAGATGGGTGCGACCACCAAAGCCCTGGCGCCCTTCGAAATTCCGGTTCGACGTGGAGGCACAATGCTCGCCCTGGCCCAGCTTGTCGGCGTTCATGGCCAGGCACATGGAGCAACCCGGATCGCGCCATTCCAGACCCGCTTCAATGAAAATCCTGTCCAGGCCCTCCTGCTCCGCCTGCACCTTCACCAACCCGGATCCCGGCACCACCATGGCCTGCTTCAGCGTTGGAGACACCTTGCGCCCCTTCACCACGGCAGCCGCCTCGCGCAAATCCTCAATACGGCTGTTGGTGCAGGAACCGATAAACACCCTGTCCAGCTTGATGTCGGTAATCGGCATATTCGCCTGCAAGCCCATGTATTTCAGCGCGCGCACGATGCCCTCACGCTTGATCGGATCGGCTTCCTTCTCCGGGTCCGGCACATTGCCGCCAACCCCGGCAACCATTTCAGGGGAAGTACCCCAGCTCACCTGTGGCTGGATTTCCGAGCCTTCCAGCTCAACAACCTTGTCGAAAACCGCGTCCTCGTCACTGTGCAGGGTACGCCAGTAGTCCATCGCCGCATCCCACTGCTCGCCCTTGGGCGAGAACGGACGGCCACGCACGTATTCAATCGTGGTGTCGTCGACTGCAACCATACCCACCCGGGCACCGGCCTCGATCGACATGTTGCAGATGGTCATCCGGGCTTCCATGCTCAAACCCCGAATAGCCTCACCACCAAACTCGATCGCATGGCCGGTCCCGCCGGCCGTGCCGATCTTGCTGATAATGGCCAGAACCACATCCTTGCCGGTCACCCGCGGCCCGAGCTTGCCATTCACCTTCACCAGCATGTTCTTCATCTTCTGCTGCACCAGGCACTGGGTCGCCAGCACATGCTCAACCTCACTGGTACCGATACCGTGCGCCAGACAGCCAAATGCCCCATGGGTAGAGGTGTGGGAATCACCACAGACAATGCTCATGCCGGGCAAGGTGGCGCCCTGCTCTGGCCCAATCACATGCACAATACCCTGGCGCTGGTCCTTGATCTTGAACTCAAGAATCCCGAACTCATCGCAGTTCTTGTCGAGGGTTTCCACCTGAATCCGGGATACCGGGTCGACAATACCTTCCACACCCCGTTCACGATCAGTGGTCGGAACGTTGTGGTCCGGGGTCGCAATGTTGGCATCAATCCGCCACGGCTTGCGCCCGGCCAGGCGCAGGCCTTCGAACGCCTGCGGTGAGGTCACTTCGTGCAGTAAGTGACGATCGATATAAATCAGCGCGGAGCCATCGTCGCGCTGTTTGACGAGATGATCGTCCCACAATTTATCGTATAAGGTCTTGCCCGCCATGGTTCTCTCTCACTCTCTGGGGGTTTCTGGTTATCGCATTTGATGGTCCATCTTACCGCTTTGCCATGGATAACCTCAATTCATGTTTTTCATCTATCGCATTCCTTTGGGTTATTCGATAAGCTTCGGTGAAGGTCGCATGGAGGGCAGAGCTTCCCAAAACACGCCCGTGAATACGTCCCTGTAGGGCTCGGTCGCGCCATCCCTGGCGCTCCACGGTTTTGGGAAGCTCTGCCCTCCATACTCCCAGAACTTTGCGGGTATTCGCGACACTCTGGGGAGCGGGTTGGAACAGCGTTTTCAAAACCGTAGAGGGCCAGGGATGGCCCGAAACGAGCCCACATGGACGTGCTTGTCGGCGTGTTTTGAAAACGCTGTTCCAACCCGGGACCTTCCCCCAGGTTCAAATACCGGAAAAACAGGCATGGATTCAAACGCATTAAAAGCCTTCCTGACCATCGTAGATCAGGGCTCGTTCTCGGAAGCCGCTGAGATACTGCATCTGACACAGCCGGCAATCTCCAAGCGCTTGGCAGCCCTGGAAAACCAGTTGGGCACCAGTCTGATTGACCGCAGCCACCGCCAGATCCGCCTGACTGACGCAGGCAACCGCCTGCTCCCCCATGCCCGAAAGATTCTGGACGAAATCCACAACGCCCGTGTCGCCCTTTCGCCGGATTCGGGCCAGGTGGAAGGCGAGCTTCAGATTATTGCCAGCCACCACATCGGCCTGCACCACCTTCCCAACTGGCTTCGCCGGTTCAAACGGCAATACCCGCAGGTCTCCATCAACCTGCAATTCATGGAATCCGATGCCGCTTATGAGCAGATGCGCAAGCGCAACGCCGAGCTCGCGTTCGTCACCCTGAGCGACAGCATGGAGCCCAGCTTCAAGGTATTCGCGCAGTGGCCAGACCCGATGGAATTTGTGGCAGGCGTTGAGCATCCACTGGCGAGACTGAACAAACCGGTACTTTCAGACCTGGCTGATCATCCTGCGCTGCTGCCCGACACCTCAACAGCCACCTACAGGGTGGTTAGCCGGCTGTTCCTGGAAGCCAACCTCCACCTCAACCCGCAGATGCCAACGAATTACCTGGAAACCCTGAAAATGATGACCAGCGTCGGCCTTGGCTGGAGCGTATTACCGATGCGGATGGTGGATGAGAGCCTTCGCGTGCTGGAGATCAACCGGCCGGTATCCCGGGTTCTCGGAGGCATCGGGCTGGCAGGAAGGCAGCTCAGCAATGCATCGAAGGCACTGCTGGAGATTGTTCAGGAAGAAGAAGGCCCCTGAGAGTCAGGCCTGCGCTTCAACCGGCGGGGGCCTGAGCCCCCGCCAGGTAATCACAATGGCAATGGCCATGGCCACAGCACCGCCCCAGAAAGCCGCCGAGGTATTGAAGCCATCCACCAGAAAACCCGACAGCCACGCCCCCAGCGCACCACCGGCACCAAACGTCAGCCCGCTGTACAGAGCCTGCCCCTGACCATGATGATGCTTTCCGAAAAAACCCTGGATGTATTGAACCGAAATGGCATGAAGCGCGCCGTAGGAAGCAGCGTGCAGCAACTGGGCAAACAGCAGCATGGCCAGCACATCCGTCAGCTCGGCGATCAGCACCCAGCGAATCATTGTCAGCGTGAGTGCACCAATAGCAATCTGCCGGACCGTGAAATTACGGGTCAGCCGGTGCATAACCAGAAACAGCGCGATTTCCGCCACCACTCCGAGTGACCACAGCAGCCCTATCGCCAATTTGCCATAACCATGCTGCGCAAGGTGAATACTGAAAAAGGTGTAATAGGCGCCGTGGGAAACCTGGAGCAGAAAGTTCATCAGGAAAAAGGTCACCACTGCCGGGTGCGTGACAATCGCCTTCAGGCTACCCCTCGGTGCCGGCGACTTTCGCTCCCCCCGATCGGAAGGCACAAGAAAAGCAGACACTGCTATTCCGACAAACACTGGCAACAGCAGCCAGGGGAGATTCTGGATCGGCACCAGCTCAAGCAAACCACCTACCGATGCCACCGCACCGATAAAACCGATCGAGCCCCAGAGGCGGACCCTGCCGTACTTCTCCCGGTTCGCGCCAAGGGTTCGAAGGGTGATCACCTCATAAAGCGGCAGAATCGCGTTCCAGAAAAAGGTAAAGGCCAGCATTACCAGCAACAGGCCGTAAAACCCTGGCTGCAGAAAAACACCGGCGAAGAACAGCGAGCCGGTAATCGCTCCGAACCGGACCAGCCTTACCCGTTGCCCCGTCCTGTCGCCGAGCCAGCCCCAGACACTGGGCGCGATGACTTTGGTGAGCTGAATGGTGGCCATCAGAGTGGCGATCTGAAGATAGGTGTAGCCCAGCCCCTCGAGGTAGAGGGACCAGTACGGAAGGAGCCCGCCCAGGAGCGCAAAGAACCAGAAATAGAGGTTGGAAAGGCGCCAGTAGATAACAGAACCTCTTTATCGATACGACAGAAGACGATTCGCGCGCTTGGGGTCTTGGGATGTTGTCGGATTACGCCCGTGGCTAATCCGACCTACGGGTTCTCTATCCGAAGATTCAGTTTCACCAAATCTGAAAAGCCAAATCAGAGCTGCCCAATAACCGGCGTAGAAACCGAAACATCCCCATTCTGCCCCCGATGCCGCAAATAATGATCCATCAGCACAATGGCCATCATCGCCTCGGCAATCGGCGTCGCCCGAATACCCACACAGGGATCGTG
Source organism: Marinobacter subterrani (assembly GCF_001045555.1). Lineage (NCBI taxonomy): Bacteria > Pseudomonadati > Pseudomonadota > Gammaproteobacteria > Pseudomonadales > Marinobacteraceae > Marinobacter > Marinobacter subterrani. Next base: position 760,428 of record NZ_LFBU01000001.1, read on the forward strand.
CCGCCCGGTCGTAATCACCTCCACCGGGTTGCCGTGCACATCAATGCTTCGCCCCGGCAACCGCAGGCTCGATGTCGGCTTCAGCGCAATACTCGCCACAATCGGCTGGCCAGAGGAAATGCCCCCGAGCACTCCGCCGGCGTTGTTGGACAGAAAACCCTCAGGTGTCATCTCATCCCGATGCTCGGTGCCCTTCTGCTCAATGCAGTCAAAGCCGGCACCAATCTCCACGCCCTTCACCGCATTGATACTCATCAACGCATGGGCCAGATCCGCATCCAGGCGGTCAAAGATCGGCTCACCCAGCCCGGGCGGCACACCTTCGGCAACCACATTGATCCGGGCACCGATGGAATCCCCCTCCTTGCGGAGCGCATCCATATAGGCTTCCATTTCGGCAACCTTGTCCGCATCCGGGCAAAAGAAAGGGTTCTGATGCACCTGATCCCAGTCCAGCTTTTCAGCCTTGATCGGGCCAAGTTGGGAGAGATAGCCGCGAATACGAATTCCGAGCCGCTGCTCGAGGAACTTCCGCGCCACCGCACCCGCGGCCACCCGCATGGCCGTCTCCCGCGCCGACGAACGCCCGCCACCGCGATAATCGCGGACACCGTACTTGTGCATGTAGGTGTAGTCCGCGTGGGCCGGCCGGAACTGCTCGGCTATTTTCGAGTAGTCCTTCGACCGCTGGTCGGTGTTTTCAATCAGCAATCCGATGGGCGTGCCGGTGGTTTTACCCTCAAACACCCCGGAGAGAATTTTTACCTCGTCCGCTTCCCGGCGCTGGGTCGTGTGCCGGGAGGTGCCAGGCTTGCGACGATCCAGATCGCGCTGCATATCCGCTTCCGAGAGCTCAAGCCCCGGAGGGCAGCCGTCGATGATGCAACCCAGTGCCGCCCCGTGGCTCTCGCCGAAGGAGGTAACAGTAAACAGTTTTCCGAATGTATTTCCAGACATAATTCAGTATCTTATTAAACTTTTATGAGAAACAGGATTAAATGGAATCCTGCCAATGGCGCAGGTCCTGTTCGGTAACCAGAAAGACGCCATCGCCGCCGTTTTCGAACTCGAGCCAGGTCAAGGGCAGGTCCGGATAGGCCTCATCCAGAGCTACCCAGCTATTACCAACTTCCACGATCAGGAGCCCTCCCGGTGTGAGATGGTTTGCCGCATTGGCAATAATCCTGTGAGCAATATCCAGCCCGTCTTTTCCGGCGGCCAGGCCCAGCTCCGGCTCATGGCGATATTCGTCCGGCATGCTGGCCAGGTCATCCGCGTCCACATAGGGCGGGTTGCTGACGATCACATCGTACCGGCCCTCAATAGTCGCGAACACGTCCGATTGTACGGTTCGAACCCGGTCCCGGACTCCGTGCAGTTCGATGTTTGAATCCGCCACGGCCAGTGCATCGGCAGAAATATCCGAAAGATCCACCTCGGCGTCGGTGAAAACCGAGGCCGCCCCGATGCCGATGCAGCCACTGCCGGTACAGAGATCAAGAATGCGCTCAACAGGCTTGTCGCCCAGCCAGGGCTGAAAACCATTTTCGATCAGTTCACCGATGGGCGAACGAGGCACCAGTACGCGCTCATCCACGTGGAACGGCATCCCCATGAACCAGGCTTCGCCCAACAGATAAGCCAGGGGCACACGGTCATCCACCCGGCGGCAGATGCGCTCCACAATCAGCTCCCGCTCGCCACGGGTAAGCCGGGCATCCAGAAACACCGTGTTATTTTCCAGCGGCAGATGCAGGCTGCGCATGACCAACTGCACCGCCTCGTCCCAGACATTGTCGGTACCATGACCAAAAAACAGCGGCGAGGCCGCAAACTGCGAGGAGGCGTAGCGGAGGTAATCCCGAACGCTGTGGAGATCATCAATGGGGCTGGTCACAAACGTAAATCCTGTGAGAGAGCGTGTCAGCGCGGGATTATACGCTGTTTGTCGGCCTGACTGCAGCCCTGCCATACAGCGCCGTGGAATCGTCTCAGACGGCCAGCGGCCCGGAACTGCTGCGACTTTCCTCAAACCGGTCCAGAGCCGCCGCCATCCGCTCGCGGCCGAGCTGAATCAGCTCCGGCGCTTTGTGATAGTCATAGCTCCGGCAGGCATTTTTCGGGACATTCACCAGCAGATCAGGGGGATAGCCGGCAATCTTGTACTGCACGAGCGCGCTCTGCATGGTTTCGATGGTCAGGTTCATCACATCGAACTTGCCAATTCCGAGCTTGTCCCAGTCGATGGTTTCGTGATCTTCCTGGACTTTCTTGTCGGGATGCTTCTTCTCAACCTGCTTGTGATGCTCTTTTTTCTTCACTTCCCTCGATATCTTTTCTTCCGGGCTTTCGCCGCTATCCGGTTTGCGCGCAGTCAGCGATTTCAGCGCATCCCAGTCAAACCAGCGGGACGCTTTATCCCGGATGGTGTCCACCCACTCCTCCATGTCTGGGCCTGTGTCGTCCCCGGCAAAGGCGGCATCCGGGATGCGCCGGCTTCGGTCATCCTCGCCACTGAGGTTGACGGCCACAATCATGTCGGCATGGGAGGAAATGGTGGGGATGATCGGCAATGGATTCAGCAAGGCACCGTCCACCAGAACCCGGCCATTGAGAACCAGCGGCGTGACGACGCTCGGTATGGCCACCGAAGCGCGAATGGCCTGATCCAGCGGGCCTTCCTGGAACCAGATTTCCTTGTGGGCCAGCAGATCGGTCGCCACGGCTGTAAAGGCAATGGGGAGGTTCTCGATGCGGGTATCACCCAGCATTTCCCGCACCACAGAGAAGATTTTTTCGCCCCGGATAGCGCCAACGGAGTTAAAGGTGACATCCAGCAGCTTCAGCACATCAAACTGGCCAAGGCCGGTCACCCAGTCCTTGTAGTCCTGCATCTTTCCGGCGGCGTACATGCCACCAATCAGGGCTCCCATGGAACAGCCGGAAATAGCGACGATGTCGTAACCGCGCTCGGCCAGTATTTCAATGGCGCCAATGTGGGCATACCCCCGCGCGCCACCACTGCCCAGGGTGAGCGCAACGGTCTTCCGCCGCCGGGTTTTGTGCTCTAGCGTTTCCGGGTTTGCCGGCGCGTTAGTCGCCGACACATCCGAACTCTGCAAAACCCGGGAGGCACCGTTACGGGGCTCGTCCCCCGGGGCCGGGCCTTTTGAGCCCTGATTGTCATCCGTTGATTTGCCCATTGTGTTTACCTTGAGATCATAACCACTTCTACCCGGTTTCCCTGCCGATCCGGATTACTGAGCACCACCGCCGGGCCCGCCACGATGATTTCCTGCTGATCACGGGAAACGCCGGTTTTGGCCAGTATTTCCGACAACGACTCGGCCGCCCTGCGGGCGCGCGCCATAGCCTCACTGAAGGCTTCGCCGGTTTCAAGCGCCGAGTAACCCACCAGCACAACCAATGTGCCCTCTGCTTGCGCGGCGTCCGTTACATGCCGCCGGTCACCGGGCTGCCAGTCAAAGTCGTAGGTGACACCGCCCTGCCATGGAACAACAACCGGCCCCTCAATCCGGCTGGCCAGATTTCCGAACCCGGGAATCGTGGCCCCCGGGGCCACGCGCAAGCGTTCAACCCAGACATATTCCCGCAGGTTTCCCCGGGTAACAGTATAAACCAGAGTCAGCCACCGGGTTCCGTCCTCTGCGATGGTGCCGGCCACAAGGTAATCCTGGCCTGCGTCGGCACCATACAGCACCGCCTGGTGGAAGACCTGGTTTGCCCAGACATTGCTCCTGCCACAGTTGACGCCGGAGCAATCAAACAGGATCTGGGCGTTTCTCTGGCCAAGCAGGCGCAGATAATGATCCCTCGCACTGTCCCGGCTTGAATCCCGGGCCACCTGGTACAGGCGCCCCTCCCCACTCACCGGAAGCCTCGCCAGGCTGTCGGCGCGGATTTCATTGTTGATCTCCTTGACCGCAGCGAACAGAACCAGGTGGCCCGGGGAGTCGATATTGACCGTGGTTTCCAGCGTTGACTGCGCAAAGGCCGCCGGAAAATCACCCGGTGCAGCCATTGCCAGAGACGGCAGACTCAGAGCACAGCAGGCAGCCAGCAAAAGACGGATAATCAGTGGTTTCAGCAAGCGATTACTCATTTCCCAGAAATTGTCTGACGGCATCCGTCACGTGACGGGTGTCCCCATCCAGATGACAATGGTGGCCACCCGGTACCTTCGCTATCTGAAGGTCTGGAATGGCGCCGGCGCGTTCATCCAGGTCCGTTCTGTGCGCCAGAAGCCCCTGGTCGGCCCGGATAAACAGAGCGCGGGTTTCCAAAGCAGAAAGAGTCGCCATTACCTGTGCTTCCGTCATCATCAGCGGTGACGGATGCCGCAGCCGTGAATCCGTGCGCCACACGAAACCGTCAGCCTCCGGCTTCATGTTACGGGGCACCAGCGTTAAAGCTGCCTCCGGGCTCAGCGGGCTTAATCCACCCTCTCGCGCCCTGGCGGCCGTCGCAATATCCGGGTACACCACTTGCCGGCCGGAACCGGCAATGCGTTTCTTGATTGCCTTTCGGAGCTGGGGAATGGTTTCGCCGACCGGGCGGCTGATTGCACCAAGGCTGTCGATCATCACCAGGTTGCGCACCCGCTCGGGAAAGGCTGCAGCGTAAAGGGTACCGACAATGCCCCCGAGGGAGTGGCCAACCAGATTGATCCGCCCGTCGGGGGTTTCCTGGAAATAGCGCTCGACCAGTTCGGCAAGGTCTGCCACATAATCCATCAACAGGTAGCTCTGCCCTTCCGGTCGGTGGCCCGAGTGACCATGGCCGGCGAAATCCAGGGCGTAAACCGGGCCCAGGCTGGTTAATTCCGGCGCAAGCCTGACGAAAGTAAGGCTGTTATCCAGCCAGCCATGCAGCATCACGGTCGGCGTGTTTTCGTGAACACCCTCATCCGCCTGCCAGCTCAGCCCGGCCAGAGTGATATGGCGGAGTTTCCACCCGGATTCACGACACGGCTTGTCGCTTTGCCCGGCAAAACCGCCTTCCGCCAGACTGTCTGCAGCCTCGGGAGATAGTGCAATATCGTTCATGCAGGCCCCGCCTTCACATGGTGTGTGTTGGCCGATCGGAACTCAGAGAGCCTGCCAGGTAGGATTCGATCTTGGTGCGGGCGGTTTCGTCATCACCGTTGAACTGAACGCCAATTCCGGCAGCGCGATTGCCCTGGGCACCTTTCGGAGTAATCCAGATGACCTTGCCGGCTACCGGGATTTTCTCCGGCTCATCCATCAGGTTGAGAAGCAGGAACACCTCATCCCCCAACTGATACTGCTTCTGGGTCGGGATAAACAGCCCCCCCTGGCGAATGTAAGGCATATAGGCCGCGTAGAGAACGGCTTTATCCTTTATCGTCAGGGTAAGAATGCCACTGCGCGCACCGAATCCGGGCCCCATAACTGACACCTTTCTGTAAGATCAATTTTTACGTGTTGCGGGATGCAAAAATCCCTGTCATTCCCGAATCATAGCAGCAGTTGACCGCTTAGGCGTAATCCTGTCGGGCGACCGCTGCCTGTCCTGCCGGGCGCTTGACCGGCATCAATGCCTGCCAGGCTATGAGCAAGCGGCTGGCTTCCAGTTCCGGGCTGGCGTTATAAACGCCGGCGGCTCGGGACTCTTTTACCCTATCCAGCAGTTCGTGGGCTCGCCAGGCCGGGGTCGATTTCGCCAGAAAGCCCAGCATATCGGCTGCGTCGGTATCCTGCGCTTTGCCTCCAACGATAAGCCGGGCCAGATCCGCCCCCCAGGTTTCAAACAACCAGAGCGTGTCCTCCAGCCCCAGAGCTTTGAATGCCTTGGCGGCCTCCCCGACCGGGATCTTCGCCTTCATGAAGTCCTTGAACCGCCCCAGCGCCGTATCCCGCAGACCGATGAAGTCCCCGGTCGCATAGTCAAATGCCAGCCTTGGCGCGTTACCGGAGAGCATGAGTGCTTTGGCCAGCACATCGGCGGAGGGCCGTGCGTCCTCAGACAACCCCTGAACCCGATTGGTCAGCCACCGGTTGGCGTCTTCATCACCGGGCACCGGGATGGCCAGTGTCTGGCAGCGGGAGCGGATGGTTGGAATGACCGGGCGACCGCTTTCCTGCAGAAGAATCAGGGTCACGTCGGGAAGCGGCTCTTCCAGGGTCTTGAGCAAGGCATTCGCGGCGTTGATGTTGAGTTGATCGGCACGGTCAATGATGGCGACCTTGTGATGCGCCACCTGGGGCGATGCAACGGCAAAAGACGAGAGCGCCCTGATCTGATCGACCTTGACCATGCGGGATTTCTCCGGCGCATAGACACGGACATCCGGATGGCTTGCGGCCGCAAAAAGCTGGCACTGCTTACACTCGCCGCACGCTACCGGCGCTCCCGCTTCAAGGTTCGCCGGCCGTCCACAAAGCCGCAGCCGGGCAACGGCTTCGGCCCAGGCGCGCTTACCCACACCTCGTTCCCCGGCAATAATCAACGCGTGCGCAAGCCGGTCCTCCGCAATTCGGCTCTGAACCGTATGCCAGGCGCGCTTCAGCCAGGGCATGTCTTCGGCAATATCAGTCACGACGTTTTCCTGTCCGGGAATGGGGTCTGCGCACTTGTTTTTTCATGGTCGCGAGTAACCGGCGCATCCGTTTCAGTTGCTCGCCACTCTCATTCTCTGCGCCCGCTTGCTCTGGGCCTGCGCTATAGTAATGGCTGTTGACCATCCGGGCAAAAAGCCGGGCAGAATCCGCCGCCGCAGGTTCGGCTTTGGCCAGCCTCATGGCCAGCACGGTGGGCGTCTCACCGTGGCGAACCGGCACGCCGGCGGCGGCGCACAGCCGGTGCCAGGTATCCACCACCCGCCGGAAGGCATCCCGCCTTTCCCCGCGGCGCATCTGCAACGCGGATATCAGCCCCGCGATCAGCAATCCGGCCCCGACAATGCCCGCGGTCAGGTATCCCAGCTCCCGCATGCCAAAACCGCCCGGCAAGCGAGACATCAAATTCATCTGGCTCTGGCCCTGATAGCCCACCACCCAGCGCTGCCACTGATAATTGATGCGATCCAGTTGCAGGCTCGCCCATTGCACCAGGGCAACGTCTGCGTAGCGCTGCGGGGAGGCCCAGTCATTTTCGAGGAACGAACCTTCCTCGGCCACCGCCTCCCGCAGGCCGGACTCGATCCGCTCCGGAGCAATAGCGGCGGTGGGATCGACCCTTACCCAGCCCCGGCCATCAAGATAGGCCTCAACCCAGGCATGGGCATCGTACTGGCGTACGATCAGGTAATCACCGCCGGCACCGGGCTCGCCGCCCTGATAGCCAACCACAATACGCGCCGGGATACCGGCTGCCCTCAATACAAAGGTCGTCGCGCCGGCATAGTGGGCACAGAAGCCGCGCTTTGCATCGAACAATAGGGTATCGATGCCATTGTCCGGCATGGCCGGGGGCCTCAGGGTGTAAAAATAGGGCTGTTGCCGGAACCGCTGCAGCAGCGAGCGGACCACCTGCTCGTCGTTTATGGTTCGGCGCAGCTCGGCGGCGAGTTCCCGCGCCCTCGGATTGCCCTCCCGGGGCAGTTGAAGGTAGCGGCGAAGCTCCGCCCTCTGGGCCGGCTGATCCGGGCCGGCGTTCTGATCCAGCCCCAGACGGTAACGCACAGCGCTGTCTGCGGGCCGGCGGAACCGGAACAGATCGGCCGATGCCTCAACCACGTTGTCGGACACCGCCCGGGAGTTTTCCAGGGCAAAGGCCCAGCGCTGGTCGGTTGGTTCCAGCAACACATCGTATTCGTCTCGTTTCAGAGGGCCCACGCCACCGTCGACAGCGACCCGGCCGAGGGGGCTGAAGCCTTCGGCCTGGCCCTGCCGCCAGGTCTCTCCGTCCAGATAATCCAGCACCAGACCCCGCCAGTAGCGATCTCGATGGGGCGGTATCTCGCCGCCAAAAGTCACCCGGAAGGCGGGCTCACTGCTCTGGGCCAGATCGGAAATATCCCCGGGCCGCATGGTGTCACTGATGCCGGTTCGCGCCTCACCCGAGACCAGCGGAACATTCCAGAGCGGCGACATGCGCGGGAAAAAGACAAACAGCAGAACCACAACCGGCAGGGTTTTCAGAAACAGGCCGCCCAATCTCCGCCAGCCCGACCTCAGCCCTCCCGGAAGATCCGGGGCATTGAGCACCTGCAGCCCCACAAGCAGCAGCGCCACGCCGGTGAAGGTCACCAGGGCCCAGAGAATCTCCTGGTGGAACAGGAAGTTCACCGTGGCGAGGTAGACAAGGATGAAAAACAGCACGTAGAAGTCGCGAACCGTGCGGGTTTCCAGCCATTTCAGCCCTACCGCCAGCACGAAGAAGGAGGCGGCGGTGTCCACGGTAAACCGCCCCTGCACCGTCGCCACATACACGCCGATCAACAGCAGCATGATGCCGGTTCTGAGCCCGCGGCCGGGCAATCTCACCCGGCCATACTGGGCCAGCCAGCGCCAGCCGGCGAGCACCGCGCAGGCCGACATAAGCCACAGGGGCAGCCGGTCCCACTGAGGCGTTAGCAGCAGGGCAAAACTGCCAATCAGCCAGAGCAGGGCTTTCGATGGCAGACCGTTTGCCGGCACACTCTCGGCATCGTTGGTCCTGAGGCGATCGAGAAAACTCAAACCTGCCCCTCCTTGGTGGTCTGTGGTGATTCAGCCGACCGGCGTTTCCGGGTGCCATGGGGTTCGGTTGTGGCATCCCGGGGCCTTTCTTCGCCCCAGGTCGCCAGCACCCGGAGGCAGCGAGCGACATGGGCGGGACCGGAATCGGGCTCGATGACCTGCCCCGGCAGGTTCAGGCCAAACCGGGCACCGCTTTTGCCCCGCTCATTGACCAGAAACGCCAGATAACTGAGGCGCAACTCATGATCTGCCCCCGGGTAGGCATTGAAATCCAGCCAGTGCGGACTCCCCTGCTCGCCTTCCCAGTCGGCAACCACCATCTGCCCGGTTCGTGCAAACCGCTTCCACTGAACCCGCTGGCTCAGGTCACCCTCCCGCCAGGGCCGGATATCGGCGTGATCATTTCCGTCAACGGATCGTGCGTCCGCCGATTCCTCGCCATCGTCTACCGTACTAAACGCCTCTGGCGCAGGCACCGGCCTCGGAAACACCACGCCAGCCGACACCGGGCGAACCCAGGACCAGGCTTTCAGCAGACCAAAGGGAAAGCGGGTTTCGATACGAATCCTGTCCGGCCGCAGGTACCCACGATGGGCAGAATGAACCGGCAGGGTGACATCCTGCGCCTGCCCGGAGTGGACATGCACCGGGGCGTGGCACGATTCCTCACAGGAAAGCAGGATGGCAATCGCATCATCCCGGCCGGCCCTGAGCCGGAAATGGAAGGGGATGTCATCGCCGGCAAACCCCTCCCCTGGCTGCACCAGCGTTAACTCCAGGCCTGCGAGATTCCGGTGGGTCTGGTGCATGGCGCCGACAAAAACCGCGCCCAGGAGAAACGTGGTGAGGTAGATCAGGCTGTTCTGATAATTGATGCCGGTTAGCAGCATGATGAACAGCAACAGACCAAAAACCACGCCCGCGCCAGTGGGCAGAATAAAGATATTTTTCTGGCTGAAGGTCTGCAGATCGGAGCGCGGAATTCTCCGGTTGATCCAGCGGCTCCAGCGGTTTTTGAACAGGTTTTTCATAGTGTCACTGAGGCCAGTCATTGCCGGAAAAGTTCACGGTACCTGACCATGATTTTGTCGTGTTTGGTAAGAGTACCGGAAAAGAGTACCGGAAAATCGCCGATTCTGATCACAATCCCGGGTTTTGCCGCTTGAATTCCTGTCTGACAAACCGAATACTTGCCGAAAGAAGTGTGTTTTTCACACCGCAAGAGGCAACCTTATGAAACGCCGACACCTGCTGGCCACCGCCATAAGCGGGCTGGTTATATCGCCCCCTTCTATGGGCGGCGTCCAGGCCATGACAGCCGATGAGATGGTGGATACCTACGTGAAGGACTCCGCGGTTATCGTCGTGCCGAAAGAACGCCGGAAACCCGAGGCAGACCGTCAGCGCATCATTCGCGCCCTGACCATCTCGCCCGGCGAACCGGTGTTGTCCGAAGCTGAGGAGGAAGCCTATCGCGAGGCGTTGCGCCGCTACACCAAGGAAGGTAAAGACGAAGCCCTGGAAAATGCTCAGGATGAATTCCTGCGCCGCGCCCTGCTGCTGCCCCAGGAAGAACTGGCCCGGGCCCAGCCACCGGCCGAGTTTACCCCAACCATCCCGCCACTGATTTTCGGGCAGCAGGCCCAGATTCCGGAAGAACCCTTCACCCAGACGTTTCTTAACGACCAGTTGGGGATTGGCTTTGACGGGCAGAACCTGAATTTCAGCATCGGTAATCCACCGGGAATCGACCAGATTCAGATTCCCCAGGCGATTAATGAAGGGCCGATTAGCCTAACACCAAGGCCGGGTGGCGGGTTTGATCTTTCTATTGCGGTGCCGGATCAGTAGCGGATAGGTCAACTGGCACTAAAACAAAAAACGGCAGCCATTGATTGGTTGCCGTTTTTTGTTGTTCGAAGTTTTCTCTTGGCGACGAAAAACGCCCCGCAGTGCGGGGCGTTTCACCAACTTGGGTATCAGGTCAGATTAGTGACCGTAGATAGCCAGCTTGGTGTTGGTAACAGCCACGTTATCCATGGCCACGGAACCGATGGAGGTGCCACCGATTTCGATCGCGCCGATGGACATGTCCATGTACACGTTGTTTACATCGATGCGCAGTACGTCAGTGGCAGTGGAATCACCCAGCCCGGCACCCTTGTACACATCAAGGTTCACGTTCGCGTACTTGCTGAGTTTACCGTAGGCCAACTGACCGGCAGGAGTAGCCAGGTCATAGCCACCTTCGTTCGCTTCTGTACCACTTCCAACGGTGAGCCCGTCCCCGTCATAGTCAAAGTTGTCACCGGCACCGGTAACAACCATGTCACGGATACCAACACCCAGGAAGTCAACGTCGAAGTCCATGTCGTCGATGTCGAAGGCAACAGCCATGTTCAGGTGATCGGTAGCCGTATCAACCTTCAGGTCCAGAGCAGCGAGGTCACCGTGCATCGCCAGATTGGAGATCAGGGTGGTGCTGTCAGTACCGTTGCTGCCGGCCAACAGTTCCATCGAACCTGCGGTCATACCCCAGTCGATGGGCACTGGCGCGCCAGTAGTCGCGTCAGTCTGCAGGGAACCTACGTGAATGATTGCATCGCCATCATCAGCGACATCAATTTTAATCTGGATCTGATCCAGGAGGCCATTAGTGACTTCACCGGTGGTGGCATCTGTAGTCTCACCATCAGCCGTCACGCCGGCACCACCCAGCACGATGTCGTTAACCGCGAAGGAACCTTCGTCGGTGTACTTGAACTGGCCAATGCTTACCTTGGTTTCCAGCTCGATGGTCACACCGGCCTGACCGGTGACATTACCCATCGCGCTGTCATTCATGGCTTTCAGTTCAGCGTTCGCTGCGAAAGGGGCAGCAGCAATCGCAGTTACAAGAGCAATTTTCTTCAGGCCTTTCATTTTTATCTCCTTATAAAACTCTTTTGTTCTTATGCGAGTTTTTGGTTTTGGGTGTGGAGACCAACGCTCCACAACTCCATTTAAGATTGTTTTACAGTCCTAGTCCGTGACTGCATTCACAAATCCTTACCACTCCTTTACAACCTGAAACAAACGTGTCGAATCTCTCAAATCAATGAAACAGCGGCCCTAGGAGGCAGCCCCCGGCGCATCGGCCTTGCTGTCGTAAAACATCTGGAATGGTTTTTCCCGGGTAACGGACTTGGCGTACTTGACCTGCCCGCCCTCAACAACGAAGGGGACAATCTTCGTAGCAGAGACCCCGAGGCGGTGCTCGTGCTCAACCACCAGGGCCCGCTGAGTGTTTTCTTCCGAGAGCTGCCCTGCATAGAGAATCACTGCCGCATTAATCTTGCCCCGGCGTGCAACGGATTTCAGCGCTGCCCGGAACATCACTACCCGGATAGAGGCAGGCGCACCCTCAGCGGATTTGTCCAGCTTGAGCTCCTTCACCGTCACACCATCATCCATCAGCATCCAGGCCGCCGGCATGGCACTGCCCTCGGCTTTCATCCGGGGAGCGTACTCCTCCGTCGCGTTCTTGGTGAGATAGGCCAACTGTTCCTTGGCAACGATGATGTACCTGGCCATTTCCTCGCGGGTCAGCGTGCCGTCGGATATCACGCTGTTTTCAGGAATCTTGAGTTCCAGTGTTTTCTCCTCTGCGGTGACCTGCCCGGAAAAGGCAGTTAACAATCCGACCAACAAGGCCGCTTTACGCAGTGAACGAGGTTTGAATTCCATGCTTGAGGTTTCCGTTTTATTGTCATTGATTTCCACGCAACCGGCCTGCCTCGGTTAGAATAGCGCTCCGGATTCAGGCTGGCGGGTCGGGTGAACTTTACCCAGTTATTAGATCAGTGGCCTTCCGTAACCGACAATGCCGTTTTTGTGGCCTGGGTATCATTCCTTTAATCTTGCGGGGGTAATTTGCGCCGGTCCGTCTCCAGGGAAATCTATGAACGCCTTCTGCACCATGCCCGTGGTCAAACCGACTTTGCCTACATAGGCAGCGTTGGAGCCGGACCAGGCCGGGGTGACTGCAGCGGGTTTTCCGCCTGCGCCCTCAGCCAAAAGCTGATCAGCCGGGCTCCCGGTCAGTTACTGGCAACCGATGCACTGGCTGAAGACATGGAGGCACTGGCAGAACGCTATCGAATAGCGCCGGATACCAAAGGCGGTTTTCTTACCGGTGGCTGGATGGGTGTGCTGAGCTACGAACTGGGATACGTCCGGGAGCGGCGCCTCGCGGATCAGTGCCCGGAGCTGCCGGTACCGCTCTGCTCCGCGGGTTTCTATCTCTGGGCGGCCAGCCACAACCGCCAAGCGGACACCTACAGGCTCTGGATTCACCCCGAGTGTCCGAAAGCGATTACTGAACAACTGGACCGCTGGATGGCAACCAGCCCTCCAGCGCCAGCTCCACTCTGGCATATGACCAGCCCTTTTCTGCCCAGACAGTCGGCGGCAGCCTTTCGGCAAGCCGTGCAATCGGTACGCCGCTACATCGAAGCGGGCGACTGTTACCAGGCCAACCTTTCCCAGGAATTTTCGGGACGCTACACGGGTGACCCCTGGCTGGCGTTTCAGGCCCTTGCGAGGGCTAACCCTACGCCCTACAGCGGTTTTATCCGTACTGGCGAGGCCGCCATTCTGTCCATATCGCCGGAACGTTTCCTTGAAATACATGGCCGTACCGTAACCACCAGCCCCATCAAGGGCACCAGACCCAGGGGAAGAACCTCCGAGGAAGATGCTGACTACGCCGCCGAACTGAAGGCCTCGGCAAAAGACCTCGCCGAAAACCTCATGATCGTAGACCTGCTCCGTAACGATCTAAGCCTCAACGCCAAACCCGGCAGCGTGAAAGTCGACAAACTGTTTGCCCTGGAGTCCTACCGCAACGTTCACCACTTGGTCAGCCACATTCGCGCCGAACTGGCGGACGGGGTCACGCCCATGAAGGCCCTGTTTGACGCCTTCCCCGGGGGCTCGATTACCGGCGCGCCGAAAATCCGGGCCATGGAAATCATCCGGGAGCTGGAGCCCCACTGGCGTGGGCCTTACTGCGGCTCCATATTCTACCGGGGGCTGGATGGCACACTGGACAGCAATATTGCGATTCGCACTATGCTGTGCGATGGCAAGGGCACCATTCGGTGCTGGGGTGGTGGCGGTATTGTGGCGGATTCGGACCCGGAGGCGGAGTACCAGGAGACGCTGGCGAAGGTTGGGCCTTTGATGCGGTTTCTGGAGGAGTTGGTTATCGAGTGAAAATGGGGTCAGATGAAAAGGGGGTCAGATGAAAATTTCATCTGACCCCCTTTTCATCTGACCCCGACTTTGCCTGCTCAGGCGCTGTGAATGGCGCTGGCCTTGAGGAATTCCTGCCTCAGGTCGTCAAAGTTATGCACTGCCGGGAATTGCGGGAACTCGTCGATCACGTTCTGCGGGGCGTGGAACAGAATGCCTGCTTCGGCCTGGCCCAGCATGGTGGTGTCGTTATAGGAGTCCCCGGCGGCGATTACCCGGTAGTTCAGCAACTGGAACGCCCTCACGGACTGGCGCTTGGGGTCCCGCTGGCGCAGCAGGTAGTTGGTGATCTGGCCGTTATCCGCCACTTCGAGCTTGTGGCACAGCAAGGCCGGGTAGCCCAGCTTCTTCATCAACGGCATGGCGAATTCGTAGAAGGTGTCAGACAGAATGACCACCTGGAAACGCTCGCGTAGCCAGTCGAGGAATTCCCGGGCGCCGGGGAGCGGGTCCAGCTCACCGATCACTTCCTGGATCTGCGGCAGGCCATAACCATGCTGGTCCAGCAGTTTCAGGCGCTGCTTCATCAGCACGTCGTAATCCGGAATGTCGCGGGTGGTGGCCTTGAGCTCCTCAATACCGGTTTTTTCGGCGAACGCGATCCAGATTTCCGGGATCAATACTCCTTCAAGGTCAAGGCATGCCAGTTCCACAACGATCTCCTGATTGATAGGTAAGGGGCCGCAGCGGAAAATCCGCCGACCGGACTACGGAGCGTATGATAAGAAAAACCGGGCGGGAATGCATCGTGGAAGTGTAAACCCGCGCTGATGAATGGCGGAATAACCATATAGATTGTCATTCCTTCAGGGTATGAGGCATTTAATGGTAGCCTTTTCCCACAGTTAGATACTTTTGCATATTCAGATAAGGCAACCCCGGGCCATGACCGATATTCAAACCTTGCGGGAAGAGCTCGAAGGCCAGAGCCCCCGCTCGATTCTCAAGGCCGCGCTCAAGCAGTACGACAACATCGCTATTTCCTTCAGCGGTGCGGAAGACGTGGTACTGATTGAAATGGCCCACAAGCTTACCGATAACCTGCAGGTCTTCACCCTGGATACCGGGCGCCTGCACCCGGAAACCTACGAGTTTGTCGAACGCGTTCGCAAACACTATGGCATCAAGATTGAAGTGCTGTTCCCGGACGCCGGCGAAGTTCAGCACCTGGTCAACAAGAAGGGTCTGTTCAGCTTCTACGAAGACGGGCACACAGAGTGCTGCGGCATTCGCAAGGTTAACCCGCTACGCCGCAAGCTGGCCACCGTTGACGCCTGGATAACCGGCCAGCGCAAGGACCAGAGCCCCGGCACCCGTAACGATGTTCCGGTGGTTCAGGAAGACGCGGCCTTCTCCACCGATGGGAAAACCCTGGTGAAGTTCAATCCGCTGGCGAACTGGAGCTCGAAGGAAGTCTGGGATTATATCCGGATGACCGAAGCGCCCTACAACAAGCTCCACGAAAAGGGCTTTGTCAGCATCGGCTGCCAGCCCTGCACCCGCCCTGTCCTGCCTGGACAGCATGAACGGGAAGGCCGCTGGTGGTGGGAAGAGGCCACCCAGAAGGAATGCGGCCTCCACGCCGGCAACCTGATCGCCCGGGACTGACCGGGCGGCGGATTACCCGCGCCTACCGGGTTACCCTCCCCGATTAATAGGTGGGTAGCTCAATATCCCTGAACAGCTCCTCGATCTCCGATCGGCTGCCCTGGTGCGCAACCGCCTCATCGACTCTCGCCTTGGTGAGGTGCGGCGCAAAGCGCTGGATGAAATCGTACATATAGCCCCGGAGGAAAGTGCCCTTGCGGAAGCCGATTCGCGTTACGCTGGGGCGGAACAGCTTGCGGGCATCCAGGGCGACCAGATCGGTATCGGTTTTCGGATCAAACGCCATGCTGGCAATGATCCCGACACCAAGCCCAAGCCGCACGTAGGTCTTGATCACGTCCGCGTCTGCGGCGGTAAATACCACCTTGGGCGTCAGCCCCTGGGTCTGGAAGGCTTCATCCAGCTTGGACCTGCCGGTAAAGCCGAATACATAGGTGACCAGCGGGTATTCCGCCAGCTCCGGCAGGGTGAGTTCCGGCAGCTTGGCCAAAGGATGATCCCTGGGCACAATCACACAGCGGTTCCAGCGGTAGCAGGGCATCATGATCAGGTCATTGAACAGCTCCATGGCCTCGGTGGCGATGGCAAAATCCACAGCGCCATTGGCCGCCATCTCGGAAATCTGCATGGGTGTTCCCTGGTGCATGTGCAGGGAAACATCGGGGTATTCCTCGATGAAGCCACTGATCACCGGCGGCAGTGCGTAACGGGCCTGGGTATGGGTGGTGGCAAGGCTAAGGTCACCCTTGCGCTGGTTGCTGAATTCCTGGGCAATTTTCTTGATACCCTCTACCCGCCGCAGAATCTCTCCCGCTTCCCGGATAATAATCTCCCCGCCCGGGGTAATACGGGTAAGGTGTTTGCCGCTGCGGGCAAACACTTCCAGGCCCAGCTCATCCTCCAGCAGGCGGATCTGCTTGGAGATACCGGGTTGCGAGGTAAAGAGGCTTTGAGCGGTTGCGGACACATTGAGATCGTGATGCGCGACTTCCCAGATATAGCGCAACTGTTGTAGTTTCATTGAGTCTGTTGCTCCCTGGCGACCGGAGGATCTTGAAGAAGAATACGCATAAAAATACAGTTTTTCATTCTTTTTTAATATAGGCAATTCCTTCCAGACAGTTTAGACCAAAATTGCATTTACGCAGCCCCTGATAAAACCCCGGGCTGATTAAATGGCCGCACCGGCCCTTGACTTGACTGTGACAAAGGACACAATCGCTACTCGATACGCGCCATCTTTCAGGAATACCATGCTGCTGACCACCAAATTTCTCAGGCCAACCTCGGATCCCCGCGCGGTCAAGCGCGAGCGGCTGAGTGCGCTGCTCGAGCCCGACAGCCAGAGGCACCTGAACCTGGTGGTTGCGCCGGCGGGTTTTGGCAAAACCACCCTGGTGGCGCAATGGTGCTCCCGGTCATCCTCTCCAACCGCCTGGCTTTCCCTCGATGAGCACGATGATGAGCCCAGGCGCTTCTGGCAGTACGTCACAGGGGCCTTTGAGCACGCGGGCCTGGCCGGCGCCGGTGAATTGCGCAAACAGCTCGCTCACCAAACCGATGATGCCTTCACCGAGGCCATTACCGGGCTGATCAACACTCTCGCTCAGGACGGCAGTTCCTGGTCGCTGGTTCTGGACGACTTCCATTTCATCCAGGCCCCCGCGATCCAGCGGCAGTTCGCGTATTTTGTCGATTACCTGCCTCCGGGTGTGACAATAACCCTGGCCTCCCGGACGGAACCGCCACTGCCCCTGGCGCGGTGGCGGGTGCGCCGCTGGATTCAGGACATCCACCCTGGCCTGCTGGCGTTCTCGGAAGAGGAATGCCGGCAGTTCTTTCACGACACCATGGGCCTGGCGATTCCAGAGGAGGATGTCCGGGCAATCTGCCGAAAAACCGAAGGCTGGGTCGCTGCCATGCAGCTGTCGGCGCTCTCCGGAAGCGGTGGCTCTGCGGGCAGCGGGCAGATTGGTCTCGATGAGCGCCACATCAGTGACTATGTTCTGACCGAGGTGCTGGACCAGCAACCTCAGGAACTCGCCGACTTTCTGCTGGAAACCGCCTGTTGTCCGCGGCTGTGCGCGTCTTTGTGTGATTCCATTCGTAGCGCCGGCGACAGCCAGGAGGTCCTGCAGAAGCTGCTCAGCCAGAACCTGTTCCTGATCCCCCTCGACACCCGGAACGAATGGTTTCGTTACCATGATCTGTTCCGCGATGCCCTGCTCCTGCGTATTCGCCAGAACCAACCCGAAAAAGCGAACCGGCTCTGGCAGAAAACCGTAGACTGGCTGCTGGCCCACGGCCATGTGCAGGAGGGCATCGCCCAGATCGTGCGCCATGAGGACTGGCCCTGGCTTGCCCGGGTACTGGCCGAGCATGGCAATAACCTGATTCACGGCGGCTACCATTTACCGGTGCTGGACTGGCTTGAATCACTGCCCCGGGAACTGGTTGCCGACAACCCGCAGCTCCAGATGCTGCGAATCTGGGGCCTGTTCTTCGCCAACCGGGTGGATACCCTGGCGCCCCTGCTGACCTCGCTGGAAGACCTTCTGGACCGGCATGTGGCGGATTCCCACCCCAATGCCGAGGGTGCGCTCGGGCTGCAAAGTGAAATTTCGCTGATGCGGTCCTACCTGGCCCGGACCCGCAGCGATGATAAAAGCGCTACGGATCTTACCCGACAGGTTCTGAAGGAAATTGACCACACCCGCATTCCCCTGAAGTCGGTTACCTACTACGGCCTGGGGCTGGACTATTATGGCAAGGGCGAGCTTGCTGAGGCCGAAGACGCGCTGCAGTCCGCCGTGCGTTATGGTCAAGTCGAGCAAAAGCCAAGCACGGTGCTCTCCAGCGGCGGATTGCTGGCATGGATCCAGTACAACCGTGGCGATATTGATCTGGCCCTGGATACCTGCACGGATATCCGTGAGTGGGTAGACCGGCACTACGCCGACCCCAGCCAGCCGCGGCTGATTTCCTGCTGGCAGAACAGCACCCTGTGCGAAATTCACCGGGAGCGGGACCATCCACAACTTGCCGCCACCCACCTGCAGCCCCTGCTCGAACACGTCGAGCGCGGCACTGAGGCCGGGCAGCATGTCGTTATTCAATACGTTCGAGGCCATCTTGCCTTCAGCGAAGGCAAACTGCAGGAAGCGATCGAGGCGCTGGAAGATGCCGCCCAGACCGCCCGCAAGCGCCGGGACCAGATTCTTTTCGAGCCACCGGCGAGCACCGCCCTGCTGGCCCGATGCTACCTGGCTACCGGCTTCCCGGATAAAGCCCGGGCCTGCCTGGATTCCAGGGTGGATTCCGAATTCACCAACCCCCTGAACCTGGAGCAGAACCGGATCAGTGAAGCGCGGGTGCTGGTGGCTCAGAACCAGCCTGAACGGGCCCAGGAAATTCTCAGTGCCCTGCTGCAGCCGGCGGAGCGCAACGCTCACAACCGCCATCTGGTGGAAATCCTGCTGGTGTATGGTGAGGCCCTGGCCCTGCAGAACCGGATGGACGAGGCCCGTCAAATGCTCACCCGGGCCATCACCCGCGCCGCCGAATCCGGATTCATGCGCCTGCTGGCAGAAGAAAGCCCGTACCTGCGCTCACTCCTGCTGTCGTTACCCGCGCTGAACACGCCGGGCACCTGGAACAGCCGTGTCCGGGCCATGCTACTGAAACACGGGGAAGCGACTGGAAACGGCGAGGCAACCGAGGCGGCTGAGGCTATGGCTTCGGCCAGGGCCGCGTCAGAGCGAGCCGCCAAACCAGCGGATACCCTTCCCGAGCCGCTCAGCCAGAGGGAGCTGGAGGTACTGGCACTGATTCATCAGGGCCATGCCAATAAAGAAATCGCCTCCCGGATGCAGGTGGCCCCGGCAACCGTAAAGGCTCACATCCGCAACCTGTATGGCAAGCTGGGCGTGGGCCGCAGAACCGAAGCCCTCGCCCGGGCGCGGGAACTCGGCCTTCTGGAAGCCTGAGGCGGACAATCCCGAAATGTGCACTCCGTCACACTTTCCAGCACTTTTCTAAGCCTGCTACGCCCTTTGGACGATCCGTCTACGCCCCTTGCTGCTCTATCATTTGTTCAACGGTGAGGGAAACCTCGCCCCGAATTCTGAAACTTCAGGCCTTCAGATTTCTTGTTCCGCGTTGTTTCGACGCCCGGGTTCGTGAAGAGCCCATTTGCCAAGAGCCACCCCATCCGGGCTGGCTCTTTTTTTATGGCCGGGCGAAGCGCAGGGAAAGATCAGCGTTCGATGATCCGCCGGAACGGCGGCAAGGCATCCAGCAGGAGCTGGCCGTAGCGGCGGGCAATAATCCGGCGGTCCAGTATAGTGACGCGCCCGGTATCCTGCTCGGTCCTGAGCAGGCGCCCGACCGCCTGAACCAGCTTGATCGAGGCATCGGGCACGGTGATTTCCATGAACGGATTGCCCCCTCGCTGGGTCACCCACTCGGCAAGGCTGGACTCAATGGGGTCATCCGGCACCGAGAACGGCAGGCGGGTGATCACCACGTGGTGCAGATACTTGCCGGGCAGGTCGATACCCTCGGCAAAGCTGGCCACCCCGAACAGCACGCTGGGCCGGCCCTCGTCGACACGGCTGCAATGCTGCCGAAGCACCTCACCCTTGGCCATGTCGTCCTGGGTAATGATCAGGTCCGGATACTCCGGGGCCAGGGCATCCCGCACCTGAATCATCTGTCGCCGGGAGGTGAACAGCACCAGGGTTGCCTTCTCACCCGCCCAAAGATCCGGCAGCCGCCGAATCAGCTCATCGGCAAAACCGTCATCCGTGGGCATGGCCGACATCGCCGGCACTTCCACGGTGGCCATCTCGGCATAACGGAAGGAGCTGGGCACCACCAGGAACCGGCTGCCCTGCGGCAAGCCGGCCCGGGAGTTAAGCCGGTCAAAGCGCCCAAGGGCGGTCAGCGTTGCGCTGGTCAGCACAGCCCCGTATGCCCGGGACCAGAGCCGGGAATACAGCAGGTTGTCCGCCAACACTGGCGAGCTGTAGAGCGTGATGTCCTCGGCATGGTCCCACCGCTGGCGAACCGCCCAGCGCGCCGGTGGCGGGCTTTTGAAGGAGGGCGTCTTCGGCCCCTGTTCGTTGCCTGCGTCCGAATCCTCGGCAGCGTCTCCCTGGGTTGCGCCGCCCTGCTCGCACCAGGCGGTCCACAATCTCAACTGATCCTCGGCCCGGCTGTGGAAGGAACCAATCACCGGATACCAGGCTTCGGCGGTTTCCCGGTCAATCTCGTGTTCCTTGCGCTCGTCAAAGGCGCCCTGCAATTCGTCGGCAAGGACCCCCAACTGGCGCACCAGGTTGGCAGTGGCAATCCGGGCCTCGGCCGACAGTTCCGCCATGGCCTCAGGCAGCGCCCCCTCGGGATATCGCCACTGGGCCGTTCGGCGCTCCTCGTTGAACTCCCAGCCGGTGTTCTGTTCGGCTTCCTCGTAAACCCTGGCCAGAACCAGATCAACATCCCGGGAGGCCGAGCCAATCCGGTCAAGGCTCTTGGCCGCCTGGCTGCCCCCCGGCAGGTACGGCTGCATTTTAACCAGCGCCTGGGAGAGCTGCTTCAGCCACTGTCGGGTCGAGTTGAGGGGAACCGAAGCGGCGAAGTGATTCAGGGCCTTGTCCGGCAGGTGGTGGGCCTCATCAAAAATATACAGAGCGTTTTCCGGCTCCGGCAGGATGGCACCGCCACCGAGCGCCAGGTCCGCCAGCACCAGATCATGGTTCGCCACTACAATGTCGGCGTCATCCAGATCTTTCCGGGCGTCGAAAAACGCGCAGCTATCGAAATAACTGCAGTGGCGGTTGGTGCATTGCCGGTGGTCGGTTGTGACCTGGCGCCAGACATCGTCAGGAATCTGCTCGGGCCAGTGGTCCCGGTCACCGTCCCAGTTTCTTGAGCCGTAGCTGGCCAGCATCTCCTCGAAGAAAGCCCGGGTACCCGGCTCCTCCGATTTCGGCCCATCCAGCAGGAAAAGCGGCATGGTGTCGCTGTCGCCGTTGCCTTCGTCGTGCAGGCGCGCCTCCAGCCGGGACATGCAGAGATACCGGCCCCGGCCCTTGGCCAGGGTCCAGTTGAAATCCATGGTGCTGTGCTTTTTCAGATCCGGCAGGTCTTTCAGCACGATCTGGTCCTGCAGTGCCACGGTCGCAGTGGAAATGACCAGGGTCTTACCCAGGGCCTTGGCCACGGGAATGGCCGCAATCAGGTAGGCGAGAGTCTTGCCGGTACCGGTTCCCGCCTCGACGACACAGGCCGACGCCGGCGAGGTTCTCTGGCCATCGTTCTCGGTGATCTCGCCCATGTATCTGGCAATTTCGGCGATCATCAACCGCTGGCCGTAGCGCGCACGGATCTGCTTGCCCGCCAGAACGTCGCGGTAGCCTTGCTGGATTTCCTGTTTGGTGTCGTCAGTCAGGGCCATCAGCGCGGGCTCACCCAGTTCCGGACAACGCCAACGCGGAATCGCTGGCCATCAAGGCTAAGCACAACCCCTTCCTCGGTGATGTCTTCCACCCGTAAGCCGTCCACTGAATCGCCGATACGCAGGTAGGCGTTGTTAATCATCACACGGCGGGATGACGGGGACGACGAGTAAATATGGCTGTTAAAGGTCAAATCCGGAACACTCTTCTGAAATGAAAGGGGCAACTCTACCAGATGGGGCACCCGGCCCGCCTGCTCCAGCGCGGGCAGCGGCGCAAACGTCGGCGGCGAATCGGCTGAGGGCACAATAATGGTCGCCTGCTGCCTCGGCGCCGGTGCCGTGAGCGGATTGGCCTCGGCCTGGCGCTCTGGCGCCGGAACCGGGTCTCCGGTCTCTGCAACCGGTTGATCCGGGGCGGATTCCGCCACAACGGCGGTCGCTTCCGGTTCCTTTGAACCTGCTTTCCGCTCGGGTTCGGGTTCCCCGGCCAGGGGCATTTCAGCCGGTTGTACCGGTTGGGCCGGCGGCCGAACACCCGGCCAGAAAACAAATGCCAGCACACCGGCATTAAGCATCAGGGCGCCGACAATCCAGATTACCGGTGACACCTTCTTCTTTTTGGGCCGGTGAATCAGTTGCACCTGCTGGCCAAGATCGGGCACCCGGCCCTGGCGGCGCTCCGCCTCGGATTTTCTCAATGCATCAAGAATATAAGACATGGCTACTCTCGATCTCCTGACCGATCCCCCGGCCCGGTACCCGGCCCTGAAGGCTTTAGCCGGGGTACGGGCGCCCCGAGATCGTTATTCATCTGGATAACCGTCATGGCACCGGCAATTCCGTCGACGGTAAGGCCCTGGAGGTCCTGGTACCAGCGTACCTGCTCCTCAGAACTCATGCGCTTGATCCGGTCGCTTTCCTGCCGGCTGGCACTGAGCGCCTCCGCCAGTTCCATCATCCGGGCGCCAAGCCACAGCGTCTGGCCGTTCTCGGCGCTGTAAAAGCCATCGCCGTTGAGGTATTCCGGCAGGCGCCACAACACTCGGTATTCCCCGAACCAGTAGGGCTCGATACTGGCGAAGGACAACTCCCGGTTACCGGACGGCAATGCAATTTCCGCCGTGTCGCCACTCAACTGGCGAATCACCACATACCCGGTGTTGCCGGCCCGGTCCTTGAGCCGCAACATCGCCGGTCGGTCCAGAAACTCCAGGCTTCGGCGACTGCCCTGTCGCTCCAGACACCCCAGCCCGGCCTCCCGGGCGAAATCGCAGGCTATCGGCGACTCGGCCGGTTGATAATCCCGGCCCCAGATCCCGAATAACATCCGGAACGCCTCGGGCGAATCCAGCAGCTGGCCGGGCACATCGAGTTTGGCGAGGGTCTGCGGTTTCGCCGCCTGCGCGGTTTTGGCCGGCTCTTCGCCAATCCGTTCAATAGCGCCCTGCAAGGGTTCCGCCGTGGCCTGCACTGGCAGTGCCGGTTCGTCCGGCGCCCAGCGTTCAACCAGCCAGGCAGTTCCGATGATGGCAACCAGCACAGAGGCGGCAACAATCAGGTATTGGGACCTGTCGGGTGAGCCCGGGCGGGATGGCGAGGGGCCAACCGAATGACCGCGAACCTCTTTCGCGGCATGCCGAACGTGATCCGCGGTAATGTCATGCTCACCTTCGGCGTAGGCCCCAAGCAGGGCCCGATCACTGATCAGGTTTATCAGCCGGGGAATGCCGTGGCTTTCCCGGTAAAGCCGCTGGACGGCCCGGGGCGAAAAAATATCCCCGCGCATACCGGCAACGCTGAGACGGTAACGAAGGTAAGCCGGCAACTCGTCCTTGCCAATCGCATCCAGATGGTAGCGAGCGGTTACCCGCTGGTTCAGTTGCCGCAATTCCGGAAGGGCGAGCATCTCCTGGAGTTCCGGCTGGCCAAGCAGCACAATCTGCAACAGTTTCTTCTCGGCGGTTTCCAGGTTGGTAAGAAGCCTGAGCTGCTCAAGCACATCCGCGGAGAGGTTCTGCGCCTCGTCGATCATCAACACCTTGTGCCGGCCTGCCGCATGGGCCTTCAACAGGTCCTGGTTGATCAGATCAACCAGTTGCTTGATGGTGGCGCCTATATCATGGGGAATCTCCAGTTCATCACAGATCGACGACAGCAATTCCCGGGCAGACAGGCGGGGATTCAGGATCAGCGCAATGTCGACGTGATCCGGCACATTTTCAATGAAGCAGCGGGAAACCGTGGTTTTACCGGTGCCCACTTCGCCGGTAATAACAATGAAACCACCCTGCCCCTGGACACCGTACATCAGGTGCGCCAGGGCCTCCTTGTGGCGGCCACTGAGATACAGGTAGCGGGGGTCCGGGGCAATGGAGAACGGAGGCTCGGTAAAGCCGAAAAAGTCGTAATACATGTCAGGACGTACCAGAATCCGCGTTGCTGATCACTCTGAGCTCAGCGGTTCGCCGGTTCTGCTGTTTCAGCCTTCGCACGCAACGCTCCAGGGTTTTGGAAATTCGGGCGTGTGAACGAATCATCGAAATTTTCGGCCAGGTGGCCCGCTCGCCGGCAAGAATCATCTCCCGGACATAGGCCGGGTCCGGGTTCGCCAGCATACGGCGATAGTCCTTGATGGAATACGTGGGGGCGATGGTGACGTCTCCCGAGTACCGCTGGCCCATGATCGTGTATAACTGACCGGACATCTGCCGCAGGAGTTCCGGCCTTAGCCGTTTGCGCAGGTAATCAAAGATCCCCTGCCCGTGAAACTGCATTTCCGATTTCAGCAGGTGCATGGGCAGGTTGCCAAGGGACAGCTTTTCATCGCTGCCCCGCTGGCTGAGAAACGGCACCACATGGGGGTTGGTCTGGCTGACGATGGTAAAGTTCACATCGTAAAGGTGCATCAAACGCTCGATGGGCAAATCGCTGACCACCGAGCCATCCACGAACTTCAGGCGCGGCATGTAGGGCAGCGCATTGCCCTGAATGTCCTTTTTCATCAGCGTCACGGGCGGGAATATCCCCGGCACCGCGGCACTGGCCAGCACCGCGCTCCAAACCATCAGGTAGGGCGAGGTATAGCCGCACAGCAGACGGGCCTTCTGATGGGCCTGCACCGGCGACACGCTGACGTTGATGGAGCGGCCCGTCCGCTGATAGGCCTCCTCAAAGGTGTATTCGCCAATGTTGGCACGCAGGCAGGCACGTAGTTGCTCCTGGTCCATCAGGCCATCACCGCGCACCGCACTGAGCAATCCCTGCCACTTCCAGGCCTTCAGATTGTGATTTTCCGGAACCAGCATTTCCGGGATTTCGGCATCGGTGTGAACGCCGAGAATACCCGCAATGATGGCGCCGATGCTGGAACCCGCAATCACCTGCGGCAGCAGCCCTTTTTCCCAAAGCGCCTTGATTACGCCAAAGTGGAACACACCGAGAGTCGCACCACCACTGAGCAGTAGTGTCGGGCGACCATAACTGGTAAGCGTGTCCCGGAAAAACTGGAGTTTATCCGCTACCGGAAAACCGGGCACCGGGTTATCGCACAGGAAATCGAGGGCTTCACAGACCTGGGTAATGTACTCCTCGATCAGGTGTTTGGTGCCGACCCTGGAGCGGGTATAGAGCGCGGGGTTGCCCATGTTCCCCAGGTCGTGGTGCAACCCCTCGCGCAGGGCCCGTTTCAGGCGCTCGAAATCATTCTGCTGGCGATACTGCTTGAGGTTGCTCAACCGGTCGTAAATGAGCTCGTAATGGTAGAGGTCAGAGGCAAAATCTTCCTTCCACTCTGCATTGCCCTCCAGGAAATCCAGCTCCAGAGCGGCGGCCTTCCACACTTCGTAGTTCGGCGCTTCGGCCAGCATTTTCCGGAACTTGGCTATTCTTGGATCCTTGAGCACCGCTGAACTCCTTTCAACCCGGCTGGAACTCAGAAGTTTTCCAGCATCAGTTCTTCATCATTGCCACTGGCAAAGGGATCATTGATGACCTCTCCGTCGTTAATCAGGAACGCACGGCGCTGCAAAAACGCGTTGCGGACAAACGTATAGCTGTCGCCCGAAATGAAGCTCTCTGCCGGGATCAGGTCCGCCCGTTTATCGACAACCTGGAGCGACCGGGCAAAATACACCTCCGGGCTCTCCACTGCATCCCAGGCCGACGGCAACGCAAACGCGTCGGTCACGAATCCGCCAAAGTGCCGGGGGGTGGAGGGGCCAAGCAAAGGTAACATCAGATAAGGCCCGGACCCCACGCCCCAGTAGCCAAGCGTCTGGCCAAAGTCTTCCGGCCGCTCCGGGAGGTCAAAGGCCGTGGCCACGTCAATCAGGCCACCAAGACCGAACACGGTGTTGTAGGTGAAGCGGCCAAACGCCACCACGGCAGACTCGCCCTTGAGCTGAAACACACTGTTGCTGAAGTTTCTCAGTTCAGTCAGGTTATTGAAAAAATTGGTGATACCGCGATCCACCATCTGGGGAGTGTAGGCCCGGTAGGCCTTTGCCACCGGTTTCAGGAACCAGCGGTCGATGGTGCGATTAAAGCTGAAGACCTTGCGATTCCAGTTTTCGTAGGGGTCTTTGGGGTCGACCGGAACTGAACCTTCAGGTGCCGGCGCCTGCATCGCCTGGGCTGCAACCTGGTTTAAAGGAAGAATGGCCACCAGGACAAGTAGAAGGACAATTGCTGTTGGCCGGCGCCGGGTAAAAAGTTGTTTCATCGTCTGCTCTTGGGTTGTTTAATTCGTCTCGATTCGTCGAAAATACCGGCGCTTTTCTTATCATTATTGAACCGTTGTTCCGGAGGAACCCGATGTCAGTACCGGGAAATCATGTACATACCATCACCATGCCACTCCGCTGGGGAGACATGGATGCATACGGCCATGCCAACAATACGGCCTACTTCCGTTTTTTCGAGGAAGCGCGGATCGTCTGGCTGGCGTCACTGCAGCTCGGCGGCCCAGATGAGCCCACCGGCCCCGTTATTATAAAGACCAGTGCCACCTTTCTAAAGGAATTGAATCACCCGGCAACGGTAGAGGTGAAAACATACGCTGACAAAGCGGGCAACACCAGCCTCGATACCTATCATTTGCTGACAGATGCCGACACCGGTGCGGTTTATGCAGAGGGCTTTGCCAAAATCGTGTGGTTTGACCGGGCGACCCGCTCGTCTGCCCGGCTGCCAGACACCCTGCGGGCACTGGCAGCCGGTTGACCACCGTACAGCCTATCGGCGGCGCACGACCACGCTGCCGATGGAATACCCGGCGCCGAATGAGCAGATAACACCCAGGTCACCGCTGACCAGATCGTCCTTGTGCTTGTGAAAGGCAATAATAGAGCCGGCGGAGCTGGTGTTGGCATACTCATCCAGGATCACCGGCGCCTCATCCTCGCTGGCATCACGGCCCAGCACCTTGCGGGCAATCAACTGATTCATGTTCAGATTGGCCTGGTGCAGCCACATGCGCCGGAGCGCGTCAGTGCCAATCGACAGGCTCTGGAGCTGGTTCAGGATGGTTTCGGCCACCAGGGGTGACACCTCCTTGAACACCTTGCGCCCCTGCTGGACGAACAGCTTGTCGGGCTTGCCAATTCCGGATTCGTCGGCCCGGTTCAGGAAGCCGAAATTATTCCGGATGTTATTGGAGAATTTGGTCTTCAGGCTGGTGCCGAGAATCTCGAAACCCTGCCCGGCACGGGTGTCTTCTTCGCGTTCCACAAGAATTGCCGTGCAGGCATCACCGAAAATGAAATGGCTGTCCCGGTCGCGGAAGTTCAAGTGGCCGGAGCAGATTTCCGGGCTTACCACCAGCACCGCCCGGGCGCTGCCGTTCTCCACGGAATTCACCGCAGCCTGCAGGCCAAACGTGGCCGAACTGCAGGCCACGTTCATGTCGTAGGCAAAACCGTCAATACCCAGGGCTTCCTGAACTTCGATAGACACCGCGGGATAAGCCCGCTGCATATTCGAGCAGGCGACAATAACGGCATCGACATCCTGTGCGGATTTTCCCGCCTGAGCCAGCGCTTCCCGGCACGCAGACACGGCCATATCGCATTGCACCGAGGGTTCGTCGTTGCTGCGCTCGGGGATATACGGCGTCATGCGCTTCGGATCGAGAATGCCGTCCTTGTTGATGACATGGCGGCGCTTTATGCCGGACGCTTTTTCAATGAAGGCGGAGGAGGATGGCTGCAACGGAGCCACCTCACCCCGGGCAATGGCGTCTGCATTGTCGGCGTTGAACAGTTCAACGTACTGGTTAAAGGCTTCCACCAGTTCGTCGTTATCAATGGTTGCTGGCGGTGTGTAGAGACCGGTCCCGCTAATAACGGCTTTAATCACGCTAACCCCACGTCATGATTGTGAAAACAGGATGTCAGGAAAAACACTGCCAGAAATACTAACACAGTCTCGGGGTTTTGCCCGCCGGAGATCGGTCACCGGTACCGGATTGGTGCGGGGTGAACAGCCTTGTCAGACCCGGGTTTTCTCCCACTGCCGGTCCAGCCGTTTTACCGATACGGTGATCACCGTGCCCAGTTGCTGGGCAAAAAACGAGACCCGGAACTCCTCAAGCATCCACCGGTATTGCACCAGCTCCGGGTCCCGCACGCCCTGCCGCTGCTGCTCATCGCGCTTTGCCGCATAGCGGGACCAGAGCGGCTCGATGGTATGCAGGAATTCGCGCTCCCGGCCCATTTCCCGGGACATCTTCTCCAGACGGATCAGCGCCGCCTCGAAGTAGCGCCCGAACTCCGCCAGCCACTGTGGTGGCGTCGCCACCAAAAAGCCCGGGTACACCAGGTTCTGAAGCTGGAACTTGAGGTCCGCCATGCTATTGGCCAGAGCCAGGTTGATCTTGCCTTTCAGCTGTTTGGCCAATTTCTGATAGCCGGACATAGCCTGGAACAGCCGTTCGTCGGCCTGCTCCAGCGCGGGAATGAAATCGCCCCGGTGGCTGTCGAATACCCGCTCGAACTCCCCGGCCGTTCTTGGAATCCCGCCTGCAAGAAAATGCTGCATGGCCGTGGCCAACAGCAGGTCATCCAGCAGGACTTTTGACTGGCCCACCGGCGCAAACATCAGGGCGGATTGCTTGAATCGCGGTAGCTTGCGCTCCAGATCGTCGAGGGTCCGGCCGAACCGATTGAGGATCAGCCGGGCGACCGCCCTACGGGTGGTGTCTTCGGCGGTCAACCTGTCCAGGCACCGTATCTGGCGCACCGGTTTGCCCAGGTCTTCCAGTGCCGGGTAAACGGTTACCTGCATTCCGCCTTTCTCTGTCTGTACCTGTTCCTGCAGTTTGCCGAACTGCCAGTCGGTGTACTCCCCTGCTGGTTCCCTGGTGGACTGGTCACCGGTGGCCGATGCCAGCGCCTGCTCGGCGCGGCCCTCGAGTTGCCCCTGTAGCTCTGCGGTGTCCCGGCTCTCGGCGATGGGCTTACCGCCATCGCCCATCACCCGCAGATTCATTCGTAAATGCCTGGGCAACTCCGCCTCGGACCAGGCGTTCGGATCAATCCTTACACCGGTCATCCGGCGCAGTTGTTCACCCAGCTGCAAGGCCAGCGGCTCATTGGACGGCTGGAGATTGGCCAGTGCGGCATCCACAAAATCCGGCACCGGGACAAAATTCCGCCGCAGCGCCTTGGGGAGCGACTTCACCAGGGCGATGCACTTTTCCCGTAACAGCCCCGGCACCAGCCATTCCAGCCGACGGGAAGGAATCTGCTTGAGCGCCATCAGCGGAACCTGCAGGGTTACACCGTCCTGCTCACTGGTGGGCTCGAACTCATAACTCAGCGGGTAGCGCACGCCTTCCCATTCCAGGTAGTCCGGGTACAGGTCTGCCGACCCGGCATCCACCGGGCGCTGGAGAATGTCCTGTTCGGTCAGCTCCAGATCCTTCAACTGCTCCGCGGACAGGCCCTTCCACCAGCTTTCGAAATGCCGGCCGCTGACAATGTCCGACGGCAGGCGCTCATCGTAGAACGCCACCAGCACTTCATCGTCGACCAGAAGATCCCGGCGCCGGGTTTTCTTTTCCAGATTTTCAACGGTATCCAGCCTCTCGCGGTTACGGGCGATGAAGGGCGCCCTGGAGCGATAATCACCCTCCACCAGGGCCCGGCGGATAAACAGGTTGCGGCATTCCGCGGCGTCCACCCTGGCATAGGGAATCCGCCGCTTGGCCACGATATCCAGGCCGTACAGTGTCACCTTCTCGTAGCCCATCACTTGGGCCCGTTTCTGCTCCCAGTGGGGCTCAAAATAGTGGTGTTTCACGATGTGGCCGGCCAGGGGCTCGATCCACTCCGGCTGGATGGACGCCACCACCCGGGCAAACACCCGGCTGGTTTCAACAATCTCGGTGGCAACAATCCATTTCGGGCCGGTTTTGGACACCCTGGAGCCGGGGAAAATCATCACCTTGCGGTTACGGGTGGCCAGGTATTCCTTCTTCTCGACCTTGACCGCCACCTGCCCCAACAGACCCGCCAGAATGGCCTTGTGCAGGGCCTCGTAACTCGCCGCATCCCGGTTTGCCATCAGCTTCTGTTCCCGGCAGATCAGCGTGAGCTGGCGGTGGATATCCCGCCATTCCCGCATCCGCATCCAGCTCAGGAAGCTCTTCTGGCAGACCTTTTTCATCTGGTTCTGGGACAGCTCCTGTCGCTGCTCCTCGTAGAAGTTCCAGACATTCAGCAGGGTCACGAAGTCCGATTCCTTGTCATTGAACGGCGCGTGAGCCTGATCCGCCGCCTGCTGTTTGTCCTGGGGTCGTTCGCGGGGGTCCTGGATGCTCAGGCCGGCAATGATCACCAGGGTTTCCGACAAACTGCCCAGCTCGGCGGCGGCGACCAGCATTCTGGCCAGCCGGGGGTCCAGGGGCAGGCGCGCCATGGTCCGGCCAAGCCGGGTTACACGGCGCTTGTCATCGACCGCACCCAGCTCTTCCAGCAGTTTGTAGCCATCGTTGATCTGGCGCTTGTCCGGGGCCTCCAGAAACGGGAACTGGCGAATCTCGCCCAGGCCCGACGTGGCCATCTGCAGGATGACCGACGCCAGATTGGTACGCAGGATCTCAGGGTCGGTGTATTCCGGCCGGTTAATGAAATCGGTCTCATCGTAAAGCCGGAAGCAGATACCCGGTGCGACACGGCCACAGCGCCCTGCCCGCTGGTTGGCACTGGCCTGGGACACCGGTTCCACCGGCAGCCGCTGGATCTTGGAGCGAACGCTGTAGCGACTGATCCGGGCAACCCCGGTATCAATCACATAGCGAATACCCGGCACAGTCAGCGAGGTTTCCGCCACGTTGGTGGAGAGCACGATGCGCCTGCCCCGGTGCGACTGGAACACCCGGTTCTGCTCGGCGTTACTCAGGCGGGAATACAGGGGCAGTACTTCGGTATGCTTGAGATCCACGTGGCGCAGAACCTTGCTCAGATTCCGGATCTCCCGCTCGCCGGGCAGGAACACCAGCACATCACCGGGAGGCTGTTTCTCGCTGCGCTCGTGCTGTTCGATTTCGTCCAGGGCGCCCAGCACCCCGTCGGTCCAGCTCTGGTCGCGGTCGTCCTCGTCGCCCGCCAGCGGCCGATAGCGGATATCCACTGGATAGGTCCGGCCACTCACCTCAATCACCGGCGCCTTGTCGAAGAACTCGCTGAACCGGTCCACCTCGATGGTTGCGGAGGTAATAATGACCTTCAGGTCCGGCCGCTTGGGCAGGAGCTGGCGCAGGTAGCCCAGCAGAAAATCGATATTGAGGCTGCGCTCGTGGGCCTCATCAATGATCAGCGTATCGTAGCGGTCCAGAAACCGGTCATGCTGGACTTCCGCCAGCAGGATGCCGTCGGTCATCACCTTGACCCGGGACTGTTCCGAGGTGTTATCGGTAAAACGGACCTGGTAGCCAATCTGCTGGCCGACCTGCTCGCCGATTTCCTCTGCAATCCGGGCCGCCACACTGCGGGCGGCGATACGGCGTGGCTGAGTGTGGCCAATCAGGCCGCGGATGCCCCGGCCACTGTTCATGCAGATTTTGGGTATCTGGGTGGTTTTCCCGGAGCCGGTTTCCCCGGCGATGATCACCACCTGATGGTTCTCGATGGCCTCGCGGATGTCGTCCACCCGCTCGGAAACCGGCAGGCCTTCCGGGAAACTGGCCGGTTTATGGAGGGCATGGCGCTGTTGCACCTTCTCCAGCCCCCGGTCCAGCCAGCCGGCCATTTTTTCCAGGTCCTTCTGACCCGGTTTGCCCTTGGTGCGGGCAACCGTTTTTACGATGTGGGCTGCTTCCTGCTGGTTACAGGCGTCCAGCTGCTCCATCATGGCCTTGACGGCGGCTTCGCTGTCCGGTTTGAGGGTCGGTGTTCTGGAAATATCGGAACGGGTGTCTGTCATTGAATTGCCGGAATTACGCTCACTCGGATCGGGTTGGGCGACAGTCTATCGGGAAAGCCGGGGACTTAAAAACGGAAAAACCCCGCCGAAGCAGGGTTTCACGGGCGCAGGTACCGGGCCGGCTTACTTGTTAACGGCCTCGTCCCGCAGCTCGCGCCGCAGAATCTTGCCCACGTTGGTCTTGGGCAGTTCGTCGCGGAATTCAAAGTGCTTGGGCACCTTGTACGCGGTTAGCCGCTCGCGGCAGAATTCCTTGAGCTCGTTCTCGGTCACACCGTCAGCGGTGGGCACCAGGTAGACCTTGACCGCCTCGCCACTCTTGGCATCCGGAATACCGACAGCGGCGCACTCAACCACCTTCGGATGACTGCTGACCACGTCCTCAATCTCGTTCGGAAACACGTTGAAGCCGGACACAATGATCATGTCTTTCTTGCGGTCGACAATCCGGATGTAACCGTCTTCCTGGATCAGGGCAATATCCCCGGTGCGCAGGAAGCCGTCTGCCGTGAACGATTTCTGGGTGTCTTCCGGGCGCTGCCAGTAGCCACGCATTACCTGGGGGCCTTTCACACACAGCTCGCCGGGCTCGCCAAAGGGTGTTTCATTGCCCTCGTCGTCCAGGGTCTTGACCTGGGTTGAGGGAATCGGCAGGCCGATGGTGCCGATCTGAATGGCACTGGGCGGATTGAAGGTCACCACGGGAGAGGTCTCGGTCATTCCGAAGCCCTCGCAGATCTCGCACCCTGTTACCCGCTGCCACATTTTTGCCGTATCGCTGGTCAGGGCCATACCGCCGGAGGAGGTCAGCTTGAGACTGCTGAAGTCCAGATCCTGGAACTCCTCGTTGTTGCACAAGGCCACGAACAGGGTATTGAGGCCGAGGAATGCGGTAAATTTGTGGTTTTTCAGTTCCTTCACAAACCCGGGGATGTCTCTGGGGTTCGGAATCAGGATATTGTGGGAGCCTGCCTCCAGCATGATGCCGCAGTTCAGGGTGAAGGAGTAAATGTGGTACAGCGGCAGAGGCGCAATGACAACTTCCTGTCCCTCGTTAACCATCCCCTCCATCATCGGGCGGGTTTGCAGCAGGTTTGCCACCAGATTGCCATGGGTCAGCATGGCGCCTTTGGCGACGCCGGTCGTGCCGCCGGTATATTGCAGAACAGCGACATCGTCCGCCTTGCAGTCAACCGGTGAGAACTTTTCCCGGCCACCGGCACTGAGCACCGCCGGCAGTTTATGGGCCTGGGGAATGTTGAACGGAGGCACCATCTTTTTCACATGCTTGATCACCGCGTTCATCAACGTGCGCTTGATTGGTGAGTGCATATCGGCAATTTCAGTCACGATGACAAGTTCAATGCCGGTATGGGGCAGGACCTTTTCGGCATTTTCGGCCATGTTGGCCAGCACCACCAGCGCCTTGGCACCGGAATCGTTGAACTGGTGCTCCATTTCCCGCTTGGTATACAGCGGGTTGGTGTTCACCACAATCAGGCCGGCACGCATGGCACCGAACACAACCACCGGATACTGGCTGACGTTCGGCATCTGAACGGCAATCCGGTCGCCGGGCTTCAGGTCAGTCTTGTTCTGAATCCAGGCGGCAAAGTTGCGGCTCTGGGTGTCGAGATCGCGATAAGTGAGCGTTGCGCCAACAGCGGAGAATGCGGGACGGTCAGCAAATTTTTTGACCGCCTGTTCGAACACATCCACCATGCTTTTGTATTTGCTCAGGTCAACCTCGCGAGGTACGCCGGCGGGGTATTTATCCTGATAGAACTGCTCAAAATCCATTACCATCTCCTGTGTGGCGCTTCTGATTGTAATGATTTACCAATGTCAGGCTGATCAGAAAATCAACCCTACAAAAGTATCAGCCTCAAAAAAGTTGGGAGAGAATAGCAGTTTTGTAACCGATGAGGTAGTTTTCGGGGGACTTACCCGAACACCTGTACTCAAATGACAATAGTGCGGAGCACGCCATGAGCGATACCCTTGATACTCTTGAGAATATTACCTACGACGAGCTGAACGAGGGCGATACGGCCACCTTCACACGCACCCTTTCCGAAGACGAGCTGGTGCTGTTTGCCGCGGTTTCCGGTGACGTGAATCCGGTACACCTGGACTCGGAGTTTGCCGCCGGCTCCATGTTCAAGGAGCGGATTGCCCATGGCATGTGGAGCGGCTCCCTGATTTCTGCCGCACTGGCCACCGTTATGCCGGGCCCGGGAACCATCTACCTTGAGCAGAGCCTGTCATTCAAGCGCCCGGTAAAGCTTGATGACACACTCACCGTAAACCTGAAAGTGCTGAGCAAGGAGCCGAAAGGCCGTGTGGTGGTGGCGTGCGATGTGCGGAACCAGAATGGCCAGCAGGTGGTATCGGGCGAGGCCAGGGTTATAGCGCCAACAGAGAAAGTTTCCCTGCACAAACCCCAACTGCCCAGGATCACCATCGAAAGCTGATCCGGGCGAGGGGCAGCACGCCGCTGCCCCTTCCCTGCCCCTTACCCGGGCAGGAAATCAATCGGAAACCGCACCCGGCGCGTCTCGACCTGATCGGCACCAAAGTTGAACATCCTCACCCGCATGGCGATGCGCTGTTCCAGGGACGGATGCTCCAGTTCAGAGCTGACGACCTTGCAGGCGGAAACCGAACCGTCCGGTTCGATCACCAGCTCCAGCAATACCTTGCCCTCAAGCGTGGGATCCTGCCTCAGCTCTCTCCGGTACAGGGAGTAAAGTGCGGTTTTATTGGCATCAAAGACCTTGCGAATATTGCTCATGGCCCGCTCGCCCACGGTGGGTTCGGGTTTAGCCGCCGTTGCCGCCACGGCCCGGCTTTCCTCAACCGGCGCTGCGACCTTCCGGACATCGTGCCCGGCAACCGCTACTGCTATCTCCGGTGTTGCAGATTTTCCGACACCTCCGCTGCCGCTGAGGACCTCACGGGAATCCGGCGCTTCAACAGAATCCGCTGTAGCTGGTGAGCCGGTGTTGACCGCAAACTGGCGTGCCGGCGCCGTTTCGGGTTCGCGCAATGAGGCAAGCCGGTCTTTCATCGCCAACAGGCCCGATTTTGACGCCGTCGCCCGGGCCTGCTCGACGGTTTGCCGGGGCTTTGGCTGCGCTGGCTGGGCAACCACAGGTTCCGTTTGGGGCGCTGGTTCGGGTTCAGCCGTCACCGGTTCGGGGGTCGGCTTTTCCGGTTCTTTGCTCCGAACCTCGGGTTCAGGCTCAGGCATTGGCTTGACCGGCTCTGGCCTGGCCGGCGCCGGGGGCACAACAGGCTTTGGCTGTTCCAGCAGGCGCGCAAGCCTGGGTGGAATCTGCTCGGCCTTACTGCGCTCGATCTCCGGCAAATCCAGTGTCGGTATCAGAAACGCCGGGGGCAAAAACAACACCAGCATAACCACGACAATCGCCGTAAATCTGAGATTTTCGCGACTATCCCGGTTCCATGGCAGCCCCGGTTGATGCATCACCAAAGCCTGGGGGTCAGCCATTTCGAACTTCCCCCTCCACCGCAAGCCGTACCTGCCGGTACTGCTCATCAATGCAGGTCTGCATGACCTTCCGTAGCAACCGGTAATCGGTATCCCGGCCGGCCATGATGGTTACCGCCAACCCTTGCTCCGGGATTTCGGACCAACGGCTGCGACGCCAGGCCAGCTCCTCCGCCAACCCTGGGAAGTGGCTATCCCCCGTTTCAATACCCGATAACCGGACCACTTCCTTGCCCTGCACCAGAATCGAATCACCGGTCAGTTGAACCGTGAGGCTCTCTTCTGCCTGCTGTTTCGCGCTGGATGTCGGCAGTGGCAGGTCAGAGCCGTTCTGCATGACCTTCACATCGGAGGAGTTCACCATCAGGAAAAAAACCAGAATGGTGAAGATGTCCATCAGCGAGACCAGGTTGAGGCCACCCGCCCGGTGCATGCGGCCATAGTGCCGCTGAATTCTGCGAGCTTTACGGGATCGTTTCACACGCCCTCCCCGGATGATTCCTTGCCGGTGGCGGCCAGTTGACGGCTCTCCGACGCATCCATCAGGGACACATCCGGAAACAGTTCTCCCTCCACCACGCTGGCCGCGACGACGGCCGGGTAGGACCGAACCGTATCCATGGCGGTAACCAGGGTCTGGTAATCAATATCCGGGCCCACTTCCAGCACCAGATCGGTTTTCTCGGGCACCCGGGTTTTCACCTGCCGGAGCACCTCACGAAGCGCGGCGAAATCCTGCCCGCCGGCCTTTTTGGGGAGAACACGGATAACGCCGCGGTCGCTGTCTGCAATTTCGATTCCCTCCGGAATCAGCGTTACCACCAGGCGAAAGTCATCCGCTTCCGGTGCCTCACCGGGCTCCATTCCCGGAAAATTCAACTCAATCATGTGAACCTGGCTGAACACCATGCCCAACAACAGAACCGGCACCAGAACAATCATGAGGTTCAGAAAGGCAGTGATGTCCAGGTCCGGCGACGTACTCAGCCTGCGATGTCGGCGTCTCATGGCGTCAACTCAGGCCAGGGAGGGCCGGGGCTCAGGATTCGCCGCCCGGGGTGGCACCGCGCCGGAGGCCGCAGGCGCGCCCGGGTCAGAAATAATATTCAGCAGTTTCACGCCGGCCATTTCAAAACTGTCGACAATTTCGTTGGTGCGCGTCTGCAAAACCGCATGGAACATCAGCAGCGGTATCGCGGACATCAGCCCGAATGCCGTGGTATTCATGGCTACCGAGATACTGCCGGAGAGCAGGCTGGCTTTCTGCGAGGGGTCCGCCGCGGCCACCGCTGTAAAGGCGGCAATCAGGCCGATGATGGTACCGAGAAGCCCGAGAAGCGTGGCGATGTTTGCCAGCGTTGCCAGGTACTGGGTGCGCTTCTCCAGCCGCGGCAGGACTTCCATCAGACCCTCTTCCATGGCGTATTCGATGTCTTCACGCCGGCTGTTGCTCAGCAGACGGCCGATTCCGGCACCCATGATGGCGGCTATGGCACTGTTCGAGTTGCTGGCTGCTTTCATGGCGCGCTGATAATCACGCTTCTGGAGCAACGGCAGAATGCCACGCTCGAAGGCGATCCGGTTGCGCCGTCGCACTCCGGAAAGATAGACAAACCGTTCAACGGCGATCGCCAGGCCCAGCGCCAGCACAACAGCGATGGGGTACATGAAGGGGCCGCCTTCCTGAAAAAAACGTACGATGGTGTCGAGCATCTTTATTCTCCCGGTATTACTGCACAGTCACGGCTGAGCTCCCGAGGGGGCTCAGAATCAGGGGGTTCAGGTTTTCCCGAAACAGGCGATGCCGTTCCAGGGCCACCGGGTCTACCGGCCGAACCAGTTCCGGCGCGGTGTCATCCAGCTTCGCCCGGGGGCGCTTTGGCAGGCTTGGTGGCTGCCAGGGCAAAATGTAAAGTACCCTGGGCTCGTCCTCGCCCAGGCTTGCGGAAATGCCGTCAACGCTGAGGCGAACTGCATCGCCCTGCCCTGGCGCCGCAGTGGCCGTGGCCATCACGGCACTCCAGGCAACCAGGATTGCCAACACACCGGCTCTTTTGATTTTCAGATCACTGCGCATCTATTCCAGCCTCCGTTCAAGATCAGCAATCCACCCGGCCACCAGCTTGTCGTCTTCTTCGGTCAACGCCTGATAGCGTTCGTAGTGCGCGAGCGCCTTGTCGAGATCCAGCAGATAGAGCTCAGCGATTACCGCGAGGTTGAAGTGCAGCTCGGCAACCTCGGGAGACCGGGCGATACCCCTTTCCAGAAGCGTCACAGCATCGGCAAAACGGTGCTGGTCTTTCATCAGCAACGCCAGGTTATTCACAACCACGGCATTGCCCGGATCCAGTTCCACCGCTCTCTGCCATGCCTCGGCAGCGGCGTTCCGGCGGCCCTGCTCGAAGGCCAGTTGCCCCTGCGTTGCGAACTCTTTCGCCAGTTCCGGGTTGCTCTGGACAGGTTCGGGTTGCGGTTGCTGAGCAGCCGGCCCTGCGCAGCCGGCCAGCAGACCCAGCAAAAGGCTCCAGGCCAACCGGTATGTCCGCCCATAATTACACGCCATCGCCGGCCTCCATATTCCAGCTCAACCATTTCACATCGCGCTGGTAGCGCCCCGGGTGCAGCTTGGCCAGAACACCCAGGCTACGCTCAATCCAGGCATCGTAGCCCTGCGAGGTAATCCGTTGGTGGTTCTCCGAGTGCAGCCGGATGGCCTTTTCCTCGAACGGATGGGCCTCCTCTTCCAGCAGCATCCGGTACTGCATGGCCTCCATCTCGTTCAGCTCCGCTGGTACGGCGGACGCGATCAAATCCCGGGCCAGACCCCGATACAATTCCGCCCGACGATAAAGCGATTCTGATACCACGGCATCTCCACCAAGTGCCTCGGCATCCAGGAACCGTTGCCGTGCCGTCTCCAGCGCCTGCTGCTTGCGCGCCAGCGAATCTTCCAGCGGATGGCTCAGCTCGATGCTGGTGAACGTCGCTGCCGCCCGGGCGCCAAGAACCAGTGAGGCACGGGATGCCCATGCCAGGGTTTCCTCGCTGTGCCAGGGGCTGTCGAGTTCCGCGCGCACCAGCGCCTGCCGCCAGCGATCCGCCCCGGCATCGGACTCCACCAGGCGGTGACGCATGGTCTGGAGCTGAAGATGGCCCGAACTGTCTTCAACAGCGGGGCCGGTGGCCAGGTAGTCCCGGTACAGCGCGTTGCGTTCGGCAACATTGCCCGCTTCGTGAAGCAATGCCGCCGCTCTGAGCCGCAGCGTCCAGGGGGCGGGCTGGCCCGAGGCCGCCTGGAGGAGCTCTGATGCTGCCAGTGCTGGCTGCCCGGAGGACACCCACGCGTGGACCAGTTTTTCGCTGATACCCGAGGCCAGTTCATGGCCGGGAAAGTCCGAGCGGAAACGCTCAAGACCTTTGATCGCCGCAGGCCAGTCCGCTGCCTTGAGAAGGGTGTTGGCCGCATCATACTGGCCTTTGATGGCGATCTCCGACCCGGGCAGAATGGAACTGATGCGGCGGAAATGCCTGACCGCCTCTTCGGCATTGCCGCTGGTCGCAGCGCCCTCACCCTGGCGATACACCACCGTGGCCAACTGCTTGCGAATGCTTGCCATGTCGCCAGCCCCGGCCAGACCATTGGCAGAATGACCCGTGCCGGCATTTTCAGCGAGCGCCAGAGCCTGCTGCCAGGCCCTTTCTGCAAGACCGTATTCGGCCTGTTGCTGCCGGACTTTTGCCGTTACCTGCCACGCCGCATAACGTTCCGGGCCTGACGCTTCCTTGCTGGTGATGACTCGCGCACTGTAATCCAGCGCGCGCTGATGGTCGCCGGCGGCGAGCCAGCGCTTCGACAGGTCGGCCATCACGCCAGCGTTTCTGGCATCCCCGGGGAAACGGTCGGCAAACCGGTCGGCTTCGGCGGAAACTGCCGCAAGTGAGGGCCGGAAGTCCCGGCTGACCCGCTGGCCTTCGACGCCATCGCGCAGCAGGGTAACGGCAGCCCATCCGGCATCCGCGGCGGCCTGGTAACCAACCACCTCATAAGCGGCCTGCCGAAAGTCTGCCAGCGCCTCAGGGAACTGCCCTGCCTGGAGCCGGGCGTCGCCGGCAAGGCGAAGGACTTCACCCTTCGGAGCGGAGCGCCGGGCAAGGCCCTCGTAGTAGTCCGCAGCCGAGGCGAAGGCGGCCTGAGCGGCATTGATATCGCCCGATTCAGCGGCCCTGGTGCCCCGGTTATAGTGAAAGTCGGCCAGCATCCGGCTGAAGCCCTGCCATTTTTCGTGCTCGCTCTGGTTCAGGCGAGCGTAGCCAGTGGCAGATTCAAAACCCGCCACGAACTCTGCCCTGGCCTGGCGAATACGCTCAGGCTGGCCCGCTCGCTGCCAGACTTCAACGACCTGCAACATGAACGCTGGCACCTTGCCGTGGTTCGGGGCATAGCGAATAAATGCCTGGTTAACCGCGACACTGGCGTCGGTTTGCCCCAGGATGGCGTAGTAATCCGCCAGCCGGTCGAACAGGAGATGTACCCAGGGGCGACTACCGTTGTCGCCCAGCCAGGACACCAGCGTATCGGCGCCGCGTTTTCTGGCGGCCATCATGGCCAGTACCCGGAAGGTGTCATCAATGGTATCGACACTGGATGCGTTGACGGTTTCCAGACTTCGGGTGTCCGGCAGAAACTCGTCCAGAACCGTCACAAAGGTATTGGCCGCGCGATTCCAGGCGCCGGCACCCTGCTTGAACTGACTCCAGCCCAGCATGTAACGCGCCTTGGTGCTGAATTCCGCGCTATTGCCGGATTCAATCAGTTGGCGATAGCCGGCTTCTGCCTCCGCGTAGCGACCGGACGCGAAGGCCGATTCGGCAATCCGGAACCTGGCCTCTGGCACCAGCGGCGAGTCAGGGTAGAGCCCAACCAGCTGTTTCAGGCGCTGGATGGATTCCTCATGGTTGCCGGTCAGGGCATGGGCTTTCGCCATCTGATACAGCAGCTCGTCAAGACTCCCGCTGAAGCTGCCCCGCTCGAGAATCGATTCGTAGCTGCTGATTGCCTCGCGGTAGACCTGCACTTCCTCCGAGGGTGAGAACCCGATGTCTTCCCCGGACCGGTCCCGAATGTTGCTCAAACGGTTCAGGGCATCGATCCGCACCTCAGGTTCATCGGAGTTCCGGAACAGGCTCTGATAGCGCCGCGCGACTTCCGATGGCGAAATGGCCGGCAAGGGGCGGGATTCGAATTTGAGGAACACGGGGCGCATATCGCCAATGGTTTCGCCATCGCGCCCGAGCTCGACCCGGAAGGATTCCTGGGCCATCACCGGCGAAATGAACCAGAGCGCTGCCAGGAACCCCGGAACCAAACGCATCATGGCCGCCCCTCCCCGGTTTTTTCCCCGGACAGCTCGGCTTCGGCAAGATTCTGCAGGGCAAGATACTCGTACAGGTGGGCGATCTGTTGTGCGGTTTTATCGAGCGCGAACGCCATCCGTTGATCCTGGCTGGCAACGTACTCGAGTGTCATGGTGTCCAGCGCCGTCTCGGCGTCGCGCCGCAGGCCTTGCACCGAGGACATCAATGCCTCGTTCCTGCGCTTCAGCGCCAGCGCCTGGTCACGCAGTGCCCTCAGAACTCCCGGTCGCTCGGATACCCTTTGATCGAGGGAGTGCAGTTTTTCCCGGGTATCCGCCAGGGTTTTCGACAGCTTGGCCAGACGGCTTTCCTGGCCAGCATCCAGCGTTTGGGCCAACAACTGGTCGAGCCGCGCCCTCAGGTCGGCCCCCTGCTTGGCGAGCGCTGTTGTGCCGGTACCGGCAGCCCGCCCCCCAACCAGGGCAATCTGCTCCGCCAACACACTCGCAAAGACCTGCAGATCCCGCTGGAAACCGGCAAGCTGAGTCTCCATCGCTTCCAGGGTGGCGACCCGCCCTGCGGCCTGCTGGGCTTCCGGCTGTTCCATGAAGCGGAGCAGGTAGGCCGTGCGTGGCTGGGCCAGTTTCCGGCTGTCGGCCAGGAACCAGTCGACGCCGGTTTCGCCGGCGTCTTCCACCAGGCTTTTGTACGCCCCTTCACTCCGGATTTTGTCCGCCAGTTTGCGCAGCGTCACCCGCTCACTTTCAAAGGCGGCGTTGGCCGCCAGATACGCCTCCCCGGCCTGGCCGAGATAGCCAGAGAGATCGTATCCCCGGCCCATGGCAATCCATGCGTCGGCAACGCCCGGGTACGCCAGGGGGTATTTCCGCGCCCGGTGCCAGCTCTGCATGGCAGCCCGGTGGTTGTTCCTTTGCGAGAGCGCCAGGCCATGAAGGTAGAGCGCTCTTGGCGTATTGAAGCTGTCCAGCGCCACCTTTTCCAGAAAGCCGATCGCCTTCTCGTACTCCTCATGCTGATAGGCAAGGTAGCCGGCTCTTATGAGCAGGCGGTTGCGAAGGTCTTCCCGGCGTGCCGACTTTTCCTCCGCCTCCAGCATCGCCATTGCGACCCTCAGGGCAACGAGCGCGCGGGCGGGATTCAGATCTTCCCGGGCATAATCGGTCGACAGATTGAGATAGCCAACCGCGGCCCAGTACCCCGCTTTCATTTCAGCAAGGACGCGCCCGGCCTCGTCCGTCTGGCCGTTCAACCGGGCCTCTTCCGCCTGCTGATAAAGCTCCCGCTGGTGCCTGTCGCCCAGATCGATACCCAGGCCGCTCGCCTGCCTGAACTGTTCCAGGCCTGCCCGGATATCAGCCGGCAAATCCGATGAGGCAGAAACCATCAACGGGCTGGTCACAAAAAGCGCAAGGCTTATGAGCAGGGTACGGAAGGTCATGGCAACCTACTTCCACTCAACAATCGAAACCCGGGGTTCATAGTCTGGCGCACGCGCTTCCAGACTCATCTGAAGCCGCAGGGCGCCCGGGCGCTTGCTGAACCGGTATACCGACTCACGCCGGACGAAGTCCTCATTGGCGGAGCGGGCCGTAATAACCGTCTTCAGCTCATGCTCGCCGTTCCGGAGATTGCCGATAAACAGTTGCTGAATACCGCCACGTTCGAGGGACGCCCGTTCTCTTTCGCTGTACAGGTGTGAGGCGACGGGCTGGCCGTTCAGGAAAAGCTCCACCGAATCAAGATCAAGCGCCTCCCGGCTCTGAAGTGTCAGAAAAACTGCCAGTCGCGTATTGGCGGGATGCAACAGCTTCTGTTCCAGGGCAAAAACCGTGTCGGAGTGCCTGTCCACCTCAGCGCCCAGGGCCTGGATTCTCTCATCAAGGGCGGAGGCCGCCAGTACCGGCGCTGAGAGCAGCAGAAAAGAAAACAGCCAGCCGGTCAATAAGCCGAGTTCATGAATCCGGCGCTTTTGTAGAAGTTGTATGCCGAACATAAGCCTCCTGCCTGAGTAACCCGCGCAAACTTGTGTAACAGAACGGAAGAAAGCGTAACACTTGGTAACCGCCAAGAACGGTATCCAGATCACCAAATGGAAAACAGAGAGCGAACGATGAGTGTCGAGTTATTTGACAGAGACAGGGATAACTACAGCAGCTTGGCCATGGCACAGAAATGCGGGAACCCGCAACCACTTGATTTAAATACCGTTAACTCAAGTGGCCCTGTAATTGCTGATGGGGAGGCGACGGGAGCGCCGAACAGGCAACCCCCGTTTGATATGCCGAGCTTTGCCG
Source organism: Marinobacter subterrani (assembly GCF_001045555.1). Taxonomy (NCBI): domain Bacteria; kingdom Pseudomonadati; phylum Pseudomonadota; class Gammaproteobacteria; order Pseudomonadales; family Marinobacteraceae; genus Marinobacter; species Marinobacter subterrani. The sequence goes on from NZ_LFBU01000001.1 coordinate 804,060, forward strand.
ATGCCCTCAACCGCATCGGCTTTTTTTATTCGGGGTCAGATGAAATTGGGGTCAGATGAAAATTTCATCTGACCCCAATTTCATCTGACCCCAAGTTTACTTGCTGAGTTGCCTCATGGCCGATTCGAGGCCTTCGACGGTGAGCGGGTACATGTGATCATTCACCAGTTGGCGGGTCATGGCCAGGGAGCCACCGTTACCCCAGTAGCTTTCCGGCAACGGATTGAGCCAGACCACCTTGCGGAAGTGATCGGAAATACGCTGGAACCAGGCGGCGCCGGCTTCCTCATTCCAGTGCTCTATCGAGCCGCCGGGGTGGGAAATCTCATAGGGCGCCATGGTGGCATCGCCCACAAAGATCACCTTGTAGTCGGGGGTGTATTTGTGAAGGATATCCCAGGTGCTCATGGTCTCGTTCATCCGGCGGATGTTGTTCTTCCACACACTCTCGTAGAGAAAGTTGTGGAAGTAGAAATATTCCATGTGCTTGAACTCGAGACGCGCGGCCGAGAACAATTCCTCACAGACACGGATATGCGGGTCCATGGAGCCACCGACATCGAAGAAGATCAGCACCTTAACCGCGTTGTGCCGCTCCGGCACCATTTTCAGGTCCAGATAGCCGGCATTCCGGGCCGTTGACCGGATGGTATCGTCCATATCCAGCTGGTCGGCCGCGCCCTGGCGCGCGAACTTTCTGAGCCGCCGTAGCGCTACCTTGATGTTCCGGATACCCAGGGTGATGCTGTCATCCAGATCCTTGTATTCCCGCTTTTCCCAGACCTTCACCGCCCGGCCATGGCGGCCGTTCTTCTGGCCGATCCGGAAGCCTTCGGGGTTGTAGCCATTGGCGCCGAAGGGCGAAGTACCGCCGGTGCCGATCCATTTGTTACCGCCGGCATGGCGCTCCTGCTGCTCCTCCATGCGCTTCTTGAAGGTTTCGATCAGCTCCTCGAGACCACCGAGAGAGTCAATCCTGGCCTTCTCCTCCTCGGACAGGTGCTTTTCGAACTCGGCCCGCAGCCAGTCATCCGGAATCAGCGCTTCCAGAAGGTCGTCCAGGTTCTGGATGCCCTCGAAATACGCCTGGAAGGCCCGGTCGAACTTGTCGAAGTGGCGCTCATCCTTGACCAGGCACAGACGGGCCAGGTAGTAGAACTCTTCCATGTCGGCAAAGGCCAGCCGGTGCTGCAGGGCTTCCAGCAGATCCAGAAATTCCCGCAGGCTGGCCGGTACCTTCGCTCGCCGGACTTCGAGAAAAAAATCAATCAACATAAAACGTGACTCTTGCCAATGTTCTTGCTGAGAATCAGCTGCGGCGGCGCGCCATGAATGCGAGCTTCTGCAACAGATGCACGTCCTGCTCGTTCTTCACCAGGGCACCGTACAGTGGCGGCAGCGCCGAGCTGGTATCCTTCTCCTGCAACATTTTGGCGGACAGCTCATCAGCCATGAGCAGCTTCAGCCAGTCAATCAGCTCCGAGGTAGAAGGCTTCTTCTTGAGCCCCGGTACCTTGCGCACATCGAAGAACACTTCCAGGGCATCACGAACGATTGCCTGTTGCAGTCCCGGGAAGTGAACATCCACGATACTCTGCATGGTGTCATGGTCCGGGAAACTGATGTAGTGGAAGAAACACCGGCGCAGGAACGCATCGGGCAGTTCCTTCTCATTGTTGCTGGTGATCACGATGATCGGGCGGTGTCTGGCCCGGACCGATTGCTGGGTCTCGTAGACAAAAAACTCCATCCGGTCGAGCTCGAGCAGGAGGTCGTTCGGGAACTCAATGTCCGCCTTGTCGATTTCATCGATCAGCAGCACCACCTGTTCTTCAGACTCAAAGGCCTCCCAGAGCTTGCCCTTGACGATGTAGTTGCTGATGTCCTTGACCTTCTCGTCGCCCAGTTGGGAGTCGCGCAGGCGCGAAACCGCGTCGTACTCATAGAGTCCCTGCTGGGCTTTGGTCGTGGACTTGATATGCCACGGAATCAGCCTCATACCCAGGCCTGCGGCCATTTCCTCCGCCAGCAGGGTTTTCCCGGTGCCCGGCTCGCCCTTGATCAACAGCGGACGCTGGAGCGTGATCGCGGCGTTGACGGCCATTTGCAGGTCATCGGTGGCAACGTATTTCTCGGTACCGGTAAACTTCATGGGTCTGGTTCCTGTCGGTTACTTTTTCGGATCTTTTTCGTCGGCTTGTTTTTTCGGATCGTTATCCGGCAAACCGGATTCATCCTCATCGAAATCGGGCAGATCGTCGAACTCGGACAGGTCAAAATCCTCCAGTCCGAATTCTTCGTCGTCTTCTTCCTCCGGAGCGTCGGCATCGGAGGGATCGGCAACATCTTCCAGCTCCGGGATTTCCTCGTCCGCTTCGTGTTCATCGATGACCGCCTCGAGTTCCGACATATCGTCGGCCGGAGCCTCTTCGGTGACCTCCGGTATTTCCTCCGGTTCTGGTTCTGGTTCTGGTTCTGGTTCCGGTTCCGGTTCTGGCTCAGGTTCCGGCTCGGCTTCTGGCTCCGGATCGGCATCCTCTTCCAGATCGTCGATCGTTTCCCGATCAGCCGCAGCGGCGGCCTGGGCTTCCTGGTGCTTGCGACGTTGGCGGATGACGGCCCAGACCACGCCGGCTAACAGGGCAATGCCACCGGCACCCGCCGCAAGCACCCAGAGGGGAACCGGCAAGGCGCTGGTGTCTTCCTCCGGATCCTGGGCATTCGGTGCCGCAGTATCTGCGGGCGTTGCAGAGGTCTTTTCAGGTGGCGCTGAGGGCTCTTTACCCTGAGCTAATGGCTCCTCCACCTGACTGACATCGATGGGCGGAACAATTGTTGGCTGGGCCTGTTCAACAGGGGGTACTGGCACTTCGGCCTTCGGCTGCGGCTCTTGCGGCAAACCGGCAACCGAGCCATCCGGGGCGGCGCCTTCCGGAACGGTATATCCCACCGACGCGCTGAACTTGCGGCTGAAGGTCTGGCCGTCCGCGATGACCGCAATCTCGTACAGGCCCGGGGCCGGCAGGCGATTGACCGTATCACGGTAGATGCCGTCTTCCGGCGGCTGCCCTTCTGACAGAACCTTGGTTCCGCTGCGACCATCCTCGGAGGTGATGGTCAGACTGACCTCCAGAACTCCGAGGAAGTCCGGATTGGTGATCTTGTCCTGCTGTTCGAAAAACGCGATCTCGATAGCCAGCGGCTCTTGCGCAGAGAAGCTGGTGGACAACGGGTTGACTACCATTCGCAGGTCGCTGACAACCGTCACCCGGCTGCCCTCACCCAGTTCGCCGTTGATACGCCACTGGCCTGCCACCGGCTCATTCACCGTAATCAGGTCGTACCCGGCTTCACGAACCCAGCGGACGTTATCCGGCGAATCCGCCAGGTTAACCACCTTTTCGTCCGGTCGGATCAGCTCCAGTTCCCGCGTGGCGGAGGTTTCGGCTTCGCCCCAGAAAATCAGGGCGGTGAATTCCCGAACGCCGTCGTCAACGGTAAAGCCATTGCCCTCAATGGGAATCTGCTCCTGGGGGGCGGCCGTGTTCAGGGCCTCCAGGAATGCGAGGTTCAGTTCATCTGCGGTTTCCGCAACCTGGTAGCGGCCGCCAGACATTTTGGCCAGCGCTCTAAGAAACTCGGTATCACCGGCCTCAGACAGCGCAATCGGGTGGAAGGTGGCGCCGTTGGCAACCAGCGCCGGCACAACCTTTTCCAGAATGCGCTGCTCCTCGGCGGCATTGGCAGCCGGATCTTTGGAAATGTCGACCTTGCCATCGGTCAGCAGAATGAAGTGCGTCCGGCTCAGATCACCGTCGGTGTAGTAGCCATCGCTGGCCACTTCAATGGCTTTGCCCAGGTTGGTTCTCAGGGCCACGGAATTGATCTGCTCCGAGCGCTCTATGGCGGTTTCGCGCCACTGACCGGTCACCTCGCGGTGCGGAACCAGCATGTTCACATACTGCCCGAAGGTCCAGACACCCGCTGTGGCACCCTCGGGCAGGAGCCGGGCCAGCAGGCGCACGGCCGGTTGGCGAAGGTTCCCGGGATCGCTGTCCTTCATGGAACCGGAGATGTCGACAATAATCCGCACATCCGGCTTCGCAGGCAACTGAACATCGCCAGTTTCCTGTGCCGCCGCCAGCGTTGACAGACTAACGGCAAAAATCAGTGCAAGCAGGCCCATCAACCGTGGCATAACGACTCTCACAGCGGTCTTCCATTCTTGTTATTCATCAGCGTTAACGACTAACCAGGCGATAACGAACCAGATCAAGCAACCAGACCAGGAGCATGACCAGGCCGGCAAGCCCCAGATTGAATAACGCCCGCCCGGCCGCGTCGGCATTTCCCAGAATCATCTCATAGCCGGCGAACAGCCAGGCCGGTATCCACCAGTTCTCGAAAATCTGCGACTCGACGGGAGTCAGCAAGAGTGCGACCAGCGCAGCAAGAAGCAGGGTTCTCAGGCCGTACAGTGGCAGGAAGCGAGTGAGGCGCTTCATCATGTAAAAGAACACGACAAAGGCTATCGCGTAAGCGGCCCAGAAAATGCTGTAGGCCAGTTGTGCATCGGTATCAATCATTACAGAATCCAGTGAATGATGTGTTCTTCCCAGTCCTCTTCCGGCACCCGGGCCTCAGAGATAGCCCGGTGACGGATGGAAACGCCCGCTTCGTGCACCGACTCCGGGTCCCCACTGCGAAGCGGGTGCCAGTCAGCCAGCGGCCGGCTTTCCGCCAGGGTTCGGTAGGCGCAGGTGTAAGGAAGCCAATGGTAGTCCGTGACGGTACCCGGTGTCAGCACCGTGCATTCCGGGACTTTATCCAACCGCTCTTCATAGACGGTACAACGGCAGGTTTGCTCATCCATGTACCGGCACACCAGATCGGTGTGATACACCTCGCCGGTGTCTTCATCTTCCAGCTTGTTCAGGCAGCATTTGCCGCAGCCGTCACACAGGGATTCCCATTCCCCGGGTGTCATCTCATCCAGACGTTTGCGTTGCCAGAACGGCACCTGGGCAATCATGGATTGCGCTGCTCCGGTTTTCTCCGGAAGTCCACCACATAGCCATCCTGCTCTTCGGGCATCTGGAGGAAGAAGTCTTTGTCCCCGATGGCCTCAAGCACCTGTTTGCCGGTTGTCCGGGCCAGTTTTCGATCCGGTGTCAGCACCAGATCCATCGAATGCACGGGCTGCCCGAAAATACCGCGCAGGCTCTCCGGCAGCTCCTCCCACTCCTGGCCACGTCGGACAAAAATGTAGGTGTCGCGCTTTTTGCTGCTACGGAATACAGAAACAAATTCCCGCTTTTTCATGACGTCAGTAATTCCTCGATATCAGGGCGAACCGGCGCCAGGATTCTTGCCCGCCAGCCCTGAAAAAATTCATGTTGTGCCAGGTCACGATTCTGCACCAGCTTCTCAAGCCGCTTTCTTGGCGCTAGTAATTCTATTGGAATATCAGCATCTTCCGCCGCTTTCCTGAACAATCGCTTTAGCTGCTTGAAGAACCCCTGCTGGTCTCTCGACAAGGGCGGAGCAATGCGCTCGATACCGGAATTATCCGCGGTCGCGCCTTTGCTCACAAGGTCAAGCACGATGTCGCCGTAGCGTCGAACCGCCCCGGACGGCACACCCTGAATGTTGGAAAGCGCCTTCGGGGTATCCGGCATGGCCTCGGCGATGGCGATCAGCAATGCGTCCGACAGCACCCGGTTTCGGGGTCGGTCCTGCTTCTGGCATTCCAGCTCCCGCCAGCGCACCAGTTCCCGGAGCACGCCCTGCTGCTGTGGCGTAAGTGTCCAACCGCCCCGAAGCTTCAGGTAATGATTCTCCGGATCTTCCTGCCCAGCCAGCTCGTTGGCGAATCGGGTTGACTCCTCGGCCAGAGCAACCTCCAGGCCCCGCTCCCGCAACAAAGCAGTCACCCACTTATGCATGGGTTCGAGAAAACGGATATCGTCAACGGCGTAGCGCTGCTGAGCATCGCTCAGGGGCCGGGCCAGCCAGTCAGACCGGGTGGCGGATTTGTCCAGGGTTTCACCAAACAGCGTCTCCACCAGCCTGGCGTAGCCCAGGGAGAATCCGGCGCCGGCCATGGCAGCACCAATCTGCAAATCAATCACCCCTGCAGGCTCAAGGTTGAGCCACTGCCGGAACAGCTCCAGATCCTCGCTCATGGCATACAAGAGCTTGGGCGTTTCCGGGTCGGTCAGAATCTCCCGGAAGCGGCGGGATTGTTCGGCGACTGCCGGGTCCACCAGACAGAACTGGCCATCCAGGCCGAGCTGGACCAGCCCGGGGATCGGGTAAAAGGTGTTGACCCGTTCGAATTCCGTATCCAGTGCCAGGGGCTTGCCCGGCGCCCGATCCAGCCATTGGTCGAGCATTTCCGGCTCGCGGATCCAGTGGATGCTGGCCGGTGCCGGGGGAACATCAATAGCCGCAGCGGCCTGGGCGGAAATATCCATAGAAGTGCCTGGTCAGATTTATTCGGAGAGAGGTTTTCGGCCCCGGAACGCGTGGGTCAGCGTAAAGCCGTCGACATAGCCCAGTTCACCACCCACCGGAATGCCGTGGGCCAGTCGGGTGATCAGAATTCCGCGGCCATCAAGCCGGTCGGCAATGTAGTGGGCTGTGGCTTCACCTTCAACGGTGGGATTGGTGGCAAGAATCAGCTCGGTAACGCCTTCCTCCCGAACCCGCCTCAGCAGCCGTTCGATACCAATTTCTTCGGGGCCGACGCCATCAATGGGCGACAGGTGACCCATCAACACAAAATAGCTGCCCCGGTAATCACCGGCCTGCTCAATGGCCAGCAGATCCGACGGGCTTTCCACCACGCACAGCGTTCCCGTGCGACGCAGGGGATTGTCGCAAATGCCGCAGATTTCGGTATCGGCGAAATTCTGGCAACTTTCGCAGCGCCGGACACCATTCATGGCCCGGCTCAGGGCGTCCGAGAGACGGGTACCGCCGGAGCGACCCCGTTCCAGCAGGTGAAACGCCATGCGCTGGGCTGTCTTCTGCCCAACGCCGGGCAGGCAACGAAGGGATTCAACAAGCTCATCAACCAGGGGGCTGAACGCCATGAAATGTCCTCAGACTGCAGCAGGATGGAATTCAGAACGGCATCTTGAAACCGGCAGGCAGGCCCATGCCAGACATCATACCGGACATCTTTTCCTTCTGGTTCTCCTCAACCCTACGGACCGCATCGTTTACGGCCGCCGCCAGAAGATCCTCCAGGATGTCCTTTTCCTCCGCCATCAGCGAAGAATCAATATCCACCTTGCGCACATCGTGACGGCCATTCATGGTCACTTTTACCAGCCCGGCACCGGCTTCACCAGTCACCTCCGCCTTTGCCAGTTCCTCTTGTGCTTTCTGCATATCTTCCTGCATTTTCTGGGCTTTTTTCATCATGTCGCCCATATTGTTCATCATGCGTTATCTCCTGCTTGTCTCAACCGGCCGGATACTCTCTTCGACTACCCGCGCTTCAAATCGTTCAACAATAGACTGTACGACGGGATCCTTCCGAATGGACGCCTCCGCTGCCTCCTGACGCGCCTGCCTCTGGCGTTCCTCATAGGCCGCCGGGGTATTCGGGCCAGGCTCGCCCTGCTCTATACGTAACTGAGTGGAGTCGCCGAAGTGGTTTCTCAAGGCAGCGAGGATTTTTTCCTCGTGGCGGGTGTTCAGCAGCCTGGCATGGCCCTGGTCGATCACCAGGGTGATTGTGTCGCCTTCCCGACTCATCGCTCCGTGGCTGGCCAGATTGCCGGGCATACCAACAATGCCGAGGCTTCGGAAATCGCGGTGCCACACGAACTCACCCTCTGGTTCCGCGGGGATCGGAGATTCAGGCTCCGATGCCGACTCAGGTTGAGACTCAGGCTCCTGCTGAGGCTCTGGTTCCAGCTGAGGTTCAGGCTCTTGCTCTGAGACGGCTTCCGATCGTGTCGGATACGGCTCGTCGTATTCCTCGGCCGCCGGGTCAGGTTCATCCCGTGGCTCTGAGACCGCACTCTGGCCGCCGGAGCTGACAGCAGGCGGCTCACGGCGGTCAGTACCGGGGCGGAACGCCAGCATCCGGAGCAGGGTCATTTCGAACCCCATACGGGCATCCGGCGTAATGGCGAGATCTTTGCGGCCTATCAACGCCGACTGATAGAACAGCTGGGCATCTTCGGCGCTGAGTTTTCGCGCCAGCGCCTGGACCTGCCCGGCATCGCCAAGGCTGTTATCAGCACTCCCCGGCACCACCTGCTCCATGGTAACCCGGTGAAACAGCGACAGCAGATCCGCCAGAATCACGCTGTAATCCGGGGCAAAGTCCGAGATCCGGCTGATTTCCGCCAGCAGGGCCGGGCCATCGCCTTCAACCAGGGCATTCACAATGCGCTCGATGTCCCGCTGGTCAATGGTGCCCAGCATGTTGCTGACATCACTGGCGGCCAGTTTCTGGTCACCAAAGGCGATGGCCTGGTCGGTCAGGCTCAGGGCATCCCGCATGCTGCCGTCGGCGGCGCGGGCCAGAAGCCAGAGTGCGGGTTCCTCAAAGGGGATCTCCTCCGCGCCCAACACATGCCTCAGGTGGCCGGCAATGTGTTCCGGGGTCATCCGCTTGAGGTTGAACTGAAGGCACCGGGAAAGCACCGTCACCGGCAATTTCTGGGGGTCGGTCGTCGCGAGCAGAAACTTGACGTGTTCCGGCGGCTCCTCAAGGGTTTTCAGGAAGGCATTGAAGGACTGGTTGGTCAGCATGTGCACCTCGTCAATGAGGTACACCTTGTAGCGGCCGCGGCTGGGCGCGTACTGGACGTTGTCGGTCAGTTCCCGCATGTCATCCACGCCGGTGCGGGAGGCGGCATCGATCTCGATCAGATCAACAAAGCGCCCCTCCTGAATCTCCCGGCAACTGGAGCATTCGCCGCAGGGATTCGGGGTAATACCGGTTTCGCAGTTCAGGCAGCGCGCCAGAAGCCGGCCGATGGTCGTTTTGCCCACCCCACGGGTACCGGTGAACAGATAGGCGTGGTGCAAACGCTGGCTTTCCAGGGCGTGAATCAACGCCTGGAGCACGTGTTCCTGGCCCACCATGTCCTGAAAGGTCCGTGGGCGCCATTTACGGGCAAGTACCTGGTAGCTCATGTTCCGCCAACTGCAGTTAAAAACGGCTCTAACCTTAGCACGGACAAAGATTCAGAAGAAGCAGACGTGGTCCCCGAAATACGCAGAAAAGTGAACGGGTATCGGGGGAAATCAGGGAGATAGAAAAAAGATAGAAGCGAAAGAGAAGGGAAAACTGGGGGTGACTCCATCAGCGACACCCCGGCACACAATTCCACCGCTTCGGCTGCTCCCTTCCGGGCCTGACCGGGTTCACGGTTTCATGTTGCGGAGGCACCAATGGAGCCACCATAACGGCGTTTCAGGACAATTCCCTGAAAGCGGCGCGCATCTTAGCAAAAGGGTTTGCCGACTACAACGAGAAATCCAGAGCAACCCCAATCAGCCCTTATCGCAGGGGCATCTTTACAGCGGAAGTGGCACCTCATCCTGGCGGAACCAGCAGGCCAGGCTGTAACGGGTACGATTAGCCGGCAGTACTTCATGGGGTATCTCTTCGCTCATGAACAGCGCCATGCGCCCGGCCTCTGGCAAGACCGTACCGCACACCTCATGTTCACTGTCCCGATTGAATACCTGAAGCATGCCACCGTCCGCTGCCTGCCAGTCCTCGTTCAGGTAAAGCACCAGGCTGACCACCCGCGACGCCCTGCCCTGAAAACTGTCCAGGTGCTTCTTGTAGAAGTCACCGGGGTGATAGGTGGCGTAATGGGTCTCGAACCGTTTCAGGCCCAGAAACAGTCTCTGGTTCAAGCCCTGGCGAATTGTGTCAAAGAATTCAAACAGCGCCGCCTGAGGCACGGTAACGCCTTGCAGCCAGGCGATCTTGTCACGGCGCACAGATCGGTCACGTACCAGATCATTGCCACGCCCAATGCCGGCCTTCTTCATGGCAGCGGTGCGATCCAGAATGGCAACTTCCTGCTGCAGTGCCGCCAGCAGATCAAGACCGAGCCGGTCACGCACATCCAGCGTCATCCAGCCCTGCTCGCTCAAGCCCTCGGCCAGCTTATCCAGCCAGGCCCCGGTGACAGCCTCAGTGCGGTCGTGAGCGAGATCCACAGGCCGGATATCACTGCCAGCCACGGCATCCTGCGCCATACTGGCGGGCGTGATCAGGGGGTCATGAATGGGAGTGACAACCGGCGTTTCCATCGGCGAGCCTCGTACAGAATTTGAGCGTATTTTAGGCGCAATTGTCGCCGGAGCGGCAGTTTTAATTTACTCTCTGTGTAGGCAAATACACTTAACAGGGATTGATAAGTCACTCACCATGTCAGAAAGCAGTAACAGGCCACCAATATCACTCTCTCCGGGCCAATGGTCCTTCACACGCTGGAAAACCATCGGCCAACTTGAAGCCCTTGAGGTGCACCACCCCCTGTTCCAGGCCACCCTGTTTCTCCAGGGGGCCCACCTGGTGAGCTTCAAGCCCCAGGACGAAGCCGACTGGCTATGGGTGAGCCCCGATGCCCGGTACGAACCAGGCCGCGCAATCCGGGGCGGCATCCCGGTTTGCTGGCCCTGGTTTGGCGACCCGGCGCGAAACGCGCCCGAAGTTCGCAAACGGATTCACACCGAGAGCGCCCACGGCTTTGCCCGCACCGCCCTCTGGAAACTGGAGGACGTGCGCGAAAATGCCCATGAAGTGGAAATCAGCCTGTCGTTGGATGCCAATGAGGATTTCAGCGACGTCTGGACAGGCCACGCGCTCGCCCTGCTCACCTTCAGCTTCTCCATCCGGGGGTGCCAACTGGCATTGACCACCACCAATCTCGGCAATGATCCCCTGGCTTTCAGCCAGGCACTGCACACCTACTTACCCACCAGCGACATCACCCGAACCCGGGTGCTGGGGCTTGGCAATAGCCAGTACATCGACACCCTGGATAACTGGGAATACCACAACCAGGAGGGCCCTGTGTATTTCCGGGGCGAAACCGACCGGATCTATGAAAGCGGCGAACCGCTAATCATCGTAACACCCCGCGCCAGCCGCAAGCTCTCCGCAGTGGGCAGCGATTCAACGGTGGTCTGGAATCCTGGACCGGCCAAGGCCGCAAAGCTGTCGGATTTTCCGGATACCGCCTGGCAATCGATGCTGTGCGTCGAAACCGCCAATGCCGCCGGCGATTACCGGGTGCTTAATAGCGGACAAAGCCACACATTGGGCGTTTTTATCGGAAGAAAAGCATGAGCCTGGCATCGTTTCTGAAATCCAGACTGGTTTCCGCGGAGCTGGACCAACACATCAACCGCATCCGCAAGCCCATCGGCACTCTGGGTTACGACCCCTGGGGCTACAACAACGAGGCCATCAAATACGGGCTCTCGATCACCAAACAGATCTACGAGAAGTACTTCCGGGTGCAGGCGCACGGCGTCGAAAATATCCCCGCTGAGGGGCCGGTGCTGATTATCGCCAATCACAGCGGGCAGTTGCCGATTGACGGCCTGCTGATCGGCTACGCCCTGGCCTCCCGGGAAAAAGATGCCCGCATTCCAAGGGCAATGATTGAGCGCTTCTTTCCCACCGTGCCCTGGCTGGGCAACCTGCTCAATGAAGTCGGCGCCGTACTTGGCGACCCGATCAACTGCGCGAAAATGCTGGCGAATGGCGAAGCCGTCATCGTCTTCCCTGAAGGCATACGCGGTTCCGGCAAGCTCTACCAGGATCGCTACCAGCTCAAACGCTTCGGCAACGGCTTCATGCACCTGGCGATGAAGTACAAGGCACCGATCGTGCCGGTGGGCGTGGTAGGCTGCGAGGAAACCATCCCGGCCATCGCCAACATCAAGCCCCTGGCAAAAGCCCTGGGTATCCCCTACGCCCCGGTCGCCATGCCCGTGGTACTTCCGGCCAAAGTACACCTGAACTTCGGAGCCCCGATGTATTTTGATGACCTGGAAATCCCCGAAGAGCAGGTCACCGAGCGGGTGGAGACCGTCAAGGCGGAAATCAGCCGGCTGATCGACAAGGGACTGAGCGAACGGAAAAGGCTTTTCTGATGACCGAACAACGCAGACCGCACATCCTGATTACCGGTGCCGCCGGCGCCCTCGCCCAGCAGGTCATCGAACAGCTCCGGGATACCTGCGACCTGGTGGCCGTCGACTTCCGGGAACAGGTGTATCTGGGCGACGACATCCCCAGCTACTGCATCGACTTCAACAAGCGGGTGTTCGAGGACCTGTTCCGGCGCTACCAGTTTGACGGTGTGATTCACATGGGCCGGATCATGTCCAGCCAGCTCACCCGCATGCGTCGCTACAATGCCAACGTACTGGGCACCCAGAAGTTGCTGGATCTCAGCCACAAATACGGCATCAAACGGGTGGTGGTGCTCTCCACCTTTCATGTCTATGGGGCGGTGGCCTACAACCCCGCACTCATCGACGAATCCGCGCCGCTCAAGAGCGCGGGGCTCAGTGCCGACCTGATTGATTCCGTGGAGCTGGAAAACCTCGCCAACATCTACCTGTGGCGGTATCCGGAACTGAACATCACCATCCTGCGGCCCTGCAACATCGTGGGCCCGGGCGTGCGCAACACCATCAGTACCCTGCTGGCGAGTGAACGGGCGCCGGTACTGGCAGGTTTTTCCCCGATGATGCAGTTCATCCATATCGATGACATGGCTGATGCCATCGTTCTGGCCTACAAGAAACCGACCCGTGGCGTTTACAACGTGGCGCCGCAGGATTGGGTGGCTTACCAGCATGCGCTCAAGCTTTGTGGCTGCAAGCGCTTTCCGATTCTGTCGATACCACCAGCGGTACCGAGATTCATCCTCAGTACGCTCAAGCTGAAAAGCTTTCCCTCCTATCTGATGGCGTTTTTCAAGTATCCGGTGGTGATTGACGGGCGGGCGTTCGCCAAAGAATTCGAGTTCACCCCCAAACGGCCATTGAAGGAGATCTTCCGGTTCTATCGGGATAACAAACGGCCGGTTTGATCGTTTGTGTTTAGTTTTCAATACAGGGCGCAAAGATTGTGTCCATATTTTTAACACATCACCTGGCGATCTCTTACCTGAATGCTAAGATATTTTTTATAAACAGTAAGTTAGGAAAGGTGGAACGATCTCTGCTTACTCTTCCTCCCGTGTTTACTACATCACATAGGAAGGGAAAGATCATGTCCAAATTAAAAAGGATCGGGACCGCAGTTGGTCTGGCCACGCTTTTATTTTCACCTATTGCCTCAGCCAACCTGCTGACCAATGGAAGTTTTGAGCAAGAATTAGTTTTGGGTGAGGCTGGAGGAGGTTGGGGCTTTTTCAGCCCTGCCGACATCGACGGTTGGTCAAGTGAAACGAACAACATCGAAATCTGGAATTCAGGGTTTAACGGTGTAGACGCGGCTGACGGAAACCAGTTTGCGGAGCTCAATGCTCACCCCGAAACAGGCAACGCGTTCACTCTTTTTCAGGACATCATTACCACCATCGGTGACAGCTATGAGCTGACATTTGCCTATCGTGCAAGATCCGGCCAGGAATCCTTCAGCGTCGGTGCAGGCAGTCTGACGGACACAGTAGCTAACACCAATACAACAAGCTGGACGGTGTATTCAGCGTTATTCACAGCTTCAGAGGCAACCACCAGGCTGCTGTTCACCTCAGTTGATCCAGAAACCGAGACACTCGGCAACTTTCTGGATAACGTCTCAGTAAACAGAGTTCCCGAACCTGGCACTCTTGCGCTTCTCGGTCTCGGATTAGCAGGTCTTGGAATCTCGCGCAGACGCCGCGGCTAAACCCAGCGGTATGACCTCAAAAAGCCAGCGCCTGAAAACCGCTGGCTTTTTTAGTGAAGGAGTTAACCTGACTTTCAAACAAAGCTATTCTTCCCAGAGACACTTCATCTTCTCGGGGCAATGAAGCATGTTCAACAACATGGACGTACTCAGCTACTCGCTGGCGGCGATTACGTTCGGCCTATTGGGAATATTGGTAGCCGCACGCTACTTGCGCCGGGGCGTAGACCGCGCCCTGGCTGTCGCGGCATTCGTGTCAGCCGTGTGGGCCCTTGCTATCTTCAGCCAGAGTCTCTGGGGACACCCGGGATTTAACATCCGATACCTGATTGAACTGATTCGGGACGCTGCCTGGATTTACCTGCTGTTTGCACTGCTTAAAGACGGACTGCGGGAGAACAAGCTCGGCGGCAAGCTAAAACGAATCCTCGGCACCAGCGCTGTCATCCTGCTTATTCTGCTGATCAGCACCGGCGTGATTGAGTATTTCGGCAGCGTCGACGCCTCTACCGGCAAGGTAAAACTGCTCGGTCAGATTGGGCTATCGCTGCTGGGCCTTTCGCTGGTGGAACAGATCTGGAGAAATTCTCCCAGCTTCGGCCGCTCCAGCATCAAGTATATCTGCATCGGCGTAGCCACCATCTTTGCCTTCGACTTCTTCATGTATGCCGATGCCCTGCTGTTTGGGCAGGTGGCGGACTCATTCTGGAATGCACGCGGGTTCGTCAACGCCCTGCTTACCCCGCTTTTCGCGGTCAACGTTATCAACACGCGCAAACAGCCTGTTGATTTCCAGCTTTCGCGGTCTGCGGTGTTTCACGCCGGCACCCTGGTATTCGCAGGCGGTTATCTGCTGTTCCTTGCCTTGGGTGGTTACTACGTCCAGGTGCTCGGAGGTGACTGGGGCGAGGCCCTGCAGGTCCTGTTCTTCACCATCTCGCTGGTATTCCTGGTAACGCTTTTGCTGTCGCGCCGGATCCGCGCCAAGCTGATGGTGCGAATCAGCCAGAATTTTTTCGACTATAAATACGACTACCGGGAAGAGTGGCTGAAAATGACCCGGGAACTGGCGGATCTCAGTGATGACCCGCCACTGCCCGAACGTGTTATTCGCATTCTGGCGAGCCTGGTGGAAAGCAATGGTGGCGCTATCTGGCTCAAAGGCGAGCAGGAAGGCTACACTCTGAAAGCGGCCGTCAATCTATCCACCCCCAAGCACACCCTGATTGACAGTGACGCGGAACTGGTGCGTTTCTTCTCACATCGTGAATGGATTGTCGACTTACACGAATACCAATTGGATCCGGTCAGCTATAACCTCCTGGAAATCCCGGACGCCATTACAAAAACCCCGGACGGCTGGCTGGTTATTCCGCTGTATCTGGGCAACGAGCTCTACGGCATGGCGTTGGTCGGCAACCCCTATGCCCGGGTTGTCCTGAACTGGGAGAACTTCGACCTGATCAAGGTGGTCGCCCGCCAGACTTGCAACCTGCTCGCCCAGGCCGATGCGCAAAGCCGCCTTTCCAGAGCCATGCAGTTTGAGGCCGTCAGCAAAGCCTCGGCCTTTATGGTTCACGATCTAAAAACCGTGATCGCCCAGCTGTCGCTTCTGGTGAAGAATGCACCGAAGCATCGGAATAACCCGGCCTTTATTGATGACATGATCAACACCACCGACCATGCCGTGCGGAAAATGTCGAGCCTGGTGGATCATATTCGCCGGCCCGGCACCGATGACGAGGCTCAGCTAAAGCTGATAAATCTTTCCACCCTGATTACAGAGCTCATCGAGCACCATCAGCATCAGGCGCCCGCTCCGCACCTGGAAGGAGAAATGCCAGAGGCCATCATCAAGGCCGACCCTGAGCAGCTCCGCAGCGTTCTCGGCCACCTCATCCAGAACGCTCAGGATGCCACGCCACCGAATGGCGACATCACGATTGCCCTGAAAATCGCAAAAGGCAATGCCGTCCTGTTCATTCAGGATTCGGGAACCGGGATGACCCGGGAATTTATCTCGAGTCAGCTATTCAAGCCGTTCGAAAGTACCAAGGGCCTGACGGGAATGGGTATTGGGGCGTATCAGGCTCGCGAATATGTCCGGAAGATCGGAGGTAATATTGATGTCACCAGCGAGCCCGGAATTGGCTCCTGTTTTTCCGTTCGGATCCCGCTTGCTGATGAAAAACTCCCGACAGAGGATTTCAAGACCAAACAACCAGTTGCCGTGTCCCAAGACCCGATGAAAAGCGCCAATTATTTGCCATAATTGAAAAGGAACGAAAACCAGCATTGCAAAGTGTCAATCTTCGGTCGAGAATCAGTAGTGTGGAATTATCTTTTAAAAGGACTTGTTGTAGTTGTGACCAGACGACTCTTGATTGTAGAAGATGATCCCGGCCTCCAGAGCCAGATGCGTTGGTGTTTCAGCGAGGATCTGGAAGTATTCCTGGCGTCGGACAGGGAGTCTGCACTCACCTGTCTGCGGCGGGAAGAGCCCGAGGTGGTAACGCTCGACCTGGGCCTTCCTCCCGATCCGGGCGGCGCCGCTGAAGGCTTCAGGCTGCTGGAGGAGATTCTCCAGCTAGCCCCGATGACCAAGGTCATCGTGGTCACCGGGCGCGAAGACAAAGAAAACGCCGTAAAAGCCATCGGCATGGGCGCCTGCGACTTCTATCAGAAACCCCTGGATGCTGACATCCTTACCTTTGTGGTCAACCGCGCGTTCCGGCTGGCGGAACTGGAGCGAGACAACCGCGAACTTTCGCGCCACCGCAATGGCACCAACATCAAGGGCATTGTTGCCGCCAGCCCCCAGATGCTATCCGTTTGCCGGACCCTTGAGAAAGTCGCCCCCACGGATATAACAACCCTGATCACCGGGGAAACCGGCACTGGCAAGGAACTGCTGGCCCGCGCCCTTCACGAGCTGAGCCACCGTGCGGAAAAACCTTTTGCCGCCATCAACTGTGCTGCCATCCCCGAGAACCTGCTTGAGAGCGAGCTGTTCGGATTCGAGAAGGGCTCCTTCACCGGAGCGACCCAGAGCAAGAAAGGCAAAGTCGAAAGCGCCAACGGGGGCACCCTGTTTCTCGACGAGATCGGTGACATGCCCATGGCACTGCAGGCCAAGCTTCTGCGGTTCCTGCAGGAGCGCGTGATCGACCGGGTCGGATCGGTAAAACCAATATCGGTCGACGTTCGCGTTGTGTGCGCCACCCACCGGGATGTTCAGGAACTGATCAGCGAGGGCACGTTCCGCGAGGATCTGTACTACCGCATCAGTGAAATCACCCTGGATGTGCCCGCCCTGCGGGATCGTGAGGGAGACGCCCTGCTGATAGGGCAATCGTTACTGAAATCCCTGGGCAAACAGATGGATCGCCCCAACCTCGTTTTTACCGAAGACGCCATCAAGGCCATCAAGAGCTATGCATGGCCCGGCAACGTGCGGGAAATGATCAACAAAGTGAAGCGTGCCACCATCATGGCCGATGGCAAACGGGTGACCGCCGCCGACCTGCAGCTCACCTGCGACGAGGCAGGCCCCGAAAGCCAGCTCAACCTGCGGCAAGTGCGTGAGAACGCCGAGCGCGCGGCCATTCTGCAGGCCCTTCAGTCCTGCGGGTTCAATATGGCACAGGCCTCGCGCCTGCTGGGCGTGACCCGGCCAACGCTTTACAACCTGACAGACAAATACCGCATAAAAACATCATCAGAAGCATCAAGTGCCTGAGTAACAGGCAGGGAATCCAATAAAGACCCAAAAGGGAAAAGGAACAGGGCGATGAAACCAGTTTCAGCAGTACGTGCCACCCTTCTTTCGGTTGCCATTTCGTTTGCTCTCGTCGGCTGCGGCGAAGACACCCCTGAAATGACGCCGGAAGAGATCAAATATATCAGCCACCTGGATCAGTCACGCTTTTTCCAGCGCCAGGGGGAGCTCAAGGCCAGTACGCTGGAGGCGCGCAGTGCGATTGAGTTGCAGCCCGATAAAATTGACCCCTACTTTCTGATCATCGACAACCTGCTGAAGGCCGGAGATGCAATTAATGCAGAAAGACAGCTTGACTGGGTGATGAAGCAAGTCCCTGAGGGGGAAATCAGTAGCGAGGCCCAGAATCGCGCCAGCCTCATATACGCCGAAGCGAACCTCATGACCAACGAGTATGAGCAGGCTTTGGCCGCACTGGATAAAGTTGCCTCCCCCGACCGTTCCGTCGAGACCCAGGCCGCACTGCTGGAAGGCAAGATCCACCTGGCTTCAGGCAAACTGGACGAAGCCACTGAGGCTTTCGAGAAAGCCAGAACGATTAACCCGGGAGCGGTTGAATCCGTGATTGGCCTCTCCAGGATCGCCTTTGCCCGGGGCGACAAGGAGAAAGCCCAGGAACTGATTGCCAAAGCAGAAGAAATTGATAAGGAGAGCACAGATCTCTGGCTCTGGAAAGCCCAGCTAGCCCACGCCGAAGAACAGTGGCAGAAGGCGGAAGACGGCTACATCCGGGCACTCGAGGATATTGGCCAATACGATGTCATGACCCAGCGTAAATACGCCACTATTTCCGCCCTGATTCGGGTATTAAGAGCCCAGGGGAAACAGGCGGAAGCGTTTGTCTATGAAGAGATACTGGCCAAGTCCGCCCCCGGCACAATCAAAAGCAATATGATGGCCGCCCAGGACGCCATGAAACAGGGCGACCTGGACAGCGCAGCACGATACCTGGAAGAAGTGCTTGCGCAAGCCCCTGGCCATGAGCCCTCCGCACTGATGCTGGGGCTCGTGCGATTCCGACAGGGCCGTGTGGAAGAGGCAGAGAAACTGCTGGCCCCTGTAGCCGAAATGGGGGACTCAGAGTTGGCAAGCAAGTTACTGGCAGCGACCAGACTGCAAATGCACAACCCTCAGGGCGCACAGGAAGTACTCGACAAGCTGGAAGGCAAGGACTCAGACCCTGAAACCCTCGCCCTGGTCGCAATAACTTCACTGGCAAGCGGTGACACCGAAACCGGTGAAGCGCTCATGGAAAAGGCTCTGAAACTCAACCCCGATAACCACCAGCTAAGACTGCGATATGCCAACTATCTGATTCAGCGGGGAGATTATTCACGGGCAATTGACCAGATAGCACAGGTACTTCAGAAGGCACCAGAGCTGGATGAGGCCCGGAGCCTTTTGATTCACGCCCAGGCCAGCTCCGGAGATGCGGCGGCCGCCATCAAAACAGCGTCCGAATGGATCAAGGATGAGCCAGACAATACAACGGCCCTGATTATTCGTGGAAACCTGGCTGCCAGCGAGAACCAGATCAAGGAAGCTCGCGGATACTTCACCCAGGCCCTTAATAAAGATCCCGAAGCAGTGGCCCCCGTTATGGCACTTGGCAGATTGGCGCTGAACCAGAAAAACCAGGCCGAGGCGCAGAAACAGTTCCGCAAAGCCGTCGAAATCGCCCCGGACAACCGGCTCGCCCTCCAGGGGCTTACCTCGGTTCTGAACCGGGATGAAACCGAGACTTTCATGCGGGAAGTTCTCAAAACACACCCGGATGCAACCGGCCCTCGCCTCATACTTCTGGAGCTGGCATTACTGCAAAATGCCACTAAAGAAGCAGACGACCTTACTGCATCGTTACTCGAACGAGCCGAAGAAAACACACCATCGCAGGCTGCACCGCTTGTTGCGAACATCTACAACGGTGTGGCAGCCAAGCTCAGGCAAGCGGGCGAGACAGACCGTGCCTCGGTTGTTCTAAACCGCGCCAGGGTACTCTTCCCCGACAATGAGGCAATTTCACTTCAGGCGGCTGCGCAGGCATTTGCTGCAGAGAACAGCGATGAGGCCCGGCGCATCCTCCAGGAAGCCAAGCTGCAACATCCGGAATCACCGGCGCCTTATCTGGTAGAGGCACGTTATTTTGAAAGCCGGGAAGAATATCAACAGGCAGCCGATTTCTATCAACTGGCCATGGACAAAAAGCCCAGCGCTGGCCTCATGAATGCCTATGCTGAAGTTCTGCAGAAAGCAGGCAAGGACGCAGAGGCCCTGTCGCTGCTGGAATCCGGTATTGATACCTATCCAGATAGTGCGCAACTGCGCCTGAGAATTGCACTGCTTCAACAGGCTGAGGGCGCGAACGACAAAGCCAGAGCCAATTACGAAAAACTACTGAGTGCAATGCCCGAGAGCACAATTGTGCTGAATAATCTGGCCTGGCTGTATCATGAAGCCGGCGATGAGCGGGCTGTGACCATGGCCAGAAAAGCCTATGATCTTGCCCCCGACAATGCCGCCATAGCAGACACCTATGGATGGATCATGCTGCAAGCCGGCAACCATGAGGACAGCTTGCCGATCCTCGAAAAGGCTCATGAGCTTCAGCCCGGGTCAGAGGAGATCGCTCTGCATCTCGCAGAGGCTTACAAAGCTGCCGGCAAGAACGCAGATGCCCAACGAATTCTGGAAAAATTTGGCGGCCAGGGCTAATGGAGCGAGCTTTAACAACGCGGTACCTCTGGGTGGCCGCAATTCCGCTTTTGGTCGTTGGGTTATGGGCTGAGTGGCAGTCATTTTTTCACCTGTGGTACGGCTCTATCATCTACAACCACGGGTTTCTGGTGCTCGGCGGCACCCTCTTTCTTCTGTACCGAAGAAGGCATGCCCTTAAGGCTCTGACCCTGAACGGTTCGCCTCTGGGGCTGCTTTTTCTGGCTGGATCCATTGCGGTTCTCATCCTCTCTCAGGCCGCCGATATCAGGGTATTCCGCCTGGCGCTGGTTCCCCTGATCATTATTTTCTGGGGCTGGTCCATCTGGGGAAAGGCATTTTTAAGCAGTGCAGGCGGGCCGCTCCTGCTGCTCATTTTTGCCGTTCCGGTGTGGGACGACCTCTCTCCCCTGCTCCAACACATTACCGTTTTTTTCAACACGATCCTGCTCCGGGCAGCTGACATTCCGGCGACCATCCATGAATTCTTCATTACCCTGGACGTTGGAACCTTTTTTGTTGAGAACGGCTGCAGCGGTGTGCGATACATGATGGTCGCGCTCTTTCTGGCCGCCTTCTACGGACTGCTTTACTACCGCTCGAACATACGTATAGCACTTTTAATTATCGCGGCGGGCCTGCTGTCCATGGTAGCCAACTGGATACGAGTGTTCGGAATTATTGCGGCGGGGCACTACACCAACATGGAAACCTCGCTGATTGAGGACCATGAGCTCTTCGGGTGGGCAGTCTTCATCGTTGTTACACTGGTGCCCCTGTTCTTTATCTCGGGCAAACTGGAACAGGCTCTCCCGGGTATTGACGACAGCTCCAACCACGGCAAGCCGGAGGCCGTGCCGGCGAGCGGGGCATATACTTCCATGAAGTGGCCAGTCATCGCCTCGCTACTCCTGCTCTTACCCCTGCTCGTGCCAGCAGCCCTCAATGCCCGAACCGAGACGCTGGCCAGTTCATGGGCACCGAAATTGCCCGAACCCGACTCCCATTGGAGCGGCCCCCTGCGGCACGCGAGCATATGGCAGCCTGATTACGTAAAACCAGACATCAACCTGGGCGGCGTGTATGTATCCGACGATCTGGAACAGGTGCAGATGCAAATGACAGGCTATCGGCGCCAGGCCCAGAATAAGGAACTGATCTTTTACGGAAATCAGCTTTTCGACCGCAAGCAGTGGAAGCTTGTATCCAAAGCCTCCCGAACACTGAAAAGCAACCTGAGTGTGAGCCCGGATACCATCAATGAGACCGTTATCCAGAAAAACGGAGAGAGCTCCTACGTTATCCTGTGGTCCTGGTATCAGGTGGGTGACCAGCTTACCAGCTCCAGAACGGAGGCGAAGATCCAGGGGGCGCTCAATAAACTCAGAGGAGACGCCCGTGGCGCCTTGTGGGCACTTGCGGGGCGTTGTGGAGGCTCAAACGATGCTGAATGCGCCGATCAACGGGTCATCTTCGAGCGCTTTCTCCAGAGCCTGAAGTAAGTATTCAGCTCGGCATAAAACCGAGTGTCGATAAATGAGAACCGAGTTATTCAATTAATGTAACTTGAGGATCGGTATAATCACTCGCAACCCCGTTTGTGTCCACCGCTCGTATCTGGAACTGCCATGTTCCGGGAGGAAGATCACTAACAACATAGGACTGGTTCTCAGCCTCTATCCTGATCGGCCCCACAGCGGCAGCGATTGGCTCCAGTTTTATAGCATCCGCTATAACGTAGCCATCAGCGTTGTTAGATAAGGAAACGGTTACCTGGCTGGCACCGGGAATGAAGGACCCCAGATTCTGCCAGATTCCACCACCTGAGGTCTGATCTACTGTGAATTGCTTCTCCTCGATGCTACCACTCTCAGACTCATACTGGACCCGATAGGTCGCGTTTGTGGCGCGATTGCTGTAAGACGTCCAGTTAACAGATACACGGTGCTCCGTTCCCGGTGTAACGTTACTTACTAACCAGCTCGCGACGTTTTCACCGGACCCAGCGGGCATCGCTACATAATTTTCGCCAATATACCCTTTTGTTGCGGTCGAAGTACTCGAGTCAGACCCGTAAACCACAAATTCGGGTGAGCTGTTATCCGAAACTATTCCCGCGGTACTCCCACCGTCCGTTCTTGCATATTTCAGCTCGTAATAATCAATCTCTTCAGGGGAAAGAGCGTTTCCGTCAGTTCGCGTAACCGGCGGCTCCCAGGTGAGCAGGACTGTATTCGCCGCTAATACACTTGCGGCATTCGTCGGCTCTGTTCCTGCCAGATACTCCTGGTAGTTGGTATAACCGTCGCCGTCTGCATCCAGGTCACTGTCTGGTGAGGTCGGGTCCAGTGATGCTGTGGTTTCGTAACCGTCAGGCATGCCGTCGCTGTCGGTATCGAGGTTAAATGGGGCCGTCATCCCCAGAAATTCCTGCAGATTGGTCAATCCGTCGCCGTCAGGATCCTGCCCGGCATCCAGGGCGTTAGTTGGATCCAGCCCCTGATTAAGCTCCCAGGCATCCGGCATGCTGTCATTATCCGCATCCGCATCCGCAGAAGACGTTGCGGGTGCCTCCTCGAAAAGCACTGCATCAGCGATGACATAACCATTAGCGTCATTGGAAACAGTTACCCGGCTGGTGAGCGACGACATCCGGAAAGTGCCTAATTTGAACCACTCTCCGCCAAACTCTGTTTGATCAACCTCAACCGTCGTCGTAGTCAGATTATCCTGCTCGTTCAGGTGATGAACGACATACTTTACATTTGTGCCGCGGTTGCTGTGCGACGTCCATCTGACGAACACATCAAAACGTTTTACAATATTGAGGTTCCAGGTCGCAGTCTTTGCTCCTGTGCCACTCTCCGCAGCCAGATATCCTTCACCGATGTATCCACTTGTAACCGAGGATTGCTTCCACTCTCCGTCGGTGTAAAAGCCAGGGTTTGAATTATCGATAACGTATTCAGCACTAATGCCTGCCGAGGGTGCCGGCAGCTGGTCAACATCCCCTTTTGGTTTAAGGCTACTGCACCCGGTTACTACACTTCCCGACGCAACCGCCAATACCACCATGTTTATCCGTTTCATCGTCGTCCCATCCTTGTTATGCACAACAACTATGAGAATGATGGCACATATTCGGGCTTCCACAGGCCGGGCGCTAGTTCATTTCGCGATATGCCCGAGGCCTTTATCGCGAACCCTGCTTACCCAGCTTTCCCTTCTTTTTATAAGGAAAAACCCTATCAGGCCCAGGCAGGAAAGTATCAGGGCTGATGGTTCCGGCACGCCGACTGCAAAGGATGGTTGACCGAAACCACCTTGGCTCGAACCTGTCGAATGATTTTACACGTTCAATTCTGTAGCTTAGCGAAGTGATTGATTTAAAAGTTTTGGCTTAGTATTTGCTTCCCTGAAGCCTTGGCAGTGATTTCACCATTTGTTGGCCCATGGCCCCAAAAGACGCTCGTCAATTTATCGCCTCTATGGAAGAGCGACTCGAGAGCGTCAGGACCTGACAAGTAAGGAGACAAAGTGATGGGTATTGCATATAAAAAGCTTGGGGCGGTCTTTGCGCGGGCAGGAATACTGGCAAGTATTCTAATGGCGGCATCTTCGTTTTTGATTCCGTCGATTACCGAGGCATCCATAATCACTGTTGATCCTGGTGATTATGCAGAGGGCGCTGACCTGTCTAATGTTTCTCCATTTGTCACGTTGCAATATTTAGATGGCTCGTACGGCTCTTATCCAATTAAGGCGAAGAGGTCCTTCTTTAGCGGCGACCTCACTTTTGGGACTATGCAATCCCAGTGGGTTCAGTGTGTCGGACGGTATGAGTGTGCTCAAGGTTTTGGAATGGCATTTACGCACTCTCCCCGATGGGTTTCTTTTTCAATGACGCTCACAAATATTGTTCTCAGCGAGCTGAGTACCCTAGTTTGGCACGCTTTCGATGAAGTTGGCGATGAGATAGCCTGGCAACGAACGATAACTTATGGCCTTGAACCCGGACAGTTTTATTCGTGGAATATCGCCGTCCCGAATATGAAGTATCTCGTTGTAGGTGGTGGTGGCTATCCAAGCCCAGGAGAGTTTAATCAGCTTTCCTTTGCCGTGGGGGTGGCCGAACCGTCAGCACTAGCTCTTTTCTCTCTAGGATTAATGGGTTTATTCTTCAAGAGAAGGGTAATTCATTTAGAAGCTGGCCTACGAAATCGCCAAACCTAAGCCCTTTGCTCATACGCTGCATCAGTGGATGCTGGCGTGTCACCGCCAGAAAGTACCGGATGGATCCGGAAGCATTGGATTACAGCCTCAATCGGTGGGAAGCGCTGACGAGCTATTGTCCCATAACTGGAAGCCAGCTATGCCTGGCAAGATGTGATGACCAGAAGCTTACGACCCATCGATCCATCTCTTTGCCATAGTAGTCTGCTCAGTCGTTGGCAAGTATTGCGCCAAGCGCCAAAATTAAGCAGTTAGAGAGGAAGCGATTTCAATTCTGTTAAAAAAACTGACAGGATCTTGTTTAGGAAAGTAGGGGAAACTGTTTCTAAGACGCCCATTCCGATATCACGGAAGCAATCAAGGACACATCCTGGCTCGTGACATCCTCATGGCTCGGCAACGTAAGCAGTCGATTGGCAAACGAGGCAGCATTTGGGTAATCGCTAGCTGAGCCGGGCACGATACCCTTCAAACCTTCAATTTCGGGCAATGCTCGCTCATAGAAAGCATTCGCCCCAATGCCCTTTTGGTTAAGCGCATTAATCGCTCTATCCCTGACGTGCTGATTGGGGGCCAATACCCCATACCGCAGCGTCACACGGCCCTCGGCCTGTGGGGCTATATCTTGCTCCATAAACAACGTCCAGCGGCGCTGCCGGAGAAACCCAAGTTTCCTGGTGTATTCTGGTGAGATTGACGCTCGGTTCTTAGCCTCACTGATACCCGCCTCCAGGAGCCCAGCTGGTAGCTTCAGACGGCACAGCCTGACCAAAGGCTTGTATACCGTACTACCAAGCCCCAAAAACGGCACCCGCCTGAGCAGACCGTAACCGAATCGCCCCAGAAGAAAATTGAACAGCTGTCGTCTGGCCTTCCATTTCCAGTCAACGTCCAACTGGATTTCAGGCAGGCCGCTGAGTAAATCAGACGTGGCGGGGCCATGGTCACGGCGAACCAGGAGTGCCCCTCCACCCATCAGGTTAATCGGCTTGCCACGACCAAAACTAAGCACAGCACAGTCCGCGATTGGATCGCGGGCGCAATCCGGCGGAAAACACTGAGCGGAATCTTCAATTAGCCAGACACCATGGTCCCGACAAATACCTGCCAGCGAAGACAATTGCTCTGGCACACCCAGAAAGCCAGCGGCGATCACCGCTACGGTCGCGGCAGAAAGGGAATTGGACAGTTTTTCAGGATCCATGAACGGATAGTCTGGCAGCAAGTCGACCAGCACTGGCCTGGCTCCCTGCGCCACAACCGCAGCCACCAAATCCGGGCAGCCATAGGCAGGCAGAATGACCTCCGGCGTTGAAGGTCTCCGGCTGGACCGAGTGATTGCCAACAACACAGCTGAAGACAAAGCCTGGGTGCCGGAGCCCATGCACCAGGTGTGGTAATTTTCAGCCCACGGCAACTGCAGGTTGGTGCCGGGATGAGGAACCGGAACACGGCTTCCAACGGGCCTCAGCATACCCGTCATCGTTTAGAAGGCGTCCAGACTGTCATTCGCCGACCCTTTAAAAAGTCGATGGTTGCTCGAGCGATCGCCAGGTTCACCTGAACGAAGAAGTAGGGAATCTTGAAGACCGTACGTTCCCGGAGCCCTGGCTTCAGATGCCCGGCGATCACGACACCATAGAACAGGATCTGAACCAGTAAGGCGACCTTGTAGATAACACCATGACCGGTTAACAGTACCGAGATGATAAACAGCAAAACCTGAAACCAGGGAACCGCCCAGCGCATCAGCTTGTGGCCAAACACCTGAAAGGAAAACCAGCCAAACCGGATCGGGTTGAGAACCTCCAGGTGACGGCTAAGGGCTGTGAGCCCCCGGATAATGGTCCGGATCTTCCGTTGATACTCTTTGGAGGCATCAGCTACATCCTGATAGAGGCCCAACACATCGGGTGCGGTTACCGCCACCAGGCCGTGGCGGGCACAGTTGAGCGCAGTATTGAAATCGCTGGGGGAATAGATGTCCCATTCATCACATACTGAGCGCCTGGCCGCAAAAAATGATCCGCTGAGCCCCACCAGACCAGCCCTATCGGATTCCAGCCCCCTGAGCCACATCTCATATCGGACATAGGCACCCTCACCCACAATGCTGCCATCACGGCTAACGAACCGATCCTCACTGGATACAGCCCCAACGGTAGGATCATCGAAATACCGCACCATCCTGCCCAATGCATCTTCAGGTATGGAGGTAGCCACATCCGAAAATATCAGAATATCGCCCGTAGCCCGTTTGATGGCCTGCAACTGGGCGTGCTCCTTGCCTTTTCGCTCCTCTGAACGAGCAAGCTTTACACCGCGCACCTGGTAGGCCAGTACGATCTGGTCTGTATCATCAGTAGAGGCATCGGAAGCGACAATGATCTCCAGCTCGGGATAATCCAGGGCCAGGCAGTTTTCAATCTTTTCCTGAATGCGGTGCGCTTCATTGTGGGCCGTAACAATAAGAGAGACCCGTTGAAGTGCATTTGCCTGAGCGATATCCCTGCCAATTCCAGAGCGCCGCGGTATGAAGCCTAGTATGAGTGGATAGAGAAAATAGCTGAACAGTACACCAACAACTCCAAACCAGAACAGAATTACCAGCATTTCTCCCAATCCCTGTGAATCCTCGTGGATGACATCTCTGCACACTACTGGCAGAATCCCTATGGCAACGAATATACATGGACGAGTACGCCAAAACCATTGGTGAAGCCGACGGAGGCCCGAGGCGTGGCATTGATCCGATCTGTTCTTAAATCAGGCGCACTTGCCGTGCTTGCAGGATTCGGCTGGCTGCGAATCCGCTTATCCACCAAGCCAACACTCTTGGTTTTCACCTATCACAGAGTGCTGCCCGCCGACTCCTCCGAAAGAGCAGCAGAACAGCCTGGCATGATCACTAGCCCCGAGACGCTGCAAAAGCATATTCGACTCGCCAAAAAGCTCGGGGCTGAATCCATACATTTGGACGAATGGGTAAAACTGAGTAAACAGAACCACACGCTCCCCAGGCTAGCTATCGCCTTTACGTTTGATGACGGCTGGAGAGATAACTACCAGCACGCTTACTCAACGCTAAAGATACAGAATACCCCGGCCACTATTTTTCTGGTCACTCAGATGATCGATACCGATAAAACGTTCTGGCCCGAACAAGTCCTTGAATTACTGACCACCCATACCCTTTCCATCAGTGACAAAACTTTTGATTGGCTCCGCCCGCACCTTCCGGCATCAGTAACTGATTGCGAATGTGGGCCTCTCTCGCTGATGGAAGGCGATGAAGTAATTTCTCGACTCAAGTCAATGGACGACAAGACGATCCTTGCGAACCTTGAAACGGTGTATCAAGCCTACCCCGATCTCGCACCGGCAAAAACCTCAAGGGCAATTCTAAGCTCCTCCGAGCTTGACGAAATGTCGACCGCCGGACTGGTTCGATATGGGGCCCATACCAGACACCACTACCGGCTTAACCGGCTAAATAACAAACAAATGCTGAAAGAAGAAATAGCAGGCTGCAGTGACGACATGAAAGCTCTCAGCAAGGCTTCCGTACCCGTTTTCTGTTATCCCAACGGAGACATCACAGGCGAGGGAGAGGCATTGGTCTCCGAGCATTACGAAGCCGCCTGCACCACCAAAACGGGCTGGAACCGCGCCGGCTGTGACCCTTATGATCTACACAGATTCAATCTTCATGACGGGAACAGTCATAGCAGCCGGGCCCTGCTGGCAACCATCGGGCGCGGTCTTCTATGACTGCGGACATCACCAAGCCAGTGGTAACCCATATTGTATCCGGAGATTTGTGGGCAGGTGCAGAAGCACAGGTCTTTCAGCTGATCCAGAGGCTGGCAGAGAGCAAAACAGTGACCCTTTCTGTCATCGTTTTTAATCCCGGAGATTTATACCAGAAGCTCTCAGATCTCGGCATATCCGTCGAACTCGCTGACGAGAAAAAATTGGGGCCCCTCTCACAGGTTAATGCCATCAGAAAACACCTGATCCAGCACCGGACCCAGGTGGTTCATACACACGGATTCAAAGAAAACATCCTGGGAACGATCGCCCAACACCTCTCAGGAGTCCCGAAATCTTTGCGAACTGTACATGGCAGTCCGGAAACGCAGTCTCAAAGGCGATCTCTCAAAAAAGCAGTTATCACACTGATAGACGCCATCGCTGCGCGCCTTGGCCAAGATGCCCTGGTGGCGGTATCAAGCCAACTTTATAAACAGCTTTCTAAGACATTTCCCGGGAAAACGACCGTAATTCTCAACTTCATTGATACCGACACTTCGAATTCAGGAAGCTTGGATCGTAACTCTGGTAACAAGCAGGACGAATTTGTGCTGGGTCTGGTGGGTCGATTAGTTCCGGTAAAGCGTGTAGATCTGTTTTTAGAAGCCGTCGCCATTTTAAGAGAACGATACCACAAGCCCGTTAAAGGCGTCGTTGTAGGGAGTGGCCCGCTTCTTGACGAACTTCGGCACCAAGCAACATCTCTTGGAATTGGCGAACACGTTAAATTTACCGGCTTCAGCAACAGCGTTCACAAAGAATTGCTGGCGTTTGATGCCCTTCTGATGCCTTCTGATCATGAGGGACTTCCCATGACTCTTTTGGAGGCTCTGGCATTGCGGGTTCCTGCCATAGGGCACAATGCTGGCGGCATTCCGGAAGTTCTTGATGGAGGACATTGCGGACTGCTGGTTGACCACCACACGCCCGAAGGCTATGCGGATGCTGTTTTGAAGCTAATGGGTATGCCTCCTTATGAGGTCGACCAACTGACGGAGCGTGGTTCAAAGCACCTGACAAATAATTTCGACAGTCGGAAAAATTCAGAAAAATACGAATCTCTGTACAAACAACTAGTTAACAGCTAATTGCAAAACTTAAAGTACCTAATCATCCAGATATTAAAAGCCGCTCAATATGATCATTGCATACATGTACGAGCTTCAGGTCTATCCGCCTCGAGGCGGCAACCACCGTCACGCCTATGAACTGGTTTCCGGTTTTATAGCAAAGGCCCATGAAGTCAGGGTCCTGAATGACCCGACAGCTCCCGGTGCCCAAAATTTCCCCCATGACCATCTGGATGGGTTTCTGGAAGGCGCTGATGTTCTTTACGTGCGAATCGACGCCCGCCCGGTGAGAAACACATTGTTTGAAGAAGTCATAAAACAGGCCAGGTGCCCCGTGGTTTGGGAGGTAAACGCTCCCGCCAATGAGGCTCTGGCCTATTCCTGGCTGGGCGGAAAACTTGATCTTCGCAAAGAGTCACCCCTCAAACAGCTGAAGCGCTTCGTGCACGCATTACGCCAATACCCACGCATCTACCTTGAAGAAAGCACCAGAAAGGCACTCTCAAAAAAGGTTTCCGCTCATATTTGCGTCACCAGAGCGTTGGCACAATACTCAAAGATTCGACTGGCAGCTCGCTCAACCGTGGTGAACCCCAATGGCGGCAACCCTCTCCCTCGACCCGCGTCGAATGAGGAAGCTGGCAAAGAAAAACGCTTTACCGTGTTGTACAGTGGTTCGGCCATGTACCCCTGGCAGGGGCTTCACTACCTGAATGAAGTGACCGCCAAGGCCCTCGAGCAGGAGCCGGAAGTCGAGTTTGTTTTCTGTGTTTCGTCCCATCCGGAAGCTATTGTTCAACGCGCCAATACAACCATTCATGTGGGCCTTCCTCACGATCAGATTCTCAGCAAGATTGGCTCGGCGGATGTCTGCATTGCCCTTTATCCCGACTATCCATGGTCTCCATGGGGGCTTCATAACTCTCCAATGAAGCTCTTTGAGTATTTTGGCTGTGGCGCCGCTACGATCACTTCAAATCTTGGCCAGATGAAAGATCTATTCACGGGAAAGAACGTCTGCCTTTTAACGGAAAACACTCCTGAAGCGATATTGACCAATATCCAGAAGATCAAGCGCAACCCATTACTGAAAAAACAACTCCAGGAAAATGCATACCGCCTGATTACAGAGGAAATGGGCTGGGATCGAGTTGTTGAGAAAACCCTGAACGTCTTCGAGGAGGCCCTGGATGAAGCAAGGTAATCTCCTCTTGGCATCCAACTATTCTTCGGACACGGGCTACGCCTGGTGGTTGATGGAGTTCTTCTGGCTAATTTTTTCAGAGCGTTCCGCGTTTCAAACAACTTATCTCGCCTACCCGAAGATCAGATCAGTGCCATCGGCTATCGCGAAAAGCTCGATAAATACCGTAGAACTCGATCTAACAGCACGAGACGGAGCCAGCACTCAAAAAATATGTCAATTTATCAGAAAAAATCATATCAAATGCCTGTATCTCACCGACCAACCTTATTTCTCATGGCAGTATCTCGCATACCGTTTGGCAGGTGTGGAGCACATTATTGTGCATGACCACACCCCTGGCGACAGACCGTCGATTACAGGCCTCAAGGGCTTTGTTAAGGCCGTGCGAAATCGCCTTCCCCTGCTCACAGCAGACCTCGTGATGAACGTATCGCCGCTAATGCGCCGCAGATCATTGCTTAATGGAAGGATTCCCTCGAATAAATGCATCAGTATACAAAATGGTATTGATGTCAAAGTTCCAGAGATCGGATGTACAACAAAAACCAACGGGCAATCTATACGAGCAGAACTCAACCTACCGGCAGATTCGGTAATTGTCGTGACAGCCAGCCGGATGCACGCTTATAAACAAGTCGATTTCGCAATCCAAACCTTCGTCAGGGCGTTGTCGCACACAACCCGGAATCTGCATTTCCTGATCATCGGCAACGGGCCAGACGAAGATCAGCTCAAAAGCATGCAGGAAGTCCAGGAGAATCCGAACAGGATTCACTTTCTCGGGTACCGCAACGATGTCCCACAGATTCTTGCTGACTCCGACATCGCTATACACTGCGCCAAGGGCGAGGGATTTTCACTCTCAATCATCGAGTACATGCATCAGAAGCTTCCCGTTTTAGTGCCTGACACGCCCTCGGTTTCCCAGGCACTGGAGCATAGGAAGAGCGGCCTTATTTATCAGGCGGGGAATCTTGAGTCGGCAACGTCCTGCCTTCTTGAACTGGCTGAGGATAACGACCTACGTTCAACCATGGGGCAGAACGCTAAAGATACATGCCTTAAGAAGTACACCATTGATCAGACCAGACGCCAATTTACAGAAGCACTTGACGCATTTGGGATCTAGTAATGAAAAGGATAATCTTCGACTTTATTCGCCCACCCGAACCTCGCCTCGAGCAGGTGGAATCCGGGGAGGCACCAAAGGAATCGCTCGTCGGTTACTATTACCTTAGGAAGTCCGGCTACAACGTGGCCCATACATCACGACCGGCAGTTGAACAGGTCAACGGGAAACTACGCCGCCTTATCCGAAGCCTGGAGATCCCCTCCTATTCCGACCTGAGAACATGGCGTACGGCCGATACCATCGTCCTCGTAACAAGAATGTCGCTACTGCCAGGCATCGTGATTAAGCTCATGGGCAAGGAGCTGGTATTTTATGACGCCATGCAGACACTGCCAAAGCACCCTTTAAAAAAGATGATACTGAAACTGGTGATCGGCCTGGCCGACAAGATTATCGGTTTCTCAGAAAACCAGCTAAGGGAATGGGAAAAACGCTATCCGGCATTCCGGGAAAAGGGAGCGGCAATCAACTATGGGATTGATTCTGACTTTTTCTCACCAAACGAGATACAAGCAGAGCGATCCAGCCAATACATCTCTGTTGGCCGGGATCCCAACCGTGATTTCTCCATCCTCAATGATTTTCTCAATACTCCATCACGTAAACTGATACTGGTCACCAAGGATTACCTTGTGACACCTCAGCTAAGAGAGAATCCGGCAGTAGAAATCCTGGATGGCTTGAGCTATGAGGAACTGGAAAACCTTTACCACCAGAGTCAGGCCACTGTTATCCCCCTGAAAAAAGGAACAACCCACCTGAGTGGTATCAGGGCCTCCCTGGAAGCCATGGCAAATAGAACACCTGTCATCATTGCGAGAAACCAGAGCCTGGAAGAATACTTTACCGATCGAAAGCATGTGGTATTTTTCGAACCAGAATCTTTAAGCTCACTCGAGTCCGCGTTGCAGTTCCTGGAACAACCGGAGAATCGGACACGGATGGTTGAGGAGGCGTATCAGCTTGTGCGCGAAAAATATAACTACAAACAAATGGCTGAATCGCTTATTCGCACTATTGAAGGCTGAAATGGAATATGTATAACGTTGTTGTTGTATTGAATGCGGACGGTCGCAGTATATCCAAGTCCGAGACCTTTATTCACTCTCATATCGATAGCTTAAGAAACGAGTTCAACGTGACCACGCTGGTGGGCAACCCGGGCCAGCGCAAGATCCTGGAGGAAGGCAAGGATTTCCAGTCGCTCCGTTTCATTCCACGTGCAATCCGGAAGCTTTTACGGCTCCTCCACAGAACAACTATACGCCAGCAGGATAACGCCGCACTGGGAAAGTTCTTCAAGAAACGGAATATCCATTGCTGTTTTGCTGAGTATGGTATGAGTGGCGTGGGAGTCATGGAGGTATGCCGGCGGCTCAATACTCCACTGCTAGTCCACTTTCATGGTTATGACGCATATCGCAACGACCTCTTGAAGAAATACCGCCGTGACTACTACGAGATGTTCCAGGTTGCGGAAGGTATCATCGCCGTATCGAAAGACATGAAAGGGAAACTGGAACGAGAAGTAGGATTCGCAGAAAAGATCATTCACAGCTCTTGCGGTTTTAACCCTTCAATTGTCAATAACTCGGAAACTCTCTCCAAGCAGCCCAATACTGTAACCTTTGTAGGCCGGCTGACACCGAAAAAGGATCCCGTCGGATTAATCCGGGCCTTTGCCGCTGTAGTATCAAAAATCCCTGAGGCCCAATTGACGATTATCGGTGATGGTGAACTAAGATCCCACTGCGAGAAAACGATCCTGGAACTGGACCTACAAGAAAATGTCACATTACTCGGCTGGAAGGGGCATGACGAAGTGCTCGGAATCCTTGGACAATCTACGGCATTCGTCATGAATTCTGTAACGGCTAAAAATGGCGATAAAGAAGGTACGCCTGTTGCCATTATGGAAGCCATGGCTCTCAAAAATATCGTCATCGCGACCCAGCACGGCGGGATCGTCGATATCATCGAAGATGGCAGGAGTGGTTTGCTTTACCCGGAGTTCGATTATGAACTCCTGTCCCACAAAATGATCGCAGCATTGTCTGGCGCTTGTGATCCCGCGATCCCGGACAATGCACGTCAGTATGCTATCAGCAACCTCAGCGCTTCACTCAAGAACCAATTTTTGAACACGCTTGTTTGGCAGAGCATAGAGAAATCTACCTCTTCGCTTTGAAAGGGCATGATGCGTAAAGACCCGGCTTTAAAAGGGCTGTGTCAGGTTGAGGGTATGAGTTGATAAAGTTTTCCAGGGCATCGTCTTCGACCGCCCCCTGAATAGCTAGTGGCTTTGGCGGTTTAATATTATATGCGGAAAAGTAGTCGCGAAATTTAACACCATCGCCGCCAAGCTTCGACGTGAATTCTACCTGTGCACTTGGTATCGAATAGGCATTTCCCAATATGAGACCGTGAAGCGAGCTTGAAAGTATCATTTCGCATTTCTTGAGATCCCGAACTATGGATTCCACATCCCTGGTCCGTACATCGATGACATTGACCCGCTCGCAACCCTCAAAACTGGCTTTAGCCTCATCGAAATTACAATAATGCGGAACCACCCCAAATTTGTACTGCTTTGGCACCTCCGGATTATAAAAATCGGGTAAGAGAACAGCAGGATCACCATATATTTCCGGGCAGTCATACCCCAACTCCAGCATTCTCTGGCGGGTGAAAAGCCCCCGAACTGCGCAGGTTTTTCTGGGGCGCCAGAAAACCTCATCGGTAATCCCCCCATTTTTAACGGGGTTCAAAAGTAGACCTCAGGCCATCATGGCCAATTTTTGTTGAGGAGTAATTCCTCCGAGTCCCATATTGGGGCGTTCGTGATTGTAGTGCCAGAGCCAGCGGGTGGCATAATCCTGGACTTCTTCGGTGCTGTCGAACAGATACTGTGCCAGCCAATCGTAACGGACCGTTCGGTTGTAGCGTTCGATATAAGCATTCTGCTGGGGTTTGCCAGGCTGAATAAACGCCAGCTTGATCTCTCGTTTTTCGGCCCAGGCTGACAGCTTGCCGCTGATGTACTCAGGCCCGTTGTCACAACGGATAGAGCGCGGTTTACCCCGCCATTCAATGATCTGCTCCAGTGATCGGATAACCCGTTCTGCCGGAAGCGAGAAGTCCACTTCGATGCCAAGCCCCTCGCGGTTAAAGTCATCGATCACATTCAACAGCCGGTAACTGCGTCCGTCGTTGAGCTGGTCGTGCATGAAGTCCATCGACCAACTGTCGTTGATCATTTCCGGCACAGCCAACGGTTCCGGCTTTTCACGAACCAGACGCTTCTTGGGCTTGATGCGCAGATTCAGTTCCAGCTCCCGGTAAATCCGATAGACCCGTTTGTGGTTCCAGGTAAAGCCTTTCACATTGCGCAGATGCAGGAAGCACAGACCAAAGCCCCAGTTCCGCTGATTGTGGGTCAGCCGCACCAGCCAGTCCGCGATCTCAGCGTTCTCGCTGCTCAGTTTGGGATGATAGCGGTAGCAGGTCTCACTGATGCTGAACATCCAGCAGGCCAGACGAATGCTGACACGCTTTTCATCAACGGCTTTCTGCGCCATCTCACGGCGACGAGACGGCTTCACCACTTTTTTTCGATGGCTTCCTTGAGAATGTCAGCCTTCAGCCGCTCCTCGGCATACATCTTCTTGAGCCGGCGGTTTTCATCCTCCAGCTCTTTCAGGCGGGCCATCATCGATGCATCCATGCCGCCAAACTTGGCGCGCCATTTATAAAAGCTGGCACTGCTCATGCCGTGCTCACGGCAAAGCTCCGGAACCGGTACGCCGTTCTCGGCTTGCTTGAGTATCGACAGGATCTGGCTGTCGGAAAAACGTGACTTCTTCATGCAGAATCTCCCTGCGTGTAGCTTACGGAAAATTCTACTTTTGATCACCGCTGTTTTTCGGGGGGATTACCCATCCTGCTCAATGATCCCTGAGCCCCAAACAATACTGTCTTCACAGAACCAACGGACGCACGATCCCACAGTGATGAATACCGTGCTGAGTGATTTATTGGAAGGCTTGCGATGAACTGGCTCGATACCAGAAAGGCTTTTAAACAAATACGGGCCTATCCAATCGCCAAAATTCAGAGGCGGCCCCTCCCACCAAAAAAGATTAGATCGGCTCTCAACTCTGACCGCACGTAGTCCAGCTCTGGCATAAGATTTAAAAACGTCCATTGTTTACCCTGCCCTGTTTTCCTCTACATAGAAATAATCGATGGCTGTATCACATCAGAATTCATGACGATTTCTCAGAACCAGCTTTCCTTTTAATACGCGATTTGACCAACCCGTGGAGATCCGTCAACGCAGGGAGTTTCATGCCTATTGCCAAACCGATGTACAAAACCACACCAGCGAGGACCTGAATCAACAATTCAACTAACGGTTTCTCTAAATCTAAATAAAAGCCAATCAAAAACACGGGTACCGCCATCAAACTTGCTGCAATTAATGTCGGCAACAAGGCTCTGAAAAAATCCAGCAACCGCAGTCCGATCAAAGATCCGGCGCGGGACAGAGTAATCTGAGTATTTATGAGAACAGCTACCAGCGATCCTGTCGCAATCCCGACAAGCCCCCAGGGCAAACCAATAACCACACCAAGAATTGCAATTGGTCTGGTCACGAGATTAACCCGGAACTGAAGCTTCGACGCACCCTGGGAAAGATAGACAGAGCCCGTAATGGTTACGATCGACGATGCGATACCTGCAATAGAAAGGATCCGAATGATCGGGATCATCGCAGCCCACTGCTCACCTAAAACGCCTACGACAAAGTTATCTGCCACAGCCATCATGCCTAACATCATTGGAAAGGTTGCAAGAGCAATTGCCTGAGTGCTCCTCAAGTAGACTCTCCTCACCCTTGCAACGTCGTCTTGCACCATGCTGAGGGCCGGGAACATCACATTCCCGACCACGTGCGATATGTTTTTCAGAGGTAGCAGTAAAAGAGTTTGGGCTCTGCCCAAAATCCCAACGGCGTCACTCCCCAGATAGCGACCAGCCAAAAGTTTATCGACCGTGCGTGCCCCGTACTGGATCATCTGTGTACCAAAGACATACATGCTGAAATTCACCAAACCTTTGAGAGCGCTGAAACTAAACGCCAGCCGAGGTATCCAACGGCAGGACAAACAAATAACTAGAGTTGTCACCACACTGCTAGCGACGGCTTGCCATGCCAAGGCCCAAAATCCATAACCAACCACGGCCATATAAACGGCCAGAGCCCCGGCGCAAAGCATCCCCAGAAGATTTGCAATAGCGACATAGCCAAAATGCAGCTCTCTTGCGAGCCGGTTTCCAGGAACCAGGCGAATTGCGTCCAGGACGAACTGAAGCGAGAGGATTTTTGCAATTAATGACAATTCCTCCCGCTGGTAAAAGGCTGCAATCCAGTCGGAACTGATGAAAATGAGTCCAGTGAAGAAAAGCCCAAGCCCGAGGTTAGTCCAGAATACTGTGGAGTAATCCAGCTCTGTCACATCCTTTTTTTGAATCAGGGCTGAGCCCAAGCCGACATCTGCTAATAAACCGGCAAACCCCGTGAACACCGCGACCATAGTGATAAGGCCAAAATCGTCAGGGGTAAGCAAACGGGCGAGAGTTATGGTGTAGCCAAGAGAAACCAGCTGAATGACCACCCGACTACCACCACTTATCGCGACAGCATTTACTACTCTGTTTTTGTATTCACTCACGGATGAGTATCCTAATTACCTTCATCTGTGATCGCTCTCTGAAATATCCGGCAACAAATTCACAACCTCAAAGGCCGCTGTTCTCAAATGGGCAACTTTCTTCTCTATTATTTTTCTCACAACTTCGTAGTCATCAATGGCCGTTTTAACCAATGAGATAAGCTTTTCACCGGAAAGGGAATCGACATCAGTATATTGATTTTCCATCTCCAGCCCCTCGAAGAGTTCAACCAGCTTGAATTCATAAGCAACCCCAATTGTCACAACACCCGCCACTAGAGCGAGAATGGCAGCATGCATTCGCGTGGCAATTACCAAGTCGAATTCGGAAATGTCTTCAATAAATTGATGGGGCTGACGGTTACGGGAATCGATCTTAATACTTTCTCTGAGATCAGGCGATACCATATCCGCTATGATTTTCGCTTCTCTTGAGTCGTCCGTCCAGTATGATTCTATGCCCTGGCACGTTGAAATAAATACCACTTCACAGGACATAGTTTTTATTAACTCACTAGCCAAACAAGAAATTGAGTGCCGATACAACTC
Source organism: Marinobacter subterrani (assembly GCF_001045555.1). Taxonomy (NCBI): domain Bacteria; kingdom Pseudomonadati; phylum Pseudomonadota; class Gammaproteobacteria; order Pseudomonadales; family Marinobacteraceae; genus Marinobacter; species Marinobacter subterrani. The sequence goes on from NZ_LFBU01000001.1 coordinate 842,189, forward strand.
CTTTTTTTCTTCGTTAAAAAATTCAAGAGACCTAACCGATATGGCTACCTTTCGTATAGTCTGTCCATCGCTGGAAAACTTCGCCCTGGCACCGGAGGCAAGGGCAAACGCAGCGTCTGGGACAACATGCACATTTCCCGCTTTGCACCCTATTTCTCGCGTGTTCTCCAGTGAACGCTGATCCCTTAGAAGTAATAAATCAACCCTTTCAAAAATCTTACGAAACTCAAGAACGTTCTTAGGGTTGGTAAATGGCCCCAAACTCTGAGTAAACAATACAATGGGGACCTCCGCAGCCAGGGCCAGCTTAAATTCAAAAATCCTAGGTTCCAGATTGTAATTTTCGACTAAATAAGTACCACCAGCGCTAACGATTATATCAGCGTTATTGTACCTTTTAAGTCTTTCAAACAAGCTTCTTCCTATAACAACTCTAACAAGGCTCTGGGGAAATCCTAACTTTAAGAGTGTTAATGAAAACCTACAGATAAAATAACGCCCCCTATTGAACCAATGCCCATAACCTACTTTTTTAAGTACTTTTTTTATTGAACTATCAGATGGACCATTAAAAATAGAGGATGCAAATTCCGCCCACGGGCGGTGGCGCTTCGCGGCTTCTGCGGCAGTATCGAAAACCATTATCGAACAAGACGCACCATATTTCTCTTCTAGAACATTCATCATGCCCTGTAGGATAGCGGCATCACCAAGATTCAACGAAACCTGATTTATAACTACGATCTTGATGTTATTTTTCATAACCAAATTCTTCCATCATAGATGCACAAATGGAATTTATTTTATCTAACTGTCTAACTGCATAAAAATCTACCCATGTGACCTTTGAATTACCTTTAGGTTGAAACTGGACATCTTGAATACTTTTAGCAGACCGCAACTTTTCATATCCTAATTTAATTGCCAGCTCATCAATCACTTCCTTCTTGTTCCGATTAAACTCTTCATATCTAATCAAAACCGAAGTATCTTGATTATTAGATATTATTTCGGCAATCATAGCCCATCTGTTGGCGAGAACTTCAATATAGTCGTCACCGGCGATATCCGGGTATTCACCTTTTAATAGCGACTTCCAACCGAACGGTAAATCGAGTTGGTCTAACGTTACCTTAGATGGATCACCCGGTAAATTAAGCCTGTTAAGTATTGATCGAATGGTATCCCGGGGATCTCGAATGATGGAAACAATCTTCATATTTGGAAACACACTGCGAAGGTCTGTAAGCATCATCGGAAAATGAGGATCTTTTATAACAATAGAACGAAAAAACTGGGGGTGGGACTTAACCAACTGGTGAAATGAAATCTCTCTTTTTTCCAATCTAATTCGAGCATTAACATCAATTAGATTTATCTGATGAAGAGGATCACTACTAACATCTCGATTTATCGTCGCACCTAGAATCTTAGCCACAGCAGTTGTACCGGATTTATGCATTCCTGCCAGAACGATTTTCGGTTCTTTTCGGCAAAGAAAATTCTTAAGGCTTGAACTTCTCCGATTTTTAAACACCTATTACCTCTACCAGTATATCTATTTCAAAGGCTTTATTGGTATAGTGATATTACAACCCAATACTCTATTCCTAAAAGTCAATCCATAATTAACTTCGGAAAAGTTGTATTCGCCGGCACAACGATAAATTAAACACATTACTGGAGAGGTGGAAAGCGGAGACTATTAGAAAAGATCTCATCAAACCTCCTTTGTTTGACTTCATGCAGCCTAATCTATCGATAAACCCTAACGATTGTTAAACCACATACTAGGTGACCTAAGCCCGTTCAGCAATAGAAATCAACACTGTTTGTCAAAATGTTGATCGTAATTTCATTATCAGAAGATGTAACCTCAATTTCAAAGAACCAAGCGGACCGGCAAGCTCTTGACCCTGGCAACTGGTGGATCAAGGCATCTGCGGGAGCATTCTTCCGCAGCTCGAAAAAGCTGGCCAACGAAGGCCCAAATCATACGGGTATGGGAGGCGTCAATCTAGGGACCTTTGAGCCCCCCCGATTCAATGCTTTGTGATGTAAGGTCGATCGGGCGACGTTCCGCACACGAAATTAGTGAACCACCTCTCGACCAGTCACAAGCAGTAACCGAATTGCAACCCGACAAAACGCAATATTTTGTCAAATCGCATATAATGGTCCCTCGAACCAGCTTGGGAGCATGATCGACATGGCATTTTTCAGACCCTTCACCACACTCGCTGTCGCCACTCTCTTCGCCAGTGCTGCCCTTGGCCAGCCACTGATAGTGGATTCATTTGAATCCGGGGACATGTCGGCAACAAACGAAGATGGCTTCGACTGGGGTGCAAACAATCGAACATCCGTTGTCACCGCTGATGCTGCCGTCTATAACAACAAGACGATAGAAAACCCGATTGGCAGTGACCAAAATTGGAATCCCAAGGATGGTGAACACAGCTTACGATTTCGATACCCGGCTGGGCAGCCCATGGCCGAACAGCGATTCAATCTGGGCAAACACTACAGAGACGTCTGGGTGACTTACTGGATCAGAGTTCCTTTTAATTTCACACAAGGGTCGCTAAACAGTAAATTCTTAGCACTGTGGCCATCAACCTACGATCGTCCAGGTACCGTCACTTGGCAAACGCGTCCGAACGGGAATGGCGGTGCCAATCTCGTATATCAGGATGGCGGTGTAACAGGCGGGGAGATTGGTTCAGCCGCCTTCATATCAGTTCCTGACGACAGGGGGCGCTGGATGCAGGTTGCCGCCCACGTCAAGGCATCCTCAGGCCCAAGCGCCAATGATGGGATAATCCAGTTATTCCGCCGATGGGAAGGCGCAGATTCATTCACCAAGATACATGAAAAGCTAACTGCTGATACTTGGGATGACAGCAGTAGTCAGCAAGGTTTATCTCAAGGCTACATTATGGGATGGGCAAATGACCCTTATGATCAAGATACTGAATGGTTGCTTGATGAGTTCGCCGTTTATACTGAATCACCAATCGATAATGTTTTCATCAGCGAAAGGCCGAACCCACCCACACTTACCCTACGATAGCTGAAATTCGCATCTTCAATAGCGTGGACTCTGCCCCAACACGATGATGTTTTGGCTGTCCACGCTAATCCAGCAGGCAAGCCACTAAGGTATCTAATAATTTTTTGCCCTGCCTTTAATCGCTCTAAATAATGAAATAAATCTTGCAATGAAATAAACATAATTCAATATGGAATTTTGCAAAATAAGATTTTTCCTAGCCCCCCTAAAGCGCATCTCACTAATAATCAGATTAAGCCCTAAAAATAAAAAAATAAGCACTAAAAAAACGATGTATTTCCCACTTACTAAAAAACCTAAGAGTATAAGATGGGCGAGACCATAAGCGATTGCCATTAACGCGATCCTTGAATTTAAGAAAGCATTAAGGCTCATAAAGTCTCCCTCTCCATGCCAACACTCTCTATTCATAAAGCTTCTTATGTCCGTCGGATAACCTAAGTGTATAGACTTCAATTTAGAATCTGGCTGATACTTTATCTCCGGGTCAATTTTTGCTCTATTACAAAAGTCTACATCCTCTCCTGTTTTCAATTTAGGATTAAATCCACATAACTTATCAAATGCATCACGCGAAGCAATCAAATTCCCCCCGTTTATATGAGTGCTTTTCATATTATCAAACCAACATCGCTCTATCCAAGATGAGTCTTCTCTTATACCGTACTGGAAACCAGTTACAAAAGGCGCGACTTTGGATTTGCATAAAATTGAAATACGTGAACCCCAGTCACCCTCCAATACAACATCAGCATCAATGAAAGCGAGCACTTCTCCCTTAGCATACTCTACTCCAATATTCCGTGCCTGGGCTACGGAGGTACGGGAAATATTAATTACTCTGACCTGAGAAAAAGATGAAGCTACGGTAGCGGTATTGTCTGTTGACCCATTATTTATTATAATAACCTCGTAAATTAAACCTTTTCCATTAAGCGCCATTGATATGGAAGAGCAGCAGGAAGCTATATAGTCCTCTTCATTAAACGCTGGAACTATTATCGACAAATCCATAAATCTCCCAAAAATCAAAAAAAATCCGAAGATAATTTACATCCATACCGCTTCAATCTGACTTTTTAACAATATTAGTCAGTGCAACCAATAAAGAAAGATGGATCCATAAAAATGGATAATAAGCTACAGTCACAAACTGCCCCGCAACGGTAAATCCGAGAAGTGAAATATTCAACCCCAAACCGATATTTTTTATAAAATAAATAGCTCCTTTATCTATATCACGGGCCTTAATTACGGCCAATATTAACATACTAATGAATATAAAAAGTCCAATTAATCCTGCATCTGTCCCTACCTGAATAAAAATATTATGCGGCAATTCCACTCGGTCAACTAACAAATCTTCCGGGTAATACCGAGCAAAGTATGGAGCGAAATTAAAATATCCCACACCGAGGATCGGGTTATCCTTAATCATTTCAAGTCCATTTTCCAGATAAATAATTCTTTGGCGCGAAGTTCTATCCTCCCCCATAGAGTCGAAGCGCTCTTTCTGGGCATCCGGCAGGAATGTCCAGATCAAAAATATCGAAACGAGCAAGGAAACAAGAACTTTTGGTTTAAATACTACCTTATAATTCATAAAAACAAGCTGTACGGCTAGAGCAATCTGTCCCCCGCGGGAACTGGAGCCAAGAATAACCATAACTGCTGTAATGGGCATCAGCATCAACAGGCGATACCATATTTTGCTTACATAGGGTTTAAGCGAATGCGCAAAAACCCAGGCGATCGGCCAAAATACAAGCATCTGGATCGCTAGCTCGCCGGAATTCTGGAAAAAGCCCTCCGGCCCCATCAACCCCCAGTCAGTAAAACCAAAACCTCGCTTTGCCCATGTGATCGCAAGTGATAACGAAAGTTTGAAGGAGGCCAGAAAAAAGATGCACAAAAATATAAAAAATCTCTTTCTTGTATTTATGATATTTATAATTAGGAAGTAAATTATCACCCACAAATAATAATTATCCAGCTTTCCATAAGACACCGATGGGAAATAAGAAAACACACTGGACAAAAGAATTACGATCAGAAAAATAATCAGTAAAACATTTACCGGCGAAGAAACCCATCGAACCGTTCTGTCTGCGAAGCACCCGAAAAACGCTCCGATTAACGCCAACTGCGTCCAGGGGAGAAAATCTATGGCCGGATAGATTGATTGAGGACGCACATACTCGAAAAACAGATAAACGCAGATCATCCAGAAGGCAAAGCTTTCACCTTTGAAATATTGCCACATCCTACCGATCTTGAGGGAATAAAAATCCTCGTCGGCGATTTCTCTTACCTTTTTACGCATAGAGCCCCCGGACACATTCCATTACTTTGGACTCACACCGTGTGAAAAACACCGGGCAGCAATTGAAGGGATCGTGGATATACGAGATGGGGTTTCGGCAGTAGCTGCCAGCCAGAACCATGGAGTACCCCTTCCCTACTTTCTTCTCGAACTGATAAAGGTGGGAGGGTTCCATAACAACAATGAGATCCGAATCCCTGAACTCAAAATCCCGGACATTTATTGTTTTATGATTTTCCAGGCTTAAGCCCTGCCCCAGGGCGAATTCACGGGCCCGGGGATCTGCAGGATAGGCATCGCCGCAATTCAGGCCGCAGGAGGCAGCCTCCATACCGAGGCTGCGGGCATAAACTTCCGCCAGAGGGCTCCGGCAGATGTTGCCACTGCAGATGAAAACGGTACGCCGGGAGGCAATGGAACCTGTGTCGCAGGAATACTTACGGTAGGCGCCTGACAATGCCAGCGCCCGATGATAGAAAAAACGGACAAATCCCTTTTTCGAGCCAAACCGCTCGTAAACCCACTGGCCCAACGCACAATCTCCCTGTAGTTCGAACCGAACGCTAACTGACTTCCCTTTATGCCTTCATCATGCCACAACTATGGTTCTCACTGTGACCCCATCAGGCCTTTTCCTGCACACAGGCATGGCGGTGATAGAATTCACAGTCATTATGCAGGATAATTGGCCAACAGTTGAACACTTGGTAAAAACACAGGACGTTATTACCCATGGAACCCAGAGTTCTGGTGCTGGATGGAAATCAGAGGGCGGCACTCGCTGCGGTTCGTTCGCTGGGTGGAAAAGGTTTGTGGGTGGCCGTTGGTGAGTCCTGTTCACCTTGCATGGCGGGTCTATCCCGCTTTTGCTGCCAAACCACAACCTACACAGATCCGTTTACCTCGCCCAGGCAATTTTTTGAAGACCTTCTGAAACACATCCGTGAACTGAATATCACGTTTCTGCTTCCCATTACGGAGGCTACCGCCTACGTTGTTCTCGCCTACCGTAACGAACTGCCTCAGCACGTTACTCTGCCCTTTGCTGAAACGGAGTCGGTAGAGCGGCTGGCCAACAAAAACCGTCTGTTTCAGCTTGCGCTTGACCAGGGCGTGCCGGTGCCGGAGACGATCTTCTGTGATCATGCTGAAGATGGCCTCAAGGCTCTCGAATCGATCGACCGGTTTCCCGTGGTGTTGAAGCCCTTTAAATCCAAAATTCTTGAGCCGGATGCCATTCTTGCAACGCAGGTTGTCATTGCGAACTCCCGCAAGGAAGCCGTCGATGCCTTGAACAGCCACTTTTTCTTTCAGTTTCCGTTCACTATACAATCGTTTGTAGAAGGCTCCGGCCAGGGCATTTTTGCGCTTTTCGACCACGGCGAACCTGTGTGTTTTTTCGCCCATCGCAGGCTTCGTGAGAAACCACCTGGCGGGGGCGTCAGCGTCCTTTGCGAATCGGCGCCCGTGGACGATCAGCTCCGAATGCATGCAGAAAAACTGCTTCGTTCGGTCGCCTGGCATGGCGTCGCCATGGTGGAATTTCGCGTCTCTGCAGATGGCACGGCGTACCTGATGGAAATAAATCCCAGGTTCTGGGGCTCATTGCAGTTAGCCATTGATTCCGGGGTCGACTTTCCCTGGTGGCTGTACCTGGCCAGCACAGGGCAGACTGTGCCGGAGGTACCGTGGCAACACCGACGGGTACGATGGCTGCTCGGCGACGTGGACCGGCTTTACCTGGTGTTGAAATCCTCATCAGACACATACAGCATCGGCAAAAAGCTGGTTGAGATCTTGCGGTTTTTCAAACCAGGCTGGCGAACCCGTCACGAGGTTAACCGCTGGCAAGACCTCCGCCCTTTCTGGTTTGAGCTGAAACAGTACTTACGCGCACTCAAAAGCTGACGCATTCTATGAATAAACCGTATGTCATCATTCTTGCCAACGGCCTTAACGGGCTTGGTGCCGTGCGCTCCGCCGCGCACGCAGGCCTGCGTACCTACACGCTTCTGACAAGCCAGACCGATCTCAGCGCCTACAGCCGATACAGCCAGTACCGATTCCTGTTACCGGCAACCCCGGGGGTGGAGGACATTCGGCCCATCCTTGACCATCTGTACCGTAATGAAGACGGGCCGGGTGTCCTGCTGGCCTGTTCAGACCTGGCGGCGGAACTGCTGGGCAAACTGAAGACCGAGGGTTATTCCCATCACCACCTGATTGTTCCGACATCGGAAACGACGGAAATCCTCAATGACAAGAAACTGGAATGCCAGTCCATGGAGGAAGGCGGGATCACCCTACCCAAAACTTACTACGAGTTGGCCACCGATGTTCCGGACGCTTTCCCGATTATTATCAAACCCCGAACCTTTCGGGAGTATGCGGTACTGGGGGCAAAGAATGTCATTGTTAACACCCGGGCCGAACTGGAGGAGTTCCGGGAGCGCTTCCGTGGCAAGCTTGATCGTTTTATTGCCCAGGAAGTGATAGAGGGTGACGACGATAATCTGTGGGTATGCAACGTTACCTTTGGCCTCAACAAAGAGCTGAGCGCGTGCTTCGTGTTCAACCGCCTGGGAACCATGCCTTCGCATTATGGCGTAACATCCCTGGCAATTAGCCGGGAGAATCAGGTACTGCGCGATGAATGCGCAAAGATTGGCAAGGCCCTCAATTACTCCGGGCCGGCGATGATCGAATTCAAGAAAGACCAGAACTCGGGGGATTATTTCTATATTGAGACCAATCCGCGGCTGGGAATGTGCAACTGGTTTGATACGCGGTGTGGAATCAACAATATTCTTGCCTGCACGCAAGTCGCCTACGGCAATAAGGTGGAGTTTGCACCGCAGAAAAATAACCGCCTTTACTGGAATTTCTTCGGAGATCTCGTTGCCCGGCTTGAAGACCGGGAGAACGTGTTTGCGGTATTGTTGCGCTACCTGATGTTGCTTCGTTACCGGCGGGTGGCAGCCCTGTTTTACTGGAAAGACCCGCACCCGGCGATCAGATACTCCTGCATGTCTATCAGGGATATTGCTACCCGGGTTGGGCGCAAATTACGTGGTGACACCCATTAGCCCCGGAGCTTCTCTTTCACTGCCTCGAAGCGGTTAACAATCTGGAGGAAATCCGCTGTATTCTCCGGCAAGGAAAAGCGTGGTAACTGATAAGGGTCCAGCCCCCGCCTTACGTAGGCTGGAACCGTATTGAAGGCCATACTGAACCCGGCCTGCCTGAGTTCTTCCATGTCCTGATCATCGTAATCTGCAGGCCGGCCTGTCGGGTAGGCAAAAACTTGTGGCGCATACCCCAGTTCCTCACCTGCCCGCTCAAGAGAGCCACGGATTTCCTCGCGTTTTTCTGTTGGGCTTAATGTCGAGAGAATCCTGTGGGACCGTGTGTGCGGATAAACACCATGCCCCCTCTCACGCAGTGATCTCGCATCCGCCCAGGACATCGGGCGATAGTCCGGCGGAATCGAGGACGGAAACTCAACACCCAGTTTCCCGAAAAACTCGTCACGCAACCATTGGTAAAGCTCTCCCTGAGGCCCGGCTTTCAGGGCCTCACGCAGCTCCCTGGCAGTTTTCCCAAGCGATTGCGCTTCCAGGTTAACCGAAAAGATAGCCCCGGATGGCAAGTCAATGTCCGCACGCCGTACCTGGGAGTGTTTGAGGGCGAAAGCAACCTGGTCATCCCAGGGCCATAGCTGCTGGTCAAGCAGGCCCGTGATGACAAAGAAGTTCAGCGGGAAACCGAATTCGTCAAACACCTTTGCCGCCACGTCATGATGATCATAAAAGCCGTCATCGATCGTGAATAGAACCGATCTGGATGGTATTTCCCTGCCCTCATCAAGAGATTGCCAAAGCTCATCCATTGAAAGAATCTTGTACCGTCTTTCTGAAAGGTAATGAAGGTAACTGCGTAATTGCTCCGCAGTAAGTCCTCCCGGAACCCCGTCATCCCCTTCTGTTACGCGATGAAGCATAAAGACAGGCACGCTGCCGGGGCACAAAAGCCGGTACAGACCGGTTTCGCCCAGTATATTTGCCCATTTCAGAACCTGTTCCTTCAATGGTTTACTCCCATGAGAGTCGGTCGCAACTCAAAGTGGTGCACCTTGATTCACTTTTCCACCGGGAAAACTTCGCGTCCATCTCGAGCAAACCTGCATCCAGTGTCATCAACCACCACATCAGGCGAGCTGAGGACTGAACGATGGGAATGTCGGCAGGCTCCAGCGTCAAACCCAGTACTTTATTGATCCCGCCTGTGTTCGATAGCACCCTGTCCAGGCGGGGTTTCAACTGGCTTGTAAGCCAGCTTGTTTCCGGTGTCACGAAGCCGATTTTGGGCCACTCAACAGCGGATGAATCGACCAGCCGCCTGAAAATCTCTCTCAAAGCTGGCTTCGCATCGCCAGCTTCATCAAAACGAAGTTTGAACGGGAGTTTTCTCGCGATCTCAACCATACCCTGTGAAAGGAAAGGATAGTAAACAGGGATATTTGAGTCACTGGCTAATTTACCGTTGCGCTCCAGCATACACCTCAGAAAAAGGGCGGTATTGGCTTCAAGGCTCATCCCAACGATATTTGCGGATTCATAAGCACTCAACGGTATCCCGGAAAATGGTGATACCCCCAGCTTTCTGACGACAGAGACTTGCTGCTCTTCGTAGTCGATAGTGAACAGGCCACTCAGCAGCGATTCGAGATCGTTCGCCAGGATCCTTTTCAGGTGGTCACGTTTTCGAGGGCTGACTTTGCCCAGAATCATTGAGATAAGGGGTTTGAAAAGGCCTGGAACCCGGCTGGCCCAAACCAGTTTCTTGTGGATCTTTACAACCGATCTGTTGCTCTTGGTGCCAAATAAAGCGTCTGCACCGTCACCGGCTATGATGGCATCGTAGCCTTTGATTTCCTGAAAAATCCTGCGGACGACGATATTGTTGATATGCCTTGAGGGCCCCTCGAGCATTGAAACGACATCCGCAAAAACAGCGCCCAGGTCCTCCAGCTTCAGTGTGACGATTTCGTGCCTCAAACCCAGCTTTTCCGCGACGTATACGGCCCGTTCCAACTCAGGATTATCGAAGCCTTCGATTTCACAGGAAAACGCCACACAGTCAACAAAATGTTTCTTGGCGTAGGCGGCCATTATTGATGAATCAACGCCACCACTCAGTAACACGGCAGCGCTGCGCACGGTCTTGCCAAGACCGGCAAACTCGCGCTCAAGCGCATTCTCGATGCGGCTGACGACGCCGGCCAATTCAAGAGTTTCGTCAGGCTCAATCACGAGAGGGTAAGGCTTATTGATGTGTGCAGTGTTACCTCCCCTGTCGATTTCAACCACACCGTTATCGTGTACTTTTTCAATGCCTGAAATCATGCTTTCAGGCGCACGACAGAATCCGAGCCAGAAACTGTCCGTTAAGGCTGCTGGTGAAACCGAGAGCGACTTTATCCAGGGCAACAGGAGGTACGCTTCTGAAGAAACAGCCAGTTGTCGTTCGTCGGAGCTGTAATATACCGGCCTCATCCCGAATCTATCGGTCATCAACCGGACATTAGACCCGTTCAGTTGACATACAACGAGGGAAAAGCAGCCTTCAAAGTCTTCTTTCAACGGATCGCCAGGCTGAGCGAATAGCGTTCGAAAGTCCTTTGCGTCACCGGAATAGGCCGACAAAGCGCCCGCACGGCGAAAATAACCGCACAAAATAAATAGCAGGCCCAGAGATTCATCCCGATGAACGCTTACCTTGCCTGAGTAGGCAACATGAATGTCACCATGGGAAAGCGTCTTTATATCTCCCACACGAGGCGTCGACTCTTGCAATACCGCTTGCACTGACGCCGATGCGACATCAGGGCCCGCTTCCTTGCCCTTACTGATATATACCAAGAACCTGGACATCCTTTATCCATCCCTTTTCTATTTCACCAATTGGCGATAGATTTCCTTGTACCTCGTCAACATGGATTGCAAAGAGAAGCGCTCTATAGCACTTCGTCTCGCCTCACCTATCACACTTTTTCGCCTGGACTCATTCATCATGGTCTGAACGGCCACGACGATGGCCCCGGCATCTTTTACTGGCACCAAAATGCCCGATACGCCGTCAGTGATGATTTCTTCGGGCCCACCACTTCGGGTCGCAACTACCGGCACCCCGGCCATCATGGCCTCCACGGTGGAGATAGAGAAGCCCTCAGATACGGAAGGCAAAAGGAAGATATCGGCCTGCCGGAGAATATCGGCGACATCGTCCCGGAATCCCAGCCAATGAATATTGGGTTTTCTGGGAGCCTTTGCGACCTGATCCATAAGTTTGTTGAAAAGCGCTTCTTTCTGGTGCCCCACTACCACAAAGTGAACCTTAGGGTCCCTCTCCGCCATGATGATCGCGGCGTCAACCAGGTATTCATACCCTTTGGCCGGGCGGATGTTGCCGATGGAGACCACAAGGGTCACGTCCTGAGGCAGCCCGAGTTCTTCTTTGAGCCCCGACGCCGGGGCTCCTCTGAACGCCCTGGGGTCCACTCCGTTATAGATGAGTTTCAGCTTATGGGTGGATAAAGGGCTGCGATCCGCCAGTTCTTGCTGAAGCCGCTTTGACACACACACGATGGCGGAGGCTCCGCGGCCTATCAGGAAAAACTTCGCCCGTAAAAACCGTTCCCTGGAGGCGACATCGACGGCGCCATGAAAAGTGGCAATCATTGGTTTTCGGCAGACCAGGGCCAAAAGCGCGCCATACACGTTGGAGCCCAGGAGGTGTGCGTGAATCAGCTCCACCCTCTCGCTTGCAATCAACTGGCGCAGGGCACTGACATAGGCAAGATTGAAACTTCCCTTGGAATCGATAATGTGTGGCGTGATGCCAAGGCCGCGCACCCTGTCGGCCACCCATCCCTCGCCACGCAGTACTACGATATTGCGGAAGTCCGTTTGCTCAAGCTCTTCCAATAGATTGGTGAATACGGTTTCCGCGCCACCGGGCCCCGTTGTATCTATGAGATGCAGAATGGTCGTCATCGCACTCCCTGCAACAGATGGTTCACCCTCTCATCCAGTATAGGGCACGGAACAGAACGCTTTTTACAAGCATGATGGAAATGAACTGGTACTGATCCGTCGCAAACCGGGACTTATAGTCTTCATGCTTGCCCTGGCCTGCCAGCAGATCCAGCCTGTGGGTGTCCTGGGCGTTGAACGCCTCCTCAATGGCATAACCCAGATGCAGAGAGCCAAGGGATAACTTCCTGTGGAAGTCTTCATCAAAGCCTGCCTGGATATTGTAAACGACGCCTCGAAACCACACATTATAGAGTACTGAAACCACGTTGCCGTCACAATACAGGGCAGACAACAGAGGCTTGCCCCCCTCTGCCTCAACCCGGGACAGAAACTTTTTATGGAACTCCAGACTGGTTGGCGTTACACAGTTCTTCTGCCACCTGGCCACATGAAACCGGTTAAGATGCTGGAAGAACTCATCGCTATTGGATGGCCAGAGATTTTCCTGCCGAACGCCCCCAAGTGACTCCAGTATTTTCCTGCGATTGAAAAGGCGCAAGCGGCTGTTGGCACCCAGGGAGGCGATGTAGTTATCGAAGCTTCCCGATGTCGACACTGCGTAGCCATTATCTGACGCGGTAATCCGGAATGCCCAGTTATGGGTGGCGGCGATGGTCACCAGGGCAGACAACTCTTCAGAGCCAGTACGCAGGTCATTGAAAACGGCTTCGGTCCAGGGGTCCGCCTGGAGCATCTCGTCCATGTCCCTCAACAAAGGCTGACCACTCAGGTTATCCGGGCAAAACTGGTTATATTCGGTTCTGGGCGTTCTCAACTCACGGTAACTGGTTCCTACGAATTGAAGTGAGCGCACCGGCAGCAATCCCTTAAACCGATATCTGGACTCGTACAGGCCGGATACCCGGCCATCCCACTCTCTGAGCAGCCTGAAGCCTTTCTGGTTGCCCCAGGTTTCCCACCATGCGCTTTGCCAGGCCTTCGTCTGGAACAGGCTCATCAAGGAAGCCCCTTTACGATATGAGGCCCTAGCAGATTCGTCAGTTTCACTGGCAATCGTCGCCATACCGCTATCATCAGTCTGAATTTCGGGTTGTGGGGATTCAGCGCCGGTAGTTCGGCACCGGCTGGAAGCAGGTAGTCCCAGTAAAGCTTGAGGGCCTGCGCGCCCCATTGCTGCTTGAAGCGGTAGGTACCGGCATCATGGCTGCAGCGGCCAAAATCAAACACTTCGAAACCCTGCTGGACGGCAAACTCCAGGATTTTCCAGTACATGCTCATGTTGATACCGGTGTGGTTATACCGCCGCAGCGTCGATGCCCAGGGAATTTCCATTCTACCGCGGTAGCCGGTCAGAAAGGCGCAGCCGACTGCTCGCCCATCTATCTTCGCCACCACAAGCCAGGCCTGCCCGTGCAGGGCCCGTAACAGATTGGCGAAAAAGTCCTTGCCATAAACGGGGGTGCCAAGGTCACGCATGTTCACTGAGAAAACCCGGTAGAATTCGTCGAGTAATTCCAGCCCACCAATACGGAATTGGCTCATTTCCCGCTCGCCCCGGCGGATCTGGGCACGGACTTTGGGCTGGAAACTGTCCCAGAGCTCACCGGTGTTCTCCGGCAATGGCAACCAGAAGCTTACTTTGTCTGTCTTTTGGGGCAGGCCCAGATCATTATCCTGGCAGAAGCGGAGCTCCAGGTGCCTGGCGTTGGTTTCCTGCCGCCAATGATCGGCCTGTGCGATCAGGCTCCGTGCAATATCACGGTTGTCTGCCAGCACACCGCCGTAGTTGAAATAGGGCATGGCGACAAGGAAGTTACCGAACAGGCGGCTGTTGAGCTGGACGACAGGGAGAACGCCAACCACGTTGCCGGTTGCGTCCAGTGCGCAGAAATATCGGGTACTGTGACCGTAGGTAAACTCAATAAACGAGGTTACTGTCGGGCGGTGCCATATGGAGGCTGCCGGATGGCCTGCCAGGTAAGCCTCAACAGCGGGAAGAAGGCTTTCACTGCATTCTTCAACGCTTACTGCACCGCAGGTTGGCTTGCTGGCAATAGCCGGGGGAATTTCTATCGGCCCCGGCGCCCATTTTTTTTCTGCCGGGGTTTCATTGAGCTGCTTTTTAAGGCGTTTCTGAAGCTGCTTTATCTCATCGGAGACCTGCTTCAGCTCACTGATAAGTTCGTCTTTACCCAGGCCTGAATTCCGGGCCTCGCCTACCTGACGGCTCAGGCGGCCTTTGACCGATTTAAGCTCATCCAGCCGGTCTTTTGATGCACTCATCCGGGGCTCAGGCATCTCCATTCCCATTGCGCTATCCTTAAAGGTCTCTTAGACGACAACAGCACCAGCGGGTATGTTTGTCTCCGATAGTACATCTGAAACCGAACCGAAACGGAAGTCCCCGAGCAAGCGCTCCAGCCTGCCCATACACTTGTCCAGGTTGTTATAGTGCCGGAATCGCGACAGCGCCTTGACCTCTAGGCGGGGTTGCCCGGTATCGATTTCCCATGGATGGAGGTAAAAAATGAAGGGCTGCCCTGCCCTGTTAATCTTCCCCAGCCCCCAGCGGCTCAGCCAATAGGGATACAGGCGGAAGTACCCACCGCCGGCTATCGGTAACCGGTAGTTCCCCAAAGGGCAGGTGGACAGCGGGAATTCGATCAACGTTCCGCCGCCGGGCGCTTCCAGGCGATAAGGCTGATGAGGTGTTCCCGGCATGCCGTAGCGGTCATGGTGTACGGGGAAGATGGAGGAGTCCCAGGTAAATCCTTCTTCGCAAAGGATATCCAGCGCCCAGCGCGACTGTGCCGTAATCGAGTAGCTGGCTGCCCGGTAGCCGGTAATCGGCTCACCGGTGATGTCTTCCAGTATCTGCTTCGACTTGCGTGTTTCATCCCGAAACACATCCGGCGTCTGATTATAGACGAGTTGATGGCTGTATCCGTGGCTCGCAATCTCGTGCCCGGCTTTCTGGATACGCCGGATCAGTTCCGGGGATCGCTCAGCCACCCAGCCAAGGGTGAAGAAGGTTGCCTTCACATCCCGCTCAGAGAAGAGTTCAAGCAGCTTATCGGTGTTTGCCTCGACGCGGTATTCCATCGAAGGCCAGTCTTTGCGGTCTACCGCTTCAGCCAGTGCTGCCACCTGAAAGTAGTCTTCGACATCAATGGTCAGCGCGTTCTTTGTCACTTCCATGGTGCTCCGGATAATGAACGTCGTGTTGCGACTGCGAATCAGAAGAACTGATAAGCAAGGCCCAGGGATATCCAGTTCTCCTGGTATTCGTTCGAACTCAAATCACTGGTTCTGGTGGTGTGACCAATCCGGCCGTTAAGGCCGAGATCCCGGGTAAGCTCATACAGCAGGCCAATGTCTGCTCTGTAGGTGCTGTCATTCAGACCGTCCGCATCAAATGTACGGTACTGATATCGAGCCCGGGTCTGAAGCGAGAGCAAGGCTGAGATGGTGCGGTTGTAGTTGACTGAAATACCCACCTTGTCCTCAACTTCATCCGTGCTTAGGTAATCGGAACGGTTGGCGAACACACCCACACTGACCCGCGAAGCATCACTGAACTGCCTGGAAATACCCGCATCCAGTGCCGTAACCTCTACCGCAATGGTTTCACGGAGGTTGAAGACGAACTCTCCGAACCTGATATCAAAATCCGACGTCTGGTCCGTCAACTCCCGGCTGGCCCGGATAAAGGCCTGGGTCACGGCGTTTATATCCCGCTCAAGAGAGAAGTCCCATACAACACCGTCACTCGACTGGCTGTTAGCTCCGACACGGCTCTCGAGCTGGCTGACACCCACACTTCCCGAAAACCTTGTCGCCCGCCAGGATTTGGAAAAAAGCACGCTGGCCACGTCGGTGTCTATTTCTGCGCCGGTATCCAGCTCGACCCGGTTGGTACTGAACTGAAGCCCGCCTGAGAGCGTCTGGCTGAAGATATGGTTCCAACTGGCTGAGCCAATGTAACGTTCGCTATCCCTGTCCTCCGGTTCACTGAACTCGGTGTTGCCATATTTTGCAGAAAAGGTTAGCTGGTCAAGGTCGCCAAGCATCAACGAATAAACCGGCCCGGTACGGAAGATGTTCTTGCGGGTGCGGTTATCCGGTGTGTCGCTGGCCCTTGCGTTTTGGGCTACGTCTCGCAGATAGTCCGAGACCTCCCAGGAAAGGCCTCTTGCCAATGCGCAATCCCCGGAGAAATCCAGCGATGCATAATCCTGAGGGTCATAGGTCTCGTTGTACCAGACACCATAACCAACGGATGCCGCGGTACTTGCCTCACATTCGCCGGGATCGGTCTGATGTGCCAGTGTCAGATTGACTCTGGTTTCAGCATCACTGGTTTCGTCAGAAGAGGTGAGTTCAGTATTGTCACTGAAACGATTTGTCAGCTCTCCTGACAAGGCCAATGGCTCTGCCTGCGCGACATTGATCGCCGAGAAAGCAGCACAGAGAACCGTAAAGCTGAAAAACTCTGGGCACTTCCGTAGACCGGATAATCTAGCCATTTATGACAGCTCCAACGAATTTTTCCGAGTGAAACGCCAAGGCGGCCTGCTCCACGGCACTGACAGTCATGCCTCCATGGGGAACAACCAGCATCGCATAGTCACACAACTCGGTGAGTATCCGGGCGTCAGGTGATTCTGAAATAGGCGCGGTGTCGAGCACGATAAACCGGTCTGGGTACCGTCTTCTCACCGCCTGCAGAAACTGCTTCATGCGGAAGGAGGTAAAGAACTCACTCGGTGTTTCACGCCGGCTTCCTGCCGGAATCAGGCGTAACCTGGGGATACCGGTCGGATACAGAATCCGTGAAATGTCAAAATCAGGGTCGTCCAGGAAATCTGTCAACCCGTATTCGGGAATGATATCGAGAGTCGAATGCAGCGCAGGCTCCCGCAAATTACAGTCAATGATCAGCGCAGTTTTTGCCTGGTCGAACGCAAACGCCGCTGCCAGGTTCAGGGAAACAAATGACGCCCCGGCGCCTGACCGTGCGCCACTGACCACGAGGGTGAAATTGTTACCGCCAGACTTTTCCAGCAGTTTGGTGCGCAGGTTCCTGAAATGGTTAACCAGCCTTCTGTTACTGGATTCGGGATAAATGATCCGCCGTTCATCCAGATCATCCGGCGTGAGCCGGCGCGGCTCCTGCATCCGGACAATCTGTTTGCTGATGACATACCGATCTACGGCTCCAGGCCCGAGCTCCAGGGAGCTGGGCACAAGCATCCGGGAATCCTCCGAATCGGAGTACGGTATGCCTCGGCTGACCGAGCTGCCCGGCCCGGCGCCACGATCTCCAGACCCGGCTTGGTAGTCAGGGCCCTCACCGTTCTTGCCTTTTTTTTCAGACACTTCGTTGTATCGGTCCGTCCTGGGATCACTCATCAAAACACTCCAAACACTGCGGCCAGAGCGACTGCGATATAAGCACTGGTAACAATGACTGCCATGAATACAACACCCATCGTAATCCTGCGGTCCCGTCGCTTTTCAAATGGTGTTCGTGCTTCCGGCAGTTGCTCCAGTATCGGCAATTCCAGCACGTCTTCTATCTGCTCACGGGAACGCACCCTGGGGTCAACCTGCAACAAAGCCGCAACGGCACCAAATGGCGCGACTAACCCAACGAACAGGCCCGCCAGTGCAAACATCGAGAATTTTGGCCCGCTCGGGCTGTTGGGGTACTGAGCGGTTTCGTTGATTTTGTAATTCAGTCCCTGGCCTTCAATATCCAGATGCATGGAAACGCGCGCCTTTTCCCTCCGTCTGAGGAGATCGTTATAAATTTCCTTGTTAACTTCCAGGTCTCGCGTCAGGTCTGAGTACTGCGCCTTGTTCGCCTGGATACGCTCCATGCGTTTGGTCTGTTCGGTTATCAGCTGTTGCAGTGAGTGAATCCGTGTTTCAACGGTTTGAATGTCAGTCCGGGTTTGTACCAGTGAGGACCGAATGTCCTGGTAGACCGGGTTGGCAATATTGATACCACCAAGCGATTCCGGTGATTCGGTCTGATCTGCGAGAGCCCGTTGCCGCTGCTTCTGAAGCTCTGAAATCTGCTCCCGAAGAATGATAATGTCCGGGTAGGTATCGAGGTAACGCAAGCGCAAATTGTCCAGTTGCGCCTGCATTGCACTGATGCGCTCCAGGTACCCATCCGACGTTTCCCCTTGCCTGATTCTCGGGCTGATTTTGGCCATTTGCTCTTCAAAGGCGTTGGCCCGGGTTTCAAGCTCTTCCTTTTCAAGCTGGGCCAGCTCCAGACGACTGCGAAGGTTGGCTAACCTGGCGTTGGCACCCTCCTCTGTGCCGTCAACATTCTCCGACAGGAACTGCTTCAGGCGCTCCTCGACACCGGCGATCTGTCGCTCGTAACTTTTGACCTGTTTGTCAATAAAGTCGTAAGCAGAACGGCTCTCCGCCCTTTTACGCTCGCTGTTCTCGGCAATAAACGCCTGCCCCAGTTTCTGGGCAACCTGGAAAGCTTTCATGGGAGAGGAGGCTGAATACCCAATGCTGAAGTAGTTGTCGCCTCGCGTGACTACCGACATGTTACTGCGGATGCCGCTTATCCTGCCGATCAGTGCCTCAGGACTCAGGTCGTCAGCATTTTCGCCGTAAATATCCTTGTCGGTGGCAATTGTTTCCATAACGCTGCGGGACCAGAGCAGCTCTCTGGCGGCTGATGCTTTTTCGCTAATCTCGGTCGTAACGGCCCGCCCTTCCATCAGCGGCTCGATGATGTTTCGGGCGTCTACAAAGATAATAACCTGCGACTGATATTTATAAGGCCACAAAAAACCGGCAGCCAGCACGGCAAAACTGACAAACGCAAACACAGATAACGCAAGCCATTTACGGGCCCGGATCTCGCGAGCTATCTCTGCAGGCAACTGACTTAACGGAAGTGCCATCTTTTTTACCTCCTGACTGAATGCGCCAGCCGGTTCTTTATTTCAGGGTCTATCAGAGAGTTCGCTCGGGCACTGTGAGGATGTCCCCCGGGCGAAGCCTGTAGTTGGTCGAAATATCGCCACGGGTCAGTATGTCATCCAGTCTGATTGGAATGGCAACCACCTTTCCTTCAACGACCCGGTACAGCATCGAGTTGTTGGGAGCAGCAAAGGGTGACAGGCCGCCTGAAGTCAGCACCATATCCAGCACTGTCATGCCGGCACGGTGAGGGACGGAGGTAGGTTGTGCCACCGCGCCGGTCACCCGGACGCGATCACTGAATTCATGGCTTCCCATGCTTGTGACAACCACGCTGACCTGTGGCTCACGGATGTACGACTCAAGATTCTGCTCGATATCGTAGGCCAGTTCTTCAGGAGTTTTTCCGCTGGCCTGAACATCACCAGCGAGGGGGACCGAGATCTTTCCATCCGGCCTGACGGGGACAGAAATGCTGAGATCGTCGTTACGCCAGACCGAAACCCGGACAACGTCCGTCGCACCAAGAATGTATTGATCCACACTGTTTCTTGTGTCCACAGCCAGAGCTTTCTGGATCATTTCGGGCGATGACGCACCGGGCCCGGCACAGCCTGCAACAAACACTACCGCGGTGAGGGACATCAGCAGCCCCTGCAGTGAATACTTCGATGACATTGTCATTCCTCTCTAGTTCCGTTTCTGATTCCATGTCTCGGGGAGAGCAGGTCCCGAAACTACCTTGATCCTTTCTTGAACAATACCACTTCTACTGTCTGAATTATAATCAACAAATCCAGCAACAAACTTTGATTCTTGATGTAGTAAAGGTCGTAGCGGAGTTTCTCCCGCGTATCCTCCTCATTGTCCGCGTACGCGAAACACAGTTGAGCCCAGCCGGTCAAACCCGGTTTGACTCGATGCCGCTCACTGTAAAATGGAATCCTTTCGGACAACTGTTCAACGAATACCGGCCGTTCGGGGCGCGGGCCGACAAAGGCCATGGTGCCGTTGAGCACATTGAATATTTGTGGCAGCTCGTCGATTCTTACCTTGCGGATGAATTCCCCGACCCGGGTCACCCGGGTATCATTTCTACTCGCCCACACAGCCCCGTTTTTTTCGGCATCCGTGATCATCGAGCGAAATTTGTGGACCTTGAACACGCTGCCGTTAAGACCCACCCGTTCCTGGCTGTAAAAAACCGGCGCCTTCAGGCCGTCTTCAATCTTGATCGCAATGGCGGTCAGTAGCATCAGTGGCAGGCCAGGCAGCAACAGTGCGACGGCCGCCAGCAGGTCCAGGGAGCGCTTGCCAAAGCCGAACACCGAGGAAACGGTAAACCCGTCGGAAAATACCAGCCAGCCGCGAGTGACCATTTCCAGGGCCACTTTCCTGGACTCCCGCTCATAGAAACTGGCGCCATCAACAATCTTTACACCTTCCATCTTGCATTCCAGCAGGTCTTCCATGGGCAACCCTTTGCGGCGGTCGTCCACGGCCACCACGATTTCGCTGACCGGGTGCTTGATGATGTATTGCTGGAGTGTGGTGGGTATGTTCAGCAGGTATTCTTCACTGATATCCACCGGCTCGTCTGGCAGGGGAACAAAACCCACCAGGGTGAAACCCTTGCGGTTCATTGGCGTTTTGAGATCTTCGTGGATCTGCCGCGCCCGGTAGCCGGCGCCCAATACCAGCACCTTTCGTTTGAAGGCTTCCTTGCCCACGGTGGCAATGAAAAGCGAGCGTGCAATGCCCATCAGGAAGAAGCCGAACACAGACGCCGTTGACAATACGCCGCTGGCACCGACATACCACAGCCAGTCTGGCGCCAGCAGATAGGCGAAGCCGCATAAAGGAATACTGACGATCAGGGCCATGAGGGTGCGAAGCATCATCCCCGACATGCCTTCCTCGAGGCGGGACTGGTGAACACCCAGCGCTATCATCACCAGCAGATTCATCGCGGCAAATACAGTCGCTGATGGCAACAGGAAGTTCAGGTTTTCAAGGAAGAAGGAAAGATCGCCGAAGTAGCGAAAGAACACCGTCAGGCCAAGGGCAAACGCCAGCAGCAGGAAATCTATCAGGCCTAGAAGGACATAGGGAAGATGGATGTAGTGTCTGAACAATCTGACGTGGGCCACGCCAACTCCTTTTGCTGCTCACAACAAGAAAACGACGCATCCGGTGCGTTTGCATACAGCGTTATATGACCAGCAGTGTACTGTAAATTTCTGTAACTGCAATCGCCAGTAAACAAACACACCTGCCCTACTGTAAAAGAACCTGACAACCCTGATTTGAAGTCAGATCACAAAAAGACTCGCGAATTCATGAACCGGTGTCGCTTCCAGCGCTTTCTGGTTCCTGCAGAGCTGGTCAATCCTTTCGCAACGCTGGCCGGGGAACCGCGTGGCGAGGTTCGTATAGAACTTGCCTTCCAGTAGCGGAATCCCCTCTTTCCTCCGGCGACGGTGGCCGATGGGGTATTCAACCGCGACCTTGTCCGTACTGCTGCCATCCTTGAAAAACACCTGAATGGCATTCGCGATGGAGCGTTTGTCCTCTTCCAGATATTCCCGGCTGTAGCGCTCATCTTCCACCACTTCCATTTTTTCCCGAACTCTGTCGATGATCGGGTTGGCCTTATGAAAGCTGTTTTCGTAGTGCTCGGCCGTCAGGTTGCCAAAGATCAGCGGCACCGCCGCCATGTACTGCAGGCAGTGGTCCCGATCCGCCGGGTTGGCCAGCTTGCCCTGCTTGGAGATGATGCGGATGGCGGATTCGTGAGTAGTGAGGACTATGCGATCAATTTCATCGAGTCGGTCTTTAACCTGGGGGTGCAGGGTGACTGCCGCCTCAGCCGCTGTCTGGGCGTGAAACTCCGCGGGGAAGGAGATTTTGAAAAGAACATTCTCCATCACGTAAGAGCCGAATTCCTGGGGTAACGAAAACTGGCGCTTATCCTCGGGCTTGAGCTTCTGATCTTTGTTGGTTTTGCTGAACAGAACGTCATAGAAGCCCCATTGAGGGGCTGTGAGGGCGCTCGGAATGCCCATTTCTCCGCGCATGGCAATATCGGCCAGGCGCACAGCCCGGGACGTGGCATCCCCGGCGGCCCAAGATTTTCTGGAGCCGGCATTGGGCGCGTGGCGGTAGGTTCGCAATGACTGGCCATCCACCCAGGCGTGGGACAGAGCCGATAGCAGTTGCTCCCTGTTAGCGCCCATCAGTTTTGCGGTAACCGCAGTCGACGCCACTTTTACCAGCACCACATGATCCAGCCCTACCCGATTGAAGGAATTCTCAAGCGCCAGTACCCCCTGGATTTCATGGGCCATGATCATGGCCTCCAGCACCTCTTTCATGATCAAAGGCGGCTTGCCGTCAGCCACCCGTTTCTGGGAAAGGTGATCGGCCACCGCCAGAATCCCCCCCAGGTTGTCAGAGGGGTGGCCCCACTCGGCAGCCAGCCAGGTGTCGTTGTAATCCAGCCAGCGGATGATGCAGCCAATGTCCCAGGCAGCCTTCACCGGATCCAGCCGGAAGGAGGTTCCGGGAACCCGGGCGCCGTGAGGAACGACCGTGCCCTCGACGAGCGGGCCCAGGTGTTTCGTGCATTCCGGAAAGCGCAGGGCCAGCAAGCCACAACCCAACGTGTCCATCAGGCAGTTTCGGGCGGTGTTCCAGGCCTCTTTGCTTTTTACCTGGTAGTTGAGGGTGTAATCGGCGATGGCCTGGATGAGGTCGTCGTAATCCGGGCGGTCGTTGATATCGAACGTTGCTGACATGGCGGCGGCTCCTTCGATTCTTGTGTCTGCTCATCACAGACTAGCGCACCTGGCACCAAGGCCCAAAGGCTGACAATAGAAAGACGTGTGTCGCAGCAATTACTTCCGGTCATCAAGACTGGTTTTTTCATCAGCCTTAACGTGCACCTCTCTCAGCCTGAAGCATCTTCTTTTAAACCGGATTACATTAAGTCAGCAAATGTGTAAATTATTCTGACAACAATAAATATAATGTTGTATCAATTTAGTTACATATAAATCAAACCAACTGTAGAGTTAAAATACCTGTTAACGTTAACTGCATTTGATTAAATTTATAGAAAGAAAAGTTATTTAAATCAAATGGTTATGATATTTATACAGAGATGGCCTCAGAAACCGTTAAAATATTTTAATGAATAGTCTCGTGGGAAACTTCCCTAATTTAACTTCAACTATTTGTTTGTTCTTCAGTTCTTTAAAATCAATCGTTTTCAAAGCCGTAATGGTACAACGTGGTTTTGCCAGCATTTTCTCGCCTATAATCTTTCCGCTATTAATGAACAACCCGTTAGCAAACTTTAACCAAGCATTCATGGAATTATCTATATATCGTGGGAACGCCAGTGAATAGCACCGCCATAGCATCTGCACTTGCCGAATGGGCCACCATTCTGGATGAATCCGGAGTCATCGCGGCGGGTGCAGCGAAGTTTGGCGCATCCACGACAGGGGCAAAACGCACTATTCCTGCGGTACTCCGCCCCGCTAACCAGGAACAGGTCGCGTCGGTTCTGCAGGTGGCGCAACGATGGCGTGTCGCGGTTTATCCGGTGAGTACCGGCAATAACTGGGGCTATGGCAGTGCCAACCCGGTTGAGGATGACTGCGTCATCCTTGACCTCAGCCGGCTCGACCGAATTTCCGAGTTTGATGCCGAAATGGGCGTTGTCACGGTTGAACCCGGTGTAACCCAGGGCGCCCTGAGAGAATTCCTGGACCGCCATGATGGCAATTACCTGGTGCCGGTAACCGGTGCCGGGCCCACGTGCAGCATTCTGGGTAACGCGCTTGAACGGGGTTACGGCATCACTCCGATTACTGACCATTTTGCAGCCGTGACCAAAATTGAAGCGATCCTGCCCGATGGCACCCTGTACCGCACGTCACTCAGCGAACTTGGTGGCGAAGAAGTGGACGGACTTTTCAAGTGGGGCGTCGGCCCCTATCTCGACGGCCTTTTCAGCCAGGGGAACTTCGGCGTGGTTGTGAAAATGACCATTGCCCTCGCGCCGGCGCCTGAAACCGTGACGGCGTTTTTCTTTTCCACCAAAGACGACGCAAAACTGGAAGCGCTGGTGCCGACCGTCAGGGCTGTGTTGCGCGCGCTTGGCGGTTCAGTTGTCGCGATTAACCTGCTCAACAGCCAACGCATGCTTTCGATGATGACGCCCTTCCCTGAAGACCGGGCCGTTGATGGCGTTCTGCCTGCTGACGAAGTGAAAAGTCTCGCCAACAGTCATGGCGTTCCGGCGTGGAGTGGGGTTGGCGCTATCTATGCCTCGAAGGAAGTCGCCCGAGCGGCCCGGCGCACATTACGGCGCCTGCTCGGGCCGGTGACCGACCGCCTCGTCTTTATCAACAGGCGAAAGGTTGGCGTGGCGCGCAGTCTTTCCCGCGTACTGCCTCCCCGGCTGGCAACGAGGGTGAGAGGCATGGCAGACACGCTCTCCGGCGCGCTGGAAATCATGCACGGCGCGCCAAATGATGTTGCGCTGGCCCTGGCCTATTGGCGCTCGGGCACCCTCCCCCAGCCGGGACAGCCCAAAAACCCTGCGAGGGATGGCTGTGGTCTCATCTGGTTCGCACCGCTGGTTCCGATACGCGGGGGCGACGTTCGCCGCTATATCAATATGATCGAGAGAATTTGTCCGCAGTATGGAGTCAATCCGCTGATTACCTTGACGACGGTAAACGACCGCTGCTTCGACTCCACCGTTCCACTGCTTTTTGATCGCCGGGATCCCGATGCGACAGCCCGTGCCAACGAGTGTTATCGGGCTCTGTATGACGCCGGCCAGAAGGAAGGCTTCCTGCCCTACCGACTCAACATCGACGCCATGGGCACACTGAATTCCGGTGGCTCGGCTTTCTCCAGACTTGCCAGTCAACTGAAAGCCGCAGTCGACCCCAATTATATCCTGGCACCAGGACGTTACGTGCCCAGGATCAAGCGTTCCGAGGTCTGATGCGCTGTAACCTCCGATACGCCCGTAGTACGCCATCAAATGGAGTTTAGACGGCGCTTTTTCTCACTGCGACTATCGCTACAACAGCTCCCTGAATGGGGAAGAACGAGGGCCAGAAAATGAACTCAGGGTTTGCACTTCGTCCAGAAACAGAAAATCAACAAAGTCATGAAGACGTCAGTACCATTTTCAACTCGGTATTCAATGTCGAGTTAGCAACCTCACAAGAGGCAATCAACAAGGTCTTCGAAGTGCGATACCAGGTTTACTGCATCGACCGGCCATTCGAGGACCCCAATTGCTTCGCCGATAAACGCGAACACGATGCATATGACCTGCGATCGGCTCACGCGCTGATTCGCCACCGAATGACCGGCGACAGCGTTGCCACTGTTCGTCTCGTTATGGCGGGTGATAACCCGGACCAGGCCGACTTTCCGATGGAAGCCCCCTGCATCCACCGGATGAACCAGCACGCCCAGGAGGCTTTTGCAGGCGCACGCCGGGAAAAGGTCGCGGAGATATCACGGATGGCCGTCAGCCGGGAGTTTCGGCGGCGCCTGAACGAGGACGAATCCGGCACAGGCATCAGCGATTTCGTCTGCTACAGCGATTCGGAAAACGGCAAACGCGCCATGCCCTACATCAGCCTCGGACTTTTCGCCGGCATCCTCCAGATGTCGGTCAGACACGGCATAACCCACTGGATTGCTGTGATGGAACCCGCCCAGCTGCGCCTGTTAAAGCGATTTGGTGTGGAGTTTGATCATGTGGGCCCGCTGATTGAGTATCACGGTCGCCGTCGCCCGGCTTTCACCGAGGCAGCCTCACTGATTGAAGGTATAAGAAGGCGACGCCCGGATGTCTGGTCTCTCATTACGGACAATGGACGTTATTTGCCTGCAAAGCCGGATACTGATTTTGCGGAAAACGAGAAACAGGTTGCCTGATCCTGCACCTGAGCGATGCTCGCTGGCCCCCAGTGACTTTGCTTTGGGCGCTGGCCAAGACTGAAAAAGCCCCCGCTTGTTAGCGGGGGCTTTTTACCGGCATTACCATCTGAATGCTGTTTCTATTCAGACTTTATGCCTTTGCAGCTTTTCTCCTGCGTGCCAGTCCAAGGCCGGCAAGGCCCATGCCCAGCAGAGCCAGGGTGCCTGGCTCAGGCACTTCTACCGCTGTGATCTTGAAGCGGGTATCGAAATGATTGGCTGTTCCCTCTTCGGTCAGAAGACCAACGCATCCGGAGGCAGCGCCCGCTGCTGTACAGGCATCATCATCCAGAACGGCCAACCCGATCAGTTCAAGGAATACTGTATACTTGTAATCATCGAGAATGAACGAGGAGGCGAACTGGAAGCCACCTGAACCGTTATCCACAGCGCCCAGGTCCTCGAAGTTGTCGATCGTGAAGATATCATCGCAGTTGGAGACTGAGTCGTCGACACAGTTTCCATTATTCAACGTTTCATTGAAGAAGCTGATGAACTTAGTCGATGTTGGGGGCAGCGGATCGCCAGGAGGTGCAAACGGAGTCAGGGTCAGCGTCGAAGTCAGATCGAAGCTGGCCAGCGCCGCGCCACTGGCTGGGAGCGTATTGTTGGTGTGGGTGAATACCCCACCGTCTACGAAACCCCCGTTGGTCATCAGACCACTCGGCTCAGCAACATCAGTGATCGAGACAGACGACTGTGGTCCGGAACCAACGCCCCAAGACAGCTTGCGGTCAGAGTCAGTGGCTGTAACAGATCCATCGCCGGTTGTCTGGGTCCAGTTGGAGAATACGCTGTCAACCTCATATCCCCAGTCGGTGATCATCACTGCGCTGGCAGATTGCGCCGCCAGAGCAAAGGGTACGACAAGAGCCGATAGAAGGGTTCTTTTAAATGCAGTTTTCATAATAATCTCTCCTTGATTGATGACGCTGTCAGTTGCTGGACTTCAAGTACGCACGTCAGCGGTCCCTAACCTATAAGCATCAGCCATGCCATGAAATTAAATCTTTTATCTTTCAGTAAACTATCGTCAAAATTCCATTGGCCTTGAGAGCAAGGTGTAAGCATCTTCGACATTCAGAGAGCACAAATACATCGCTTCAGGCGCTATGTATTTTTTATAAGGGCTTCGAAGGAAGCAATCAGAAGAAAGGTGTTTAGATAAGCCTTTTTTTAGTAATTTCAGGATTAAGAATGTCTTTAAAAATAAGGCTCGCCACAAGGAATGTAAACTAACCTGACACCGTAAAAGCCAGGTTGATCTATATTGTGGTCAAAGGTGCAGGCTATGCACCAGCCAGCGTTATACTTGAGGCAGGGCTCAGTCTGAAAGCCCGCTCCTACCTGTCGACTTTCCTTACACAATTGCAATTCCCGCCATCAATTATGCCGACAATCCATTGTTTTATATGTCTTATTTTTTTAAGGCCCTAAATTTGCTATGTCGCTGACTCGGACATCCATTCGATAGTTGGAGTTGCCTTATGAGAAGGATTGATCAATTGGTGGCGGGTACCGCGCTCACACTGTTTGCCAGCGCGGCATCTGCCACCATTATTATTGATAACAACACGACCGGTTGGTACAACGACGGCTTGGGGGATCTGGCAGAAACCTACGGCCCGCTGTCCTCTTCGTTTCCGGGTGCAGGAGTCAGCGAGGGAGACCCCGTTGTCAACCCGCTGCCCGAGCCGGATCTCTCCCTGACCCCAAACCTGGGTAACTGGCTTGGTGCTGATTTCACGGCGGGAACCTGGAGCGGCCCAAACACCCCGATCCCCGGAAGCTGGACGGTTAATGATGAGACAGCCATTGTCTATCAATTCATTCTGGATAAGGCAGCAAGCATTACGGTTGATATTGGCGTAGACAATGGGATCTTTGCCTGGATCAACGGTAATTTCGAGTTTGGTGCCATGGCAAGCGGTGGCTCCAGCCCCGGGGAATATTCCTTTGGCACTGTGCTGGGTGCAGGAACGCACTATCTTCAACTTCTGCGGGAGGACCACGGTGGAAGCACCGGGTACGACATCATGGTGACGGCGGTGCCTGAGCCCGCCACATTGGCGCTTATGGGGTTAGGCCTGCTGGG
This sequence comes from Marinobacter subterrani, assembly GCF_001045555.1. Classification (NCBI taxonomy): domain Bacteria; kingdom Pseudomonadati; phylum Pseudomonadota; class Gammaproteobacteria; order Pseudomonadales; family Marinobacteraceae; genus Marinobacter; species Marinobacter subterrani. Next base: position 870,712 of record NZ_LFBU01000001.1, read on the forward strand.
TATGGGCATGGCCCGGCGTAAAAGCTGAGCCCAGCCTACGGGGGTGCCGCCAGGCCCCCCGTTGACAACTCCCCCGCAATCTCTCGCTGCAGGTTTGTAAATTCCGACTCAGAAACGGTCTCCGGGCACCCTCACCCAACCCTCCATCAAAACCCGCGCACTACGGCTCATAATGGCTTTGGTTGCCGTCCACTGACCATCCACTTCCTTTGCTTCCGCCCCAACACGCAAGGTGCCGGAAGGATGGCCGAAGGTCACATGAGTGCGATCTCCCCCGCCGGCGGCGAGGTTCACCAGGGTTCCCGGAACCGCCGATGCCGTAGCAATGGCCACGGCAGCCGTGCCCATCATGGCGTGGTGGAGTTTGCCCATGGACAGAGCGCGGACCAGAACATCCACATCCCCGGCTCCGATGCTCTTTCCGCTTGAGGACACGTAATCCGCAGGCTTCGCCACGAAGGCTACTTTCGGGGTGTGCTGACGGTTTGCCGCTTCTTCGATGTTCTGGATCAGCCCCATTTGCACCGCGCCATGGGCCCGGATGGATTCAAACCTGGCGAGGGCCTTGGGGTCGGAGTTGATGTCGTCCTGCAGCTCGGTGCCCTTGTATCCGATGTCTTCGGCGTTAACAAAGATGGTGGGGATGCCGGCGTTGATCATGGTGGCTTTCAGGGTGCCGACGCCGGGTACTTCCAGGTCGTCCACCAGGTTGCCGGTGGGGAACATGGAGCCTTCGCCATCGGCCGGATCCATGAATTCCACCTGTACTTCGGCTGCTGGGAATGTGACACCGTCCAGCTCGAAATCGCCGGTTTCCTGCACTTCGCCGTTGGTGATGGGGATGTGGGCGACGATGGTTTTCCGGATGTTGGCCTGCCAGATGCGCACGGTGCAGGTCCCGTTTTCCGGAATCCGGTCTTTGCCGACAAAGCCGCTGTTGATGGCGAAAGCGCCTACGGCGGCGGTGAGGTTGCCGCAGTTACCGCTCCAGTCCACAAACGGCTTGTCGATGGAGACCTGGCCGAACAGATAGTCAACGTCGTGGCCCGGCTGGGTGGGTTCCGCCAGGATCACGGTTTTGCTGGTGCTGGAAGTGGCGCCGCCCATGCCGTCGATTTGTTTCTGGTACGGGTCCGGGCTGCCGATTACGCGAAGCAGGAGTTTGTCTCTTGCCTCGCCCGGGGTTTGTGCCGCTTCCGGGAGATCCTGAAGGCGGAAGAAGACGCCTTTTGATGTGCCGCCACGCATGTAGGTGGCGGGGATTTTGATTTGTGGCTTGTTAGGCATGGGGTACCTTTTGGCTTTTTGTCGGATTACGCTGCGCTAATCCGACCTACATGGGGCGGTTTCATTGTCGGATTACGGCTTTGCCTAATCCGACCTACGTTGGTTTGGCTATAGCCATGGCGTAGGTCGGATTAGGCCCAAAGGGCCGTAATCCGACATTTTTTCAGGCTACGCAGCCCCTTCGGACTGCAGGAAATCCTCCGCAAACCGCTGCAACACACCGCCAGCACTGTAGATGGAGACTTCCTCAGCGGTATCCAGGCGGCACATCACGGGCACGCGTTCGGTGCTGCCGTTCTTCCGATGGATGACCAGCGTGAGCTCGGCGCGGGGCGCCGGGCTGCCTTCTACGTCGTAGGTTTCGGTGCCGTCGAGGGCCAGGGTCTTGCGGGTGGTGCCTTCCTCGAACTGCAGGGGCATTACGCCCATACCGATCAGGTTGGTCCGGTGAATCCGCTCGAAGCCTTCGGCTGCAATGGCTTCTACACCGGCCAGGGCAACGCCCTTGGCGGCCCAGTCCCGGGATGAGCCCTGGCCATAGTCGGCGCCGGCGATGATGATCAGTGGCTGCTTGCGCTCCATGTAGGTTTCGATGGCTTCCCACATGCGAACAACCTTGCCTTCCGGCTCAATGCGGGCCAGGGAGCCCTGCTTCACGTTGCCGTTTTCGTCCCGGACCATTTCGTTGAACAGTTTCGGGTTGGCGAAGGTAGCGCGCTGGGCTGTCAGGTGGTCACCACGGTGGGTTGCGTAGGAATTGAAGTCTTCCTCCGGCACGCCCATTTTGTGCAGGTATTCACCGGCGGCACTGTTCATCATGATCGCGTTTGAGGGCGACAGATGGTCGGTGGTGATGTTGTCCGGTAACACGGCCAGCGGGCGCATACCCTTGAGGGTTTTCTCACCGACCATGCCGCCTTCCCAGTACGGCGGGCGACGGATGTAGGTGCTCTGCGGGCGCCACTCGTACAGCGGGTTGGTGTTGGCCTGGGCATCCCGGGTGATGTCGAACATCGGGATGTAGGTGCTACGGAACTGTTCCGGCTTCACGCTGGCTTTCACGATGGCATCGATTTCCGCATCGTCCGGCCAGATGTCTTTCAGGGTGACGGGGTTACCGTCCTTGTCGTAGCCCAGGGCATCTTTTTCGATGTCGAAGCGGATGGTGCCGGCGATTGCATAGGCCACCACCAGCGGCGGCGACGCCAGGAATGCCTGTTTGGCATAGGGGTGAATCCGGCCGTCGAAGTTCCGGTTACCGGAGAGCACCGCGGTGGAAAACAGGTCGCGATCCATGATTTCCTGGGCGATTTTCGGATCCAGAGCGCCACTCATGCCGTTACAGGTGGTGCAGGCAAAGGCCACCACGCCAAAACCGAGTTGCTCCAGTTCCGGCAGCAATTTGGCTTCTTCCAGGTACATCTTGACCGTTTTGGAGCCCGGCGCCAGGGAGGTCTTCACCCAGGGCTTGCGGGTCAGGCCCAGCTTGTTGGCGTTTCGGGCGATCAGGCCAGCGGCCACCATGTTGCGCGGGTTACTGGTGTTGGTGCAGCTGGTGATGGCGGCGATGATGCAGGCGCCATCCGGCATCTTGCCCTCTTCCTGTTCCCACTCACCGGCAATGCCGCGCTCTGCCAGCTCGGATGTGGGCAGGTGCGCATGGGGATTGGAAGGACCAGCCAGGGTACGAGTAACCTTGGACAGGTCGAACTTCAGCACACGCTCGTATTCCGCGTTCTTCATGCTGTCGGCCCAGAGGCCGGTTTCCTTGGCGAACGTTTCTACCAGGGCCACCTGATCGTCCTCACGGCCGGTCAGTTTCAGGTAGTCGATGGTCTGGCCGTCGATGTAGAACATCGCTGCCGTAGCACCGTATTCCGGGGTCATGTTGGAGATGGTGGCGCGGTCGCCTACGGTGAGGCTGTCAGCGCCTTCGCCGTAGAATTCGAGATAAGCGCCAACCACGCGCTCCCTGCGCAGGAATTCGGTAATCGCCAGTACCATGTCTGTGCTGGTGATACCCGGCTGAATTTTACCGGTCAGCTCAACACCGACGATATCGGGCAGCCGCATCATGGAGGCGCGGCCGAGCATCACGCTCTCGGCTTCCAGGCCGCCTACACCCACAGAAATAACGCCGAGGGCATCCACCATCGGGGTGTGGCTGTCAGTACCGACACAGGTGTCCGGGAAGGCGACACCGTCACGGCGCTGCACCACGGGAGACATCTTCTCCAGGTTGATCTGGTGCATGATGCCGTTGCCCGGCGGAATCACGTCCACATTCTTGAACGCGGTTTTGGTCCAGTTGATGAAGTGGAACCGGTCGTCATTGCGGCGGTCTTCGATCTGGCGGTTCTTCTCGAACGCGTCTTTCTCGAAACCGGCGTGCTCAACGGCCAGGGAGTGATCCACGATCAGCTGTGTGGGAACCACCGGATTGACCTTGGCGGGATCACCGCCCTTCTCGGCGATGGCGTCACGCAGGCCGGCCAGATCCACCAGCGCGGTCTGGCCGAGGATGTCGTGGCAGACCACGCGGGCCGGGTACCAGGGGAAATCCAGATCGCGCTTGCGCTCGATCAGCTGTTTCAGGGAATCCGTCAGCACCTCGGGATCGCAGCGGCGGACCAGCTGTTCGGCCAGGATTTTGGAGGTGTACGGGAGTTTGTCGTACGCGCCGGCCTGGATGTCTTCCACGGCCTGGCGGGTGTCGAAGTAGTCCAGGTCGGTGCCTGGTAGGGGTTTGCGGTAGTTGGTGTTCATGGGCGGTACCCTGATTCTGGTATTGTCGGATTACGGCTTCGCCTAATCCGACCTACTTGGATAATGGCGCTAACCCGTAGGTCGGATTAGTTTTTGTCGGATTACGGCTTCGCCTAATTCGACCTACTTGGAAGATGACGCTGGCTTGTAGGTCGGATTAGCCGAAGGCGTAATCCGACACTCAGGCCTTAATTCAATTCACGGCCGCTCGTCGATCGGCACCCACTTGGCATCCGCCGGGCCGGTGTAATCGGCGCTTGGACGGATAATGCGATTGTTCTCGCGCTGCTCTTTCACGTGGGCGGTCCAGCCGGACACGCGGGACATCACGAAGATCGGGGTGAACAGCTCGGTCGGGATGCCCATGAAGTGATAGGCCGAGGCGTGGAAGAAGTCGGCGTTGCAGAACAGTTTCTTCTCGCGCCACATGACTTCTTCACAACGTTCGGAGACCGGATACAGCACGGTGTCGCCCACTTCGTCCGCCAGCTTTTTGGACCACTGTTTGATGATGGCGTTGCGCGGGTCGGAATCCTTGTAGATCGCGTGGCCGAAGCCCATGATCTTTTCCTTGCGCTCGAGCATGCCCATCAGGCCTTCTTCGGCTTCGTCCGGGGTCTGGAAGCGCTGGATCAGTGCCATGGCGGCTTCGTTGGCACCACCGTGCAGCGGGCCGCGCAGGGTGCCGATGGCGCCGGTGACGCAGCTGTGAATATCAGACAGCGTGGAGGCGCAGACGCGCGCGGTGAATGTGGAGGCGTTGAACTCGTGCTCGGCGTAGAGAATCAGCGACACGTTCATCACGCGTTCGTGCAGTTCGCTGGGCTTCTTGCCGTGCAGCAGTTCCAGGAAATGACCGCCGATGGAATCCACATCACTTTCGGTCTCGATGCGAACGCCTTCGTGGGCGAAGCGGTACCAATAGGTGATGATTGACGGGAACACCGCCAGCATGCGGTCGATCTTGTCGTCCTGCTCGCTGAAGTCCTGTTCGGTTTCCAGGTTGCCGAGCATGGAGCAGCCGGTGCGCATCACGTCCATCGGATGTGCGTCCTTGGGAATGTGCTCCAGAACGGTTTTCAGAGCATATGGCAGGCCACGCAGGTTCTGCAGTTTCTTGACGTAGGCGTCCAGCTCCTGGCGGTTCGGCAGTTTGCCTCGCAGCAGAAGGTACGCGATTTCCTCGAATTGGGCCTTCTCGGCCAGATCCGCGATGTCGTAGCCGCGGTAGGTCAGGCCCGCGCCGCTCTTGCCGACAGTGCACAGTGCGGTTTCACCAGCTACCTGGCCACGAAGGCCGGCGCCGCCGAGTTTTTTTGCTTCAGCCATTGTTGTCTCCCATCTTTATCTTGTTTGGGGTGTCGGATTACGCCTTGGGCTAATCCGACCTACTGATTTGTTGCTTAACTTTGGATTGGGTTGTCGGATTACTGTCAGTCTTAAAGGCGGGGGCAGAAGAAAGCGTTCTTCTGACCCCAGGTTCACATTCCTCGACCTCGGGGGTGGTTGTCGGATTACGCCTGCGGCTAATCCGACCTACATTTCCAATGCCCGAGTTTTGTAGTTTTGTAGGTCGGATTAGGCGAAGCCGTAATCCGACAAACCACATCTCCAATGCCGGCGTTTTGTAGTTTTGTAGGTCGAATTAGGCGGAGCCGTAATCCGACAAACCACATCTCCAATGCCGGCGTTTTGTAGTTTTGTAGGTCGAATTAGGCGGAGCCGTAATCCGACAAACCACATCTCCAATGCCGGAGTTTTGTAGTTTTGTAGGTCGAATTAGGCGAAGCCGTAATCCGACAAACCACATCTCCAATGCCGGCGTTTTGTAGTTTTGTAGGTCGAATTAGGCGGAGCCGTAATCCGACAAACCTCATTAACCTTTGCTCTGCTGGAACAGCTGATCCAGCTTCTGCTCGAAATCGTGGTAGTTCAGGAAATCATACAGCTCCATCCGGGTCTGCATCAGATCTACCACATCTTTCTGGTCACCCTTCTCCAGGATGTTCTGGTACACCGTCAATGCCGCCTTGTTCATGGCCCGGAAGGCGCTGAGTGGGTAGAGCACCATATCGGCGCCGGCCTGGGCCAGTTCTTTTCGGTTATACAACGGTGTGGCGCCAAACTCTGTGATATTGGCCAGGATGGGCACATCCAGGGCTTCGGCGAAGGCCTTGTAGTGCTCCAGCTCGGTGACCGCTTCGGCGAAGATGCCATCGGCACCGGCTTCGATGCAGGCCTTGGCGCGCTCAATGGCAGCGTCCAGGCCTTCCTTTTGGAACGCATCGGTACGGGCCATGATGAAGAAGTCTTCGTCTTCACGGGCATCCACAGCGGCCTTGATACGGTCAACCATTTCGTCCTGGGACACGATTTCCTTGTTCGGGCGGTGGCCACAGCGCTTCTGGGCAACCTGGTCTTCGATATGGACAGCGGCTGCGCCGGCGCGTTCCATCTCGCGGATGGTGCGGGCGATGTTGAAAGCTCCGCCCCAGCCGGTGTCGATGTCGACCAGCAAGGGTACGTCGGTGGCGGCAGTGATGCGGCGCACGTCTTCCACGACGTCATTCATGGTGGTCATGCCCAGGTCCGGCAATCCGTAGGAGGCATTGGCGACGCCGCCGCCGGACAGGTAGATGGCCTGGTGACCGACTTTTTCAGCCATCATGGCGGCGTAGGCGTTGATGGTTCCTACGATCTGCAGGGGCTGGTTTTCTTTCAGGGCCTTGCGGAAGCGGGCGCCGGGGCTGAGTTTTGTGGACATGGTGCTGGCCTCTTCTCTTTTGGATTCTTTCTGTCGGATTACGCCGTTGGCTAATCCGACCTACGGGGTCTGAGTTTATTTGTCGGATTACGCCTTTGGCTAATCCGACCTACGGGGTCTGATTTTGGTTTGTCGGATTACGCCTTGGGCTAATCCGACCTACGTTAGATCGTTATGTCGCCTTCCTGGATCTTTTTCTCGATGTTCAGGCGGGCGGCGTTTATATGGCGTTTCATGAGAAATTCGGCGAGTTCGCCGTCGCGTTGGGCAATGGCTTCGACGATACGGCGGTGTTCACCCAGCGCCCGGTGGGGGCGGCCGGTGGAGGTGCTTAACCGGTAACGGTACATCCGCACCATGTAGTACAGATCGCCCAACAGCATCTGGGCCAGTTTGGTATTGCGGCTGCCGGTGGCGATGCGGTGGTGGAAGTCGTAATCGCCTTCAGCCTGGTAATAGGCCTGGCCCTGGGCTTCGTCGATCATCCGTTCGTGGCTGTCGAGCGTGGCCTGAAGATCAGCAATGTCCTGGTCGGTCATGCGTTCGGCGGCCTGGCGAGCGGCCAGCCCTTCCATCACTTCCCGAATGCGGTAGAGCTCCATCAACTCAGAGGCGCTCACGGAGACCACTTTTACCCCGGCATGCGGCCGGCGTACCAGTAACCCACGGGATTCGAGGCGCCCGAGCGCCTCCCGCAAGGGGCCGCGGGTAAGGTTGAAACGGGAACAGAGCTCCACTTCACCGATTTTTTCGCCGGGAATGAGGTCGCCCTTAACAATGGCTGTTTGCAGACAATCAAAGGCTTCGTCAGCGCGGGTATAGGTTTGGATCGTGGTATCGGCCATGCTTTGTCAACAATAGTGACTGAATTAATCCAAAACTTACGCCTATGGATACTTATTGTCAACAATCCACAGGCTAAAGATTGCTCAGTTGTTGACACAGCGTCCTACTTGCCCAGTAACTCCCCGACCGCCTTCAGATTGCTGACGTGGTCGCAGAGCGTTTTGATGATCATCAGTACGGGCGTCGCAATGATCAGCCCCACCGGCCCCCAGAGCCAGCCCCAAAACAGCAGGCCGATGAAGATCGCCACTTCGTTAAGGCTGGAGACGCGGCTGGTGAGCATGGGCAGCAGCAGGTTCCCCTGAATGCTGGTAACCACGAGCGAGGCACCGGCGACGATGACCGCCATATCGAGAGAGCCAAACTGAATGAATGCTGCCACGCCGGAACCAACCAACACCAGAAACGGCCCCAGGTATGGCGCTGCACTTGCCACACCGGCGACCACGCCCCAGAACACAGCCTGCTCCATTCCCAGTAAAAAGAAGGCCAGCCAGGTAAAAAAGCCCACAAAAAGAGCGCCCAGAAGCATCACAAACAGGAAACGCCGCACCTGGCTGTGGAACTCATTCATGATCCGCGCAGCCTTGCGCATGCTATGGAATGCCGGCCCCGACAACTTGACCACTTTGCGCTTGTAGAGCCGCCCCGCCGAAAGCATGAAAAACACCAGCAACAGGGCGGAAAAAGCCTGGGAAGTCATTACCAGTATCGTAGAGGATTCCTGCATCAGGTATTGCCAGACACTGAACGACTTATCTACCACCCTGACTCGCATCACATCCGGCTGCTGCTTTGCCACCTTCTCATCCTGTTGCTTGGAGGTGTCCTCGATTTTCTTGGCCACCTCCTGCGCCTTTTCCATGACACTCTCTTCCTCAGGCGCCGCGCGGGCGTCTTCCCGCTGGAACCGTTCGATGGCCAGGGGCGCTTTCTCCAGTATCGCCAGGGTTTCACGGTGCAGAGGGATGCTCGCAGCGGCAATCGTGCCCACCACAATAGTTAATACCAGAAGGGCACCGAGGACCCGTGGGACCCGGAATCTCTCAAGCCCAGTCACCATGGGATCCAGGGCATAACTGATGAGAATGGCCACCACCAGAGGAAGCAGCACCGCCTGTGCCCAGGAGATAAAATACAGGCCAGCAACACTGGTGAGGATGACCATTGCGGTGCTGCGGATGTTCACCCTCGGGGTGACATTGCGTTCAGGCTCTGGTGTTAATTCCCTTGGTTCCATGGCCATGCCCTTTCCTGTTCCGGAGGCGGCGTGTATTGGTAAATCCAGGTTTCCGTGAGCGGTTCGTCACCCAACCGGAGATAAAGCCGGATATTGATGGGCTCGAGGGAGTCGCCGGGCACCAGGTCGAACATGGCGCGATAGCCATTGATTGACGACAATGGCCGGGCAGAGGTGATCTCGACGTCTCCACGGCTGACACTGATCACAGGTTCTACCTCGGCATTGTCGCCAAGCATCTCGAGGGCACCGCCGGCGAAGTCGACGGCAAAACGCCAGGAAAAATAGGTCCGGTCCTGGCCAATAACACCGCCAAGCCCGGTCCTCGTTGCCTGAACCGTTGCCAGTTCATAGGGTCTTACCGGCGGCTGCTCGCCCCAGTGCAACCGGTAACTGAACAGGTACTCCTGGCCCGGCAGCAAGGGTTTTTCCGGATGCCAGAATGCCACGATGTTGTCGAAGGTTTCGTCAACGGTCGGTATCTCCACCAGGTCAATGCTGCCCTGCCCCCAGTCGCCCCGGGGTTCCACCCAGACACTCGGGCGAAGGTTGTAGAATACCCCATCATCCTGGTAGTGGTCGAAGTTGCGGTCGCGCTGCAGTAACCCAAAACCCCGGGGGTTGTTGTCCTGAAAACTGTTGAACCGCAGGTTCGTCGGGTTCACCAATGGCCGCCAAAGCCACTCCCCGCTGCCGGTGTGCATTGCCAGCCCGTCGGAATCATGAATTTCCGGCCGCCAGTCGTAGTCCATGCGCTGGCTGTTCTCGCCCACCTGATACATGCTGGTCAGCGGCGCAATACCCGCTCTTGGTATTTCAGTTCGCGGGTACAGTGCGACATCCACATCCATCACCATATTTCGCCCCGGGTCCAGAACGAATGCATAGGCACCTGTGACGCTCGGTGAATCCAGAAGCGCCCACACCCTGAGAAGATGACTGCCCGGCTCGGGCTTCTGCAGCCAGAATTCCGAGAACCGTGGGAACTCTTCCTGGCGATTCATACCGGTATCAATCGCCAGCCCCCTGGCCGACATGCCGTACTGCATGTCGGATCCTACGGCCCGGAAATAGCTTGCACCCAGAAAAGCCGCCAGGTCTAGCGCAAAGTTGTTTTGATAGTGAACCCGGAACCCGGCATAGCCCAGATCGTCCGGCAGATTTCCCAGGGGCTGCTCCCCGCCATACTTGAACAGGTCCTGGCGGTACGCCAGCTCATTCGCCTGGCCATCAATTACCTCGTGGATCCTGACCGGCTGCAGAAAATAGAGCCCGAGGTGGAACAGCTGGATCTGGAAGGCGCTGTCCGTATCACGCCAGAGGGCCTTGTCTGCCCGGAAGCTGATGGCCTGGTAATCATCCCAGGAAAGTGTTCGGAGCGATTGCGGCAACTCCCCTTCGTGGGAAACATAATCCTCACCGGCAAGTGCCCGGGCCTTGCCTTTCAGCCAGGCATAACTGAACGGCTGAGGATCGCTACCAGACACGGGCTTGATACCCGCCCCGAACACAAAAGGTGCCACGGGAAGTGCACTGGCCCCCATTAACGTGGCCAGCGCCTTGACCAGTGTCCGTCTATCCATCATTACCCTGTCTCCTCTGAGGTTTTGAACGTACAACTGCCGGAAGTTAAAGAGGGCCCTGGGGACGATTCTTGCGCCCTATACACTGCCCCCAATAGCTGTTGTCAGGCGCACGCCAGGCGCCGGCATGCAACTCTTCGAGCGACGCCCGGTCACGGGCCAGAAAACTCAGTTCGCCGCTGCTCAGGCTCTCAGCCCCACGGTTCAGGCATCGGTGCACAGAGGCCTCAAGCTCTGCGCGTCTGGGACCCCGGCGGTGATTCCGGGCCAGGGCCTGGTGCAGACGATTAAGCCGGGGCACCAGGACCGCCTGCTCGAACGGGCTGAGCAAATGGTCACCGGCCTCGGCCGCCCGGAACCGCCGGGCATCTTCCAGCAGCGGCAAGGGGGCCTCGAGCTCTTCCGGAATGCTTAGCAGGCCCCGGTCCCTCAGATAGCTGCCCGGCCCGGTGCGGCTGAGGAACACGGCTGTCGGGGCCGCCAGTAACAAGGGTATTGCCACGGGGAGCGACCAGAGGAAAAAAAGCGGATCCAGACTCCACGCAAACGCCGACCAGAAACCACCCAGCAACATACCAGGCAACTGAGTGACCAGGGCCTCCCGCCAGGTGGTTTCCTCGGTCCGGTTCTGGCCGGCCCAGGTGAGTGACAGGTTGAGCAAGGCTCCAACCACAAAACGGCTGTGCGCCCACATCCGTACCGGCGCCAGCAGGACCGAGATAACGATTTCCAGCAGAACACTGGCGAACAATTTCAGGAAGCCACCGTATTTCCGGGCATACCGGTGCAGCACCGCATCAACGATGGCAAGGAACTTGGGTAGAAATAGCAGGGAGAGTGTGGTAAGCGCCAGGCTCAGCGCCCACTCCGGCCGCCACTCGGGCCAGAGCGGGAACAGCCCCACCCGGCCCTCGGGGAAATACTCGATCGGTGAAAGTGTCATTCGGGCTGCTTCCACCGTGGTCAGGATAAGAAACCCGAGCCAGAGCGGAGACGCCACGTACGCCATGATCCCGTTCAGAAAGGCCATGCGGTGAGCAAATCGCAATCCCGGTTCCCGAAGCATCACCCAGAGGTGCTGCAGGTTGCCCTTGGCCCAGCGATTGTCCCGGGACAACTCATCCGCCAGTGTCGGTGGTGACTCCTCGAAACTGTTGCCGAGCCCGGTCTCCAGCCAGATTTCGTAGCCAGCCCGCCCCATGTAGGCCGCTTCAACGAAATCATGGCTCATGATCGGCCCGCCAAATATCCCGAAGCCGGGCAGTTTGGGCAAGCCACAGTGTTTCATGAAGGGCTCGACGCGCAGGATCGCGTTGTGGCCCCAGAACGCGGCGTCGCCCATCTGTATGGCAGCCAGGCCAGTGGCAAACAGCGTTGAGTAAAAACGGTTGGCGAACTGCTGGAGCCGGGCAAACAGGGATTGCCCGTTAATAATGGTTGGATTGGTCTGCAGGATTCCGACGCCCGGCTCACGCTCCATGAGACGGACCATGCGCACGACGGTTTCGCCGCTCAGCAGGCTGTCGGCATCCAGCACCACCATGTATTTGCACCGGCGCCCCCAGCGGCGGAGAAAGTCCGCCACATTGCCGCTCTTGTAGTTGAGGTTAACCGGGCGTCGCCGGTAAAACAGCCGCCCTTCTGCGCCAAGTTCCCTGGCCAGCGCGTGCCAGGTTGCCTGCTCTTCCAGCCAGACATTCGGGTCGCGACTGTCGGAAAGAATGTAGAACTCGAAGTGCTCGATATGGCCGGTACGCTCTATGTCCCGATAAACCGCCTTCAGGCCACTCAGGGTCCAGTGCACCGGCTCATGGTAGATGGGCAGCAGGATGGCGGTTTTTGCCAGGGGCGTATCAGCCAGCGCTTCGCTACTGTGGCGCCGCAACAGAGCGTGCCGGTCGCCACCGATCAGGCGCAACACAAAGCCCAGTACAGCGGTCCAGAAGCCAATCGCAATCCAGGCGTAAAGGATCGCGAACAATGCCGTCATGCCCAGTTCCAGCCAGGTGCCACCGTGATAGGGCAAAACCCAGAGCAGGTAATAGCAGGCGACGGCGGTTTGCCCCAGCACAAAAAGAATCAGCAGGCTGCGACGGAAAAAGGCAACGCCACGCCAGCGATGACGAGGCGCATCGGTAACACCGGAGGTCTTAACCATGAGTCGGGTACCCGATGCTGCCGCGACACAGCGGCGGATTGGGTGCCGGGAGTGCCTCCTCCTCGATCGGGAAATAGGCCGGGAGCCGATCCATGGTCTGGACGAGCAGGTCCGTCTCGCTCAGGCGGCCGGCTGCTTCCGGTTGCCCGGACTCGGCCAGTGTATCGTCCATAAGCTGAAGCAGGGTGCGGCTGCGGGCCCGGGTCATTTCGACCCCGGATTCTGCGAGATAGCTGAACACCCGCACGAAGACACGCTGAAGGGTCTGATCTGCCATGAAATACCTCCTTTCGTCACCGGCGTTATTCGGGGTTGGCCCGCAAGCCCGTCGATGGCGCCAGTGAATACGTCCATGTTTCGGTCAGCGGCTGGTCGTCCAGGCTGAGAAACCCTCTTAACGTCAGTGGCTTGGCCACGTCCGGCCGTGCCAGAATCGAAAGCCGCCAGACATTACTGGCTTCGATATATTCAACAAAGTGCTCGATCACCTCAACGCCTTCGCCGCCGGTTACCTGGCTGACAACCGCCGCATCCGGCCGCAGGCCGTCCAGTGGTTTGCCCTGGAAGTCGACGATAAACCGGTAGGCTCCCGCTCCCTCACCACCGCCCGGCCGGTTACCGTCGCCGAGAAAGGTCTGCATGGTGCGGCCGGAGGGGTGGCCGGTAACCTCTGGCCGTCCGAACGCCAGGGCATATTCAAACCGGCGCTGTTCGCCGGCCTTCACTGCCTGGTCCGATTTCCAGAATGCCACAATGTTGTCGTTGCTTTCCGCATTGGTTGGAATCTCGACCAGCACCACTGACCCTGCCCCCCAGTTGTCCTTTGGCTGAACCCAGGCACTGGGTCGCAGATCATAACGCGCCTCGCTGTCCTCAAACTGGTGGAATTTCTGGTCACGTTGAACCAAACCAAATCCCGCCAACTGCTTCACCTGATGAAAGCTCAACTGCAATTGCGAGGGATTCAGCAGCGGGCGCCAGAGCCACTCACCGGATGCGCCATCATGAACCAGCAGCCCATCCGAATCATGAACCTGGGGCCGCCATTCCCCCCTGGGCCGTATCGTGTTGTCGCCGTAGTAAAACATGGAGGTAAGAGGCGCCAGCCCCAATTGCCGGATGTCGTTCCGGAAAAAAAGTTGTGCCGTCACCTGCATCCGGGTACTTGCGCCGGGCCGAATCACAAAGCGGTACGCGCCGGTCAGGCTGGGGCCGTCCAGCAGGCCATATACCACCATGGTGTCGCTGCCCGCTGCAGGGCGCTCCAGCCAGAACTCCGTGAACGATGGAAATTCCTCGCCCGAGGGCAACCCGGTATCCACCGCAACACCGCGCCCCGAGAGCCCGAATCGCTGCCCTGCCCCCACGGCCCGGAAATAACTCGCGCCACCGAACACCAGAAACTGGTTCTGGATATTCTTGCCGGCCAGCGGAAAGGTCAGTTTGAACCCGGCGTAGCCAAGGTCTGCCGGGATGCGCTTCGCCAGTTCCGGGTTCGGATAATCGAAAACGGTCTTGTCGAACTCCAGCGGGTGGACCCCTTCACTGTCGATCACATTCAGTTTTACCGCGTGGGAATAAAAGCTCCCCTGGGGGATCATCATTACCTGAAACTGCGACCGACCCAGACGCCAGATGCTGGCTTCCGGTTTGAAGCGAATCGTCTGATAGTCCGGGTATTTCAGTGCCCTGAGAAACTCCGGTGCCAGCGGCGGAGCCTTGTAATCCTTCTGGGCCAGTACCTCGGCCTGCGCCGCCACATTCTCAAAGTCGAATGCATTGGCGATGGCCGGTAACCCAAACAAAAGACCAGCCAACAGGCCGGTAATTGATAGTGCTGATCCTTTCATGCAGAAAATTCCTTGTTTTCCCGTACTTAAATGTAGCACTTCATGCGGACATGGTCTCAAGTGACATCTTCGTAACGGCATTGAAAGGACAATAACTACGAAGGGACCCGGGGTTATGGGCCAATCCGGGTATGGGAGGCCTTAGATTCCCACTGACATGGACAGGGAAATGTCTGGGCTGGCCGGTCGCTGCATCGCCTGGCCGGAGAGGTCCAGAATCTGGCCAACGCTCATGCTGGCGTGGAAACCCTGCCCCTGAAGGCGCAGGGAGATTTCTCCGGTACTGGCGCGAAACCGGTCCTGACCTGCTCCTGAGGTTGACGCCCAGCCCTTGAGAACCGAGACCATAAGGAAGGAATTGACGGCGTCTGTGAATGGCATGGAGTAACCCGGGCTACGGGCGTTCAGACGAACCCACCCGCCTTCCGAGACATACATTGACTGGCCATTGAACCCCTTCATCATCGATGGCCCTGCAATCTGCAGGTATTCCGACGAGGCCAGATCATCCGGCGCGAACTGATAGCGGCCAGCGACGCCGAGATCCCAGGTGTAGAACGACCGGTTCAGCGATGCGGATAGCGCCAGCTTGTGGAACCGATTGCCCTCTGAGGAAGACCCCGTTGTGCTCAGGGATTCCCGGGTTTCCCAGCCGCCCAGCGCGGTCAGGCTCGATCCGGCCATAAAGCCCCCCGGCAGTTCCCGCTCTCCGGAGCATCGCACGCCAAGACGGGAAATTTCATGCGTGGAATCAGAGACCCACATCGATTCTTCAAACGACCGGCTCGTGCCCTTCGAATGGCTGAACAGGCTATCAAGCTGCAGACCCTGCCAGGACCAAAGCGAGCGGCTTCCGGAAATCGTCAGCCCCTCGTATTCGCCCTGGGCATCCAGTTGCTGCCCGGCGCTTTCCACCACGCCGGAATGCCGTGAGTCTTCCATTGCCAATTGAAAATCAGTGCCCGCTACCGGAAGGGAATATCGAAACACGAGGGTCTGGGAGTCGCTCCCATCCTGACGGGACGCCGAATCCCTGAAATCGAGGGCAATATCATGGCTGGACCAGATCACATTGTTGCCCGCCAAATTCAGGCGGCCCTTCGCCTGCTCATCGCTCTGGTCCGAATTGCCTGAGAACTGGAGGTGTGATGCCAGAAAACGGGAAACCGATTTGAGCAGGTTCTCCGGATAGAGGTCCCAGGCGGTCGGGTTTACCGGTACCCGCTCTGCCAGGGAGACAGCGCCGGCCGGCGCGCACCACAACAGTGCAAGAAAACAATAAATTCGCACAAGAAACGCCTCGGGAGGTCACTCAAAGAATTACCAACACTTTAAGTGTCACAGGCCCGGTAAGCCACAGCGTATTGCTAAAATTTACAATTTTAATGTTATTTAAAAACAGTATCTTATAGATACATGTGAAAGCTGTATCTTAATGTTGCAGACGGCCGGCTAGCGGCAACACAGACACACTCTTGGTTACAATTACCCTCTGTCCCCCTGCATTTCGTTCAGCAACTTGGTTAAACTCGGCACACTTTGTGATTGACCAGCAGTGAACAAGCTGACGTAATGGCGTCACGCAGCGCCCACAGGCCGTGACCTCAACGAAATTAAGGACAAGCGTTATGATCAAAAAGTGTCTGTTCCCTGTTGCCGGTTACGGCACCCGATTCCTGCCCGCCACCAAGGCCATGCCCAAGGAAATCCTGCCCGTGGTAAACAAGCCACTGGTGCAATACGGCGTTGAAGAAGCTGCGGAAGCCGGCATTCACGAGTTTGGCTTTGTCACCGGCCGGGGCAAACGGGCGATTGAAGATCATTTCGATATCAGCTACGAACTGGAGCACCAGATTGCCGGCTCCGGCAAGGAAGACCTTCTGACCTCAATCCGCGACCTGATTGATCACAACACCTTCGCCTTCACCCGGCAAAACGAAATGAAAGGGCTTGGCCACGCCATTCTCACCGGCCGCAACCTGGTGGGCGACAACCCGTTTGCGGTGGTACTGGCCGACGACTTCTGCATCGGCCCCGAAGGCGAAGACGGTGTTCTGGCGCAGATGGTGAAGCTTTACAACCAGTTTCGCTGCTCGATTGTTGCCATAGAGGAAGTGCCCGAGGACGAAACCCATAAGTACGGGGTGATTGCCGGCGAGTCCATGAAGGATGGCCTGTACCGGATCACCGACATGGTCGAGAAGCCGGCACCCAAGGATGCACCGAGCAACCTGGCGATTATCGGCCGTTACATTCTGACGCCGGACATTTTTGATATTATCGAGCGCACCCCGGCGGGCAAGAACGGTGAGGTGCAGATCACCGACGCCCTGCTGGAACAGGCCAGAAACGGGTGTGTGCTGGCCTATCAGTTCAAGGGCCGCCGATTTGACTGTGGCAGCATCGATGGCTTTGTGGAAGCCACCAACTACGTTTACGAGAACATATACAAGAAAGGCAAAAAGTAGGCGGAAGGCGCGGGCCGTCAGCCGCCCAGAATCTGAAGAACCATTCGCCGGTTTTCCGCACTTGTCCTGCGGAACCGGCGAAGCAGTTCCGTCTCCTCTAGTGTGAGCCTGGCCCGCTCCAGCTCTTCCTCAAGTTCACCCAGCGACACCAGAAGATCGTCACTTTTATCGAGGGCAATCCCGGGCAGCTCCAGTTGCCCGTCGTATTCAGGCTCCTCTGGCTCCCAGTGCTGAATGGATTGCATGTGCTGCATGGCCAATTACCTCGTCATTCCAACCGCGACCAATGTCCCGGAAAATGCCGTGCGAAGTGAATTAATCCTGAAATGTAGCGTACATATAGCTTTGCACACAATCTGCCTATACTGAATATGGCAATAACCGGACAGGACGTTTATGGCGGCAAGAATCCTGGATATCGAGTCGGCATGGGAACTGGTACTCAGTGCAGTAAACCGCAGCAATGTGACACTGCCATTGCCGGGCACAGATATCGAAGCCGTAGAACTGAATGGCCATGGTGCCTGGCACCTGGTTCAACCCGCCACCCGTGAGGCACAGGATCTGCTTTCGGTGTTTCTCCCGCTTTGCCGCCCCTTGCCGGCAGACGGACGTTCCAAAGTGATCGGGCAGCTTGGCCAGAGCCTGGACGGGCGCATTGCAACCGCGACCGGGTGTTCACGGTTTATCAACGGTGACGATGGCATTACCCACCTTCACCGGATCCGCGCGGTATCGGATGCTGTGATTGTTGGCGCTGCCACGGCTTGCACCGACAACCCCCGCCTTACGGTTCGTCGCACCCACGGCCGGAACCCCGTGCGGGTGGTGATTGACCGGCACCGTCGGGTTCCCGACAGCCACTTGCTGTTCACCGATGATGTATCCCCTACCCTGCGGCTGGTTGCCGGCAACTATGAGAAGCAGCGTCATGCCGCTGTTGAGCCTGGCGTTACCGAAATACCCTGCCTGGGCCCTGCAGATTCGAATGCCCCTGCGGATCCCCGACTGATTCTCCAGGTACTCGCCGATTTCGGATTGAAAAAGGTCTTTGTGGAGGGTGGCGGCGTTACGGTGTCGGCGTTTCTGAATGCCGGCCTGCTGGACCGTCTGCACGTAATGGTGGCGCCGATGATCATTGGCAGCGGCCGACCGGCCTTCTCGCTGCCGGAAATTGATTTACTGGACGACGCGCTGCGGCCCAGGGCTCAGTTAATCAACCTTGGCAGTGACATGCTTTTTGATCTGGATTTTACCCGCGCTCCCGTCGCCTGCCCGTGAAGACAAACGCCAGGCCTGGAAGGCTGGAGAAAAAAACCAGAGCACCGTACCCCACGCTGAGCGCAACGCCCTGCTCAGCTGGCAGGCCCGCCAGCGGCCAGAGCACAGCCGCGGCGCCTTCCCGGATACCCCAGCCGGCAACCGTCAGCGGTATCACCATACTCAGCAGCAGGACACTCCCCAGGCCGGCCACCACGATAGCAGCGCCCATACTATCCAGATAACCCGCCCCCACAGCCAGGCACAGGAACACGCCCAGATAGCTGGCCAGCACCAGCAGGGACGTTGCCAGTTGAACCGGCATGGCCGGCCAGCACAGTAACGCACGAAACAGATCCCGGCGGAGGCGGTCAAAATAGCCGGCCAGCCTTTCAAGCATCGCCCGGAAAAACCCGGTTTTCAGGGCAAACGCGAACGCAATCGCCAGCAGTATCAGCGCTGCGACTGCCGGAAGAGCTGTATCGGGCTGCAATATTCGGGGCGGCTCAAGTCGGCTGGATTGCATCAACCAACCAACGGACACCAAAACCACCAGTACCAGTATTAACTGACCGGATAACCGCTCAATGGCCACGGCGTGGACGGCGGTCAGCCTCTGGCCCGCAGAGGCGCCATGGCGCCAGGCGCGGTTGACATCACCCAACACACCTCCGGGCAATACCTGGTTCAGGAATGTGGCCAGATAATACTCCTGAATGGCCAACTGAAGCGGCAGACAGAGCCCCAGCCTGTGCGCGGTATAGCGCCAGCGCCAGGCCGACAGGACCACCTGAACCAACGTGAGTGCGAGGGCCGGCACGATCACCAGGGGTGAAACCGCACGCAGCTCCCGCCAGAGAGTCTCACCATCCAGCAACCAGACAACCAGGGAGATCAACAGGCCGGATAGCAGCCAGCGGCCCGCGAGCCGGGCCAGGCGGGCGCTCAGGTCGGGCAAGCCATCGCCTCCGGTGGCAGCGCCAACAGATCGACGTGGTTCACCCGGATTGTCAGCCCAGCCTCCGCAAGCTGCACCTTGCGGGTTTCCAGCCAGCCGGAAACCCGGTCCCTGTGGTCAGGCGCCTGCTCCAGTGCCGCCTCTACCCAGCCCGTCATCAGCATCTCCATCAACGCCGCGTCGCCGGAACCCAGTTGCCAGGGCGAGTCTGCCAGCTCAACCTCATACCCGTGCCGGGCAAGCCCTTGCTGCAGCGCCGCCGTCGCCTCCGGACCCAGGGCTGCCCCTGTGCCCTTGTCGCCTTGCTGGTGCTGGTTGACCAGCTCGCGGATCAGCGAATCGTCAGAGTGCCCGGGCGACACATCGAACTGCCCGCCGTAGCTGAGCACCACCAGCACCGCTGCCTTTCTGGCAGCGGCCGCGTCGACCAGGGCATTCAGCCAGCGCTCCGACACCAGGTCGATCAGCGCCGAAGCGGTGATCACCGCCACGTCCGCCGACAGATGCTGGCCGACGCTTTCCGGAGTCAGCAGCGCAGCCTCCGTCTCAAACGGCACATCCAGTGCGCTCACCCGCTGGCTTGCTTCCCGCAGCAATCCGGTGTCCTGATCGAGGGCCAGCCAGCTCTGGGGCACCTGCAGGGCGCGGACCAGATAAACCGCATTGGAGCCGCGGCCGGCGCCAAGATCGACAATCCGCAAAGGTTTATGGCGGTTCCCGGCTTGCTGATCGGTATAGCGGCGGTTCAGCCACCGGTTGAGTTGCACCGTCAACGCCCGGGAGCGCGCCCGATGGTCGGCGCCTTCTCTTGCCGTCAACCAGTGACTGGCAAACGACGACTGACGGTGAGCCTGCCGTTGGCCCCCACGGAACTCCGCCATGGCCGCCAGGAAGTCCACGGCGGTGTCCGACCATGCCCGGATCCGCCTGGATTCCTTGCGGGCCAGCTTACCGGCATGCGCCCGTTCTTCCGGGTGTTCCAGCCAGCGCCTGATGCGCGCCGACAGCGCCCTCACATCACCAGCGCAATACTGAACGACGCCGGGGCGGGCGCCGGTACTCGCCAGGGCCCCGCCGTCCGAGGAAATTACCGGCAGGCCGCACGCCAGGGCCTCGTCGATCACCATGCCATAACCCTCGTAGAGCGATGGCAACACGAAGATATCCGCCCGGCGATACTGCTCGGCCAGCGCGCCCTCCTCCAGCTCGCCGGTTAGCTCAATACGGTCTTCCAGGCCGGCAGCCAGGATCTGCTGCCGTACCTGCTCGCCATACCGGGCATTGCGGGTCTCCGAGCCGGCCAGTACGCAATGCCAGGGCAGGCCATCGAGGCTTTTCAGGGCCTCGACCAACTGGTGCTGGGCTTTCCTGGGAGAGAAATGCGCGACACAGAGCAGCCTGGGAACTCCCTGTGTGGTGGCTAATTTATCAGCAGCCACCAGATCGCTGATTTTCGCCACACCGGGTTCCGCCACGCGGATTATCCCGGCCGGTACGTCATAATCTGCGAGCCGGGAGGCGGTGTGTCGACTGGTCGTAACAACGCCCTGCACGAAGGCCAGGGCACGCCTCTCTGCCTCAAAGAACCAGGCCCTGTCGGCCTCATTCAGGCCGGTTTCGTCCGCCAGCGGATGATGCACCAGGGCCAGCATTTGCAGGCGCTCGTGGTGTTTGCCGAGGACCTCTGGCAAGCCACCCATGGCAAGCCCGTCGAGCACTGCGCAGGTGCCATCGGGCATGGCCCCAAGCTGCTGGGCCAGTGCCGCCCGGGCCTCGGTATCAGGGCGCGGAAAGCGGCCTGGCAATCCTGTTACCCGAGCTCTGTAGCCGCGCTCGTTGAGCGCCTCCACCAGTTTGCGCACGTAACGGTAGCCGCCGGTGTTCTGGTCTGGATCTCCCGGGACCAGGAACTCGACGAAAGCGGAGCTTTCAGATTCCGGCATGGTAGCTGGCCCAGGCAATGTGGGACTCAGACAGTGTGACTTTGAGGCTGACGATGCCCTTCCCCGTTTCGCCCAGCTTCCCGGCGTGGATGGCTGCCGCCATGCGATCAAACACCATCCGGGCCATGAATTCGGTGGTGGTGTTCCGGCCCGACAGCTCCGGCAGATCATCCAGGTTCTGCATGTTGAACTCGCCGAGAACGTCTTTCAGAACCTGTGACGCCAGGCCGATATCCACGATCAGGTCATCCCTGTCGAGCTGATGACGCTCGAAGGTGACATCCACCACGTAGGTGGCGCCGTGCAGTTTTTGCGCCGGTCCGAAAATCTCCCCGTTGAAGCTGTGGGCAATCATCATGTGGTCCCGAACGGTCAGGCCAAACATAGGGTCTCCTTGGCGGTTGAAGTGATATTGTCAGTAGACAATCCGATGGCACAAAGTATCCCGGCCATCAATCAGAATTCGTGGCATGGCCTTTGGCAGCTCTTCAAACCGGCACTCACCGGTAATCAGCGCATCCAGCGTGTCATCCCGGAGTAACTCCAGAGCCAGGGCCAGGCGCTGCTCATAGTTCCAGCGGGGCACCCGGGCGGGGCTTATCCGGCCTACCTGGCTGGATTTCAGCGTCAGCCTTCGGGGATGAAAGGCCGCACCGAGAGGCGCCGATACCGGCTGATCGCCATACCAGCTCATTTCCACAATGGTCGCCTCCTGGCCCGCCAGCCCCAGAGCCGTTTCCAGGCCGGACGGATGACCACTGGCATGGATCACCAGGTCGTGGTCGTCCGGCGCCGGCCCGCTACTGAAGGTCAGCCCCAGGGATTCCGCCACGGCCCGCCTGTCCGGGTTGGTATCGATCGCGGTCACCCGGGTTCCGGGAATGCGGCTGGCCAGCCACGCGACCAGCAGACCGACCACACCCAGGCCAACCACCGCAATGCGGTCGCCAATCGCCGGCGCCCCATCCCACAACCCGTTAACAGCGGTTTCCATATTGGCGGCCAGTATCGCCCTCTCCGGGGGGAGCCCCTCCGGCAGCAGTGTCACCGCCGCAGCGGGGACCCGGTAATGGTCCTGATGCGGGTAGAGGCAGAAAACCGTTTTACCGAGCAGTTCGGCAGGGCCACCCAGCACGCGCCCGACATTGGCGTAGCCATATTTCACCGGCCAGGGGAAATCCCCCGCCTGAAAGGGCGCGCGCATCCGGGAGTGTTCAGTTTTCGGAACCCGGCCATGGAACACCAGCGATTCGGTGCCCCGGCTGATACCGGAATAGAGCGACTCGACGGTAACCAGGTGCCCGGCCTGTTGTGCATCCGATTCTGCCAGACACGTTTCGAGGATTTCGCCCTTACCGGCACCGGTTACCCACCAGGCGCGAGCCCGTTCAGAGGAGTTACTGCTCTCAGCATCAGATTGCAATCGAAGCTCCTTTCATTGCTGCCCAATTCGGCCTTTGCGCCGGGAGGGCCTGAAGGTCTGAATGGACTCTCCGCTCGTAATCACGAAGAGACGTATCAACTATAGTCAGTGTACAAGGCATCTGCGGTGCCCGATGCCTGCAAACCTATACGCTGGAGTTCGGTGATGGATTCTAACGGCCAATCCGCTTCATTCAGGTTTCCGCTTTCGCTGGATCTGGCCTGGGGCTTTGGTCTTGTGCTCATCCTCGGCCTCGCAGCCGGCTGGCTGGCCGATCTGTCGTTGATGTTCCATGCCGTTACGTGGCTGCTCTATGGCACTGTGGCCGGTTGTATTGTGCATTACTGGCCTGCCACCCGGGACTTCGGCTGGGCTAACCGGGCAACCCTGCTCCGGACGGGCCTGGTTGTTATTCTGGTCGCCTTGGCGCCCTTTGCGGATCAGCTTGCTGGCGACCTCTGGCTTTATGGCTCGCTGGCCGCACTGGCGCTGATCCTGGACGGTGTCGACGGCACGGTGGCCCGGGCGACCGGATCCCAGAGCGATTTCGGGGCCCGGTTTGATATGGAGCTGGATGCCCTGTTCATCCTGGGGCTCAGTGTCGCTGTCCTGGCTCTGGATAAGGCCGGCATCTGGGTACTGGCACTTGGCGTGATGCGCTATGCCTTCGTGGCTGCCAGTGGCCTGCTGGGCTGGCTCAAAGCGCCACTGCCGGAGAGTTTCCGACGCAAAACGGTCTGCGTATGGCAGATCGTCACCCTGGTGGTAGCAGTGCTGCCGCCGGTAAATAGCCTGTTCGCCAGCACCACGCTTGCCACGGCCCTTGCCCTGCTTGCGTGGTCGTTTTACCTGGATGTCCGCTGGCTCTATCGAAGGAGAGATTCCAATGATGTCTGTTAATCGAAACGCACTCTTCCGGTCCGTTGTCGGGTTTCCGGCGATTCTGGCACTTAGCCCGGCGGCAGTGGCAGAGCCACGGACCTACGTCGTTGATGACGAGCACTTTTCCATCATGTTCGAAATCATGCACATTGGTTATGCCCCGGTCATGGGGATGTTCCGGGAAGTTGAAGGCGAATTTGTCTACGACGAGGAAGCCAGGAAGCTTAGCTCCGGCCAACTGGTTTTCCAGAGCGACAGTGTGTACACCAACCATGAGAAGCGGGACGAACACCTGCGCGGCAGCGACTTTCTGGGCACCGAAAAATATCCGGAAATTACCTTTACCGTCACCGACTTCAAAACCACCGGCGAGAACACCGGTAAGGTGACCGGTGGCCTCACGATGCTGGGCCAGACCAACCCCGTGGTGCTGGACGTAACCCTCAACAAGTCTGCGGTTTACCCTTTCGGCCACGAGGAATACACCCTGGGCATCAGCGCGTCCACTACGCTGAAGCGCAGCGACTGGGGCATGACCTACGGTATCGACCAGGCCATGGTGGGTGATGAAGTCACCCTTCGGTTTGGATTTGAAGCAAATCGGGAATCCTGAATGTTCTGAGCCCCCGAATAGTGTGACCGCTATCACAACGCAGACACATTCTGTTACATAAATCGGCGAGATTTTTGGGGTATGCGGCAAAGCCCGTTATGGTTAGGAAGCCAAAAATAAAAAAAGGAATGGATGCATGGCCCGGAAGGTGCTGCTGCTTCTGACACTGGTTTCCACAAGCGTATTGGGGATGGGGTATTTTCTGTCGGCGGAGAATCATCGCGCTTTCCGCTGGCTGACGACCCTGGCAAGCTCCCCGTCTCCCGGGCCTCTGCACCCGGCCTCAGCCGCGGCCCCGGCTGAGGCCTCCGCCAGCCAACATTCGCCTGAACCGCCGTCCGATAATGCCCTCGGGTTTATGCTGGCGAGTGTCGCCGAGCAATACGCGCAGTCCACCCGCTACCCGCCCTGGTCGGTCCCGCTCAGTGCTGCCCAGGCCCGGGCTTACCAGGGCAACCACTTTGAGCCGGTCGCCCTGCCCCTGGAAGGTGGCGGGCAATTTACCGTTACCCTTGAGAAGTACCGGTTTACACGGGGAGACACGATACTGGTCGCTGCCGCCATTCAGGGGCCACAGGTTGTTGGCCGCCCCCTCACGGCAACGCTCGAGAAGCCCACAAGCCGCGATGCTGTTGCCAGTGCCATGCTGGAACCGGCCGGGGCACCGGGCTATTTTCAGGGCGAACTGGAGGCAAAGGCAGAGCCGGGTGAGTATCGCCTGATCGTGGAGGCGAAAATAGACGGCCAACCTGTCCGCCACGCATCCCCCCTGACCATTGAGCCCTACCTCGGCGAGTTCGGCAGTCTCGGCGACCCGCATGTCAGTAACAACAATCTGGTCATTCCCATCCGGTTCTCAGCAGAACAGCCCGGTTTCTATGCGCTTTCTGCCCAGCTTTATGCCGGCCAGCAGCCGGTCGCCCAGCTTCAGACGGAACAGCGTCTGGACGGCACGTCCGACACCATCAATCTCAGGGCCCATGGCACTGTCCTTGCCAACAAGAGCGATACCGGACAATTCCAGCTGCGCAATATCCAGATCCGCCAGCTACCAGCCAGGCCCGGTGACCGGACCCACTATGGGTTTGGCCCCGACGAGGGCTACACATTCACACCGCCGGATCTTGATGATCTGACCGACACGCCGGCGGCGAACCCCGAATCAGAACAGCGAGCAGCGCTGCTCCGGCAGCTTGCCGAAAAGTTCTGATGGCAGGGCCTGGCCCTGCACCGGCTAGCGCCGGGCAGTACCGCCTCAACCGGCGGGTAAACGTCTTGAAACAACAATAATGCTGCAAAGACGGAGCAAACATGAATACAACAATGATCGGAAGTGCCTGCAAGACCGCCCTGGCGGTCGCCATCACCGGCAGCCTGTTTGCCGGAACCGCCCAGGCCCAACTCGCCGGGCACAATATCATCCTGGTGCATGGCTTCCAGCAGGATGACCTGGCCAATCCACCGGCCAGTTTCCAGGACGTCAAAAACGCCGGTGAAGATTACTGGCGCACCTTCTGGCTCTCCCGCTCGGAGGCCCGCATTGACTGGGCGAGCAACGGGCGGGTTGAGGGAAGCATCGCCCAGCAGGCCTATCAGCAGCTGCGCCAGATCAGCCAGCAAGGGCTGTGCAATAACTATTGCATCGTCGTTTCCCACTCCACCGGCGACCTGGTAACCCGCTATCTGCTGGAAAACCAGGCCCGCTGGCTCCAGTCCGACGGTCTGCAGCCCCTGAAGATCCTGGCGGCGATTGACTATTCCGGCGCCGGTGGTGGTACCGAGCTGGCGAACCTGGCCATGAGTCTTGCCTACAACGACAGCTGGTACAACTGGCCTCTGCGGGCAGCGGTGGAAGCGTTCACGGGCATCGAGCCCGAGCCCGGGAAACTGGGCGTGGTCAACGACCTGCAAACCAATACCGCCCGTAACCTGGCGGTCAGCCCGAACTCGATTCCGCGCCTGCGGTTTGTCGCCGGTGGCTCCTCCTACGGCGGTATCACCAAGCCGTTCATTGCCGGCACGGACGATGGCGTGGTGCCCACCCATTCTGCCTGTGGCGCCACCAGCGCAGATGGCGTCGAATCCTGCTCATCGAGCATCAGCCTCGCCGGCAAAGTCACCGGGCAGGACGGCCCTGACGGCCTGTACTACAACCACTACCCGGTGCTGATGAACGAGGGCGCTTCCCACAGCGGAGTGCTGGGAACCGAGACCGGCAACATCTCGGTACCCGTCGTGAACAACGCCACGCTCGGTGGGCTGCGGGTGGATTTCGCCAGCCGCACCTACAATCAGCGGGCCTGGTGGCAGTGGTGGGGTGATGGCGACCAGTACATTGAGGTTCCCGGTTCAGACCAGACCGACATGTCGACCCTCGTGTACACCACCCTGAATAACTGACCGCTTCCAGAGTATTCAGAAGATGGGGTCAGATGAAATTTTCATCTGACCCCGATTTCAACCCCGATTTCACAACTTCCTCGGTAGTTTTCCCATCTTTCCTTTTTAGTTCGCAAACTATACATTGGTGCGCTTCCTCATTGATTCATCCGTTGCCGGCATAGCGATTCCCCAATGTCTGACGCTCACAAATCCGATCTGTTACTGGTTGTTGTTACCCTGTTTGCGGCCATCAGCTGGATGTTTTCCAAAGAATCCGTACTGCTGATGCCTCCCCTGATGTTCATGGCCGCCAGATTCCTGATCGCCGGGGCCGTACTTACCCTCTTCGCCCACCGATCCCTGTTGGCGCTCAGCCTGGATCAGCTGCGCCGCAGCGTGGGTGTGGGCCTGGTGTTTGGAACGGCGATGACCTGCTGGGTGATGGGCCTGTTTTACGGTAAGAGCCTGGGAGAAGGCGCATTCTTGACCAGCCTGGGTGTCGTGATTGTCCCCATCATCGCGCGGCTGGTGTTTCGGGAAGCGCAGCCTCCCAGCACCTGGCTGGCAATACCCATTGCAGTCGCCGGCCTTGCCCTGCTGTCACTGAAGAATGGTTTTCGGCCGGAAGCGGGCCAGATCTTTTTCGTGATGGCAGCCACCATCTTTGCGCTGTATTTCACCCTCAATACCCGGGCCGCCAATCAGAGAACGGTGGTGAACCGGCTTGGCAAAACCGTGGAAAAGCAGCGAGTGCCCGCCCTGCCCCTGACTGCCATCGCATTGCTCACGGTAGGCCTGTTCACCCTCGTGGAATCCGCCATTCTTGAAGAGTGGCAACCCACCCTGAGCGAACCCGCCCCTTTATTAATCTGGTGGGTTCTGGCCAGCGCGGTGATTGGCACTGCCGGGCGATTCCTGATCCAGACCTTCGCCCAGAGCCTGTCTGCAAACAGCCATGGTGTGGTGATTCTGGTGCTGGAACCGGTATGGGTCGCGCTGTTTGCTGCAGCCTGGTTCGGTGAAACCATGACCAGCATTCAGCTGGCCGGTTGCGGCCTGATTTTCACGGCACTCATCGTGAATCGGTGGACGGTGCTGAGCAAGGTCATCAAGGAGAAACTCCGGAGCCGGAAAACCACATAAAAGTGGTTGACCAGCGTGAGAGGAATCAGTATATTTCGTCCCCGTTGCAGGACACAGGACCATAGCTCAGTTGGTTAGAGCGCTACCTTGACATGGTAGAGGTCCCCAGTTCGAATCTGGGTGGTCCTACCAATCCTGCCAAGAAAGTCAGTTACTTACGCGCCCCGTGAGAACTGGCTTTTTTTCTTTCCCGATATTTTCCCAAAACCAAGTACTTATACAGTAAGCCGTAGCTTCTTTTGGCCTCATGCTAAGGCACCCATTAGACAGAATGGGAAGTCGAGCCAAATCCTTTTCAATGACCAAAAATTAGAACTAAGAGCCGCGTGCCAGTGTCAGAATTTATTACGGTGATTCAGTTCCCTTTCCAATGTACAAGAATAAACCAGCTTTTTTTAGTAACTTGTATATGTTGGTGTCCAAATTGCTGGACACGTTCCGATGAAATCTAATCACAAAACGGAACGTGCACATTATGAAAATTTGGGCTCTTATAACACTTACATTAGTTTCTTTAACCATCAATGCGGAACCAATTACGTATAAGTTCACCGGGCACATAACTAGTTTGGGCGACAGTTGGGCAGGCGGTTATCCCTACGACCCGGGGTTCCGTGATTGGTGGCCCGAACTTGGTGACCCTTACAGTGGAACAGTCACTGTCGACGAAGATGCCTTAATTTACGATGCGACCTCCTGCATTGCTGGCCCTATCTGCGGCGGGCTAGTTTCGTTTGAAATGATTTTAGGAGGGGGTTCAGTCAGCTTTCAAAAAGGCAATGGCACTGGTATCGAAGCATACGGCTCCTCCCTCTACAATTTTACTGCATGGGCAACAAGCTTCCGTGGAGATGGTGCGTTTTACGACAGTTTCTCATTTGACTCAACAGGCTTTCAGGCCGTCGATAACGAATATTGGGATAGCATTGCAGGAAACGCTGACTCCTTTGTTCGCGTTCCTGAACCGCCAACTCTTGCTCTCTTAATTGGTTCTCTTCTGGCAATTGGCTTCCGAAAAAATTATCAACGCCTTTGAACAAACAGCATGAAATTCTTTATTTTTGCATTTACCCGGAAGCAAGGGATATCGCATAGGGGTTGGTGCAAATTTCGGACAGTACCGGAAAAGCAGCCGTGTAAACTCGCGTTGGTTTGAAGGATTAAGCCGTCTCGGACCAAAGCCGGCATGGATGCCCGGCGAACGAGACACCTGCCCATTGGTGCGAGCGCAGTGAAAGAGCTGCCTGAGGCTATTGAGGGAGGGGCCCGCCCCCCCTCCTCTTTTTTTCACTCCTTGAACGGACCAGGGATCTGGCGCAACACCAGCAGCACGAGCTCGCTCTCCTGAGCGAAAATCACCCTGAAGAACTCGTTACATAAGAAGCAGAGCGCTCCTGTCATTCAGAGGTCGTCTTGCAGAAGTCGAACAAACACCCCCCACCTGATGATCCACTGCCCGCAGCTGGGGGGATCATCGCCCAGGCCCGGAAATCCATGATCGCCAGCCCCTACATCATCCACCGCCGACCGGTTCGCAAGGTGGCAGCCGAGGGCCGGGACCAGTGGGCCAGGCTCACCCCCAACACGTTCACCGCGGAGTTCCGTAAAACCCGGGACAAATGCAAATGCTTCGAAAACATGCCGAGGCAGCACCGCCCAACCTTTCACGAGATCCAGGCCTTGGGTTCATGATTGTACAAAAAGTAGGGATTCTACAACGAGACCTATATCCAGCCGCTCATGGCGCACGCTTATCAGAAGATGACGGAGCATTATCAGCAGTGGCATGGGCAGCAGTGGGTAACGGTTGAGGCGGGGCTGAAAATCAAATGAGCAGTCCCGCTCTGGTAGCCGATTCGTCTAAGCTAAAGGTAAAAAGCTAGCAAGGTATTTAATTTACCTATACAGTATTGGCACCTATTGCTTAATTTATACACAATAACTAAGATAAAGCCCGTTTTTGATGGACTACGAGAAAGCCCTTAAGGATATACCGGCGCCGGCACCAGGTAATCGCAAAGAAATTTGTTTCCTTCAGATACACCCTGAAACCGTTGCGACCTACGCTAATGCTGGCAAGCGGACTAAGCTATTCGAGATGCTTTACAACGTCTGCGGAGTTGTTCCACCGGTACCCAACATTGGCTTTCACGAACAGGAACACGTTTTTCCTGATCACCATGGTGGCGTGAAGCACGCTTGCAGCCTGTTTCAAGGCATAAACCGACCGTTCGTCGACAATGGTCGAGATGGTGAAATTTTAGTATATATCGTCAAACCCAAGTTTTTTTACGAGTACATCGCTCACATGGTGTGCGTGGCTCAAAGGCAAGAAGTTCCACAAGAGGCACTTTTTGCCATTTATGTAAATTTTGAAGATCCCGACTACACTGATGGAGTAATTCTTGGCTGGGAGTGGATTCCAGCAGATACTCAAGATTGCTACCTCCCGGAAGATCATGAAGAAAGGTATGAGAAGAGGGTTTGGTAATGGAAACGCTTAATACTGTTCTGGATAGAGCATTCAACGTCTCTCTGGCCGAGGCCTTCGAGGCGAAAGCAACCTACAACGCCCCAATGGATTGTGTCGAATACGTCAACTCTGATGAGTTTGCTTTGGCTGTTCGTATCGACGGTTTCCTCACCCTGTACAAAGACAAGTCTCGTCAGCGTGTCATTGGCTTTAAGTGCAAAGGTTTCCGTTACATTTTTGAGCGGGTCCGTGAACAGCATCCTGAGATTGCTGAGTGTCACTTCATCCCGATGATTCGGATAATTGAGGCTGCGCTCTCTTATGCTGGTGACGAGTTGTTTGAAGGCAAGCGCGCAGCTTATGAGCAAGCTCGGGAAATTGCTGACCGAGAAAACGTTCAGATCGAGTGCCCCGAACTCAAAGCTGCGTAACGATTACACAGCTTCAAAAAACCAGGCCATCGGCTTGGTTTTTTTGTGCCAAAATTTTCCAGATATACAGTACGTAATGCGTTGACTTATATAGCCTGCAAAGTGTGCATTGAAGGCGGGCAATCTACGATAATATTTACATTTAGTTCAGACACTTACTTTGCTTAGTGCGTTATTTTGACATGGTAGAGGTCCCCAGTTCGAATCTGGGTGGTCCTACCAATCCTGCCAAGAAAGTCATTCACTCGAATGAGCTCTTAAACACGAGTATTGACCCTGGTTCGAACAGTTCAACTACAGTCCTTCCCTAAAATACCC
The DNA here is from genome assembly GCF_001045555.1 of Marinobacter subterrani. NCBI lineage: Bacteria > Pseudomonadati > Pseudomonadota > Gammaproteobacteria > Pseudomonadales > Marinobacteraceae > Marinobacter > Marinobacter subterrani. The sequence goes on from NZ_LFBU01000001.1 coordinate 901,500, forward strand.
TCAGAGACCAGAGAACTTATCTGTTCAGGAGACAGCCCCAGGACCGTTCCAAGTATCTGGCCAGAATGTTCGCCAAGCAGCGGGGGCGCCGAGCGGTAATCCACGGGAGTCAGAGTGAACCTCAGAGGATTCCCGACAGTCGGGACGGCGCCCAACACCGGATGGTTCAACTGGCGCTGTATACCGCGAGCGAGCACCTGTGAATCCGAGAACACCCGATCGATAGTGTTGACGGGGCCGCAGGGAACCCCGGCCTTTTCAAGTGCGCCAACCCAGTCATCAGTGCTACGCATTACGGTCGCCTGGCGAATCCTCGGAACCAACTCTTTCCGATTGGCCACGCGTGCGCGATTGGTTTTAAAGCGCTCGTCGCCAGCCCATTCCGGGTGCCCCAAAACATCACACAGGCGGGCAAACTGCTCATCGTTGCCCACCGTCAGCACCATATCGCCATCGGCGGTCGGGAAGGCCTCGTAGGGAACGATGTTCGGGTGCGCATTACCCATTCGCTGCGGAACCGTGCCGCTGGTGAGAAAATTCATGGCCTGATTGGCGAGCGAGGCTACCTGGACATCCAGCAAGGATGTTTCAACGTGTTGCCCCATGCCGGTTCGCTCCCGGTGATTCAACGCGGCAAGAATCCCGATAGTTGCGTATAGGCCGGTCATAATATCTGTCATCGCAACTCCGACCTTCACCGGGCCAGCTCCCGGGGCGCCGTCAGGCTGGCCGGTGATGCTCATTAGGCCTCCCATTGCCTGAATCAGAAAGTCGTAGCCGGGCCGGCTGGCGTAGGGGCCATCCTGGCCAAAACCGGTAATAGAGCAGTAAATCAGGCCGGGGTTCATTGCTTTGAGACTGTCATAGTCCAGACCATACCGCTTTAATCCGCCGACCTTGAAATTTTCCAGGACGATGTCGGATTCAGATACCAACTTACGAACAAGCTCCTGACCTTTGTCGGTGGCGATGTCGATCGCCAACGACTGCTTGTTGCGGTTGGCAGAGAGGAAGTAGGCGGACAGCTCTGATGAGCCATCGGCTCCTGTAAGGTAGGGTGGCCCCCAATTTCGCGTGTCATCCCCTGAGCCGGGGCGTTCGACTTTGATGACCTCGGCACCCAGATCGCCAAGGATCTGAGCTGACCAGGGACCGGCCAGAACTCTCGATAAATCCAGGACACGAAGGCCTGACAGCGATCCGGACATCCACCTCTCCTGTTTCAGTGCTTCAACGCATACCACCAAGACACAGGTATTTGAGCTCCATGAACTCATCAAGCCCGTAACGGGAACCTTCGCGGCCCAATCCACTTTCCTTCACCCCGCCAAATGGCGCGGTTTCTGTAGAAATGATGCCATCGTTGATACCAATCATGCCGGTTTCGAGTGACTCGGCGACATGCCAGATCCGCTGAATGTTCTGACTGTAAAAATACGCGGCCAGACCAAACTCTGAGTCGTTAGCCATCGTAATCGCCTGATCCTCAGTCTCAAACCGGAAGATCGGGGCAACAGGGCCAAAGGTCTCCTCCCGCGCCACCAGCATATCCTGAGTGACGTCAGTCAGGATGGTGGGCTCAAAGAAGGTCCCTCCCAGGGCATGGGCCTTTCCCCCCAGAGCCACCCTGGCACCATTGGAGGTTGCGTCAGCAATATGACGCTCAACCTTATCAACGGCAGCCTGGTTGATCAGGGGCCCCTGGTGAGTCTCACCCTCAAGGCCCGGGCCTACAACAAGGTTGCCGACCGCCGACTTCAATTTTTCAACGAACGCGTCGTAAACGGATGACTGAACATAAATTCGGTTGGCACAAACACAGGTCTGGCCCGTATTCCGGTATTTGGATGCCATCAATCCGGTAACCGCAGCATCAAGGTCGGCATCGTCGAAAACAATGAACGGCGCATTGCCACCAAGCTCCAGACTGACCTTTTTGACGGTGCTGCTAGCCTGGCGCATCAGAAGCTTACCCACTGGTGTGGAGCCGGTGAAAGACACTTTTCGCACAACAGGATTTGTGGTGAGCTCTTCCCCGACCTCCGGGGCCCGGGCCTTTGAGCAGGTCACGATGTTCACGAGGCCAGCCGGCAAGCCGGCTTTTTCTGCAAGTACCGCCAGCGCCAGGGCACAAAGCGGCGTATCTTCTGCTGGCTTGACCACGACCGGGCACCCGGCCGCAAGCGCGGGTGCCACTTTCCGGGTGATCATTGCAATCGGAAAATTCCACGGTGTGATCGCAGCGACAACGCCAATGGGCTGCTTGATCACAAGTATCCGTTTGTCCCGTCCATGGCCGGGAATCACATCCCCATAGGCCCGCTTCGCTTCTTCAGCAAACCATTCCACGAAGCTTGCGCCATACCCGACTTCTCCCCGGGCTTCGGCAAGCGGCTTGCCCTGCTCCGCCGTCATCAGTCGGGCAAGATCTTCTTTATGCTCCATCATCAGGTCGAACCAGCGACGAAGTATCGCCGCCCTTTCCTTTGCCGGAACTGCTCGCCAGGCCGGCCAGGCCGCTTCAGCCGCGGCGATGGCCGCGCGGGTGTCTTCTGCCCCCATATCGGGAACATCAGAAAGATGCTCACCATTGGCCGGGTTGGTGACGGCGAAGCTCTGGCCAGAGTGGGCTTGCACCCATTCGCCATTGATATAGGCACGATTACGCAAAAGCGCGGAATGACTCACAACAGGATTCATCTCAGTCCTCTCAATAGCGAATTATCAGTCGCGCAGCAGGTAGCTTTCAATCACATCCCTTACAAACACCGCGTATTCATCGGCGAGCAGTCAGGGTGATAATGCCCGATCCTGCTCCACCATTATCAGCTCCTCAAGATCAAACTCCTCTGCCCTGGCCCGCGCCTTGAAGGCTTCGATTGCCTCTTCGCTGACCTCCGGTGTTCGGGACAGGAACCACAGGTAGTCCCGGTTGTAGCCGGTCACATAGGCGTAGGAATAGGCTTCCTTGTCCAGTTGGAAAACGACATAAGAGGCATAGAAGGGGCCGAAGAAGGAGACTTTAAGGTGGCCGGTATTTTCATCGCCCACAAACACGGCCCGCCCATCGGCGACGTCCCACTGGCCTTCCTCCGCGTTGTAGCCCCGATTAATGACTTTGATGCTGCCATCATCGTTACGGCTGTATTCTGCACGGACATTGCTGAGACCACGCTCGAAGGAGTGGTCCAGGCGAGCGATCTCATACCATGTGCCGAGGTAGCGCTCGGCGTTAAACCCCGTCACCGGATTGATGCCCTCCGGAACACCGGTGCAGCCGCCCAGAACGGCGAGTATAACAAGCAGGAACCAGTTTTTTACCACATGCATATCGTGCGTTTCTCCGTGACCGGGCAAACCATAAGCAAAGGGCCAGCGATCGCTGGCCCTTTGCTTTAGACTTTATAGAAGTCCCGATACCAGTCGACGAATCGGGCGATGCCTTCATCCACCGTGGTGGAAGGCTTGTAGCCGACGTCATCGATCAGATCATCCACGTTGGCGTATGTCGCCGGCACGTCACCCGGTTGAAGGGGCAGCAGATTCTTTTGGGCTTTCTTACCCAGCCGCTCTTCAATGATCTCGATAAAGCGGGACAGCTCCACCGGGTTGTTGCTACCGATGTTGTACAGACGATACGGCGCCTTACTGGTGCCCGGATCAGGCGTTGCGCCGCTCCAGTCCTGGTTCGGTTCCGCCACATGATCGAGGGTGCGGATCACACCCTCTACGATGTCATCAATGTAGGTGAAATCCCGACGGTGATGGCCATGATTGAAGACATCAATCGGTTCGCCGGCGAGAATCTTTTTGGTAAAGATAAACAACGCCATATCCGGCCGGCCCCAGGGACCGTAGACCGTAAAGAACCGCAGGCCCGTGGTCGGCAGGTTGTACAGATGGCTGTAGGTATGGGCCATCAGTTCATTGGCTTTCTTGGAGGCTGCGTAAAGGCTCAGTGGATGGTCAACGTTGTCATGCACCGAGAAGGGCATGGTTTCGTTAGCGCCGTATACCGAGCTGCTGGACGCGTACACCAGGTGTTTCACACCATTGTGGCGGCAGCCCTCCAGGACATTCATGAAGCCAACAAGGTTGGCGTCCACATAGGCATTCGGATTCTCGATGGAGTAACGCACCCCGGCCTGGGCCGCAAGGTGCACCACACGTTCCGGTTTTTCGCTAGCAAAGAGCGCCTCCATGGCCGCCCTGTCAGACACATCCTTGCGGACTTCGGTAAAGCCCGCCTTGGCAGTCAGCCTTGCCAGGCGAGCTTCCTTCAGGTTCACATCGTAATAGTCATTGACGTTGTCCACGCCAATGACTTCATCACCCCTGTCCAGCAGGCGATGAGCCAGATGTGATCCGATAAAGCCCGCGGTACCGGTTACGAGAATCTTCAAGTGTCTCTCCTTGGAACTTAATAGCGCCCTTAGAACGTAACGCCCGCGCTCACAAACGGCCCGCCGATCTCCACATCCAGCCGATCATTGCCGTCTTCGTAATCGATGGCCATCTGGCGATAGCCTGCCCGGAACTGAAGCAGAGCGATCTCGTACTGGCCGTAGGCGTTGAAATCGCGCAGCGAGTCGCCGTCGAAGCTGATGAAGTTGCCTTCCGCGCCCACTGACACTCCGGTAAACGGCAGGTCGAAACGTGCGGCGACATAACCCATCGGGATAACTGCATCGACCTTGGTTTCGTTAACCGCAAATCCGCCACCGATCTGCTGCACGACAAGCTTGCCGGAGAGGTCACGGGCCGTGAGGCCAAGATCAAGGTTCGCCCAGTTATCAAGCACTTCGTAGTAGAGTGTGAGGTCCAGTTGATCCAGATCGAACTCGGACTGAACCGGGACACTGCCCGGAATGCCGACAAACCCGGATGTACCCAACTCCCCCCGGCCACTCTGCTGAACCAGCGTATAGTTCAGGCGAACGTTGGGCAATATCGGTACGGGATGCTCAAAATACACTGACGCATTGGCATTGGAATCACTCTCGAGGTTGAGATCGTTCTCTACATCAACAACGTCATTATTGGTGGCGGCCTGACCGGAAAGATCAGAATCCCAGTAACTTACGCTGGCACCCAGACCGACGACGTCCGCCTGGGACAAAGGGGTTACCAGGATCAGGGAACCACCTACAGCAAGCATCAGTTTACGCATGGCACACCTTTTTGATTTGTTTTCAGTTTTAATCAGTCGAACTGGATACCCAGCCGACGGCCAACTTCCTCGTAGGTTTCAATAACCTCACCCAGGCCCTGACGGAAACGGTCCTTGTCCATTTTCTTGCGGGTTTCCCTGTCCCAGATCCGGCAGCCGTCCGGGCTGAATTCATCACCCAGGACAATCCCGGTGCCACTGCGGCCAAATTCGAGCTTGTAATCCACCAGCAGCATGCCGGCTTCATCAAACAGCGCCTTGAGAACATCGTTCACCTTGTAGGTGAGCGCTTTCATCCGGGCCAACTCATCAGCCGTTGCCCAGCCAAAGCTGACCGCCAGGGACTCGTTAACCATCGGGTCGTGGAGCGCGTCGTTCTTCAGGAACAGCTCATAGGTGGGCGGATTCAGCTCCTGCCCCTCAGCCACGCCAAGGCGGCGGCACAGACTGCCAGCGGAAATATTCCGAACCACACACTCCACCGGGATCATGTCCAGCTTTTTGACCAGAGATTCCGTGGACGACAGCAGCCCTTCGAAGTGAGTCGGCACGCCCGCCGCCTCGAGCTTTTCCATGATGAACGCGTTGAATTTGTTGTTCACCATGCCCTTGCGGTTCAACTGTTCCTTTTTTTCGCCATCAAAGGCGGAGGTATCATCACGGAATACCATCACGAACCGTTCGGGATCGTCTGTACGGTAGACTGATTTTGCCTTGCCGGCATAGAGTTCTTCACGCTTTTCCATCAGGGGTCTCCGAAAAGCGGCCGCGGCAGGCGGCCCCTTTCTGAATCAGTATAGATAATCGAATAGTTGTGTGAGCAAATCGGCCGTGGTGCGGCTACCAGTGTAACCCGGTACGGGTTCGGTAGAGACCACAATGGTTCCGTTTCGCTGATTGAGATTCACCGTATGGGTATGCCGTGGCGCTTCCGCATCGCTGAACCAGCTGAACCAGCCCGGATCCCGCTCATCCTCGGTACGGAAGTCCACCTGAAACCAGCCTTCACTGCGATTCAGGTCAACAACCGGGATGTCGGACTCCGTAAGCGCCCGGTTCACTTCAGCCCAGGAGCGGCCGTAATCCAGCTCCATCCGGATAGCGACGGCTTTGTCATTTTCCGAAATCAGGCGGACGAGCGGTTCGCTGACCATGCCGGAGGCAGCACGGGAAAAGGACTTGCTCTCCTCCCGGCCCCTGAGAAAATCGCCCAGGTCTGCCAGAATGCGCTTTTGCGTGGCCAGTGACTGCTCTGAGGGGGAAGAGACGCCAGTCCAGGGCAGCATTTCGTCTGGCTGATCGGCAACGTCCAGCTTGCGCACCTGTATTTCCGTGGTTTTGCGCCGGACACCGGGCGCCATGCGAACCTGCACAACCACCTTCCGCTCTTCAGCAGACGGATCGTCAGGCAGTTCCAGCAACTGTCGGGCGCGCTTGCTGAAGTTCGCCAGCTCACTCTGCAGAATACCCAGTTGGGGGCTCTCCAGGGCCACGCCAAGGCCGCGCTCAGCCATGTAGGTATTCACGGCGGGCCAGATCCGCCCTGGTACATCGTTCACCAGGAGCCAGACTCTGCCATCCAGTTCTTCGATGACGTAATTCTCATCAAGGATGTCAGAGGTCATGTCCGGCGGCTGCGGAATTACAGCCGGGTACATTCTGCTCGCATCGGCCGGTTCGACATCACGGATGGGCATGGTCTGGCTGAACCGGGACTCATCTGCCGACTCCGGCAGTTCCAGCGGCTCACCTTCCTTCGCGTTCACATACCGCTCGGAGCGGTCTTCTACCAGACTGCATCCGGCCAAGGTTGCGATAACCAGCAGGCCGGACAAAACAACAACGGATTTCAGCATGGCGGTGTTAACGGTTCCTTGTAGAACCTGCATCAGGTTACTCCGGGTCAGGGACAAATTAAGCAAACTCAGAGTACACCTGAGGCCTTGAGGGCATCTTCGACTTCACCGTGGAACTTCTCACTGAGCGGTGTCAGCGGCAGGCGGATGCCCTCTCCGATCATTCCCATACGATGCAGCGCCCACTTCACCGGGATCGGGTTAGCCTCGAGGAACAGCTTCCGGTTCAGCGGCATCAGCAACTCGTTGAGCCGCTCGGTTTCGGCGCGATTGCCGGCAATCGCCGCCTCGCAGAGCTGGGACATTGCCTTTGGCGCCACATTGGCGGTAACCGAGACATTGCCCTTGGCGCCGGCAAGCATGAGCTCGGCCGCGGTGGCGTCATCGCCGGAATATACCGCAAGGCGCCCGTCCAGAGCTTCAATCAGTTCGGCACCGCGGGGAATGTTACCGGTGGCGTCTTTAATACCGATAATGTTCGGGATGTCTGCCAGGCGCAGCACGGTCTCGTTGAGCATGTCACAGGCGGTTCGGCCAGGCACGTTGTAGAGCATCTGGCTCATTCCCGGGACGGCTTCGGCAATCGCCTTGAAGTGCCGGTAAAGGCCTTCCTGGGTCGGCTTGTTGTAGTAGGGCACGACCAGCAGGCAGGCGTCGGCCCCCAGCTTGTGGGCCTCGGTCGTCAGCTCGATGGCTTCGCGGGTGCTGTTGCCGCCAGTGCCGGCGATCACCGGAGCCCTGCCGTTCACACGTTTGATGATGTGGCCGATAACCCGGCAGTGCTCGTCCGGGTCAAGCGTTGCGGATTCGCCAGTGGTACCGACAGCGACGATTCCGTGCGTGCCGTTTTCAAGATGAAAGTCTACCAGCTTGTCCAGATCCTCCCAGTGAATTTCACCGTCTGGATGCATGGGCGTGACCAGTGCGACAAGGCTACCCGTAATCATAAAAGCTCCGTCCGAATAAAACCGATATGGTAATGTTGGGCACGAACTGACACAAGGAAATTAAAGGAGATGTCATGCCATCCGTCGAGTTAAACAAACCTGTTCCCGATTTTGAAGCGCCGGCAACAGGCGACCAGATCATTCGCCTGGACGACCTCAAGGGCCGCAATGTGATTATTTATTTTTACCCGAAAGACAACACGCCCGGCTGCACCACCGAGGGACAGGACTTCCGGGACCGGATGCAGGCGTTTGAGGAGCTGGACACGGAGATTATCGGGGTCTCCCGGGATGGCCTGAAAGCACACGAGAATTTCAGGAAAAAACACGAATTTCCTTTCCACCTGATTTCCGACAAGGACGAGACCCTGTGCAAGCTCTTTGATGTCATCAAGCTCAAGAAACTGTATGGCAAGGAGTACATGGGAATCGACCGCAGCACCTTCCTGATCGACAAGGAAGGTGTGCTGAAGGCCGAGTGGCGTGGCGTCAAGGTCAAGGGCCACGCCGATGAGGTTCTGGAGGCTGTAAAGGCGCTTTAAGCCTCTTCGTCACTGCTTTTCGGTCTCTGGTAAAGGAAGGGAGTCCTTTACCGGCCAGGCGGAAAACACCGCCTTGAGCATGGTTGCCAGAGGAATGGCAAAGAACACGCCCCACAAGCCCCAGATGCCCCCGAAAAAGAGCACTGCGACGATGATCACCACCGGATGCAGGTTGTTCACTTCCGAGAACAGCACCGGCACCAGGACATTGCCGTCCAGAGCCTGAATGATACCATAGATGACCATTATCCAGATAAACTGGCTGCCCCAGCCGAAGGCAAACAGCGCAATGACGGCCACTGGGATAGTCACCACGGCGGCGCCGATATAGGGAATCACAACGCTCAGGCCGACCAGCAGGGACAATAACGCCGCATAGGGCATGCCGAGAAACTTGAAGGCAATGTAGGTGACTCCGCCGACAATCAGAATCTCAAGCGCCTTGCCCCGGACATAATTGGCACACTGCAGGTTTACCTCATGCCAGATCTGCAGCATCATCGGACGCTGGGGCGGGAGCAGCCGGGCAACGGCACCCAGCAGGACCTTCCGGTCCTTGAGAAAGAAGAACACCAGGATCGGCACCAGCACCATATAGATCAGCAACGCCACCAGATCCGGAATGCTCGACAGAGAGAAGGACACCAGCCATTGGGTGAACTGGCCAACTTCGGTGCTGACCTGCTGATAAACCGTACTGACCGCCTCAGCGGAAATCAGGTGGGGGTACTGCTCTGGCAACAATTCAAGGTAGGACTGGAGCCCACGAATAATCCGGGGGGCTTCTCCGGCCAGGGCACTGACCTGCGTCCAGACAAGCGGCAGCAGGCCAAACAGGAAACCGACCAGGATACCGAGGAAGACGAGGAACACCCCGAGAATGGACACAGTCTCGCCAACGCCCAGCTTGTTTAGCTTGGTGACCAGCCCCTGCAGAATAAAGGCAATAATAAGCGATGCAATGGCCGGGGCGAGCATGGCGCCAAACAGGATGACAAAAACCGTTCCGGTAACCAGAATCAGAAACAGGATGACCGCTTCTTCGTCCGAGAAATATTTGTGCGCAAGACTGCGTAATGTCCTGATCATTTGAAACTCCGGAAAATTAACCGCCGCACTTTATCACAAACCGGAACTGGCCGGCGGATTCGGAACTGCTGATCAGGGTGTGTCGGGATAGCTGCAGAAATGCCGGTATATCGCGGGCGGAGCCGGCGTCGGTGGCCAGAACCTCCAACTCCTCGCCGGGGGCCATGGAGTTCAGCTCCAGTTTGGTTTTCAGCAGCGGCATCGGGCATTGCAGCCCGGAGGCATCAAGGGATCGGTCAACCATAAAAACGGGGCACCATCGCAGTCACTATAAGCGGATTTAACAAGCAGGCATTATGCCGACAGTGATAATGTATTGCATCACAATCCTCTTCAAGGAGAGGATCAGAACTTTTTATCGTAACCCGCTGTCAAACCGGCAATTCAGATCACAGGTAACCGGCATTACATGATTGTTAACCAGCCCGTGACCAGGGCACTTCCAGGATTACTGACATCGGTTTCACTGGCCTTTGCCCTGCTTGTCACTGCCTTGCCCGCTCAGGCGCAGGAAACCGAGCTGCCCAGCATAGGGGGCGCCGGCGGCGGCCTGATTGCCGGCCAGCAGGAATCAGACATTGGCCGACAGGTGATGGTCTCCATTCGCCGGTCTGCCCCGCGCATTACCGACCCTCTGGTCTACGATTACCTGAGCGCCATTACCTACCAACTGGTGCCTTATGCCCCTCTCCAGGAGCGGGACCTGACCCTCGCGCTGATTGACAGCCCCGCCATCAATGCCTTTGCCGTGCCCGGTGGCGTTGTCGGGGTCAACGGCGGGCTTTTCCTGAACGCTGTGACTGAACAGCAGTTCGCATCCGTGCTGGCCCACGAACTTGCACACCTCAGTCAGCGGCATTTTGCCCGGCGCATGGAGCAGCAGGCAACCAATGCGCCCCTGACTCTGGCGGGGATGATCGCCGGCATCGTACTCTCGGCGGTGACTCAATCGGACATAGGATTTGCAGCCATTGCCGGAAGCCAGGCACTGGCAGCGCAGAATATGCTGGCCTACAGCCGGGCCCATGAGCAGGAGGCAGACCGGATTGGCATGGATATTCTGGCCTCCGCGGGAATGGATCCAAGCGGCATGCCGGAAATGTTCGAAATCATGATGCGGCAGAATCGCCTGCAGGGAAACCGGCTGCCAGAGTACCTCTCTACCCACCCCCTGACACAGAGCCGTGTTGCCGACACCCGCAACCGGGCCGCCCAGTACCCCGATGAAAAGATCCGGGACGGGCAGGAATACCACCTGATGCGCAGCCGCCTTCAGGTGCATTACGCACCCTCACCGGAGGTCGCGGTGGAAACCTTCGAGGCCTACCTTGAACAGGCAGACCCGAAGAGAATTGACGCCATCCGGTATGGCTTGTCGGTCGCCTACCTCGAAAACAGGCAATATGAGAAAGCGGCAGGCATCCTGAACGAACTGCTGGAAAAGAATCCCGGCCGGATCACCTTCCAGGTTACTCTGGCAGAGGTTCGGCTTGCCCAGAACAGGCCAGACGATGCCAGGGCAATCCTCACGGAGGCTCTGGCACGAAACCCGGGCAACTATCCGATTACCTACACCCTGGCCGAGGCGGAAATTGCCGACGGGAATGGCGCCGCGGCCGCCGACTACCTCAGGCAACTCACCCGCACACTGCCGGGCCAGGAACATCTCTGGCTAAAACTTGCAGAAGCTGAGGGCATGGCCAGAAACATTGTGGGCGTTCACCGGGCCCGGGCCGAGTACGATGTGTTGATGGGGGACCTGGAGGCTGCCCAGCGACAACTCAGACAAGCCCAGGAGAAACTGCCAGCGGGCACACCCCAGAGGCAGATCGTGACCGAGCGCCTCGCAGAGATCACCAGCCGGTTAAACGCCCAGTCCAATGGCTGATCAGGCGTTACCGGCCGCCTTGAGATTCATATTGGCGGTAAAATCGAGCATGCGCTGCAAGGGCATCAATGCGCGCTCTCGCAGTGCAGGGTTCACATGCACCTCCTGATCGCCCCGCTCCAATACCTGCAACAGATTTTCAAGGCCATTCATCGCCATCCACGGGCAATGGGCACAGCTGCGACAGGTCGCCCCGTTGCCCGCCGTGGGCGCTTCGATCAGCGTCTTGTTCGGCGCCAGCTGCTGCATCTTGTAAAAAATGCCATTGTCGGTGGCAACAATGAAGCTCGCGTTGGGCAGTGTCTGAACCGCATGAATCAACTGGGACGTTGAACCTACTACGTCGGCCATCTCCACGACTGCATCCGGCGATTCCGGGTGTACCAGAACCGCCGCATCCGGATAGAGCGCCTTGAGGTCTTCAAGACCACGGTACTTGAATTCCTCATGGACGATGCAGGAACCATCCCACAGCAACATGTCGGCGCCGGTTTTTTTCTGAACGTAATGCCCAAGATGCTTGTCCGGCGCCCAGAGGATCTTTTCACCCCGGGCATCAAGATGGTCGACAATGGCCTGGGCGCAGCTTGAGGTGACGACCCAGTCTGCCCGCGCCTTGACCGCCGCAGAGGTGTTGGCATAAACCACCACGGTACGGTCCGGGTGCTGATCACAGAACGCCGAAAACTCGTCTTCCGGGCAGCCGACGTCCAGGGAACAGGTTGCCTCAAGTGTCGGCATCAGCACCCGCTTTTCCGGATTCAGGATCTTGGCGGTTTCCCCCATGAAGCGAACCCCGGCGACCACCACAGTCGACGCCGGGTGCTGGTTACCGAATCGGGCCATCTCGAGGGAATCGGCGACACAGCCGCCAGTCTCTTCGGCGAGGCGCTGAATATCAGGATCCGTATAGTAGTGCGCCACAAGCACCGCATCCTGCGCTTTCAGGGCGGATTTGATGCGGGCTTCCAGGTCAGCCTTTTCGCTGGCGCTGAGCGGTTTCGGTTCAGCGGCATGGGCCAGGTGTTCCTGGACAAGGATACGGTCTTCAGCGTGTGTCATTACGGCATCTCTGTGTTGCGTTCACGGGGCGATTATAGCATTTCAGGACCCGTTTTAATGATTCAGAAACACGGGTGTCATCCGATCATGATGGCTTTTCCTGTCACCTGTGTAACTAGGTAAGAACGTATACGCAAAAAAAAAGAGCCCGGAGGCTCTTTTTTCCCAAAAACCCTGAGGTTTCTGTTATTTGGTGGGTCGTGAAGGATTCGAACCTTCGACCAATTGGTTAAAAGCCAACTGCTCTACCAACTGAGCTAACGACCCATGACTGCCGATCAAAGCCTGGGGCCCCGATCCATACCGAGCGACTCAGTCCACCCGGTATTTCGTATTTGGTGGGTCGTGAAGGATTCGAACCTTCGACCAATTGGTTAAAAGCCAACTGCTCTACCAACTGAGCTAACGACCCAAACGAGGCGCATATAGTAATGATTTTTGGCCGCTGATCAACCCCTTTCTTTCAGGTTTCTCAACATTTTTGCCAGACCCGGGCCTCAGATCTTACCGGACTCCAGATACTTCCTGGCCAGGTCTGCAGCACTGCTGGCCGGGTATTTATCGATGACCTCCTGCATACGCCGCCGCGCCTCGTCCTTTTTCCCCAGGCGGTCAAGGGTCACGCCAAGCTTGTAGAGCGCATCCGGGGCCTTCCTGTGATCGGCATAACGTGTCGCGACAATGGTGAAGGCCTGCTTTGCCTGTTCCAGTTGCGGCAGAACCAGATACACCTCTCCGAGCCAGTAATAGGCGTTTACGGTGAGGTCGCCTTCAGGGTATTTATCGAGAAACTCGTAAATCCGGCTGATGGCTTCGTCATACTTCTTTTGCTTATGAATGAGATTCTGGATTTCGTCATACGCCTTGCGCTCGTCGGGGCCTGGCGGGCGATAGTCCTTGACCACCGGTTTGGCGCCAGCGGTGGCCGGGCTCGGCCCTGCAGATGCCTCCGGCGCCGGCCGGGAAGCGAGCTTTTCAGACAGGTCAAGAATACGCTGGTCCAGGTCTATATACCGGTCGCGCGCCTGCTCCTGCAAGCGGTTAATCTCGTGCCTCTGTTCTTCCACATCACCCTGAAGACGCCGGACTTCACCCTGAAGCTGCTGGATCATATAGAACAGCTCAGCGGTGGCCTGGCTGTTATTGGCACTACGCTGAACATCCGGAGCTGATTGCGCCAGCACTGCCCCCGCATGCCCGAGGGCAAACGGGAGCAGAACTGTCGCCATGAGTGTTTTTCTCATGGTGCTTCCTGTGCTGTGTAATTACTCAAATACGAGTTCCACACGACGGTTCTGGGCCCACACGCTTTCACCGGAACCCATCACTGCCGGCTTCTCCTCGCCATAGCTTACGGTTTCAATCTGGCCGCGTGACGCACCATTGACGATCAGGAAGCGCTCCACTGCGTTGGCGCGGCGCTCGCCCAGGGCCAGGTTGTACTCCTTGGTGCCACGCTCATCGGCGTGACCTTCAAGGCGAACGTTCTGGGCCGGGTTATTGGCAAGAAAGCGGGCATGGGCCACCAGAACGTCACGGGCTTCCGGCTTGATTTCCGCGGTGTCAAAATCAAAGTAGAACACCCTGATCTCGCGCAGCGCTTCCATCTCGGCCTGTTCACGGGCTGCCATGCGCTCTTCTTCTGTCAATACTGACGAAGACACGCCACCCTGACCCTCACCACTGTATACGGTAGACCCGCCTTGCTGATCCACAGCCCCAACGTCTGAGCCCATCGCACCTTCTTCCGTGGTTCCGCCGGTTGAGCTACAGCCGGCAACAAGACCTACTGAGAGTAGAAGGGCAAATACCTTGAATTGAGCAGAAATCTTCATAATCTTTTCCTTTCAGTTGATTGACGTTGTTTCCTGAACGATTACTGAGGCCAGTCAGGCGACAGCAATCAGCGAACCAGGGGTCCCCAGGCGGGGTCCCGAACTTCACCCTCTGAACCCGGCAGGCTGTAGGCAGCACCGCCGTCCGAGGATATAACGGTCAGCACACCAGTGCCGTTCTGATCGGTTGCGTAGATCAGCATCCGGCCATTCGGAGCAACACTGGGCGATTCATCAGATCTGGATCGGGTAAGGATCGTTTCCTCCCCGGTCTCCAGATTGGTGCGGGCGATATGAAACGCCTGATCCCGCTGATGTACGTAATACACAAATTCTCCATTGGGACCCGGACGCGGCCGGGCGTTGTAACGACTTCCGAAAGTAATCCTCCGGGGTTCGGCACCGGGCGTTTCCATGTGGTAGATCTGGGGCCCACCGGAACGGTCGGAGGTAAAGAAAATACCCTCACCACTGGCGTCCCAGACTGCCTCTGTATCGATTGCCCAGTGATCGGTCAGTTTCGTCAACTGACGATTCTCCAGATTCATGCGGTAAATCTCCGCGTTACCGTCCTTGGACAAGGTCATCAGCAGGGATTCGCCATCCGGAGACCATGCCGGAGCCGAGTTCAGACCCGGGAAATCGGCGACCTTGGTGCGTTTTCCGGTGGCGAGTTCGTGCACGAAGATCACCGGCTTGCCGGTTTCAAACGACACGTACGCCAGTTTCTTGCCATCCGGTGACCACGCCGGCGACAGGATCGGCTCCCGACTTTCCAGCCGGATGCGGGCACGCTTGCCGTCCACATCGCTGACCTGAAGCCGATAGCGAGATTCGCCATTGGCTCTGTCCAGCGTCACAAACGCAAGCTGGGTCGAAAAGATCCCGGGCACGCCGGTAATGGCTTCGTAGACCTTGTCGCTGATGTGATGAGCCAGGGAGCGCATGTTGGACGCCGGCGCTGCCGCGGTTTCTCCGAGAACCCGCTCCTCCCGGTTGACATCGAAGAGTTCGTAGCGGGCCTCAACCCGGTCGCCACTGCGAGTGAGCGAGCCGACCAGAACATAGCGCTGGCCCAGCAAACGCCAGTCCCGGAAATACACCTCTTCCCTCCTGGACGGAAGGCTCAGCATCTTTTCGGGCGGAAGCGCACGGAACTCACCGGTCATGGCGAGATCCGCCTGTACAATGCTACTCACCGTATCGCCAGCAGGCATCTGGCCCGACTCGGCGAAGGGAACGACGGAAATCGGTATGGCGGAATCCGCACCTTCGGTGATCCGGATCAACAGTTCCGCACGCACGCCGGAGACCATCACAAACAAAAGCATGATGACTGCCACGAGTGTTCTGGACGGGTAGTGCCAAATCCGCTGCGTCATAGAGTTATCCGTGCCCTTATCTCAACCTGCGCGGGTTGAATTCAATCGTAAACTGCCGGAAATAGCGTTCAAACGTATCCCGGTCCTCTGGTATCGGGTAGCGGCTAAGAGAGCGCACTGCACTCAGAGCCGAATTGTCAAAAGCTGTGTTGCCGCTGCTACCCACCAGCTTAACACCTGCCAGCTCGCCCGTCGGCAACAGGGTTATCTGGAGGCGGGCGGTCATATCCTCGGTCGCGGAGGATGGCGGATACCAGGCCTGGCTCAGGCGTTCCCGGATCAGCGCCTGATACTTTTCACTTTCCGACAGCATCCTCGCTTCTCTGGCTTTTGCGGCCGCAGCTTCCTGTCGGCGGCGGGCCTGCTCTTCAAGTGCCGTCCGGGCAGCCTCTGCCTGTGCCTCCAGCTGCTGCTCCCGGAGCTTACGTTCCGCCTCGAGGCGTTTACGTTCGGCTTCCTGGCGGGCGAGCTCTTCCTGCCGCTTGCGCTCGGCCTCTTCCTGCTTCCTCAGCTCCTCCTGGCGGCGCTTTTCTGCTTCCGCCTTCTTTCTGGCCTCTTCCTGCCTGCGCTTCTCTTCCTCGGCCTTCTGGCGCTCGCGTTCCCTGGCTTGTGCCTCCGCCTTTTTACGGGCCGCTTCCTCCTCACGAGCCTTGCGGGCCTGCCGTTCCTTCGCTTCGGCTTGCTGTCGCTCCTTTTGCTGCTGAAGCTTTTTCTGTTCTTCTTCCCGCTTCTGCTCGGCGATTCGACGTGCTTCCTCTTCCTGCCGAAGCCGCTCAGCTTCTTTCTGCTGACGCTGTTCCTCGGCCTTACGCTCTTCATCAAGCTTCTGCTGATCAACCGGATCAACCACCGGGCTCGGCTCAGGTTTCTGCTGGGTAATCAGGCGGGCCGCTATGCTCCGGGGTGGCGGCTCATGCTCCTGACTGGTCCATGACCAGCCGGCCACAGCAATGCCCAGAATCAGCACATGCAAGGTCACCGAAAATACCACCGGCGATTTCCAGGGTGGCACGCCGTTTGGGCCCACTTCGCGTTCGTTATCTCTCACAACTTTCCTGCCCGAGCCGGTATCACTTTTCTTCCCGGGGTGATTCGGTGATCAGGCCGATACTGCTGGCACCCGCCCCCTGCAATTCCGCCATCAGACGCACGACCGTCCCATAATCCACGTACTCATCACCCCGCACAAGAATTTCACTGGAGCTGCGCTGGGACAGGATTTTGGTAATCCTTTCGCGGACGTCGGCCAGGGACATCGGGTCGCTGCCTTCGTCGCCCACTTCCACGTAATAGGCGCCGTTGGCGTCTACGGATACGATCACCGACTCGACGTTTTTCTCGGCCTGGATGGGGTCTGAAGTAGTCTCCGGCAAGTCCACCTTGACGCCCTGCGTCATCATCGGCGCGGTAACCATAAAAATAATCAGCAGCACCAGCATTACATCAATGTACGGAACCACGTTGATTTCCGACATTGGCTTGCGCCGTTGCTCCGGCATCATTCCCATGCCTTTCATAACTTTTTACTCCTGCCGTGACTCCTGCCATGAACGCTGGGGACCATTTACGCGGCGCCCCTGTCACTCTGGTGAACCCGTCTATGAAGAATGCTGGAGAATTCTTCAGCAAAGGTTTCATAATTCTTCAGCAACGCATCGGACATTGCGGAGAAGCGGTTGTAGGCGATGACCGCAGGAATGGCTGCGAAAAGGCCCATGGCGGTTGCTATCAGTGCTTCGGAAATACCCGGGGCAACGGTGGCGAGCGTCGCCTGCTGGACCTGGGCCAGCCCGCGAAAGGAATTCATGATCCCCCAGACAGTCCCGAACAAGCCAACGTAAGGACTGGTTGAGCCAACAGTCGCCAGAAACGGCAGATGGGCCTCCAGGCGCTCCTGTTCGCGGGAAAAGGCAACACGCATGGCCCGCTGTGTACCTTCCATTACCGCGTCGGCGTCGCGACTTTGCTGACGCAGCCGGGAAAATTCTTTGAAACCGGCCCTGAACAGGGACTCCATGCCGGAAAACGGGGTCGGTTCGGCATTCACCTCCCGGTATAACTGGCCGAGATCCATGCCGGACCAGAAGCGATCCTCAAAGGCCAGTTGGGCCCGTTTGGCTTTCCGGAACACCTGCAGACGCTGAAAAATAAGCGTCCAGGACATGATCGAAGCGAAGGCCAGCAAAAGCATGACCAGTTGCACCAGCACACCGGCATTTGCAATCAGGTACCAGACTGATATTTCTGAATCCACTTCTTACTCCTGGCTCATTCTGTTAGTAGATTGAGGAGGCCGGACGTTCCTGCCCAGCACTTCCTGCATGTTTTCCGGCAGCCGGCGGGGCCGGCCGGTATCCAGTGCAACACAGGCTACCCGTACTTCGCCATCACAGAGCAGTTTCCTGTCGGCGGCACGGATGACTCTCTGCCTGAAATCCATCCAAACCCGGCCAAAGGCCTCCGGCTCAGCGGTCACCAGCAACTCGTCGTCGAGCTTCGCCGGGATCGAATAATGGAGGTTCAGCCGCTGCACAACGTAGCTGATATTGTCGGCAAGCCCGGCCCTCAGGCCCACACCACAACTGCGCACCCACTCGGTCCGGGCCCGCTCCATGAAATGAAGGTATTTGGCATGGAACACGATGCCGCCCGCATCGGTATCTTCAATATAGACCCGGACCGGTAATTCGAATCTGGCATCAACCAACTGATCAGCCAAAAAGATCGTCCTCCCTGCCCGATTTCGGCGGGATCACCCCGAAATGCTGGTAGGCGTTGGACGTAACCATTCGGCCCCTGGGCGTGCGAACCATATAGCCCTGCTGGATAAGGAACGGTTCAAGAACATCCTCGATCGTGCCCCGTTCCTCACTGATGGCGGCGGCAAGGCTCTCAACCCCCACTGGGCCACCATCAAACTTTTCAATCATTGCCAGCAGCAACCGGCGGTCCATATGGTCAAAGCCCTGATTGTCCACTTTCAGCATGTTCAGGGCCTGATCGGCAATGTCCGATGTGATACGACCATCGGAACGGACTTCGGCAAAATCACGGACCCTGCGCAACAGACGATTGGCAATCCGTGGGGTTCCCCGCGATCGCCGGGCAATCTCGAAAGCACCGGCCTCGTCGATGGTAACCGACGACAGGCGGGCGGACCGGACGATAATGCGGGTGAGGTCTTCGGTGTTGTAGAACTCGAGACGCTGAACAATACCGAAGCGATCCCGTAAAGGCGATGTCAGCAAGCCGGCACGCGTGGTCGCTCCCACCAGCGTGAACGGTGGCAGATCCAGCTTGATCGAGCGGGCGGCCGGACCTTCACCGATCATGATATCCAGCTGATAGTCTTCCATCGCCGGATACAGCACCTCTTCCACCGCCGCGCTGAGGCGGTGGATCTCGTCAATGAAGAGGACGTCGCCCTCTTCAAGGTTGGTCAACATGGCCGCCAGGTCACCGGCCTTCTCCAGAACCGGGCCCGAGGTCGTCTTGATGGATACACCCATCTCGTTGGCAATGATATTGGCGAGCGTTGTCTTGCCAAGGCCGGGAGGGCCGAAGATCAGGACATGATCCAGCGCTTCCTGGCGGCCACGGGCCGCAGAGATGAAAATGCCCATCTGTTCCCGGACCGTCGGCTGACCCACGTATTCGGCCAGCAGGGTCGGGCGAATTGCCCTGTCATGCACTTCTTCGTAGTCACCGGCCCGGGCCGAGATCAACCGGTCGGATTCGATCATGGCATCACCCATGGTGTGGGAATAAACATCGTGCCTTACCTTTTACCCGCAACGACTTGGCGCTGCTCCAGGCTGCCCCAATTGTACAAAGGGGTTTGGAGGTGTCACGTTACGCTCTATTCAGATTCGCGACAGGTTTCTGCGATCAGGCCGGTATCATATTGCGAAGGGCCAGCCGGATCAGAGCCTCACTGGTCATGCCCTCCTCTGCCACCTTGCTGATCGCCCTGGCGGCCTCCTGGGGCTTGTAACCCAGCGCGATCAGGGCGGCTTCCGCCTCCTCTGTCGCCGCCGGTCCCTGATGCAACGCCTGTCCGGCAGCCGCCCCCGCTCCTGTCGTATCCGGCGACGTTGGCACAAACTGCCCTTCAAGTTGCCCTATCCGGTCAGTCATTTCAATAAGAAGCCGCTCGGCCGTTTTCTTGCCCACCCCGGGCAGCTTGACCAGCGAGGCGGAATCACGGGCTTCAACACAGCGAATGAACTGCTGGGCGTCGAGCCCGGAGAGAATGCCAACGGCCAGTTTTGGCCCTACGCCATTCACCCTGATCAGCAGCCGGAACAAATCCCGGTCGAGCCGGGAGGCAAAACCATAGAGGCTCTGGGCATCTTCGCGAACGGCAAAATGGGTGTGCAGCGTCACTTCCTCGCCGGTTTCAGGCAGATGAAAGAACGTGGTGTAGGGAATATCGACTTCGTAGCCGAGGCCGGCACACTCTACCAGCGCCTGACCCGGAGCCTTTTCAACCAGAATACCTCGGATACGACCAATCAAGGGGTGTCTCCTGTGGCTCTTGTGAGCGGATTATTGCTGTCGCACGCGACCGCCTCGTACCTTCCCGGCGCCACTGGCCACCCGCAGGATACTCTGGCTCATGTGGGCGTGGCACATGGCGATTGCCAGCGCATCTGCGGCGTCTGCCTGTGGCTTGCGGGAGAGAGAAAGCAGCACCTGGACCATATGCTGGACCTGGGACTTGTCTGCCCCACCCTTGCCGACCACCGCCTGCTTGACCTGCCGGGCGGAGTATTCGTGAACGGCCAGGCCGCTGTTTGCGGCACTGACAATGGCGGCCCCACGGGCCTGCCCCAGCTTCAGGGCCGAGTCGGGATTGCGCGCCATGAACACCTGCTCAATGGCGAACTCCTCAGGACGATACTCACCAATCAGGGTCGCAAGGCTCTGAAAGATGGTCTGCAGGCGCTGCGCCATCGGCATCTCGCCCACGCGGATGCAGCCACTATCGAGGTACTCGATATGCCGGCCTTCCGCGCGGATGACACCGTAACCGGTGATTCTCGAACCGGGGTCTACGCCCAGAATTATCGCCACATCAGCGCCCCTGAATGGTCACCGCGACTCGTCGATCGCCCGAGCGCGGAGCAAGTGCCCTCGCGCCGGTTACTCACAACTTACTCCTCACTCCCGGCTGATTCGGCGGTGTTGCCTTCCACCGGCTTTGCCGGCTTGCGCAGACGAATATGCAGCTCGCGCAACTGTTTCTCGTCGACTTCGCCCGGCGCCTGGGTCATCAGACAGGTGGCGCTCTGGGTTTTCGGGAAAGCGATGACATCACGGATGGATGTGGCGCCGGTCATCAGCATGATCAGGCGATCGAGGCCGAAGGCCAGGCCACCATGGGGCGGGCAGCCGAACTTCAGGGCATCCAGCAGGAAGCCGAACTTGGCCCGAGCCTCTTCCTCGCCGATCCCGAGAATGCGGAATACCGTTTCCTGCATTTTCTCGTCGTGAATACGGATTGAACCGCCACCCAGCTCTGTACCGTTCAGCACCATGTCATAGGCCCGGGACAGCGCGTTGGCCGGATCTGCAGCGAGGTCTTCCGGGCTGCAGGAAGGTGCGGTGAACGGGTGGTGAATGGCCGTCAGACCACCATCCGGGGTTTCCTCGAACATCGGGAAATCCACAACCCAGAGCGGCGCCCAGTCGGTGGTCAGCATGTTCATGTCGTGGCCGACCTTGATGCGCAGGGCACCCAGGGCTTCATTCACCACGCTGGTCTTGTCGGCCCCGAAGAACACAATGTCGCCGTCTTCCGCTGCGACGCGCTCCATGATTGCCATGGCCACGTCATCGCCCAGGAACTTGATAATGGGCGACTGCAGGCCTTCCACGCCCTTGGACAGATCGTTGACCTTGATGTAGGCCAGCCCCTTGGCGCCGTAGATACCAACGAATTTGGTGTAGTCGTCAATCTGCTTTCGGGTCAGCTCGCCGCCCCTGGGTACCCGCAGGGCCGCCACACGACCTTTCGGATCCTTGGCGGGGCCAGCGAAGACCTTGAAGTCCACCCCTGCCACCAGGTCATTGACGTCCAGCAATTCCAGCGGGATGCGCAGGTCCGGCTTGTCGCTGCCGTAGCGCTGCATGGCCTCGGCATAGGGCATTTGCGGGAACGCGGGCAGCTCTACGTCAAGTACGTCCTTGAACAGAGAGCGAATCATGTCCTCATTCAGGCCCATCAGGATCTTTTCATCAATGAAGGAGGCCTCAATGTCGACCTGAGTGAACTCCGGCTGACGATCAGCCCGCAGGTCTTCATCCCGGAAACACTTAGCGATCTGGTAGTAGCGGTCAACACCAGACACCATCAGCAACTGCTTGAACAGCTGGGGCGACTGCGGCAATGCGAAGAACGAACCTTCGTGGGTGCGGCTGGGCACCAGATAGTCCCGGGCGCCTTCCGGCGTGGCACGGGTCAGGATCGGCGTTTCCACATCCATGAAGCCGTTGCTGTCCAGGTAGTTACGGATGTAGCTGGTAACCCGGGAGCGGAAACGCAGGCGGTTGATCATTTCCGGGCGGCGCAGATCCACATAACGGTAGCGCAGGCGCACATCCTCGCCCACATCGACATGCTCGTCCAGCGGGAACGGCGGCGTCGCCGCGGCATTCAGGATGCTCAGCTCCTTGCCCAACAGCTCAACCTGCCCGGTCGGCATGTTGTTGTTCTCGGTGCCGGCAGGACGACGACGCACCCGGCCGGTAACCTTGATAACAAACTCGCTGCGGACCTTTTCCGCCAGGGCAAAGCTTTCAGGGGTGTCCGGGTCGACAACCACCTGAGACATACCATCCCGATCCCGCAGATCCAGGAAGATAACTCCACCGTGGTCACGGCGACGGTGCACCCATCCGCAAAGCGTGACTTCCTGATCGATGTGGGATTCGTTGATCCCACCGCAATAATGACTGCGCATACCGGTTCCCGTTACGTTTGATGTGTTCAAATTTGGTTCTTGAATCTGGTGCTTTAAGCACCGCACCGGATGTGGTGGCTCTATCCGAAACACGCTGTGAATACGTCCATGTACGCTCTGCTCCGCCATCCATGGCTCCGCAAGGTTTCGGATAGAGCCACCACACCCGGCGCTACCTTGTTCGTGCCCGCTCAAAAATGTTGCGACCATAGCGGAAAAGCCGCCCATTATAAACACAATGGCGCTGAAAATCAGGCGTGCCGGCACGCAAATCCGGCGGCCGGATGACTGCAGGTGAGCAGCCGGCTAGAATGCTTCTTTTTTACCAGCAGACGGAGTCTGAATTTGGCCACCAGAGCGGAGCAGAAACTCAAAACCCGGCGGGCACTGATGGACGCGGCGCTCTCGCAACTCAGCGCGGATCGGGGCTTTGGCAGTCTCAGTTTGCGGGAAGTTGCCCGGGAAGCCGGGATTGCTCCCACCTCTTTTTACCGGCATTTCGCTGAGCTCGATGAACTCGGGCTTGCGCTGGTGGACGAAGGCGGTGTTGCCCTGCGCCAATTGATGCGCCAGGCCCGCAAGCGGATTGCCCGGGACGGCGGCAGTGCCATTGCCACCTCCGTGGAAACCTTCATGGAGTATCTGGGCAACAACGCAAACCTTTTCCGGCTGATGCTGCGTGAGCGCACAGGCGTGTCGACAACATTTCGAACAGCGGTAAAGGCTGAAATCGACCATTTTGTCACCGAACTGGCCGACGATCTTCGGCGAATCGCCGAGGCCCAGAGCAAACCGCTCTCGGAATCAAGGCTGGTGGCCGAAGCCATGGTGACCCTGGTGTTCAACCAGGGTGCGGAAGCGCTGGATGCGACTCCGAGGGAGCGAGAGGAGCTGAAGGTCAAACTGAAAACCGAGCTCAGGATGATCCTGGTCGGGTCCCAGACGCTGGCGAAATATCGGGCCCGCTCGGAGCGCTAGACGCCCGACTGCAGCTTTGCGCAGACCGGGGCGAGCAGACTCCGGACCTGCTCCAGTTGGGCTTCGGTGTAGGGCGCCGGCGCCTGCTTGCCCCATACCGGGCCCGGCCACGCCGGGTCTCCTTCGAAACGCACGATGTGATGCAGGTGCAGTTGGGGCACCATGTTGCCAAGGGCGGCGACGTTCATCTTGTCGCCCCCGAACAGGTCCATCATGGCCTCGCTGAGCACTGAGGACTCCCGCAACAGTTGATGCTGCTGTTCTGCCGATAGCTGGTAGATCTCCCTGATGCCCGCAACCGCCGGCACCAATAGCAGCCAGGGCCAGGTGCTGTCGTTCATCAGCCGGATCTCGCACAGCTTGCTGCAACCCAGGCCCAGTGTGTCGGCAGCCAGCCGTTCGTGTAACCGGAACTCCTCTGACCTGCTCATGATCGCGCTCCTTCGTTACGCCCAATGGTTATTACGAATGAAACCGGGAGCGACCCCGTCCGATAGCGTAGTAAACCAGCTCATACCGCTCCAGCATTTCCGGCTCATACAGATTGCGGCCGTCGAATACCACCGGCTCACGGAGGGTGGCGGCAATGGATTCGAAATCCGGGGAGCGGAACTCCTTCCACTCGGTGCAGATCGCCAGCGCGTCCGCACCCTTGAGCGCCTGCTCCTTGGTGCCACAGAGCATCAGCGCTGGCTGATCGCCATAGATTCGCTGGGTTTCCTCCATGGCTTCGGGATCAAACGCCTGCACGGTAGCACCGGCCTTCCACAGATCTTCCATCAGGGTTCGCGATGATGCCTCGCGCATGTCGTCAGTGTTGGGCTTGAACGCCAGGCCCCAGAGTGCCACGACCTTGCCCTTCAGATCGCCATGGAAATAGTGGCTGATCTTGTCAAACAGAACGTGTTTCTGGGCGTAGTTCACGCCTTCTACGGCATTCAGAAGTTTCGCCTCGTAACCACAGTCACCGGCTGTCCGGGCCAGCGCCTGGACATCTTTCGGGAAACAGGAGCCACCGTAGCCGCACCCGGGATAGATAAAGTGATAACCAATACGCGGGTCAGAACCGATACCGCGACGGACCGCTTCAATATCCGCGCCCAGCCGTTCAGCCAGGTTGGCAATTTCATTCATGAAGCTGATTTTGGTGGCCAGCATGGCGTTGGCGGCATATTTGGTCAGTTCCGCAGACCGCAAGTCCATGAAAATCATGCGGTCGTGATTGCGGTTGAACGGGTAATAGACTTCCCGCAGCAGCTCCGCGGCGCGCTCGCTGTCTGTGCCCACCACGATCCGGTCCGGCTTCATGAAATCATTAACGGCGGCCCCTTCCTTGAGGAATTCCGGGTTGGACACGACATCAAAATCCAGCTCCAGCCCGCGATGATCAAGCTGGGCACGAACGGCCGCCCTGACCCGGTCACCCGTGCCCACCGGGACCGTAGACTTGTCGACCAACACTTTGTAATCGTCCATGTACTGACCGATGGATTGAGCCACGGCCGTCACATACTGAAGGTCTGCAGAGCCGTCTTCGTCCGGCGGTGTACCCACGGCGATAAACTGCAGGGTGCCATGGCGGACGGCTTCTTGCGTGTCCGTGGTGAAGGCAAGACGGCCCGACTCAACGGTGTGCCTGACAATGTTTTCCAGACCTGGCTCGTAGATGGGAATCTGGCCATTTTTGAGCTTCTCGATCTTGCCCTGATCAACATCCATGCACAGCACGTTGTGACCGACATCTGCCAGACATGCACCGGTCACAAGGCCGACATAACCGGTTCCAAAAATCGTAATCTTCATCCGTTAAATCCCGATTCAAATACAAAAAGGTTAATGAGGGTCTTCTGCTCTTTTCTGCTGCCAGATGGCTTCCCAGGCCAGAGCCGTAGAGACAATCGTGCCCAGATCGTCGTAATCGGGCTGCCATCCAAGGGTTTGCCGAATGAGCGTGTTATCGGCCATCAGCGCCGCCGGGTCGCCGGCCCGCCGGCCGGTTTCGGTGACCGGAAAATCGACGCCGGACTGTTTCTTCACAACGTCAATCACTTCCTGAACCGTGAACCCACGGCCGTAACCGCAATTCAGGACTTTTGAGTCACCACCGGTTGCCATGTAATCCAGCGCCATGACATGGGCTTTGGCCAGGTCTTCCACATGGATGTAGTCGCGGATACAGGTGCCGTCCCGGGTATCGTAGTCCGTGCCAAAGACACTCATACCCTCGCGCTGGCCGGTCACGCATTCACAGGCCACCTTGATCAGGTGGGTCGCTTCAGGCGTAGCCTGGCCAAGCAGGCCGTCGGGGTTGGCACCGGCGACATTGAAGTAGCGCAGGATCACATAGTTGAGACTGGAGGCCGCGGCGACATCCATTATCATGCGCTCACTCATCATCTTGGAGGCGCCATAGGGATTGATGGGAGCCAGCGGCAGATCCTCGGTCAGCACCGTCTGCTCCGGCATGCCATAGACCGCCGCGGTGGAGGAAAACACCATGTAAGGTACCTGGTGTTTCTCGACTGCTTTCAGGAGGTTCAGGGTGTTACGGGTGTTGTTGCTGTAGTACTTCAGGGGGTTGGCAACCGACTCCGGCACCACGATGTTGGCCGCGAAGTGCAGGACCGCTTCAAAGTTGTGGCGGGAAAACAGGTCGTCAATCGCGGCTTCATCGGCCAGGTCCCCGACGACCAGCTCACCAGCAGTGACTGCCCAGCGATAACCTGTGGACAGGTTGTCAAACACTACAATATCGTGTCCGGCGTGACCCAATTGACGAACCACATGACTGCCAATATACCCGGCACCGCCGGTAACGAGGACTTTCATAGACGAGAACTACTCCTTCCCTGAAGGTTGTTTGCGGCGACGCCGTATTTCTGCACGCCGTTGACTGAAAAAGTCGCTGATTGTCTCACTGCACCGGGTCGCCAGAACCCCGCCCACGGCAGTTACATCCCAGTTCAGGTGCGGCTCATCCAGTGTCCGGCGGGCTGATTCCACCGCCCCGGCCTTGGGTTCAACCGCACCGTACACGAGGCGGCTGATCCGGCTATGCACAATGGCACCTACACACATGGTACAGGGCTCCAGCGTCACGTAAAGCGCGGCACCGGGAAGCCGGTAATTGCCGGCCCGAGCGGCGGCATCACGCAGGGCCCGGATTTCGGCATGTGCAGTCGGGTCACACCCGGAGATTGGCGCATTGCAGCCTGCACCGATCTCCCTGCCATCAAGTACCACCACGGCGCCCACCGGCACTTCGCCTTTCTCGGCCGCCTGGGCAGCCAACTCAAGCGCGCGATTCATCCAGTGTTCGTCAACCCTGCTTTGATCAGACATTACATCCAGCTTTTCATCAATCGACCGGACCGCCCGGCCGGGAAAAGCGCGGTGCGGCGAACGGGAGGATAGCGCCCGGAACTCCGGATTTCCAGCGGCAGCGCCACTTTGCCCGGGGCAATGAGGAATCTGGCCGCCTTCCTGTGCCATGACCAATTGCGGTAGGATGATTGATCACCCACGAAAATCCCGGAAGGCTGCGCCAGTGGACTCCAAATTTTTCTGGATTATCCGGCAGCACCTCAGAAAAATCTGGGTGCGCGTGATCAGTTTTGCGCTGCTCGCTGTTCTGACTCTGGCCCTGACACCGGTACTTTCACCCCTTATTCCCACGCATTTGGGTGCGAGCCTTGGCAGTGTTTCGGTTGACCAGATTCTGACAATCCTTGCCTCGTCCATGCTGGCGGTGACCACCTTCTCTTTATCGATCGCGGTGTCCGCATTCGCTGCCGCAGCCGCCAACGCCACCCCGCGGGCAACCGCGATTCTGCAACAGGATCCCACCACGCAGAATGTGCTTTCAACCTTTCTGGGCGCTTTTCTGTTCAGCCTCATCGGGCTGATCGGCCTGCGAACCGACTTCTATGACCAGCAGGGGCAAGTCTTTCTGTTTATGGCGACGCTGGTGGTTGTATCGCTGGTGGTGATTGCCTTACTGCGCTGGATCGGGCATATCAGCAACTTCGGGAGAATGCACGATATCCTCTCGCGTGTGGAACGGGCGGCAACAATCTCGTTCCGACACCAACTGGAAAACCCCTACCTGCGGGCCAGGCCCCTGTCAGGCAGCGTACCCGACGATGCCTACCCGATCGCCCCCACCCGCACCGGCTATGTTCAGCATATCGACATCAAGGCTCTGAACGAATGCGCCCGCAATCAGCAAATTGACATCTATATCGACGCCTTGCCCGGAACCTTCGTGCACGCTGCTGCCCGCCTGGTTCGAATCCGGGGGGCGAACGTCAGCGCCAAGCAGCAGCAATTCCTGCGCGATGCATTTACCATCGAGACCAAACGCTCATTTGATCAGGATCCACGATTTGCATTGATCGTTTTATCGGAGATTGCCTCCAGGGCGCTGTCGCCGGCAGTGAATGACCCCGGAACCGCGATCAGCGTTATTGGCCATCTGGTTCGGGTATTGTCCACCTGGAAGGAACCTCAAGAGCCACCAGTCGACTTTCCCTCGGTACATGTGCCCGCGGTTCTGCCGTCCGACATGATTATTGATGCGTTCCGACCTATCGCGAGGGATGGCGCAGCGTTCATCGAGGTACAGGTCCGCCTGCAGAAGGCCCTGGCGTCGCTGGGCAGGATTGCACCGGAGATCTTTGGACGACCGGTCGCCGAGCTATCGGCCTACGCCATTGACCGTGCGGCCGACGCAGGCATGTGCCGGGAAGAACTGAAGAGCCTGGAAACACTCAGAGTGCCATCCCGCGCCGGCAGTAACGCCGGGCAGAATGACGACACCTGGGAGACACTTTAGCCTGATCCGCAATCGCGGGTCTTATTCCCACTCGATGGTGGCTGGCGGCTTGGAGGAAACGTCGTAAGTGACCCGGGACACACCGGTGATCTCGTTGATGATCCGGTTGGAAACGGTTTCCAGCAGGTCGTACGGCAGGTGTGCCCACCGGGCGGTCATGAAATCGATGGTTTCCACGGCGCGCAGGGCCACCACGTATTCGTAGCGGCGTGCATCGCCGACCACGCCTACGGATTTGACCGGCAGGAAAACGGCAAACGCCTGGCTGGTCTTGTGGTAGAGATCGGCACGGTGGAGTTCTTCCAGGAAAATGGCGTCCGCCTTGCGCAGAATATCCGCGTATTCCTTTTTCACCTCACCGAGGATACGAACGCCGAGACCCGGCCCCGGGAACGGATGACGGTAGACCATGTCGTAGGGCAGGCCCAGCTCAAGGCCGATCCGGCGCACCTCATCCTTGAACAGTTCCCGCAGCGGCTCCACCAGTTTCATTTTCATGGTTTCCGGCAGGCCACCGACGTTGTGGTGGGACTTGATCACATGCGCCTTGCCGGTCTTGGAGGCCGCCGACTCGATGACATCCGGGTAGATGGTGCCCTGGGCAAGCCAGTTCACGTCGCGGATAGTGGCGGCTTCTGCGTCAAACACATCGATAAAGGTGTTGCCGATGATCTTGCGCTTCTGCTCGGGATCGTCAACGCCCTTGAGTTTCGACAGGAACAGATCTTCCGCATCCACCCGAATGACTTTCACCCCCATATTGCGGGCGAACATGTCCATCACCTGGTCGCCTTCGTGGAGGCGCAACAGGCCGTTATCCACGAACACGCAGGTTAACTGATCACCAATGGCGCGATGCAGCAGCGCTGCCGTTACCGAGGAATCGACACCGCCAGACAGGCCCAGCAGCACCTTGTCAGTGCCCACCTGGTCACGAATCTGCCGAACCGCATCGTCGACGATCTTGGCCGGTGTCCACAGGGCATCGCACTGACAGACATCCAGGATGAAATGCTCAAGAATCCGTTTGCCCTGAAGTGTGTGAGTCACTTCCGGGTGGAACTGGACGCCGTAAAGGTTCCGGCTAAGGTCCTGCATGGCGGCAATGGGAGCACTCTCGGTGGAGGCCAGCAGCTCGAAGCCTTCCGGCATGGCCACTACCTTGTCGCCATGACTCATCCAGACGTCCAGCAGTGAATCGCCGGTGGCCGTCAGGTGATCCGTAATGTCCCGGAGCAACGGGCCGGCCGCGCGCACTTTAACCTGGGCATAGCCGAACTCCCGTTTCTCGGAGCTGGCCACCCGGCCGCCGAGCTGCTCGGCCATGGTCTGCATGCCGTAGCAGATCCCCAGAACCGGAATGCCGCGATCAAACAGGCCTTCCGGCGCCCGCGGGCCACCCAGTTGGGTGACCGATTCCGGCCCACCGGCAAGGACAATCCCCTTCGGGTTGAACTCATCAAGTTCTTCATCGGTGATATCGAACGCCCTGATCTCACAGTAAACGCCGATCTCGCGAACGCGGCGTGCAATGAGCTGGGTGTACTGGGAACCGAAATCAAGAATCAGGATGCGGTGGTCGTGAATGTTATGGGCCATGGAGTCCTCGGAGCTAAATGAACAACGCGGCCCTCAGGGGAGCCGCGTCTGGTCAGGCAATGATTAACCGATACGGTAGTTAGGCGCTTCTTTGGTGATGGTGACATCGTGCACGTGGCTCTCACGCATGCCCGCGTTGGTGATGCGCACAAATTCCGGTTTGGTGCGCATCTCTTCCATGGTAGCACTACCGGTGTAGCCCATAGCCGCACGAAGGCCCCCTACCAGTTGGTGCACAATATTGCGCATGGGCCCCTTGCAGGCGACACGACCTTCAATGCCTTCCGGCACCAGCTTCTCAATGCCTTTGCTGGCATCCTGGAAGTAACGGTCACTGGAGCCCTGCCCCATGGCACCGATTGATCCCATGCCACGGTAGGCCTTGTAGCTGCGGCCCTGGAACAGCTCTACCTCGCCGGGCGCTTCGTCGGTTCCTGCCAGCAGACTGCCGATCATGACGCAGTGGGCGCCGGCAGCAATCGCTTTGGCGATATCGCCGGAGAACCGAATGCCGCCGTCAGCAATCAGCGGCACTCCGCGTTCTTTCAATGCCGCCGCAACGTTCGACACTGCGGAAATCTGGGGTACGCCAATACCGGCAACGATTCGGGTGGTACAGATCGAACCAGGGCCAATACCAACCTTCACCGCGTCCGCGCCGGCATCTGCCAGGGCCAGGGCTGCGTGTGAGGTCGCGATGTTGCCACCGATCACCTGGACTTCCGGGAAGTTCTGCTTGACCCAGCGCACACGCTCGATCACGCCCCGGGAATGGCCGTGAGCGGTATCAACTACAATGACATCGACACCGGCTTCAGCCAGCGCAGTAATCCGGGCCTCGGTATCGCCTCCGGTACTGACAGCAGCGCCAACCCGCAAACGGCCCTGGTCGTCTTTGCAGGCCAACGGGTAGTCCTTGGCCTTCTGGATGTCCTTGACGGTAATAAGCCCGCGCAGCTCGAAATCGTCGTTTACCACCAACACCTTTTCGATGCGATGGCGGTGCAGCAACTCTTTGACGTCGTCCAGGCTGGCGCCCTCTTTCACCGTAACCAGCTTCTCCTTCGGCGTCATGATGTCCTGGACCGGGGTGTCCATCCGGCTTTCAAAACGGATGTCGCGGCCGGTAACGATGCCAACCAGATCGCGGCCATCTACAACCGGCAGGCCAGAGATGTTGTTTGCCATGGTAATGTCAACAAGCTCACGAACGGTGGTATCCCGCGTAACCGTAATCGGATCTTTCACCACACCGCTTTCGAACTTCTTGACCTTGCGAACCGCCGCTGCCTGCTGCTCAACGGTCATGTTCTTGTGCATGATGCCAATCCCGCCTTCCTGAGCCATGGCAATGGCCAGGTCAGCATCGGTGACGGTGTCCATGGCGGCCGACACAAGCGGAATGTTCAGAGTGATCGTCTTGGTCAACCGAGTCTGCAGGCTGACCTGGTGAGGCAGAACTTCTGAATATCCGGGGACCAGCAGAACGTCATCAAATGTGAGGGCTTCTTCGGCAATTCGCAGCATTGGGATCCGCCTTTTGAACGTGCTAAGTTGGGAATTTCCGTGCTGTACCCGCGGCGGTACAGCAAAGCAAAATCCTTAATCGATCTATTATAAAGGGGCACTCGGGGACAGTAAACCACGCCGTTTTTAACGTTTGATTGCATCTTTTTGAAATTTCGCTATTTTTACCCTCCCACTTTTCGATCATTTCGGCTATTGCGTATGGATAACGACGGAGTCAGACCGGTGACATCCTCCCTTCAGGACACCCGCCCCCGGGCCCTCAGCGTCAGCGAGCTCAATCACCAGGCCAGGCATCTGCTGGAGTCCAGTTTCATGCAGGTGTGGGTGGAGGGTGAACTGTCCGGTTTCTCACGCCCCTCCTCCGGCCACTGGTACTTTTCCCTCAAGGATCGCAAATGCCAGATCCGCTGCGCCATGTTCCGCGGGATGAACCAGCATATCCGCACGCTCCCGAAAGAAGGCGACCAGGTGCGCATCCGGGGCAAAGTGACTCTCTATGAGAACCGGGGCGACTTCCAGATCATCGTCGAGCACATCGAACCGGCGGGGCTTGGTGAACTGCAGCAGGCCTTCGATGCGCTCAAGCGCAAACTCCTGGCCGAAGGCCTGTTCGATAACGCCCGGAAAAAAACCATTCCCTCATTGCCGGGGCATATTGGTGTGGTGACATCGCCTACCGGTGCCGCCATTCACGACATTCTCACCGTGCTGGCACGACGCTGCCCGGCCATTCCGGTTACGCTTTATCCAACCGCGGTTCAGGGCAAGGCCGCAACCGCCGATATCGTCCGCGCCATTGAGCGGGCCCAGGCCCATGGCGCTGCAGATGTACTGATTATCGGCCGCGGGGGTGGCTCCCTGGAGGATCTCTGGTGCTTCAATGAGGAGGCCGTGGCCCGGGCCATTGCGGCCTGCAAGATCCCGACCGTGAGCGCGGTTGGCCACGAGGTGGATGTGACCATTGCCGATTTCGTGGCCGACCTGCGAGCCCCCACGCCCTCCGCCGCCGCCGAAAAAATCTCTCCGGACCAGTCCGCCTGGCTGAAACAGCTCCGGGAACGGGAGCTACGGCTTTTCAGCGCGGCAGGGGTGGCCCTGAAACGTTTCGGCACCCAACTCGGGCACCTCACTGCACGGCTTCGGGACCCCAGACGGGAATTACTGGAAAAAAACCAACGACTGGATGAACTGGAACTGCGACTGGAGAAAGCGATCCGACAGCGGCTCAGCACGGTTTCCGTGAGGGGCGACCACCTGGAACAGAGGCTGGCTATGCAGTCACCTCAGCGGAGGCTGTCACAAAGCCGGGACATGGTGGCGCGCACATCCGAGCGACTGGTCGCGGCGATGCAACGAGGTCTCAGCTACCGGCAGGAAAAGCTCGAACACGCCGCGCAGTCGCTCAACATCATGAGCCCTCTGGCTACGCTGGGCCGGGGCTATGCCATCGTCAAGGATGGCAATGGCAATATCATCCGGGAAGCGGCCAGAGTCAGCCCCGGCGAGACCGTTTCTGCACGTGTGGCCAGGGGTGAAGTGACGGCAAGGGTGACCTCGGTCAAATCAACGGATGAAAGCGGCCCCTAACTCCCCAAACTAAGCCAATGGTCTACTAGTCCATGTTCTCAAACGGCCTAAAGTTGTCAGGAAGCGCATTAGAACAACAACAGGCACGATGAGGTGGAATCTATGGACTATCACTCAGAATTCCGGCGGTCGATCGACAAACCGGACGATTTCTGGCGTGAACAGGCGGAAAACATTGACTGGATCGAACCGCCCAAAACCATCTGGCAGCCAACCGATAATGGCCACGGCCAGTGGTTCCCCGACGGCATACTGAATACCTCCGACGTTGCCCTGGACGCCAACATCCGGGCTGGTCGCGGCGATCAGAAAGCCCTGATCTACGACTCACCGGTTACCGACACCCGGCGCTCCTACACCTACAATGAGCTGACAGATGAAGTGGCCCGCTTTGCAGGCGCCCTGAAAGAGCGCGGCATCGCCAGGGGTGACCGGGTCATCATCTACATGCCGATGATTCCGGAAGCCGTCATAGCCATGCTGGGGTGCGCACGTATCGGGGCCATTCATTCCGTGGTGTTCGGCGGATTTGCTGCCCACGAACTGGCTGTCCGCATTGACGACGCAACACCCAAGGCCGTGATCACGGCCTCCTGCGGTATTGAGGTTAGCCGTGTTATCGAATACAAACCGCTGGTCAACAAGGCCATCGAGCAGGCCAGCCACAAACCCGAGACCTGCATTGTTTACCAGCGGCCCCAGGTGAAGGCCGACCTTCACCCAGGCCGGGATCATGACTGGAACGAGCTGATGGCTGCCGCCGAACCGGCCGCCCCGGTTCCGGTCAAATCCACCGACCCGCTCTACATACTTTACACCTCCGGCACCACCGGCAAGCCCAAAGGCGTGGTCAGGGATAATGGCGGCCATGCCGTGGCCCTGAACTACAGCATGAAGCTGGTCTATAACGCCAGGCCGGGCGACGTTTACTGGGCGGCTTCGGACGTAGGCTGGGTGGTTGGCCACAGCTATATCGTTTACGCCCCGCTGTTTGCCGGGTGCACGACCATACTCTACGAAGGCAAACCGGTAAAAACGCCGGATGCCGGCGCTTTCTGGCGGGTAGTTCAGGATCACAAGGTCAACATGCTGTTTACCGCGCCTACCGCCTTCCGGGCAGTCCGCAAGGAAGACCCCGAGGCGGACCAACTCTCGCGCTATGACATCAGCTCACTCAAACGCCTGTTTCTGGCCGGTGAGCGCCTGGACCCGGCCACCTACGAGTGGCTGAAGGAGCACACCGGCCTGCCGGTTCTCGATCACTGGTGGCAGACCGAAACCGGCTGGGCGATCTGTTGCAACCCGGTCGGCATCGAGATGATGGCCACAAAGCCGGGCTCGGCAACGGTCCCCTCCCCGGGCTACAACGTGCAAGTGGTGGAGCGCAACGGCAGCCAGATGCCGGCCGGAGAACAGGGGCAGATTGCTGTAAAACTGCCACTGCCACCGGGCTGCATGATGACCGTATGGGGCGACGACGAGCGCTTCAGAAAGACTTATCTGGAGCCCATTCCCGGGTTTTACAGCTCCGGTGACGGCGGTTTTATCGATGACGACGGCTACGTCTTTGTCATGGGGCGCACGGATGATGTGATCAATGTTGCCGGCCACCGGCTATCCACCGGCGAAATGGAAGAAGTGGTGGCGTCCCATCCGGCCATTGCCGAATGCTGCGTGGTTGGCGCCGCCGATGAGATGAAGGGCCAGATCCCCATTGGCCTCGTGCTGATCAAGGACGGCGCAACCATTGACCACGATGAGCTTGAAGACGAGCTGGTGGAAATGGTACGCGACAAGATTGGTGCTATCGCCTGTTTCCGCCGTGCCCTGGTGGTCGACCGTCTGCCGAAAACCCGGTCTGGCAAGATCCTGCGTAGGGTAATCCGGCAGATTGCCGATGGCGAGAAATACGCCGTACCCAGCACCATTGACGATCCCGCGATACTGGAGGAAATCAGCGAGCGCTTCCGCCGCTGACCCGATCTGCCACCACCGAAACCCGTTCCCGGTCAAGCCGGGGACGGTGGTTTTTGCATGAAAACTTATAACCTCTTGTTTTTAAGCATTTTAAAAGCTTAAATAAAGGTTAAAAATTTCGTTGACGCCCCCCAAACTCGGTCTATACTGAATTTGCTGTGAAAATACAGCGGTATTTGGTGAATGCGTTTCAACGTCCTGCCGAAGTGCTCTTCGTTGCCCCTTTCCTCAGTACTCTCTGGATTTCTCAGCGCCGGTTCCATATGGAATTTGAAGGTCCCGTGAGGGCAAATTACAGAAAGACAGGAAAGATCAATGTCCGATACTAAAACTGGCCACGTTAAGTGGTTTAACGAGTCCAAAGGCTTTGGTTTCATCGCTCAGGACGGTGGCAGTGACGTGTTTGTTCACTACAGTGCAATCAACTCAAGCGGTTTCCGTACCCTGACCGAAGGCCAGCAGGTACAGTTCACCGTTACCCAGGGCCCGAAAGGCCCCCAGGCGGAAAACGTAACCCCGGTCTGAGGGTTCACGCTCCGTCCTTTGCCCCTCACGGGCATCGGAAAATCAACAAGCCGGCATCCGTGCCGGCTTGTGTCGTTCAGGGCGCCAGGCTCCTCAGGCGCCGGCAATCTCAGCGTTCCTCGCCGGCTGAGGCATGTCGAAACCCACCGCCTGCGCGACGGCCGAGAACAGCGCCTGCAGTGTCGCAGACGTGGTATCTTCGGCCAGTGCCGCGGCGCTGCAGTGCCGGCCATTCGCGGTCAGGCGGATGCAGGCCAGGGCATTGGCATTGGTGCCCTCGCCCAGGGCAAACTCGTCGTATGCCTCCACGGCAATGGCAATACCAAACCGGGCTTCCAGGGCATCGGAAACCGCTTCCACGGCACCGAGACCGCGGCCTTCCAGACGAACCGGCGCCTCATCACCACCAACCGAGACGTCGGCACGAACACCGTCTTCGTCCCGATGCAGATCGTAGGAGCGCAATGCCCAGTCTGCATGAACCTTCAGATAACGGTCCTCGAACAATCGGTGAATGGTCAGTGAATCGATTTCACCACCATTGGTTTCTGCCTCCCGCTGCACCAGCTTGCTGAACTCGATCTGCAACCAGCGCGGCAGGCTGATGTTGTAATCCCGCTCCAGCACGTAAGCGACACCGCCCTTGCCGGACTGGCTGTTAATGCGCACCACCTCTTCGTAACGGCGGCCAACATCGAACGGATCGATGGGCAGGTAGGCAACATTCCAGACTTCCCCTTCCGTTCTGCGCGCCAGGCACTTGCGGATGGCATCCTGGTGACTGCCGGAGAATGCGGTGAACACCAGCTCGCCGGCGTAAGGGTGGCGGGGATGCGTGGAGATTTCAGTACAGGCTTCGACCACCTCGCTGATCTCCGCCATACCGGAGAGATCCAGCGTCGGATCGATCCCTTGGGAGTAAAGGTTCATGGCCATGGTCACCAGATCCATGTTGCCGGTGCGCTCGCCATTACCCATCAGGGTGCCCTCAACCCGGTCGGCACCGGCCATGACCGCCAGTTCGGCTGCCGCCACGGCGCAGCCCCGGTCGTTGTGAGTATGCACGCTGATGCTGATGTGCTCACGGCGCTTGATGTGATCGCAGATCCATTCGATCTGATCGGCAAATACGTTGGGCGTTGCCATTTCCACGGTCGCCGGGAGGTTGATAATCATCGGCTGACCCTGATCCGGGCGCCAGACGTCGCTCACGGCATCAATAACCTCGGCCGCGAAATCCAGCTCGGTCCCGGTAAAGCTCTCCGGTGAATACTGGAACGTCCATTCGGTTTCCGGATGACGGGCTGCGATGTCACGGACCAACCTGGCGCCGTTGACCGCAATATCACGAATGCCATCACGGTCCAGCCCGAAGACCTGCTCCCGTTGTACGGTAGAGGTGGAGTTGTAGACATGCACGATCGCCTTGCGGGCGCCCGCCAGTGCTTCGTAGGTTCGCTCGATCAGCTCCGGCCGGGCCTGGGTCAGCACCTGGATTTTCACATCCTCGGGAATGCGGTTTTCCTCGATGAGTTTGCGACAGAAATCAAAGTCCGGCTGGCTGGCTGCGGGAAAGCCGATTTCGATTTCCTTGAACCCCAGCTTGACCAGCAAATCGAACAGACGTTGCTTCTGGGCAACTGACATGGGCTTGACCAGCGCCTGATTGCCGTCCCGAAGATCTACCGCACACCATACGGGTGCTTTCGCGATGACCTTATCCGGCCAGCGACGATCGGTTTTGCCAACAGGTTTGAACGCAACGTATTTGCGATGATCGAAAGCCATGGGTGTCTTTCCTTGCGGTTTCGGGAATGAATTTCTCAATGGTTGACAGGATAACGCGACAACGCTGGAATTTGATTGCGAAGTTTGGCACAAAGGCGTAGTTTTTATCCTTTAATTGCCCATTAATTCCTGTTTGTGGAATTTTATGCCTTCAATGCAGAAAGACCTTATCAAAATTGACAAAACCGACCGCCGGATTCTCGAACAGATCCAGCAGGATGGCGCCCTGACCAACCAGGAACTTGCGGAAAAAGTCGGACTTTCCCCCTCGCCCTGCCTGCGCCGTGTTCGGGCCCTGGAAGACGCTGGGGTTATCGTCAGGACGGTGACCATTCTCGACCACAAAAAACTGGGCCTGTCATTAACGGCGATCATCCTGATCGGGATGGACCGCCACACACCCGAGCGCTTTGCCGCGTTCGAAGAGGAGGTGGCCGAATACCCGGAGGTGCAGGAGTGTTACCTGATCACCGGCCAGGATGCGGACTACATGCTAAAGGTGGTGGTCCCGGACATGGATCACTACCACCACTTCCTGCTCAACCGGATCACCCGGATTCAGGGGGTCAGCGGTGTGCATTCAAGCTTTGTGCTCCGGCGGGTGCTGGACAGTACCGCCCTGCCCCTTGGCTACCTGTCCTGAACCAGGAAACCGGTTCGCGCGCCCAGCGCAACAGCCTCAGATTCGCCAGCCATCATCTGTACCTTGTGCAGCAGGCTCCGTACAATAACGCGTAGTTTACGACAAAGAGAACCTGTGGCGGCCCGACCCGCCATCTGTCCTTTAGACCAACACTCCAGATTTCTGACAAACGGAAGAGACGATGCGAGCAAGCCGTTACCTGATTGCCACCCAGAAAGAGACCCCCGCCGACGCGGAAATCATCAGTCACCAGCTGATGTTGCGTGCTGGCATGATCCGCAAGCTGGCTGCCGGGTTGTACACCTGGTTGCCAATGGGGCTGCGGACCCTGCGCAAGGTTGAACGGATTGTTCGTGAAGAGATGGATAAAAGCGGTGCCCAGGAAGTGTTGATGCCGGCGGTCCAGCCTGCAGAGCTTTGGCAGGAATCCGGCCGCTGGACCCAGTATGGCGGCGAACTGCTCCGGATGAAAGACCGCCATGGCCGGGATTTCTGTTTCGGCCCGACCCACGAAGAGGTCATCACCGACCTGGTTCGCAACGAGCTGAGCAGTTACAAGGAACTGCCCGCCAATTTCTATCAGATCCAGACCAAGTTCCGGGAC
Source organism: Marinobacter subterrani (assembly GCF_001045555.1). NCBI lineage: Bacteria > Pseudomonadati > Pseudomonadota > Gammaproteobacteria > Pseudomonadales > Marinobacteraceae > Marinobacter > Marinobacter subterrani. Next base: position 940,301 of record NZ_LFBU01000001.1, read on the forward strand.
GAGCGTCGCCCCCGGTTCGGTGTGATGCGGGCCCGGGAATTCATCATGAAGGATGCCTACTCCTTCCACATCAATGCCGAATCCCTGGATGAAACCTACCAGTTGATGCACCGCACCTACTGCGCGATCTTCGACCGCCTCGGGCTGGATTATCGCCCGGTGCAGGCCGACTCGGGTGCCATTGGCGGCAGCGCCTCCCACGAATTCCACGTGCTTGCCTCCTCCGGCGAAGACGACATCGTGTTCAGTACCGACAGTGACTATGCCGCCAACATCGAGAAGGCAGAAGCAGTGGCGCCGGCGGGCGAGCGTCCGGCTCCCGCCGAGGAAATGAAGGAGGTTGCCACACCCGACCAGAGAACCATTGAAGCCATCTCCGCCTTCCTGAACATCGATGCCACACGCACCGTCAAGACCCTTCTGGTCAAAGGCGAAGCCGATGACGAGGGTCGCTCGGGTCTGGTCGCACTGATCCTTCGGGGCGACCACACCCTGAATGACATCAAGGCCGAGAACCTCGCAGGCGTGGCGGAGCCACTGACCATGGCGACGGACGAAGAAATCGAGCAGACAATCGGCTGCAAGGCTGGCTCCATTGGTCCCGTCCGCCTGAATGTGCCGGTGATTGTCGACCGAAGTGCTGCGCACCTGGCCGACTTCGTCTGCGGTGCCAACCGCGAGGGTTACCACCTGACCGGCGTGAACTGGGAAAGGGACGTTCCGCTGGCGCGGGTTGAAGACCTTCGCAATGTGGTGGAGGGTGACCGCAGCCCGGACGGCAAGGGCACGCTGGAAATCCGCCGCGGCATTGAAGTCGGACACATCTTCAAACTGGGCAACAAGTATAGTACCGCCATGAATGCAACCGTTCTGGATGAGAACGGCAAGAGCGCGATCATGGACATGGGCTGCTACGGTATCGGCGTGTCGCGGATTGTCGCGGCGTCCATCGAGCAGAACCACGACGACAAGGGCATTATCTGGCCAGACGCCATTGCGCCTTTCCAGGTGGCTATCGTAACGCTCAATGCTCACAAGTCACCTATCGTGGCCGAAGCCGGTGAGAAGCTCTACGAGCAACTGCGCCAGGCAGGTTACGACGTTCTGCTGGATGACCGGAACGAGCGCCCGGGCGTGAAGTTTGCCGACATGGAACTGATCGGCATTCCGCACCGGTTTGTGATTTCCGAGCGTGGCCTCGCGGCTGGCACCCTTGAATACAAGGGCCGCCGGGATGAGGAAAAACAGGACGTGCCCGTGGCTGAAGCGCTACCCTTCCTGGTTAACGCCTCGCCCCGGAAAGGGCTTTAAGCCCGGCCCGCCTTTCGGCAGGCTGACACTCTGGCGGCACTTTCGATTATGTGCCGTCAGGGGCTGGTCGACCCGGCAACAATGCCGGGTTCCATCTCCAGAGTAACCCGGAAGCGCTGCTCCACGGATTTCCGGATCTCCTCCGCCAGCACCAGAATGTCTTCACCATTGCCGCCAGAGTGATTGATCAGAACCAGGGCCTGCCGGTTGTGGACGCCCACCCGGGCGTTGCGGAACCCTTTCCAGCCGCACTGGTCGATCAGCCAGGCCGCCGCCAGTTTGACACCCTGCTCCTGAGGATAACCAACAATATCCGGATACCGGTCCTTCAGCGCATCAAACCGGGCCTTCTCCACCACCGGATTCTTGAAGAAACTGCCGGCATTGGGAATGATCGCGGGATCCGGCAACTTTCGCCGGCGGATGGCCATGACTGCCTCGGCCACCGCCAGCGGTTCCAGAGCAGAGTCCTGCGCGCCGCCGAGGTACTCCTGAAGATCACGGTAGCCCAATGCCAGAGGCCTGTTCCGGGAAAGCGCCAAGCGGATGTTGGTGATCACGAAACGACCGGGCATGTGCTTGAAAAGGCTGTCGCGATAGGCAAACCGGCATTCGGAATTGTTGAGGGTTACCAGCTCTCCGGTGGTGCGATCCAGTGCGGTGACTGACTCCAGGCAATCACACAGCTCAACACCGTAGGCACCGATGTTCTGAACCGGAGCCGCCCCGGCGGTACCCGGAATCAACGCCAGGTTCTCGATGCCGCGATAGCCGGCCCGGCCAGCATAAAGGACCGCCTCATGCCAGTTCTCTCCGGCGCCCAGAACCAGCGTGGCCTGGTGATCAACAATATGCTCCCAGCGGCGCCCCCGAATGGCCATGCGAATAACCAGCCCGGGAAAATCGCCGGCAAACACCAGGTTGCTGCCACCACCAAGAACCAGAGTCTCGTGTTTCAGTTCCCTTGCCCAGTCCAGGGCTCTGATCAGCTCGGAGGCACTTTTGACCTCGGCATAATACGCCGCCCGGGCACGCACGCGAAGGGTATTCATTGCCTCCAGCTCGACGTTTTCCCGGATCTCCGGATCCTGCCTCAAGCCAGACGCCCCCGGATATCGGCCAACAAGCCCTCGCCAGCATCACGAATCAGATCCAGTACCCGCTCGAAACCGTCTGCGCCCCCGTAATAGGGATCCGGCACCTCATCGTGCTTCGAACGACCGTAATCGAGGAATAATGCGGGCCGCGTGCCGCCGTTCTGATGCCAGATATCCTTGATATCGGCAAGATTCTGGCGGTCCATCACCAACACATAATCAAAGCTGTCCAGATCTTCAGGACTGAACTGCCGGGCCCGCAAACCGCTGATATCAATGCCGCGCCGGCTGGCCGCCTCCTGGGCCCGGGCATCCGGGCTTTTGCCGATGTGCCAGTGCCCGGTACCACAGGAATCGATCTGGACCTGTTCGGCCAGGTCGGCCGCCTCAACCTGGGCACGAAAGACACCTTCCGCTGTGGGTGAGCGGCAGATATTGCCCAGGCACACGAAAAGCACCCTCACCGGTTCAGCCATGGCCTTCGCCCTCCCGTTCCAGCCACTGCCTTACCCGCTGCAGGTCGCTTTCGGTGTCGACACCGGCCGGCGGATTGACCGAGGCCACATCCACGTGGATTCGCGCGCCGTTGTACAGGGCGCGTAGTTGCTCCAGGGATTCGGTGATCTCGGTAGGCGCCGGCGCCCAACCGACAAACTGCCCCAGTACCGACACCCGGTAACCGTAAATTCCAATATGCCGGAAGTAACCGATGTTATCAGGCAGGGAAACGTCAACGGCGCTCAACGGTGTGCCGTTCTGCCAATGGTCCCGGGCCCAGGGGATCGGCGCACGGCTGAAATAGTGCGCCATACCCTGATGATCAAACACCACCTTGACCACATTCGGATTGAAAACCTGCTCCGGATCATGAATCCGCTCACACAGGGTCGCGATGGCCGCTTCCGGGAAAAATTCCAGATTATCAGCCACCTGGTTAATCAGGTCCGGGGGAATAAGGGGCTCGTCGCCCTGTACATTGACCACCCGGTGATCCGGCTCAAAACCGAGCTTGCGTGCCACCTCTTCCAGTCGGTCAGTGCCGCTGGCGTGGTTGGGTGACGTCATCACCACTTCCGCCCCAAACGCCTTACACACCCGCTGGATGCGTTCATCATCGGTGGCCACCACCACGCGATCCGCGCGGCTTTCGCCGGCACGCTCGCATACATGCTGGATCATGGGCTTCCCGGCGATTTCCGCGAGTGGCTTCCCCGGGAGCCGGCTGGATGCATAGCGGGCCGGAATCACAACCGTAAATGACATGGCAGAACTACCCTGAAAACCCTTGAATTTAACGCTTGTGCAGGCGTTCGTCGGTGGAGAGAGTGCGGGCTTCGCTGGCCAGCATCACCGGGATTCCCTCCCGGATCGGGAACGCCATGGCATCCTGGTAACAGACCAGCTCGGTTCGGTCATCGTTAAGCTTCAGATCGCCCTTGCAGACCGGACAGGCCAGTATCGCCAACAATTTCTTATCCATGGTACTTACTCGCTCGATGTCAGGAGGTTAACTGTTCGGAGCACTGCTGAATCCGCTCCAGAAAAGCGTCCCGGAAGCCGTCTGGCAGTCGGGCATTCACCGTCAGGGTCCAGGCATTGTCTGGTGCAAAGCCTCGGCACTTCACCGCATCCTTTGCAGTCATCACGATCATCTCATCGTGGCCGGCGCTCAGGTCTGATGGGCGGAAACGGTGGTGATCCGGAAACGCCACCTCGGTGACCTCGGCCCCCAGATTCCTCAGTGTATCGAAAAACCGGGACGGATTACCGATCCCTGCAACCGCCCTGACCGCCTGCCCTCTCAAGCCGGACAGTGGTTTCTGCTCACCCGTCGCCAGATGAATCAGACGTCCGGGCTCAAGGACCATGGAATAGATGGCAGGGTGATCGATACCCTCAAAACTCTCCATGACCTCGGGCGCAAAATCCGCACCGTTTACAATAACAAAATCCACGGAGGAAAGCCTCGACACCGGTTCCCGCAAGGGCCCGACCGGAATCAGGGCACCATTGCCGATACCCCTGCGGGCATCAAACACCGACAACTCCACATCCCGTGGCAGCTTGTAGTGCTGCAGGCCGTCGTCGCAGACAAGCAGGTTGCCGAGTTTCCTGTCCAGCGCATAACCAGCCGCACGCCGGCGCTGCGGGTCGACAACAACCGGGCACCCGGTGCTGGCAGCCAGCATCACCGGCTCGTCGCCAGCCTCAATGGCACTGCTGCCGGCATTGACCTCCATGGGGTAGTTGTCGGCCTTGCCGCCATACCCGCGACTGAGGATCACCGGCCGCCAGCCGGCGCCGACCAGCTCAGCGACCAGCCAGGCTGTCAGGGGGGATTTTCCGGTTCCACCGGCCGTTATGTTACCAACCACGACCACCGGAACCGGCAGGGCCATATCATGGGCCTCCCAGGCGGCTCGGCGTCGAGCTTCTGCTATGTTGCGGTACAGCCAGGCTAACGGCGCCAGGAACCAGAGTGGACGACGGTCGCCGTACCAGAGACGATCTATCAGTGAACTCATGGCTGTTCGCTGAACTGCATCTGGTGCAATTGCGCGTAGGCGCCACCGGCAGCAAGAAGTTCCTCGTGACGGCCGGATTCGGCAATCCGGCCGTTGTCCATCACCAGTATCCGGTCGGCCTTTTCGATGGTTGACAGCCGGTGCGCGATCACCAGTGTGGTGCGCCCCTGCATTACGGATTCCAGGGCATCCTGGATGTGCCGCTCGGATTCGGTATCCAGCGCAGAGGTTGCCTCGTCCAGAATCAGGATCGGCGCATTCTTGAGCAATGCCCGGGCAATTGCGAGCCTCTGGCGCTGGCCGCCGGACAACATCACACCATTATCTCCGATCATGGTATCCAGGCCCTGAGGCATGCGATCGATGAACTCCAGCGCATGGGCCTTGGCTGCGGCCTCACGGATGTCTTCCCGGCTGCAATTCCGGAGCGCGCCATAAGCGATATTGGCCGCGATGGTATCGTTGAACAGCACGACATTCTGGGTCACCAGCGCTATCTGAGCCCGCAGGGCCTTCAGCGAGAAGTCCCGTAACGAACGACCGTCGATGCGAATATCACCACCGGTAAATTCATAGAACCTCGGCAACAGGCTCACCAGCGTGGATTTACCGCTGCCGGAGCGACCGACCAGAGCGACGCTCTGGCCTGCAGGGATGTTCAGGGATATCCCCTCCAGTACATTATCCAGTTGATCACGGTACCGGAAACAGACCTGGTCAAAATCGATCCTGCCTTCAACCCGATCCGGGGAATAGGTACCCGGGTCCTGCTCCGGCGGCTCATCAATGGTTTCGAATACATCGTAGGCTGCCGCGACACCTTTCTGGATCTTGGCGTGAACCGACGTGACCTGCCGGATCGGCTTGGCCATGGTGGTTGCCGCCGTTATGAAAGCCACCAGCTCGCCAGTGGTCATGCCACCCCGGATCTCCGGGGCCAACATCATCCAGACCAGCGCTGCGATGGCTATCGCCACCAGCACCTGGATCACCGGAATACTGATCGCCTGAGTGGACGCCATCTTCAGGCTCTGCCTGAGGTTTTTATTGCTAACCTCCTGAAACCGATGGCGTTCGTAATTTTCACCGCCAAACGCGCGAACCACCCGGTATCCGGTAATAGATTCCGACGCGACATGGGTGATATCCCCCATGGAGCCCTGGATTCTCTGGCTGATCTTGCGGAAACGTTTACTGGCAAAGCTCACAACAGCCGCAATCAGCGGGCCGACAGCGAGGAAAATCAGGGTGAGTTTCCAGTTGGTATACAACATATAGCCGAGCAGGCCGACAATGGTCAGGCCCTCCCGAAGAGTGATGGTCACCGCGTCGGTGGTGGCCTCCGCCACCTGCTCCACATTGAACGTCAGTTTTGACACCAGTCGCCCCGAGGCATTGTCGTCGAAATAACGGGAGGGAAGCGTCATCAGGCGATTGAATACCTGATTGCGCAGCGCATTGATCACCTGGCGGCCAACATAGCTTATGAAGTACTGGCTCAAAAAGGTTCCGAGACCACGAAACGCGAACACCCCCACAATGACCAGGGTCAGCAGCAAGCGGTTTTTCTCGGTGGGATTCTCGATGGCCGCAATCACGTATTCCATGGCCGCCGCCATGCCGGTCGATGCGGCGGCATAGATAATATTACCAACCACCGCAAGGGAAAATGCCACCCAGAACGGTTTCACATAGGCCAGCAATCGCTTGTAGGTATCCCAGCTTCCGGCCGGCAACACAGCAGATGGATCAGGCAAAGGCTCGGTTACCTTCACTGACTCTCAGCCTCCCGCTCGGTGGTAATGCTCAGCTTGGAAAATCCGAGACGGCCGGCCACGTCCATGGCACGAACCACATATTCGTGGGGCGTGCGGGCGTCTGCGGTGATGATAAACGGCATCGAAGTGTTCCCCTTCGCCAGCTCGCGCACGCCACGCTCAAGGGTTTCACGACGGTTATTGACCAGCGTGCGGTCGTTCAGGATGTACTGACCTTCGGCGTTGATCACCACATCAATCTGCCGGACATCGGAGGCTTCTCGCGGCTCACCGCTTGCTTCCGGCAGATCCACCCGCAGATGACTTTCCCGGGTGAACGTGGTGGAGACCATGAAGAAAATCAGCAGCAGGAACACCACGTCGATCAGTGGTGTCAGGTCAACCCCGACTTCCTGGCTTCTCTGGCGCTTGAACTTCACAGTGTTCAGGCTCCTTCCACATCAATTTCGCGATCCCCGTGTACAACCTCAACCAGCTTGATGGCCTCCTGCTCCATGCCAACCACCAGCTCATCCACCCTGCGGATAAAGTAGCGGTGGCAGATCAATGCCGGAATCGCAACACTCAGACCGGCGGCCGTGGTGATCAGTGCCTCGGAGATACCCCCGGCCAGGTTGCCCGCATTACCGACTCCGGCCAGCTGAATCTCGGCAAACACCTTGATCATGCCGATCACGGTGCCCAGGAGGCCCAGCAGGGGAGAAATGGTGGCCACGGTACCCAGCGGGTTCAGGAAGCGCTCCAGATCATGGATCACCTGGCTGGCTTCGTGTTCGATGCTCTCTTTCATGATTTCGCGGCCATGCTTGGCATTGATCAGGCCGCCGGCCAGAATCCGCCCCAGGGGTGAAGATCCCTGCAGGGCTTTCAGCTTCCGGCCATTCAGTTCTTTTTTCTTGATCCAGCGCCACAATTCATTAATGGTCTGTGGCGGCGCGACCCTGGAAGGACGGAGGGTCCAGAAACGCTCCAGAATGATGGCGAGCGCCAGAATGGAACAGGCGACAATGGGCACCATCAGAATACCACCAGCTTTCAACAGCTCGAACACGCTTGGTCTCCCTGATTGTTTGCAAGCCGCGCTACTTTAGCATAGCTACCGGTAGAGGCCACACCCGGAATGTCACGGTATTTTACATTGGTCACGGGCCAGTCCCGGGCCGCTGATCCAGAACGGCGCTTCATCCCGCATTTCCTTTACCACCAGCCGGTTATCGGCAATGGTCATCAGCACACTGCCGGAGCAGGCGGTGTTAAGCTGTACCGCGCCGGCACGCCTGTAGCGCGCCGTTACCACGGGATGTGGGTGACCGTAACGGTGGCGATAGCCGGCGGTATAGAGCACCCAGTCGGGGTCCAGGCCCTGAACCCAGGCCTCTGAAGAGGATGTCCTGCTGCCATGGTGGGGAGCGATGACCACCCGGCGGTCAGCATCGGGCAAGTCGGTATCAGCGGCCAGGTATGCGGCCTCTACCCGTCCGGTAATATCGCCGGGGAGAATCCACTCGGTGTGCGACCCGGAATGATGGATCCGGAGAACACAGGACGCATCGTTTCCTTCGCGGTCACCCTCTGCTTGCCAGTAGTCGATGATCAGCGCCCCGAGGGTTTCCGTGGCCCGGTCACAGGGCGAAACGGACACTTCCGGCACCCGGTCTTGAATGATCGTGGGCTCACCGGCCACAATCCGGCCGATTTCAATTTCCTCCGCGAGCTTTTCAAGGCCTCCGGCATGATCACCGTCGGCATGGCTTATAACCAGGGTATCGATTCTCCGGATGCCCTCCGCCTGCAGGTTTGGCAACAGCGTCGATTCCACCGCCGAAAACACCCCGGGAACGGCAGGACCTGTGTCATAGACAAGGACTTTCCGGCCGTGCCGGACAAGTACCGACAGGCCCTGCCCGACATCCCAGACGCGGATTTCCGGCCGCGCCACTGCCAGGTTCCGCGGTAACGAGGTAACGGGGTAGGCCAACCACAATAATGCCGATACAACTGCCACCAGCCGGAACCCGGTCAACGGGGCCAACACCATAAAAAGTGCCAGCATTGATAAAACCGCGATCTCTTCCGTACTGGCGGCAATTTCGGGCATCTGCCAGTGGGCGAGCCAGCCAAGGACACTCCAGAGCAGCCCCAGCACCAGATCAAAGGCAGGCCCGAACACTTCGGCCGCCGCCGGAACCGCAGCGGTTATCAGGCCGCCCGTCACCAGCAGCGGCATGACCACCAGTGACACCCAGGGAATGGCAATCAGGTTTGCCGCCAACCCGGCCAGCGGCTGCCCCTGGCCGAATGCCACCAGCACTGGCCATAATCCCGCGAATACCGAGATCTGGGCGACCAGGAGGCCGGCCAGCCAACCACTACCTGCCAGCCGCGCCGAAAATACGGCGATAAGCACGGCAACGGCGGCAAACGACAGCCAGAAGCCCTGGCCCAGCGGTGCAAAAGGATCCAGCGCCAGGACCAACGCCAGAGCGATCAGATACGATTGCCAGACTGGCGATTGTCGGGCCAGTAAAATCAGCCATCCCCCCACAATCACCATGACCAGCGCCCGTCGCGTGGGCACGGTAAAGCCGGCGGCAAGCGCGTAAAGCACGCAACATAGCACTACAGCCGCAAAGACCAGCCGCCGCCCCGTGCGTTCGTTTACGCAATGCACCGGCAACGCCAGCAGAAGCCGACGGCACACAAAACCGGCACCCAGTGCGATCAACCCGAGATGCAGGCCAGAAATTGCGACGAGATGAATGGTGCCCGTTGCCTTGAGAACATCCCAATGCTGTTGCGTCATGTGACCGCGATAGCCGATCAGCAGCGAGGAAACCAGCGCAAAATGTCTGGTAGCGCCGAACCGGGCTTGCACCCACTCGGCCAACGCCAGGTGCATGGTCCGGTACTGGCAATACACGGAGCAGCTCACGGTCGGGTCGGCCTGAACACGGCGGACACTGCCCGTGGCCCTGTAGCCTTTTCGGAACAGCCAGTTTTCGTATCGGAATCCCACCGGGTTCAGGGTACCGTGGGGCCGCTTGAGCCTGACCTCCAGGCGCAAACGGGCGCCCGGCAACGTCTCTGTTCCGTGGCCATACCAGGCCAGTCGCAGCAGATCGGGTGGTCGCGTACCGGAAGCATAAACCTCGGGCAGGTTATGCCAGCGGGTAACACAGAAGCTGAAACGCAAGCTGTTGAAGCTTCCGGGGGATGGAATGTCACAGAGGTATCCGGATACCGACAGGGGCTTCCCTTCGGCCGCGGGCGGTAAGACTTCTGCAAGCTGGCTCCGGGCATGCCATGACGCCAAGGAAAGCCCCACCATAAGGCCAGATGCCAGCACGGTTAACCGGCGGAACCCGACAGACCCTCGCCGGCCAAAGGCCAAAAAAAGTAGCACTCCGGGCACTGCCAGCCACTCCGGAGGTGGCAGGATCGACAGCCAATACAGTAAGATAACGCCACAAGAGAAGGCGAAAACGCCCGGGGCTGCGACATTCTGCCTGTCCGGCAGGCGCAAAGGACGGTTCAGACTTTCGGACATTCCTTGTCCTCCTGTATGCCATGTTGACCGGCAACATCCGATGTGCCGGCATTTTAACTCCTTTTAAAGGCAGAGCTTCCAATGCCAAAGAAGTTCATGAAACGCTATCTGCCCACCCCGGAGAAGGTGCGAGCGATGCAGTCGCTCAGCTTCCTGGGCGATATCCTTCACGAACCGAACCTCTGGCATATCAATCGCCACAGCGTCGCCCGCGCCTTTCTTGTCGGCGTCTGGTTCTGCTTTATACCCATGCCGTTCCAGATGCTCGCGGCGGCCATTTTTGCTGTCTGGCTCAACGCCAACCTGCCGCTGTCGGTTGTTCTGGTCTGGATCAGCAACCCGATAACCATGCCGCCGCTTTTCTATTTCAACTATAAAGTCGGCGCCTGGGCGCTTAGCCGCCCGGTTCTCAGTTTCGAGTTCCAACTGTCATGGTCGTGGATCAGTGAGCGCATCATGGACATTGGCATCCCCCTGTATCTGGGCTCGCTGATTGTCGCAACTGTGTCGGCCTGCTTTTCGTACCTGATTATCCAGTTGCTGTGGCGCCGCAAGGTACGCTCTGACTGGCGGTTACGGCAGATCAACCGACGGAAACGCCATCAGGCAGCCGATCAAACTTCCTGAATCAGCCGGCCCTGCTCCAGCCGAAGCACTCGCCCGAGACTCCGGGCCATTTTCATGTCATGGGTCACCATCACAAACGCAATGCCGAACTGATCCCGAAGGGATTCAATCAGCGACCGGACTCCCTCTCCGGTATGCTCATCAAGGTTGCCGGTGGGCTCATCCATCAGTACACAATCCGGCTCATTGACCAGTGCCCGGGCAATGGCAACCCTCTGGCGCTCGCCGCCGGAGAGTTCACCGGGTTTATGGGCCAGGCGCTCGGCAAGACCAACCCGACCTAACAGCACATCCGCTTTCTTCCGGGCATCCGCAACCGGCAGGCCGCCCAGTACGCAGGGCATCATGACGTTTTCCAGGGCCGTAAACTCAGGTAGCAGGTGGTGAAACTGATACACAAAGCCCAGGTGACGGTTGCGGAACCTGGCGCGACCGCCCTCGGAAAGCCGGTGAATCTCCTTGCCGCAGATGGAAATCTGGCCCGATGATGGCTTGTCCAGCCCGCCCAGCAGGTTGAGCAGCGTGGTCTTACCGGCGCCGCTGCTGCCGACAATGGCGACCGTTTCTCCGGGCGCCACTTCAAGGGAAATATCCGAAAAAATGGTCAGCTTTTCAGGACCCTCACTGTAGGTTCGGGTCACCTGCCGACAGTCAATCACCAGGGGTGAATCCGACATGGCCGATTGTTCCTTACTCATAGCGAAGCGCCTCCGCCGGATCTACCCGGGAAGCCCGCCAGGCCGGGTAAATGGTTGCCAGAAGACTCATGGCAAGGCCAGCGCCGCTGATTATGAAAACGTCCTGCCATAGCAGTTGCGATGGCAGGTAACTGATGAAATAAACGTCAGAACTCAGGAACTGGTGCCCGATAACCCCCTCCAGCCAGGAGATAAACGCACTGATATTGAGGGCGCCCACCACACCCAGCGTGGTGCCTATGAGGGTGCCAAAGACACCGATCACTGCGCCCTGCACAACGAAAATCCGCATGATCCGGCCCGGTGTCGCGCCCATGGTCCGGAGAATGGCAATATCGCCGGTTTTGTCAGTCACCACCATCACCAGGGTGGACACGATATTGAACGCGGCCACAGCAACAATGAACATGAGCAGCAGGCCAATCATGGTTTTCTCCATCCGGATGGCCTGGAACAGGTTACCGTGAGTACGGGTCCAGTCAGAAACGTAATACCGCCCGGGAAGCTGCCGCGCTACTTCCTCTGAGACCTTGGGAGCCGCAAACAGGTCGTCCACCAGCAGGCGAATACCTTCGGCCTTGCCACCGGTGCGCATGAGGACCGATGCATCGTCCATATGGATCAGGGTGTAACTGCCATCGAGCTCCGCCCCGACGCTGAAAACACCCTTCACGGTGAATCGCTTGAGCCTGGGCAGGACGCCCGCGGGCGTAATGGACGCTTCCGGCAGTACCACGGTAACCTTGTCGCCCACCTGGAGCCGCAGACTGGCTGCCATCAGCCGGCCGACAATGATGCCGAATTCACCGGACACCAGGTCGTCAAGGCTGCCTTCGATCATATGGTCTTCAATGATGGAAACGGTACGTTCCTGCTCCGGCAGAATGCCATTGAGCATGACACCCCGGACATTGCCACCACCGGTGACCATGGCCTGGCCCTGAATAAACGGAGCGGCTGCCAGCACCCGGGGATGCTGCTCCACCCGGGCATCAATCGAGCGCCAGTCGTCAAGCGGGCCAGTGCCCTGGATCGTGGCGTGGGGCACCATCCCGAGAATCCTCTGTTTGAGCTCCCGGTCAAAGCCGTTCATCACGGAAAGAACAATAATCAGAACCGCGACACCGAGCATCAGCCCGATCATCGAGGTCAGGGAGATGAAGGAAATGAAGTGATTCCGGCGTTTGGCCGCCGTGTACCGCAAGCCTATATAAAATGATAAGGGTCTGAACATGGAGAGGAGCCTGTTGCTACCTTCAGGTCGGTCGTGGTCTGGTTTTCCCGAGTACCTTCCAGCACAGAGGGAAACTGCTAAACTATTCTGTATCAATACAATTTCAGTTTTCCGGAGCCGAGATGCCGCCATCCAACACCCCCAGCGCACCAACGGATGATGCATCCGAACGCCGAGACTTTTTCCGGATTGACGACCGCATCGGCCTGGAAATCCGCAAACTGGCGCCGGATAGCCCCCCGGATTCAGACGTTTTCGACGGCGGCCACCTTGAAAGCCTGAAAGCAGAGTTCAGGCGGCTGGACCAGGACGTAAAATCCCAGTTGGCCAGCCTTGCCGACAGAGACCGGCTGCTTACCGGACTGATCAAATCCCTGAACGGCAAGCTGGATACGCTTGCGCGCATTATGGCCTTTGAGCAAAATCCGTTGCAACCGGAGGACTGGCAGGAGGCGACCCTGAGCGAGGGCGGCCTGTCGTTCGCAAGCAAAACCCCTGCCTGGCAACCGGGGGACCGACTTGCCCTTCGCATGACGCTTCCGCCCGAACTTTTTCAGCCGCAGGCGATCGCACGGGTACTGGAGGTACACCCCGACGCTGCAGGTGGGGCAAGGGTCCACACCGAGTTTATACGGATTGATGACAGCGACCGCCAGCAAATCGCGCGTCATGTGATGCGTTGGCAGATCCGACAGCGGCAAAAAGGGTAGACTGGGGAAAAACGGGTGACTTTTACCAATCTTTTTCGGATATTACGCTTTATCCATGTCCTCGGGAACGATCGTTTGGAGGGCACCAGTCGTTATGGAGATCGAACAATGAACAAAAACCGAACCCTGCTGGGGGCACTGGCCCTGTCCACCACACTTGCCCTGCTTCCCACCGCGTCCGCTGTTGCCGAAGAGATTCTTGTACCGGTAGGAAGCCAGGCAGACCGGGAACCGGCAAACATTCCCCGCACCGGTACAAGCCAGGACACGGTCAGATCGACCTGGGGTGCGCCCCTGGAAATTCAGGGCCCGGTTGGTCAACCGCCCATTACCCAGTGGCACTACCAGACTTTTGTGGTGTATTTCGAAAATGATCGGGTAATCCATACCGTTCTCAAGCACAATCCCCAATAGCCGATAACGGCCCTCAAAGGCCGGAAACTCCCTGCTAATGTCCTGACGGTCAGACGACGGTTGGTCCGAAGGGCGTCTTTTTTTGATTCAAGGTGGCTGCGAAGTGACAACCAGACGCGTATTGCCCGCAGAATGGGCGCCCCAGAGTGCCGTAATGCTGACCTGGCCCCACCCCGGGACAGACTGGGCAAACAGCCTGGAGGAGGTCGAACCGGTCTTCCTCGACATCGCCAGGGCCGTGCTGCGCTACGAAAATCTGGTTATCAGCGGCGAATACGTCGCCCGCCTGCAGGAGCTTGACCGCGACCTGAACCGCTATGCCCAGGAAAACGGTTTGCCCGGCCGGGTATACACCGTTCCCGCACCAGCAAACGACACCTGGGCAAGGGATCATGGCCCGATTACCGTCGCAACTGATGACGGCCCGGCGCTGCTGGATTTCCGGTTCAATGCCTGGGGCGGGAAGTTTCCGTTCGAAAAAGACGACGCCCTCAACCGACACCTGGCCAATGCCGGGGTATTCGGCAGCACCCCGATGCATCAGGTCGACTTTGTGCTGGAAGGCGGCTCCATTGAAGCCGATGGTCAGGGAACACTGCTGACCACCTCCGAGTGCCTGTTGACCCCTACCAGGAATCCGTCGGTGGATCGCACCGCGATCGAGCAGCTTCTTGCCGAAGTTCTGGGCGTCACCCGCATTCTCTGGCTGAATCATGGTTACCTTGCCGGAGACGACACCGACAGCCATATTGATACGCTGGCCCGTTTCTGCGCCCCGGATCACATCTGCTATGTGACCTGCCCGGATGTCGCAGACGAACACTACAGCGCCCTGGCAGCCATGGAGGAGGAGTTACAGGAGTTCCGCCAGCCCGACGGCACGCCTTACAGGCTCACCGCCCTGCCCTGGCCAGACCCCATCCATGATGAAGACGGCGAACGCCTGCCAGCCACCTATGCCAATTTCCTGATCATTAACGATGCCGTGTTGCTGCCCGTTTATGGCGTTCCCCAGGACGGAGAGGCGATTAAGGTCATGAAGCGGATTTTCCCCTCCCGGGACATCCTGCCAATTGACTGTCGGGCCCTGATTCACCAGCATGGCAGCCTGCACTGTGTAACCATGCAGATTCCGGCAGGAGTCGTGACACCATGAGCCACAACCCGATGCCCAACCAGATCGCCATCGCCGCCATCCAGCAGGCCTGCAGCCCTGATAAGGCCGCCAGCCTGGCTGTCACGGAAAAACTGGTACGGGAAGCCGCGACAAACGGAGCAGGCCTGATTATCCTGCAGGAACTCCACGCCACACTGTATTTCTGCCAGACCGAGGACACTTCAGTCTTTGAACTGGCCGAGCCAATACCTGGCCCGACCAGCAAGAGACTGGCCGACCTGGCCCGGGAACTTGGCATTGTGCTCGTGGGCTCCATCTTTGAACGGCGGATGAACGGGGTTTATCACAACACGGCCGTGGTGTTTGAGAAGGACGGCACCCTGGCCGGACTGTACCGGAAAATGCATATCCCGGATGATCCCGGCTTTTATGAGAAGTTCTACTTCACCCCGGGTGACGCTCAGTTCAACGATGGCCGGAGCGGCTTTACGCCCATCGAGACCTCCGTGGGCAAGCTGGGCGTTCTGGTGTGCTGGGACCAGTGGTACCCGGAGGCTGCCCGGCTGATGGCCCTGGCCGGCGCGGAAATCCTCATCTACCCCACGGCGATCGGCTGGGATGTCACCGACGATCCCGACGAACAGGCCCGGCAACTGGAGGCCTGGGTCACCGTACAGCGGGGCCACGCTGTCGCCAACAACCTGCCGGTGGTCGCACCCAACCGCGTCGGCACCGAACCCGACCCTTCCGGCCAGACCGACGGCATTCGCTTCTGGGGCAACAGCTTCATTTGCGGGCCCCAGGGCGAATTCCTGGCCCGGGCCGATGACCGCTCTGAATGCATTCTGGCCGTCACCCTTGACCGCAACCGCAGTGAATCGGTTCGTCGCATCTGGCCGTATCTGAGAGACCGCCGTATAGACGCCTACGGCGATATTCTCAAGCGCGTGAGGGACTGAGCCCGGAATGAAAAAACTGGTCGACACCGTTGTCAGTGAACTGAACCAGATACTTCTGGGCAAGGATCAACAGGTTCGCCTGGCGCTCTGCGGGCTCCTGGCTCGCGGCCACCTGCTCATTGAAGACATCCCGGGCATGGGCAAGACCACCCTCTCCCATGCCCTGGCCAAAGTGATGGGGCTCAGCTACCAGCGCATCCAGTTCACCAACGACCTGCTGCCTGCCGACGTACTGGGCTACTCCATGTACGACAAACAGGCCGGCAGCCTGGTTTTTCACCCGGGCCCGATCTTCGCCCAGGTCGTACTGGCCGATGAAATAAACCGGGCATCGCCGCGCACCCAGAGCGCGCTGCTGGAAGCCATGGAAGAGCGACAGGTGTCCATTGAGGGAGAAACCCGCCCACTGCCCCACCCCTTCTTCGTAATCGCCACCCAGAACCCGATTGAACAGGGCGGTACTTATCCGTTACCGGAATCCCAGTTGGACCGGTTCCTGATGCGCCTGCGCCTTGGCTACCCGGACCCTAGGGCCGAGCGCGAACTGCTGGAAGGCGAGGACCGCCGCGTGCTGACCGAACAACTCGGCGCCCTGCTCTCCCGGGACGATCTGATGACCCTCCAGGAAGGCGTAACCCGGGTGACCGCAAGTCCCGCCCTGCTGGATTACATCCAGCGCCTCCTGGGCCAGAGCCGAAGAATGCCTGGCCTGCTCTACGGCTTGTCACCCAGGGCCGGCCTCGGCCTGCTCCGGGCCGCCAAGGCCTGGGCCATGATGGACGGCAGGCATCACGTACTGCCTGACGATATCCAGGCGGTGTTCCCCGCCGTGGCCGAACACCGCCTGGAACAGGGCGAGTCCGGCAAAAGCGCCGAGCGCGTGCGCCAGCTCCTGGCAACCGTTTCGGTGCTTGAGTAAATAGCAAGGTTTTATAAGCGAAATTGCCCAAAACAAATGGCAGACTGCCGCTTTCATGTTAGCCTTTTCACCTTTCCCCGAAGCGCCCGGCCCTGAATACCGCGCCGGGCAATGTACTGCTTTTTCAGTGAGAGACCTTCAATGAGCGAGACCAAACATTCCCGACTGATCATCCTCGGTTCCGGCCCGGCGGGGTACACCGCTGCTGTGTACGCAGCCCGCGCCAACCTGAACCCGACCCTGATTACCGGTATTGAAGTCGGCGGCCAGCTCACAACCACCACCGACGTCGACAACTGGCCCGGCGATAACGACGGCGTACAGGGCCCGGAATTGATGCAACGCATGCTCAAACACGCCGAGCGCTTCGAAACCAGCATTGTCTACGACACCATCAACGAAGCCGACCTGCGCAACCGCCCCTTCCGCCTCAAGGGCGACGGTGGCGAATACACCTGCGACGCCCTGATTATCGCAACCGGCGCGTCCGCCATGTACCTGGGCCTGGAATCCGAAGAGAAATTCAAAGGCCAGGGCGTCTCCGCCTGCGCCACCTGCGACGGCTTCTTCTACAAGAAACAGAAAGTCGCCGTTATCGGCGGCGGCAACACCGCCGTTGAAGAGGCCCTGTACCTCTCGAACATTGCCGACGAAGTCACCCTGGTGCACCGCCGGGACAGCCTCCGCGCCGAGAAGATCCTGCAGGACAAACTGTTCGAGAAAGCCGAGAACGGCAACGTCAAGATCGTCTGGGACCACACCCTGGACGAAGTCCTTGGCGACGGCACCGGCGTCACCGGCATGCGCATCAGAAACACCAAAGACGGCTCCACCCAGGAAATGAACCTGGCCGGCGTGTTCATCGCCATCGGCCACAAGCCCAACACCGATCTGTTCCAGGGCCAACTGGACATGGAAAACGGCTACATCCGCATCCGCTCCGGCCTCGAAGGCATGGCCACCCAGAGCAGCATCCCCGGCGTCTTCGCCGCCGGCGACGTCGCCGACCACGTCTACCGCCAGGCCGTCACCTCCGCCGGCTTCGGCTGCATGGCCGCTCTGGATGCCGAAAAGTTTCTGGATCAGCAAGACTGATTGTGATTCAGTAACAAAGAGGAACGCGAACTCAAAAGTTTGCGAAGGCCGGTGGGAGCCGCCTTCTGAAACTGTGCGGAGCCATGGATGGCGGAGCCAAGCGTACAAGGACGTATTCACAGCGTGTTTCAGAAGGCGGCTCCCACCGGCCTGAACTCTATAGGCCCGAAACATCGCAGTAATTACCGGAGAAGGATGACCTCACTACCCTGGCTAGACCCCGACCAACTCTGGTTCCCCCCCGCCAGCGAAGCCCTGGACGACCCGGACGGCCTGCTGGCCCTCGGCGGCGACCTGTCTACCGACAGACTCATACTCGCCTACCGAAACGGCATATTCCCCTGGTACAGCGATGAGCAGCCCATACTCTGGTGGTCTCCCAACCCACGATGCGTGCTGTTCCCAAACGAAATCCACGTATCCCGCAGCCTGCACCGAACCCTCAACAAACAGCGCTTTCAGGTGACTGCGGACCGGGCCTTCGGCCGGATCATCCGGCTGTGCGCGTCCACACGGGCCGAGGGCACCTGGATTACCCAGGAAATGATTGCCAGTTATGCGGAACTGCACCGAATGGGTGTGGCGCATTCTATTGAAGTCTGGAATCACCGGGGCGACCTGGCCGGCGGCATGTACGGCCTGGCCATCGGCACGTGTTTCTTCGGGGAATCCATGTTCTCCCTGGAAACCAACGCATCCAAGGTTCTGATGGTGCACCTGGCCCACCAGCTGCAGGACTGGGGCTACCGCATCATGGACTGCCAGGTGGAGAGCCGACACCTCCTGACCATGGGCGCCAGGACCATTCCCCGGGAAGAGTTTTTATCTATACTCAGGATGAGCATCGATCAGAAACCGGATCAGACCGACTGGACCTTCCAATGGTGTTGGCCCGGGCCGGAGGTGTAAATGAGCAACCTCAGAACACTGGTGTTTTTTGCAACCCCGCCACACGATTGCAGCTACCTGCCAGACCGCGAGGCAACCACCATGTTTGTGGACCCGCGGGCTCATATTGACAAAAAGCTCTACAGCCAGCTCACGGCCCTGGGGTTTCGCCGCAGCGGGTCGCATTACTACCGCCCCCATTGCGAACAGTGTAACGCCTGCATTCCCGTTCGCCTGAAAGTCGATGATTTCAAGCCTGATCGAAGCCAGAGGCGGGTACTGAAGAAAAACGAGGACCTGGAGTGCAGCCTGGTACCGGCGACCTTCGCCGAGCGCTACTACCAGCTTTATGCCACCTATATTGAGCAGCGCCACAGTGACGGGGATATGTATCCCCCGTCGCGGGAGCAGTTCATCTCATTCCTGGTAGAAGGGGCCACCGATTCGTGGTTTCTGGAAATCCGGAAAGACAACCACCTTGTGGGCCTGGCAGCCGTCGACCTGCTCGATGATGGCCTGTCTGCTATCTACACGGTTTTCGAACCCGGGATGGAAGACCGCAGCCTTGGTACCTTTGCCGTCCTGTGGCAAATTGCCGAGGCCCGCCGCAAGGGCCTGCCGCACCTGTACCTCGGGTACTGGATCAAACAGTGCCGGAAAATGAATTACAAAACCCGTTTTCGCCCCATCGAGGCGCTCCGGGACGGGCATTGGCGCGAGCTGGACACAGGCTGACTTTGCCAAACGCGGATAAATCAGGCAGAATTGCGCAATTTAGAATCACGAGAACCATACCCTAACGAGGTTTCTACTGAATGCCGAAATCAGATGCCATTGAAATGGAAGGCGTTATTATCGATACCCTTCCGAACACCATGTTCCGTGTTGAGCTGAGCAACGGTCATGTTGTGACGGCTCACATCTCCGGAAAGATGCGCAAAAACTACATCCGCATCCTGACAGGTGACAAGGTCAAGGTTGAGCTGACTCCCTATGACCTGAGCAAGGGCCGCATCGTTTACCGCGCCCGTTAATGCTCCCGTGACATCTGAAAAGCCCCATCCGGGGCTTTTTTGTTGGCTCGAAAAAAACCGCTGCCGGTCAACCCGATAGCGGTTTTTCTTTACTTCACCGCTCCAGAACTCAGACGGCTTCCGCAGGCTCGTCCTCGTACTCGAACACCAGCTCATCGTCACGGAGGTGGATGAAGACATCCCCGCCCTTCTCCGACAGGCGCCCGAACAGGATCTGCTCAGCCAGTGGCCGCTTGATCTTGTCCTGGATCAGACGGGACATTGGACGAGCACCCATGGTGACATCGTATCCTTTGTCCGCCAGCCAGGATTTGGCCGCATCATCCACATGCAATACCACATGCTTTTCGTCCAGCTGCGCCTGCAGCTCCGTCAGGAACTTGTCCACCACATGGGTGATGGTGTCCTTCTGCAGGTCACCGAACTGAATAATGCCGTCCAGACGATTGCGGAACTCCGGCGTGAAGGTCTTGCTGATGATTTCCATGCCATCGGTGCTGTGGTCCTGCTCGCTGAAGCCGATCGAACGGCGGGCCATGCTTTCAGCCCCGGCGTTGGTGGTCATCACCAGGATTACATGGCGGAAATCCGCTTTTCGGCCATTGTTATCGGTCAGCGTACCGTGGTCCATGACCTGCAGAAGCAGGTTGAAGACTTCCGGATGGGCCTTCTCAATTTCATCCAGCAACAACACACAATGGGGGTGCTTGGTGACAGACTCCGTCAGCAGGCCGCCCTGGTCATAACCGACATAGCCCGGCGGCGCACCAATGAGTCTTGAGACCGTATGGCGCTCCATATACTCCGACATGTCGAAGCGCACCAGCTCGATACCCAGAACCTTGGCCAACTGCTTGGTGACCTCGGTTTTACCAACACCCGTTGGCCCCGCGAACAGGAAAGCACCTTCTGGCTTCTCAGGCGCCTTCAGGCCAGCGCGAGCCAGCTTGATCGATGTCGAGAGAGACTCGATGGCCGGATCCTGACCAAACACCACCATCTTCAGGTCCCGCTCGATATTGCGCAGCAGATCCTTGTCGCTGGTAGAGACGTTCTTCGGCGGGATGCGGGCAATATTCGCGACCACATCCTCGATCTCGGTCACGTCGACGGTCTTCTTGCGCTTGCCCTCGGGCTGCAACCGCTGCCGGGCGCCAGCTTCGTCGATGACATCAATGGCCTTGTCCGGAAGATGGCGGTCGGTGATATACCGGTCCGCCAGTTCTGCGGCAACCCTCAGAGCCTTGTCGGTGTACTTCAGATCGTGGTGCTTCTCGAAGTTCGGCTTCAGACCCTTGAGGATCTGGTACGTATCCTCAACGCTGGGCTCATTGACATCGATTTTCTGGAACCGGCGGGCCAGTGCACTGTCCTTTTCGAAAATTCCTCGGAATTCCTGGAAGGTGGTGGAACCAATGCACCGGATCTCGCCGGAACTCAGCATCGGCTTCAGCAGATTGGAAGCGTCCATAACGCCACCGGATGCCGAACCGGCACCGATAATGGTGTGGATCTCGTCGATAAACAGGATCGCATGATTCTCTTTCTTGAGCTCCGCCAGCAACCCTTTCAGGCGCTTCTCGAAATCACCACGGTACTTGGTTCCCGCAAGCAGAGCACCCAGATCCAGGGAGTAGACCACGGCGTCGGAAATGATGTCCGGTACCTGGCCGTCCACGATCCGCTTGGCCAGACCCTCAGCGATAGCGGTCTTGCCTACGCCGGCCTCACCGACCAGCAGCGGGTTGTTCTTACGCCGGCGCACCAGAATCTGGACCACCCGCTCGACCTCGTGCTCCCGGCCGATCAGCGGATCAATCCGGCCCTGGCGGGCCTGCTCGTTCAGGTTGGTTGCGTAGCTTTCCAGTGGTTTGGAATGGCCGCCTTCCTCTCCAGCTTCATCATGGGACGCCTGATCATGGCTCTCCGAATCCTCGGCACCCTGAACCCGGGAGATCCCGTGGGACACAAAGTTGACCACATCAATGCGGGCAACGCTCTGTTTCTTCAGGACATACACTGCCTGGCTTTCCTGCTCGCTGAAAATTGCGACCAGTACGTTAGCCCCGGTTACTTCTTTCTTACCCGAGGACTGCACATGAAACACCGCCCGCTGCAGTACCCGCTGGAAACCCAGAGTCGGCTGGGTCTCGCGCTCACTGTCACTGTTCGGGATCAATGGTGTTGTTGAGTCCACAAATTCGACCAGTTCCTCCTGAAGTCGCTTGAGGTCTGCACCACAGGCCTTCAGGACGCCCACCGCCGATTCGTTATCCAACAGGGCCAGCAACAAATGCTCCACGGTCATGAACTCATGACGCTTGTCGCGGGCATTTTTGAAAGCCGTGTTCAGCGTAATTTCCAGATCTTTGCTCAGCATGGGCCACCCCAACGTCTTTCAGTCCGCACGTTCAATCTCGCAAAGGAGCGGATGTTCGCATTCCGAGGAATACTGGTTCACCTGTGCCGCCTTTGTTTCCGCGATGTCCCGGGTAAATACCCCGCATACGGCCTTTCCCTGCGTATGGACGAGCAGCATCACCTGCGTCGCCTTTTCCTCGTTCATTCCGAAGAACGTCATCAGTACATCCACAACAAAATCCATGGGTGTGTAATCGTCGTTCAGCAGCACCACCCTGTAACGCGCCGGGCGCTTGAGAGCAGGCTTCTCGGGAGCAACGCTGAGGTCATCCTGCCGCCCCGGTTGTTCGTCCTCCCCCTGATTCAATACTAGTAGAGAATTTTCGATAGTCCGCATCATTCCTAACCGGTTTATCGGTGCTCCTGTCTAAATGTGGATGTCGGCCCCGAGGTTTTCAAGCAGGGCGTGAGATATTTAGCACTACGAACATGATACCGCTTCCAGACTGCGTTCAACCACACTTTCCGGGTATAGAAGCTCTTGACTCCACACTATGATTGGCCGAAAGTTAAGTTGCATTGTAAAATAATGTTAACTGATGCGATGTTTATGTAACGGCCGAAAGGCAAATAACACAACCAAAAACAGTGACAGCAAAAGAACAGGGGAGTTCATCATGCCAAGAGGCAAAGTCAAGTGGTTCAACAATGCCAAAGGGTACGGGTTCATCATCGAGGATGGTTGCAGTGACGATCTGTTTGCGCACTTCTCGTCGGTTCAAATGGACGGCTACAAGACCCTGAAGGCCGGTCAGACCGTATCCTTTGATAAAAAGCCCAGTGACAAGGGCGTTCACGCAGTCAACATCATTCCGGATGAGCAACCCGCGAGCAAGGCGGGGACGGATGTCGGAAGCGACGTTGCAACAGAGTCGGGGCCCCAGGAACCCGGCCGGGACGGCTATCCCCCCCGCGCAGTGAACGGCTGACCGTCCCTGATATCTGGCGTCTGACACCCACTGGCCGCAGGCTGGTGGCGTTCTTTTCTTTTACCTGCAAAGCCTGACATCCATGTAATTGCTGGCAATTCGACTTTGCCAGCAATTACCGTTCAAGTACCCTGCTCTTTCCGACCTATTCTGAGAGTCTATGGATCTGCAACGGCATGGCTGAACTGATTCTTTTCAATAAACCTTTTCAGGTGCTGAGCCAGTTCACTGACGACCGTGCCGATGGAGGAGACTCACCACGCGCCACACTGGCGGACTACCTGCAGATTCCCTGTGTCTACCCGGCCGGCAGGCTGGATTATGATTCCGAGGGCCTGCTCCTGCTTACCGCGGATGGCGCCTTACAGCACCGGATAGCGTCCCCCGCCCTGAAAATGCCCAAGACCTACTGGGTTCAGGTAGAGGGAGAGGTTTCGGACGACGCCCTCAAAAAGCTCTCGGAAGGCGTAATGCTGAAAGATGGCCAGACCCGACCAGCGAAGGCCTCAAGGTTGCAATCGCCGGCCATCTGGCAGCGGGTACCGCCTGTGCGGCACCGCGACACCGTACCCACATGCTGGCTTGAGCTGACCATTACCGAAGGCCGGAACCGACAAGTCCGGCGAATGACCGCCGCAGTAGGCTTTCCAACGTTGAGACTGATCCGTTACCGGATTGGTGACTGGACCCTGGAGGGCCTGAAACCCGGCGACTACCGGACAGTGGCCGTTAACCTGCCGGCCCGCCCGAACACCCAATCCCGCCCCGGTCGCAGCGGCACCGGGGCCAGAGCCCGGAGAAAGAGAAAAACATGACCTGGACACCCCATGCCACTGTAGCCGTTATCGTTGAAGACCCGACCGGGCGATTTCTCATGGTGGAAGAGTTCAGTGGCGGCAGGATTGTATTCAACCAGCCCGCCGGCCACATCGAGGAAGACGAGGCCATACTCGACGCCGTTCGCCGGGAAACACTGGAGGAAACCGGCTGGACGGTTGACCCGGTGCATTTCCTGGGCATCTACACATACAAGGCCCCGGCAAATGGCGTGACCTATTACCGCTTCTGTTATGTGGCGAGGGCCGGTGCGAAGGAGTCAGACGACCTGGATGACGGCATCATCGCCGCCCACTGGCTGACCCTTGAGGAGATTCGATGCCTTGGCGACAAGCTCCGAAGCCCGCTTGTCCTGCAATGCATAGAAGATTACCGAAATGGTCGCCGGTACCCGCTGGACGTGGTCGTCGATTCAAAGACGGCGCCTTAGGAAAATGTTAAACTCGCGGTTTTTTAACCGGTAGCAACGCTGTAATGACCAACGCCCCTGAAGCTCACTCTTCAAACAGCCCAACCAACACCCGCGTCATTGTCGGCATGTCCGGCGGCGTCGATTCGTCCGTGGCCGCCTGGCTGCTCAAGGATCAGGGCTATCAGGTAGAAGGCCTGTTCATGAAGAACTGGGATGAGGATGACGGTACCGAATACTGCACCGCCATGACCGACCTGGCGGATGCCCAGGCTGTTGCCGATGCCATTGGTATCAAGCTGCATACCGCCAGCTTTGCCGCCGAGTACTGGGACCGGGTATTTGAACATTTCCTTTTGGAGTACCAGGCCGGTCGCACGCCGAACCCGGATATCCTGTGCAACAAGGAGGTCAAGTTCCGCGCCTTCCTGGACTACGCCATTACCCTGGGTGCTGACTATATAGCCACCGGACACTACGCCCGCCAGCGCCCCGTTGCTGGCTCATCCGGCAAGGCCCAGCTCTTGAAGGGGCTGGATCCAAACAAGGACCAGAGCTACTTCCTGCATGCCGTCTCCGGCGATCGCATCGCACGGACCCTGTTCCCCGTGGGCGAGCTTGAGAAACCGGAAGTACGCCGGATTGCCGAGCAGCAGGGTTTCGTAACCCACGACAAGAAAGACTCCACTGGCATCTGCTTCATTGGCGAGCGTAAATTCCGGGATTTCCTGAAGCAGTACCTGCCCGCCCAGCCCGGCGATATCGAAACCCCGAATGGCCAGAAGATCGGCCGCCACCAGGGCCTGATGTATCACACTATTGGCCAGCGCCAGGGCCTCGGTATTGGCGGCTTGAGCGAATTCGGCGATGAACCCTGGTACGTTGCGGAAAAGGATCTCGACCGTAATGTCCTGATAGCGGTCCAGGGCAAGCATCACCCTCTGCTGTTCTCGCGGGGGCTGGTTTCCGGCCCGATTGACTGGGTTGCGGGCCAGCCGCCCTCTTCGGCTTTCCGCTGCAGAGCCAAGACCCGGTATCGGCAGCCGGACCAGGACTGCCAGGTGTCTGTGATCGACGGGGGCGTGCGGGTCGATTTTGACGATGCCCAACGGGCAGTCACACCGGGTCAGTCCGTTGTCTTTTACGACGGTGAGGTCTGCCTCGGCGGCGGGGTTATCGAGGCAACCTGGCGAGATGGCGAGACCCTGCCCGCCCGCCTGGCCGGTGACCGGGCCCGGGAAGAAACCGCATGAGCCGTTCGCTGAAAGACCAGACCCTGGCTCTGGCGGGGGTGTTTCAGGCCGCGAACCTGGTTCAGCAGATTGCTCACAGTGGCCAGTGCAACCAGGCCAGCCTGGAGACCTCCCTGCGCTCCCTGTTCGCCACCGACCCCGAGAACACCCTGGATGTATACGGCGGTGAGCTCCGCGACATCCGGGAGGGCCTGGTCACACTGTCCTCAGTATTGAGCCAGCAAAGCAAGCAGCAGGATATCGAAGCCCTGCGCTATACCCTCAACCTGATTCAACTGGAATCCCGGCTCAACCGGCGGTCCGACATGCTGGATGTCATCGGCAGCCGGATCGACCAGGCGCGGCATACCGCCAGCCACTTTGGCTATACCCACCCTAACCTGATCAGCAACCTGGCCTCGGTTTACGCCGATACCATCAGCACCTTCCGCTTGCGCATCCAGGTGAGCGGTAATCCCTCGATCCTGCAGCAGGAAGAAAACGCCGCCAAGGTTCGGGCCCTGCTTCTGGCAGGTATCCGCTCGGCGGTACTCTGGCGCCAGACCGGCGGTCGTCGCTGGCAACTGATCTTTTCCCGCAAAAAGATTATCCGGCTCGCCGGGGAACTGGCCGAGGAAGCAAATCACTCCCTGTACCACTGAGAGCGCTGATTCAGTGCCTGCGGTGGTGTATGATATGCACCCTTTATTTTCGTTTGATCCGATTCTTTGATGACTTGAGAGGTTTTCGATGGAACTCACCGCGCTGACCGCCATTTCCCCGGTCGATGGACGCTACGGCAGTAAAGTCACCGTCTTCCGTGACATCTTCAGTGAATATGGCCTGATCAGGAACCGTGTGACCGTCGAGATCCGTTGGTTGCAGAAGCTGGCAGCCCACCCCGGGGTAACCGAAGTGCCTGCTTTTTCCGCGGATGCCAATGCCTGTCTCGACCGACTGGTGAGCGAATTCAGCCTGGCGGACGCAGAGCGCATCAAGGAAATCGAACGGACCACCAATCACGACGTGAAGGCGGTGGAGTACTTCATCAAGGAAAAGATCGCCGGTGTTCCGGAACTGCACGCGGTCACCGAGTTTGTCCACTTTGCCTGTACTTCGGAAGACATCAATAACCTGTCCCACGCCCTGATGCTGCGGGAGGGTCTGGATCATGGTCTGCTCCCCGCCATGGACCGGGTTGTCGACAAGCTGGCGCAGTTGGCCCACGAGCACGCCGAACAGCCCATGCTGTCCCGTACACACGGGCAAACCGCGTCTCCCACCACGGTAGGCAAGGAGTTGGCCAACGTGGTTCACCGCCTGCGCCGGCAAGTCAGGCTAATCCGGCAAACCGAGCTGCTGGGCAAAATCAATGGCGCCGTCGGCAACTACAATGCCCATCTTTCGGCCTATCCGGACATCGACTGGGCCCTGAACGCCCGTGAATTCATCGAGAGCCTCGGGCTGGACTGGAACCCTTACACCACCCAGATCGAGCCCCACGATTACATTGCCGAACTGTACGACGCCATCGCCCGTTTCAACACCATCCTGATCGACCTGGACAGGGATATCTGGGGCTATATCTCCCTCGGTTACTTCAAACAGAAAACCGTAGAAGGCGAGGTGGGCTCCTCCACCATGCCGCACAAGGTCAACCCGATCGACTTCGAGAACTCCGAAGGCAACCTCGGCATAGCCAATGCGCTGTTCAGCCACCTCTCCGCCAAGCTGCCCATTTCGCGCTGGCAGCGGGACCTGACTGACTCCACCGTGCTCCGCAATTTGGGGGTGGGCTTTGCCCATAGCCTGATTGCCTATGAAGCAAGCCTGAAAGGCCTGGGCAAGCTCGAAATCAACCCGGCCCGTCTGGACGAAGACCTTGATCATGCCTGGGAAGTACTCGCCGAGCCGATCCAGACAGTGATGCGTCGGTACAACATCGAAAAACCCTACGAAAAGCTCAAGGCATTGACCCGCGGCAAGGCAATGACTCCGGAAGTGATCAAGAATTTTGTCGAGACCCTCGAGATTCCGGATCACGCCAAGGCAGAGCTGATGGCGCTGACGCCGGGCAATTACATCGGCAATGCCGTCGATCAGGCAAAGACCATCTGAAACCCGGAGCGCATCCATGGACATGCTTGGCGGACTGACCCCTTCTGAATTCCTGCGGGATTACTGGCAGAAGAAGCCACTGGTTATCCGCCGGGCGTTTCCCGGTTTCCAGTGCCCGGTGAGTGCCGATGAGCTGGCGGGGCTGGCCTGTGAAGAGGGCGTGGAATCCCGGATTGTCATCGAAAACGACGACGGCAAGCCCTGGCAACTCCACAACGGCCCCTTTGCCCCGGACCGGTTCAGTGAATTGCCGGAGCAGGACTGGACCCTGCTGGTTCAGGGCCTCGACCACTGGGTGCCGGAGATCGCCGATCTGCTTGAGCATTTCCGCTTCGTTCCGAACTGGCGCCTGGACGACATCATGGCCAGTTATGCGCCCAAAGGCGGCAGTGTTGGCCCTCACTACGACCAGTACGACGTCTTCCTGCTCCAGGCCCAGGGACACCGCCGCTGGACCTTTGGCGGCCACTGCGACCACACCTCACCCAGAGTGGAAGGCACCCCGCTCCGGATACTGAGCAGTTGGGATGGCGAGGAAACGGTCACCCTGGCCCCGGGCGACATGCTGTACCTGCCACCCGGCATCGGGCACCACGGAGTAGCCGAAGACGATTGCATAACACTGTCCGTGGGGTTCAGGGCGCCGACCATCGACGATGTTCTGACCGGATTCACCGACTTTCTGTGCAACCAGTCAGACGCCTCGGACCACCTCAACGATCCGGACCTGCAGGTTCAGGACAACCCGGGCACCATCCAGCCCGATGTGATTGACCGTCTTGAGACCGTTATCCGGGAAAAACTCGGCGACCGCCGGCAGCTTGCCCTCTGGTTCGGCCAGTATTCCACCGCTCCGAAAAGCATGGACATCGTGGTACCTGCCGAGGAGCCGGCCTCCGCGGAGGACCTTGCCAAGGCGATCCATACCGGCGAGCAGATGCGCTGGAACGAAGGCTCCCGCTTCGCCTACTACGAGTTTGCCAGTGAAACTGCCCTGTTTGTGGACGGCGAGCAATTCCTGCTCAAAGGCGAGGCGTGCCCGCTCGCCCCGCTACTGTGTTCCGCCGCCCGCATTGACATGGCGGCGCTGGCCCGCTTTGCTGACGACGAGGCATTGCTTGGTCTTCTGATCACGCTTTACAATCAGGGTTCTGTGTACTTCGAGTAAAACTGAACATTGGCGGGTTAAGGCGAGTGGATGGTCCCATCCACTCGCCTTCGCAGGCTTGGGTATGAATATCCGATTCAGAAAATACAGTTGGCAACTAGCCCCGGCATCGGTCCAGGAGATCCGGCAAAAGGTTTTTATCGACGAGCAGAAGGTTCCTCCGGAGCTGGAGTGGGATGAAACCGACGAAATTGCCGATCATTACCTGGCGGTTCTTCCCGACAATACGCCCGCTGGCGTCGCCCGGCTGTTTTCAACCCTGGAAGAAACCGGCCATATCGGTCGCATGGCGATTTTGCCGCAGTATCGGGGACAGGGCATCGGGGAAGTCCTGCTGAGGCATTTGATTGCAGAATCCGCCGGGCGGTTTTCCGAGCTCAGGCTTTCTGCCCAGGAGCACGCCATTCCCTTCTATCAGCGCTCAGGCTTCCATGTCTGTTCGGACGTTTATGACGACGCCGGCATTCCTCACTTTGACATGCGCTGCCTGGCACCGTATCTGGCTGTTGAGAAGCTCAGCGACAGGAATCAGCCGCTAATTTTGGGCTGTGACGGGGATTCCTGGCTGTTTGATACCGAAGCCCGGCTGCTGGGGCTGATGGATTCCGTGGTGGGCCAGGCCGGCCAGCGCCTCTGGCTGTATGATCGCCTGCTTGAGCATGACCTGTATGACCGGCATCGGTTCCGGGACTTGATCTCCGCCCTCGCCCGGCGGCACCGGCTCAGCGAGGTCAGGCTATTGATCCATGACGACAAGCCTCTGGTGAAACGTCGACACACGCTGGTGGAGCTGATGCGTCGGCTGCCGAGCCGCATGGAGCTTCGGCTGGTCAATGAGGACTATCCGGTTGCGGACCAGCCATTCATTCTCGCGGATCGCGAAGGCGTGGTATACCGGCATGACTTTTACAAGCCGGAAGGTTTTGCCAAGTTCTCCGACGGCGGTCGGGTGAAGCTGCTGTCTGAAAATTTCCAGCGTATGTGGGATGCGGCGCGCCCTTCCCTGGAACTCCGGGAACTACCGCTCTGAGTGATGGGCCTGGGGCGTGTCCGGCGCCTCGAACCTGGCCCCGAACGGGGCGAACTCGGTATCCACTTCAGTGGCCACTTCCGCGATCAGCTTGCGCAGCCACTGATGATCCGCATTGTGCTGCAAAAGCGGGCTCCAGGCCATTTTCAGTTCGAACGGTGGAATCTCGAAAGGCGGCACCTTGACCACCAGGTTCGGATTGTCTTTCTGCAGCCAGGCAGCGCGGGATGGAAGCGTGGCGATCAGGTCATGCTGTTCCGCCAGTAGCATGGCCACCTGATAATGCCGGGTGAATACCGAAATCTGCCGCTTGCGTCCCATCCGGGACAGGGCCTCATCCACCCACCCCAGACGCTGGACATCTTTCGGGTTAACCCCGACCCCGACGCCGAACCCGGTCTTGCTGACCCAGATGTGGCTGGCATCCAGGTAGGTATCCAGCGTAAAGGGTTCTCTGAGCAAGGGGTTACGGGCATTCATCAGGCAGGCGAAATACTCGGGCCAGAGGGTTTTCTGGTGAAACGACTGGGGAATCTTGTCGAACCGGTTAATCGCCATATCCAGCCGGCCCTGCTCCACGTCAAGAAAGCTGACGTCACTTGGGGTCAGAACATCCAGAGTCACCTGCGGCGCTTCCTGCCGGATCCGCCTGAGCACCCGGGGCATCAGGCAGGATTCGGCGTAGTCACTGGCCATGATCCGGAACACCCGCTGACTCTCCAGGGCCGAGAACGGGGTCTTTTCCTGTACCGCCTGTTCGATATCCGAAAGAATTCCACGTACCAGCGGTTGCAGCTCACGGGCACGCTCGGTGGCCGTCATACCCTCACTGGTTCGCACCAGCAGCGGATCGCTGAACAGGTCCCTCAACCGCCTCAGCCCATTGCTCATGGCCGGCTGGGTGATACCGAGATGATTGGCCGCTTTGGTGACATTCCGTTCGCGCAACAGCACATCGAGGTAGACGAGGAGATTCAGATCAACACGGGAAATATCCACAGACAACTCCGGAATGGCAGGAAAACGCGGTGAATTACCTTGTATTCACGAAGACAATATACATGATACGTAAAATTCACATAATTGATATCCAATACGAACTTTCACATTCGGAAACGGATTCAATGCTGTATTTCTGCTAGTCTTCCGGATACTTGCTGAATATTATCGGTATTTTGAGGCCGGTTTGCCCACCTACCGTCGTTTGATCCTGAAGCCGGAGCCGTTACTGACAAAATGGATACCACTACGATTGTCCTGTTGCTGGCCGCCATCGTTATCGTCTCAATTGTCATTATTGTGCTCAGCCAGATGCGCGAGAGGGCTCGTATTGAACGGGCCCGCAAGATCACTTCCCAGGAGGACGCCTATAATCGGGCCTTCCGCCTGCTCTCGGAGATCCCCGGCCAATACCTGACCGCCGACCTGAAACTTCTACTGATCAAACGGATGGAAGAGGCCTGCAATGAACTCGCCGGGCTCAGATCCAACCTGCCGGTAAAACAGTGGCAGGAGTCGGCAACCGACCTGAAAAAGCAGGTCCTTGAAAACCGGGACGCCACCACACCGGTAAAGATTGATTCCCCGGAAAAATCGAACTATGTAAAAGAGCTGCTTCAGAATCTGTTCAAGATGATCGAAGCGATGCATAAAAGCGGTCGGATTGACGCGGCGACTGCCAAGAAGAACCTGAAATACGTGCTGTTCCTGGTCCACAAGACCCATGCGGACCTGCACGTTTTCCAGGCCAGGGATTATGTCCGCCAGAATCAGACCCGCAAGGCGATTCACGCCTATCACCTGGCCAGTACCGAAATGGCCAAGTCACGGGATAACCCGCTTGCCCTCAGAGCGGTCAAGAGCTTCCGGATGCGAATCAAGGAACTGGAAGCCATGAGCGCCGAGGGCAAAGACAGTCAGCATAATGAATCCCAGTCCAAACTGGATCGGGAATGGGATACTTTTCTCCACGACGACGAGTGGAAGAAAAAGGCCGATTACGACGACTGACCGCCACAAACCGGGCCGCCCTGAGCGGCCTGCTAACAGGGACAGTGTGAATCCGTGAGCAATCGCTTCAGACAGCGGCTTTCCTACCGCCTTACCCGTGACACCGTGCTGGTTGCGATGGCTCTGGGTCTGGTGCTCAATGTCGTCCAGATCGGGCTCGACTATTTCAGCGCCAGGGCATCCATGGAGAACGAGATCCACGCCCTGGTCGATATCAGCAAAAGCCCGGCGTCCCAGATTGCCTACAACATCGACGTACGGTTGGCCGAAGAGTTGCTGGACGGCCTGCTCAGACACCCGGCAATGATTGATGCCCGAATCGTCGATAATGACAACCACACCATGGCCGCCTCCAGCAAGAGTAGCCCGGACTCGCCCTACCGTTGGGTCAGCGATCTGCTGTTCGGGGCCGACAGGGTGTTTCGGCAGGAACTGAGCGTGCCACAGCTCGAGGACCTGCCGCTCGGGGAACTCGTCCTCACCATCGATACCTATCATTATGGCTCCCAGTTCCTTGAACGGGCCGGCTACACTCTGGTTAGCGGGCTTTTTAAAAGCCTTATCCTGTCAGCTGCGCTGCTCACCATTTTCTATTTCGTACTTACCCGGCCGATGCTGAACGTTATCAGCGCTCTCAGCCAGGTGCGCGCCAGCTCTCCCGAGAAAGTCAGGTTACCGATTCCGGCGAATCACCGGGAAGACGAAATCGGAACCATGGTCGGCATCATCAACCAGCACCTGGAAACCATTGATTCCACACTGGCCCAGCTCCGGCAGGCCGAGAGCGCCATGAAGAACTACTCCGCCCAGCTCGAACAGGAGGTGGCGGACCGGACCCGGGAAATCTCGGAGAAGAACCGGGCCCTGCAACGGGGTAACCGCGCCCTGGTAAAAGCCAAGGAAGACGCCGTGCGCCGAGCCCGGGCCAGAGCCAATTTCCTGGCCAGCATGAGCCACGAGATCCGCACCCCCCTCAATGGCGTTCTGGGGATGCTCGGCCTGGCGCTTGAGGGCGATCTCGATTCCGAGCAGCGCAACCGGCTGGAGATCGCGCTGAATGCCGGTGAGAGTCTGCTGGGCCTGCTGAACGATATTCTGGACATTTCAAAGGTGGAAGCCGGCAAGCTTAGCCTCGAAAACATCCCGTTCAGCATCCGGCAACTGATCGAGGAGTGCGCAACACTCCATGCCCAACAAGCCCGCAGGAAGGGCATTTACCTGGAAACCGATATTGATCCGGAACTGCCTGAACGCTTTCTGGGCGACCCGACCCGAACCCGGCAGGTGCTCAACAATTTGCTCAGCAATGCCATCAAGTTTACCGACGAAGGCGGCGTCCGGGTGCGGACAGGCTATTCTGGCGGCAGCCTCAGAATCGACGTTGTTGATACTGGCATCGGCATGTCGAAACAGGGCCTGCACCGGATTTTCTCGCCCTTCTCGCAAGCCGACGCAGAGACTACCCGGCTTTATGGCGGCACCGGCCTTGGCCTGACGCTCTGTCGCCAGCTGGTGGAACGTATGCACGGCCAGATTCTGGTGGACTCCCGGGAGGGCAGCGGCACCCATTTTACCGTCACCCTGCCGCTACCTGTTCATGATGCCGCGCCTGCCGCCGTGAATTCGACTGTCCCGAATGGCCGCCCCGATTTTACCAGTGCGGCATTGCAACCGGAGACTGATCAGCCACTGTCGATTCTTCTGGTAGAAGACAACCGGGTCAACCAACTGGTGGCCAGCAGCCTGCTCAAAAAGCTTGGCCACGAGACAGACCATGCAGAAAACGGCCAGAGAGCCATTCACGCGCTGGAGCAGAAGCACTACGACATGGTGCTGATGGACTGCCAGATGCCCGTGATGGACGGCTACGAGGCGACTCAGCGGATACGCCAGAACCCGGAATGGAGAGACCTGCCCATCATCGCGGTGACCGCCAATGTCATGCAGGGCGATCGAGAGGACTGCCTGGCCTCAGGCATGAATGATTACATCACCAAACCCTACAAGCGCGATGATCTGAGGGCGGTGATCAATCGCTGGCGCCCGCCTGTCCCTCAAGAACCGTCAGGACCTGCCTGAGCTCATTTCTCAGGGCCAGCAGCCGTTCCGGCGCCACATCAATACCACACAACAGGCGACCGGGAATCTGCTCAGCCTGGTCCTGCAGGCCGCGCCCTGATTCGGTCAGGGAAACCGTCACCACACGCTCGTCATGCTGGTTTCGGGCGCGGCTCACCAGCCCCCGCTCTGCCAGCCGCTTCAAGAGGGGCGTCAGGGTTCCCGAGTCCAGCCGAAGCCTCGCCGCCAGGTCAGAAACCCTGGTCAGCCGGCCAAGTCTTGCCTGCTCCCAAAGCACCAACATTACCAGGTATTGTGGATAGGTCAGGCCAAGGTCCTTTAACAGGGGGCGGTAGCGGGCCGTTACCGCCCTGTTTGCGGCATACAGGGCAAAACAGACCTGGTTATCAAGGTCCAGCAGATCGCCCTCTGATCCGGGTTTTCCTGTCATGCCGGCAGTAACTTCTCGATGTCAGCCCGGATATCCCCGGGCTTGGTTGTCGGCGGGTAACGGCGGACCACCTTGCCATCGGGCCCCACCAGAAACTTGGTGAAGTTCCACTTCACTTTTTCCGACCCCATCAACCCCCTGGCTTCACGCTTGAGAAAGCGGAACAGTGGATGGGCGCCGTCGCCGTTGACTTCAATCTTGGAAAACATGGGGAAATCGACGCCGTAGTTGAGACTGCAGAACTGGCTGATCGCGTCGTCATTGCCCGGGTCCTGGTTGAGGAACTGGTTGCAGGGAAAGCCCAGCACCTCGAAGCCCCGTCCGCCAAGTTCGGTATGGAGCGACTGAAGCCCCTCGAATTGCGGTGTGAAGCCACACTTGCTGGCGGTGTTAACAATCAGCAGCACCCTGCCCTGATAGTCGGCCATGCTTTTCTGATTGCCTTTGATATCCGTAACTTCGAAGTCGTAAATCGTATTGCCAGCCATTGGTCTCTCCCTGGGTGAAATTAGCTTTTGCAAGATTATATTGTGCACAATTCAGTTAACAAAGTCATGGCCGTACAGGCCGCCTGGGCCAGACTTTTACAAACCGGTTCAGCTTTGCACGGTAAATCTGCCTGAATACGCCACAATTCATCATAATTCCCCTGTTGCCGCCGCCCTTCGCTCCGCTAGAATAAAGCCCTGTCGTTTCGGCAGGCGTCATTTTCCGCTCTCACAAGTAAGGAAGCCCGGGTCCTATGCAGAACTACCATAAATCCGCCAAGCTGGATAACGTGTGTTATGAGATACGTGGCGTAGTTCTGCGGGAAGCGCGGCGGCTGGAGGAAGAAGGCCACCGGGTCCTCAAGCTGAATATCGGCAACCCTGCCGCGTTTGAGCTGGATGTACCGGAAGAAATCCAGCAGGACGTTATTTACAACATGCACCTTGCCCAGGGCTACGTGGAATCAAAGGGCCTGTTTTCTGCCCGCAAGGCGGTCATGCATTACTGCCAGCAACGGGGCATCGATAAGGTCGATATTGACGACATCTACCTTGGCAATGGCGTCAGCGAACTGATCGTCATGTCCATGCAGGCGATGCTCAATACCGGCGATGAGGTACTCATCCCGGCCCCGGATTACCCGCTGTGGACGGCCGCTGTGACCCTGTCCAGCGGCAAGCCCGTGCACTATCGCTGTGATGAACAGCAGGACTGGTTTCCGGACATCGACGATATTCGCAAGAAGATCACCCGTCGAACCCGCGCGATTGTTCTGATCAATCCGAACAACCCGACCGGCGCGGTGTATTCTAAAGAGCTTCTGGAGCAGGTCATCGACCTCGCCCGCAAACACAACCTTATCGTTCTGTCCGATGAGATCTATGACAAGATTCTCTACGATGGCACCCAGCATATTTCCACTGCCTCACTGGCCGACGACGTTCTGTTCTTCACCTACAATGGCCTGTCCAAGAATTACCGGGCGGCCGGGTATCGCTCGGGCTGGATGATTGTCAGCGGGGCCAAACACCGCGCCCGGGATCTGATTGAGGGCATCGAGATGCTCTCCAACATGCGCCTGTGCGCAAACGTTCCGGCGCAACTGGCCATACAGACGGCACTGGGTGGGTACCAGTCGATCAATGACCTGGTTGCTCCGGGCGGGCGGCTCTTCGAACAGAGAGAGACAGCCTGGCGGATGCTCAACGATATTCCGGGCGTAAGCTGCGTAAAACCCCAGGGCGCGCTCTATCTCTTCCCGAAGCTGGATCCCAAGCGCTTCCCCATCGTCAATGATGAAAAGCTGGTGCTGGACCTGTTGCTGCAGGAAAAAATTCTTCTGGTTCAGGGGTCGGCATTCAACGTTGATGACAAACAGCATCTCAGGGTGGTTTTCCTGCCCCGGGAAGACACCCTGGAAGATGCCATGGGCCGGCTCGGAAACTTCCTGACCAATTACCAACAGTAGCGGGAAACCTCATGGCTGATATTCACGTCGAGGAATTCTACAAGGATGTGGCCATTGCCCTGACTCAGCTCTACGGTGCCTTTCCACGAAGGGTAAACGTGTTTGTGGAAGATATTGCCGGGCCCGATGAGCCTGACGAGTTCGGCTTGCACAGCAAGCGGCATATGGCCTGTTTCGGCGCGCTGCTCTGGCTCGCCGAGGAAGGCCTGTTGCGCTATGTCGATACCATTCGCCAGGAAGCGCTGGATCAGGCCGTTCTGACCCGGCACGCCTTTATCCGCCTGAGTGCGCCCGCGCCGGATGCCCTGGCACGGGAGTTTGGAGTTGCCGATGGAAAAGCCACCGGAGCCCTCCCGCCCTCCATTCAGGAAGATCTTTCCACCCATATCCATCTGGTGCGCACCGCCCTCAGAAGCGGCAACTCCGCCCGCATCAGCCAGGTCATGCGGGCAATCTTCTTCGCCGACCACAGCAATGATTAAATCGGTGTAAGGTCATTGATTGATCGGCCCGGGGCCGTATATATCGGTCTGAACAACCGCTTTAATGTCTGTAATGAACTGATCAGGTAACCACCATGCGTATTCTGCTGTTTCTGGCAACCAACCTTGCCGTGATCCTTGTCGCCAGCTTCACGCTTCAACTGCTGGGCGTGGACAGCTACCTCGCCCAGAACGGGATCCAGTATGGCTCGTTACTGGCTTTTGCCGCCGTCTTCGGGTTTGCCGGCGCCATCATTTCCCTGCTCATGTCCAAACCGATGGCCAAGTGGAGCACCCGGGCAAGGGTGATTGACTCCCCGAAAACGCCCGCCGAGCGCTGGCTGGTCGAAACCATCGCCGAACTGGCTAAAAATGCGGGCATCGGCATGCCGGAGGTGGCCATCTTTCCGGCCTCGCAGTCCAACGCTTTCGCAACCGGATGGAACAGGAACAGCGCACTGGTTGCCGTCAGCGAAGGCCTTCTGCAACGTTTCAACAAAGACGAGATCCGGGCGGTGCTTGGCCATGAAATTGGACACGTCGCCAACGGCGACATGGTGACCCTGGCGTTGATTCAGGGCGTGGTGAATACCTTCGTGATATTCGCCTCCCGGGTAATCGGCTCGCTGGTGGACCGGGTGGTGTTCAGGAATGAAAATGGTCACGGCTTCGGCTTTTTTGCGGTCAGTATCGTGGCCGAGATCGTACTGGGCATACTGGCCAGTACCATTGTGTTCTGGTTCTCACGCCGCCGGGAATTCCGGGCCGACATCGCAGGAGCCCAGCTGGCCGGACGTTCAGCAATGATCAGTGCGCTGGCACGGCTCAAGCAGGAAAGCGAAGTCCCGGACCAGATGCCCGACACCCTGCAGGCGTTCGGTATCAATCGCGGTGCCCGGGGCGGATTAAGCGCGCTCTTCATGACCCACCCTCCGCTGGACGTCCGTATACAGGCCTTGCAGAGCGCAAAGCTGTAACAAAGAAACCGGGGCAGCGCCCCGGTTTCTTTGTTTTCTTTCCTGGCACCATCACCGGTCAGGATGTCAGCTTGAAGCCCATTGCCTGAAAACGGTCCCGGAGCGCTTTATTCGCACCCTCAAACCGGATCTCCAGGCTGGAATTCTCCCGGCGTACCGGGTAGTGCCGGCGAAGCCGATCGAAAGCCGCGGCCCGCTCCTCAACCGAACCGGTCATGGCATGCCGGAACCGGGTATCGTCCCGGCGGGGATCGTAGCCGGCTCGCAGTGCAATGCGGGTGGCCTCTACTTCACTGGCAGAGCGGGTGAAAGAGAGCGTGCTGAGGGCGGGTTCCGGCAGAAACTGGTTCGCCGTTTTGCGAACCGGCAAACCCAGCGACCGACTCAGTGCCCGGTAAATCATTTCGGTCCCCTGTACCTTTCCCTCCAGGCTGTACCCGGCGATATGCGGTGTTGCCAGCCATACCTGATCAAGGAGGCCAGGATCGACCCGCGGCTCCTGTTCCCAGACATCCAGCGCCACGGTGGGCGCATGTCCGCGCCCGAGGCGGGTCAGCAGCGCGGCCGAGTCAATCACCTCACCTCGCCCCGAGTTGATAAGCAGCTGGCTTTCGCCCAGGCCATCCAGCGCCTGCTGGCCAACCATATGGAACGTCGGATGGCTACCCTGGCGGGTCAGCGGTGTATGCAGGGTAACTACATCGCACTTCATGGCCTGTGCGAGGGTGACAAATGCCGAGCCCTGGTCTTCGCTTTCTGCCCGTGGCGGGTCGCAAAGCCGCACGTCAAAACCGAGTCTTTTGAGCCTGCGCGCCAGCTCGCCACCGACGTTACCCACGCCGACGATACCGACCGTCAACTGCGACCAGTCGTCCAGACCCCGCTTCTCGGCATAAAGCGACAATACCGATAGCACGTACTCGGCAACACTGTTGGCATTGCAACCAGGCGCAGCCGAAAACCGGATACCCTGGCGTTCAAGCCAGTCCAGATCCACGTGGTCGGTGCCAATGGTCGCGGTACCCACGAAGCGCACCCGACTGCCGTCCAGCAGCTCGCGGTTGACCCGGGTAACGGAGCGCACCAGCAGGACATCGGCATCCCGAAGATCCCCGGCGGTCATGGAGCGGCCGGCAACTCGGCGAATCTCACCGATATCGCCGAA
This sequence comes from Marinobacter subterrani, assembly GCF_001045555.1. NCBI lineage: Bacteria > Pseudomonadati > Pseudomonadota > Gammaproteobacteria > Pseudomonadales > Marinobacteraceae > Marinobacter > Marinobacter subterrani. Next base: position 979,498 of record NZ_LFBU01000001.1, read on the forward strand.
AAATTCGTCCAGTAACGGAATGTTTTCGTCTGCCACGATCAGCATAATCGAGCCTGGCCCTGTCAGTTCCGGCGCTGACGCTGGTTGCGGCCGCCCGGACCACCGCGTCCGCCCTGCCCCTGAGGACGACGGCCCCGCTTGCGGGTAATGGGCGGGTTGTCCATGGGCACCATCAGCGCTTCATCCGGCACGGCGGTTTTCAGCTTCTGGCTGATATAGGACTCGATGGCTGGCAGCGAGAAGGAGTCATCCTCACCGGCAAAACTTATGGAGACCCCGTGTTTCCCGGCCCTGCCGGTACGGCCGATGCGATGCACGTAGTCCTCGGCGTTTTCCGGAAGATTGTAGTTGAACACGTGGGTTACGCCGTTCACATGGATGCCCCGGCCAGCGACATCGGTGGCGACCAGCACCTGGATACTGCCCTTCTTGAACTGGTCCAGCGTCTTGAGGCGTTTGTTCTGGGCAATCTCGCCCGACATCAGGGCCACCTTCACGCCCTGGTTCCGGAGGTCTTCCTCAAGATCTCGGCACTGATCACGCCGATTGGCAAACACCAGCGCCTTTTCCACTTCCGGCCGTTTCAGGAAGTTCACCAGCACCGGCAGCTTTTCGTCGTCGCCTACCAGGTAGACGGTCTGCTCCACCCGCTCGGCGGTTTTCTGCTCGGGCTCGATCTCCACGAATTCGGCATTGCTGGTCCACATGGACGCAAGGTTGAGCACGTCCTGATTGAAGGTGGCACTGAACAGCAGCGTCTGGCGCTCATCCTTGGGCGTGCATTTGCGGATAATTCGCTTCACATCGGGGATGAAGCCCATATCGAGCATACGGTCGGCTTCATCCAGGATCAGGATATCAAGCTGATCGAGGAATACGTCCTGGGAGCCAAGAAAATCAATCAGGCGGCCGGGCGTGGCCACCAGAATGTCGACGATCTCGTTCTGCAACTGATCCCGCTGCTTGTCGTAGTTCATTCCGCCCACAACCGTTACCACATTGTGGCCGGTATGCTGGCACAACTGCTCGGCATCCTTGGCAATCTGCATGGCAAGCTCACGGGTGGGCGCCAGGGCCAGAACCCGGGGCTCCGAAGCAAACCGGTCGTTTTCGGGAATGGGGGTTTCCAGCAGGCTCTGAATCGCCGTGATCAGAAACGCTGCGGTTTTACCAGTGCCGGTCTGGGCCTGGCCGATGAGATCCTCACAGGCCAGTGTCCACGGCAGGGTTTCCGCCTGGATGGGTGTGCAGTATTCAAAACCAATGGCCGTTATCGCATCCAGCAAACGCTTGTCCAGGTTCAGCTCGCTGAACCTGAGGTCGCCGGTGTGTTTTGGGTCAGATGTCATAGAGTCTCAGTTTTCCTGCGGATGTCCTGATGCATAATGGTCCGGAGCGATGCGCCGGGCGTCTTCCTGCCAGCGCGCTTCGAGTGTTGCTCCGCTACCGTAAAATGTTGCCAGCGATTCAAAAAAAGACTGCGCCCGGGGCGGCAACCCCCGTTCCAGATACGCACCCGCCCTGTCACGCACATTCTGGCGGAAGCGAACTTCATTGGCAGCGCCGGCTCCGAAGAGGTTGTCCACACTGATATGAAAACGAAAGCCTGCAGCCACGGAAAATAGCCATTCGATGGCCTGGGGTTTCACCTCAACCTGTTCGAAGGCGAGTTGCTGCTGCAATGTGCGGCCATCCGGGCAGTACCAGTAACCATAGTCGTGCAGAGTGCGCCGGTGCTCACCAGCAATACACCAGTGGCTTATCTCATGCAAAGCACTGGCATAATAACCGTGAGCAAACACAACCCGGGCAAGGCCTTCCGGTCCGCCCGCAGGCAGATATTCAGGTTCATCGCTGCCTTTGACCAGAACTGTCCGGTATGCTTCCCGAAACAGGTCATTAAACAGCATGATAAGATCATTCGGGCTGTGCTTCATTGGGTGGCTATTGTGCGACTTTACCGCCTTCAATACCAGAGGGAACTTTGGCGGGGCCTCCGTGTCCACTGCTCGCGCAACAAACCGCCAGCACGGTGGCACCGGCACCCTGACAGTCCACCTGAACCAGACACCAACCGGGAACCTTTACGAGCAATGACGGCTTTCTCTGCAGTAACGAAGCTGAAACGCCACAGAGCGGCGAACCCACTGAATCTTATCCTGGCACTCGCCGTGTGTCTTGTCGCCGCCACTCCCGCCTGGGCACTCGGCAGCACCTCGGGCTCCCTCTTTGGCGGCCAGGGCAGTTTTGGCGGCCAGAACAGTGGTTTTCTGCCAGTTGACGAAGCACTGCCATTCAGTTCCAGCATCGGCGAAGACGGCGTGATCCTGTCCTGGGATATTACCCCGGGCCACTATCTCTATCGTGAACGGATCAGCATCAGTAGCGCCGATCCGACCGTTGATATCGGCAACCCTGTGTTCTCCAGCACCGGCTCTGCAATTGAAGACGAGTATTTTGGCAAATCCACAGTATTTTTTGACCCGATCCAGGCCCGGGTCCCCGTCACCTTGCCCGCGGGCGTCCGGGAAGCCGAACTCCAGGTAACCTATCAGGGTTGCGCCAAGGCCGGCCTGTGCTATCCACCGCAGACCAGAGATGTTCTTTTTTATCAGGGTAACGGTGGCGAAGCATCCCGGGCGGCGGCCTCCGGAGGGTTGCAACAGACGACCGCCCAGGGACCGGTGAACACCGAGACCGCGACGGGCCTGGCCGGTTTCCTCAAGGCGCAGTCCACCCTCGTGATTGCGGGCGTTTTTCTGCTCCTTGGACTGGGGCTGACCTTTACGCCCTGCGTATTGCCCATGGTCCCGATTATTTCATCGCTGGTTTCCGGCAGGAATACCCCGACGACCAGTCACGCGCTGTTTCTTTCCAGCAGCTATGTTCTGGGCATGGCGCTGACTTATGCCGCAGCCGGGGTGCTGACAGGCCTGCTCGGCGCCAGCTTCAACCTGCAGGCACAACTGCAGTCGCCCTGGGTGCTGAGCGTTTTCGCCCTGATGTTCGTGATATTCGCGCTCTCCATGTTCGATCTGTTCGAGATTCAGCTACCCCGGTTTATCCGCGAATCGCTCAACAATGCCAGCCACCGTCTGACTGGCTCCAGGGTGGCCAGCATATTCGGTATCGGAGCGCTGTCTGCACTGATCGTATCTCCCTGCGTCTCGGCTCCACTGGCCGGCAGCCTGCTTTACATTTCCAGCACCCAGGACGCGGTGATCGGCGGCGTTGCGCTTTTCTCCCTGGGACTCGGCATGGGTATTCCACTGATCCTGGTGGCGGTCGGTGGCCGAAAACTGCTGCCAACCACCGGGCACTGGATGACCGCAGTCAAACACTTCTACGGCGTTATGTTACTGGCGGTTGCGATCTGGCTGATGGAACGCCTGGTGCCGGCCTGGCTGACACTGACGCTCTGGGGGCTGCTGATCGCGGTTACCGGCGTTCAGCTCGGCGCCTTTGATGCTGCGAAGGCTGGCTGGGAGCGCACTCGCAAGGGGCTCGGTCTGGTGCTGTTCGCCTACGGGCTGGCCCTGCTTGCCGGCGCCGCCAGTGGCGCCAACGACCCGTTCAAACCGCTGGCCCCCTTTACCGCGGGAACCGCCACCGCCTTCGCGGGCCCCATCGAGACCCAGCACGCGGGTTTTCAGCGGGTGGAACAGCCCGCCCGGATCCGAGCCATGCTCCGGCAGGCCCGGGAGCAAGGCCGCCCGGTGATGCTGGATTTCTATGCCGACTGGTGCATTTCCTGCAAGGTCATGGAACGCAACGTGTTCAGCAAGCCGGATGTCATCCAGGCACTGGCGCCCTACACCCTGCTACAGATCGACATGACCGGTAACACCCCGGAGCAGCAGGCGCTACTGAATGAGCTGGGCCTGTTCGGACCGCCGGCTATCCTGTTTTACAGCAGCAAGGGCGAGGAGCTGACTCAACTACGGGTGCTCGGCGAGATGGACCGTGAGGAATTCCTCAGCCACCTGCGGGAAGTGAGCCCGAACGTCTGACGCCGTGATCACTCGGCCCGTCGTATCAGGTAGATGAACAGGTCATCGGACGCCTGATGGCTGACCAGCTCATGGCCCAGGAACTGACAAAACCTGGGAATATCCCGGGTTGTGGACGGGTCCGTGGCGATAACCCGCAGGATGCCGCCCGGCTCCACATCATTTATGCGGTTGTGCAGCATCATCACCGGCTCAGGGCAGAAAAGGCCCCGGGCGTCCAGTTCAACGTCGTAATCAGATGCACTCACACCCTGTCTCCTGTCATTTGACCTGATTTTTCGTAAATACATGCTAAATTATTGATTATGGCAGTTTAAACATATGGAGGTCGGCCATGATCCGGGTTCTCATCGAACGTCATATTGCTGAGTCACTGGAGACAGCCTACGCGGAACGCTCGCGCATCATTCTCCAGAGAGCTGTCAACGCCCCCGGGTTCATTTCCGGGGAAGCCCTGATCGACCAACATGACCCTGATCACCGGTTTATTCTTGCCAACTGGCGATCCGAGGCCGACTGGGACCGGTGGTACCACTCCGAGGAACGACACGACCTTATGGCGGAACTGATTCCCATGCTGGATCAGGACGAGAAGATCACGGTGTTGGAGCAAACTGTCGCTTAACCCGTTCGCTCGATAAAGCAGGTGATTTCCTCGCGATCATGATAGAGATGGCGGGCCCTGAGGCGAAATCCGATGCCCGCCTCCCTTAATCCGTTCACCAGAATTTCCTGGCAGACCAGCCACTCATCATAACGCTTCTTCATTGGCAGCTTGAGGTTGAAAACGGTGTAGCGACAGAGGCCCTCGGCAAGCCAGCTAACCGCAAGCCTTGCGGTCTTTCTGGGCTGATCCACGATATCGCAGACCATCCAGTCAATACCACGCTTTGGCCGCCATCCATAGCCATCTGCCACTACGTGCTCAACCTGCCCGGTGGCCATCAGTTCCGGATTCATCGGCCCGTTATCCACAGCGCTCACCAGCATGCCCTGGCGCACCAGTTGCCAGGTCCAGCCACCCGGAGCAGCGCCCAGATCCGCGGCTTTTTTGCCACCACCCAGATACTCGAGTTCCTGGTCAGGCGGCAGGAAGACCTTCCAGGCTTCCTCGAGCTTCAGCGCCGAGCGGCTGGGTGCTGACGCCGGCAACCGCAGTCGCGGAATCCCCCCCACGAAGCGGGCCCGATTGGTAGCGAGACTGAACCCCACGACCGCACGGGAAAAATCCGGCAACAACACCTCGAGGCGGGCCGGTGCGGGCAGGTTCTGGTCTGCTTTCAACAAGCCGGCGCCGCGCAAGCCCCTGGAGAGTGGAGACACCCACTTCCGGGCGAAGTTGCCAAGATCACTATCGGCATTGTTTTCCGGCACCCGGATTTCCACACGCGCGCAGCCCGGAAACCCCCGCCCCAGTTCCGTCAGGCCCTCAATGATGGCACTTACCCGATCCGCCCCGGGAAGATCGATTTCTCCGAGCACCACAAACCAGTCCCGGACAAACACCAGATCCTCCAGGCACAGGCGCGCCATCAGCTCATCGGCGGTTTCCGGAGCCGAGGGATAGAAACGAACCAGGCCACGGTCCTTTTCAGGCTCGAAGAATCCGAAAATACCTTCACCCGCGGCCGCATCGGTTACTTCACGGCCGGCCTCGATTTCAAAGCCCGGCCGGCAAAAAAGCAGAATCTGTTCCATGGACTACCCGAAGTTGGCGGGCCGAATGACAACCCGCAAAAGTTGAATCTGTTTAACAGTGCCGGTTGTCTTCTCTGGCTACACTTCCACATCTGATATCAGCGGGAAGTGCCGAATGTCGCCTGTTTTGCGCATGTTTATTGTCCTGAGCCTTGTACTCTTTCCCGCCCTGGCCACGCCTGATCCAGGGTCACTGCGTATCGGCTGCCAAACCCTCGATGCAACAGACAGCGGTGCCCGCCATTCACTGATGCAGTACGTCTGTTTTTACAGTGCGCCCCCCGGCGAACCCGCCTATGACGCTTCCGAACCCGGGCAGCTTCCCGAGGATCTGGCCTGGACTCCGGCCCACGGCCGGGACCTGGTTTTCAGCGCCACCCGGTCGGTTTACTGGGTGCATCTGCACATCCGCAACTCGGGGGCTCATCGAAGCCTCTGGTACCTGAAGCTGGATTACCCGCTGCTGGATGAGATCACCTTCTGGCAAACAGGGCATGATACTACAGAGTCTCTTGTAACCGGTGATCAACACCCGTTTTCCTCCCGGGGAATAGACTACCGGTATTTTCTTCTGCCGGTCACTCTGGATGCAGGCGAGACCCACTCGATTACTCTGAGAGTTCACAGCAGCGGTGCCCTGAATGTTCCTCTAAGCCTGGAAACACCTGCCGAAATCATTGCCGGCAGCAATCACCTGACACTGGCCCACGGGCTGTTTTACGGGGCACTTCTGGTGTTCGCCGTATTCAATCTGCTGCTGTTCTTCAGTTCCGGCACGGTATACTACTTTTACAATGCCTTCTACATGGCTGCCCTGGGGCTCTTCCTGTTTGCGATGGGCGGCTTTGCCAATCAGTATTTCTGGTCAAACAGTACCGACCTTGCCAATACCTCCATTCCGCTTTCGTTGTCTCTCTGTGCCTTGGCCATGACACTTTTTGGCCGCTCATTTCTGGACGTCTCGCCCGGAACCACCTCGGAAACCGCGCTTAAAACCCAGGCCTGGCTATGCGTCGGGTTCCTCGCTCTGACATTCGTTCTGCCCTACAGCAAAACCATCCTGCTGAACACAGTGTTGACACTCGCAGTCATCTCAAGCCTTTTCATCATTGCGGCCATTCGCTGGAAACAGGGTTATCAGCCAGCGCTCTGGTACCTGCTTGCCTGGCTGGTCATGCTGATTGGCGGCCTGATTTACGCGCTGGCAGCATTCGGCTACCTCACTGACTTCCTGGCCAGGGAGGCGCTGATGCAAATTGCCGTCGGCGGGCAGGTCATTCTGCTCAACTACGCGATGGTGCAGCGTTGGCGCCTGCTCAACGAAAAACTGCTGGCGGTGGAACACAATGCCCGGACCGAGCTCGAATTCAAGGTTCACGAGCGCACCGCACAGCTCAGGAGCACCATGCGGGAGCTGGAAAAGGCCAACCGGAAGCTGTCAACCCTCAGTCTGAACGATGCCCTGACGGGACTGCACAACCGGCGGCACCTGGATACCATTTTCCCCGAACTGTGTGCCGAAGCACGCCGGACAGGCCACACGTTGAGCCTTGCTCTGGTGGATGCGGATCATTTCAAGAGAATCAACGATACCTGGGGTCACAGCTTTGGTGATACCTGCCTTCAGTTTATTGCAGAAATGCTGAGCCGCCATGTGAAGCGCCCGCGGGATATTGCGATCCGCTTTGGTGGCGAGGAGTTTGCACTCCTGCTACCGGGAACCGACGCCTCTGGCGCAAGAAACGTCTGTAACGCGTTGCTGGCCGACATCGCCAACACACCCTTAACGGCACCGGATGGCACCGAGGTGCGGATCACCCTCAGCGCGGGCATCGCCTCCCTGGCCGCCGGCGAAAACCAGGACCAACTTTTCGAGCGGGCAGACGAAGCACTCTACGCGGCGAAAACTGAGGGCCGTAACTGTGCCCTGCTGTCTCAAGCCACCGAAGCATAAGGGCACTATGTGCCAGTCCCTCAGGATGTCACAAATTCATCAATGAAAATCCGTGTTTCCCTGGCAGCGGTGGCCAACAGGTCCCGCCAGGTGAGCTGTTGGCGCTTGAGTGGCTGAAAATCGTGGTTGCCCCCCTCCAGCCAGCGTAACCTTACGAATCCGAGCGCCTGTTCATGGCCGACCATTTCGTCAGGCTTGCCAAACGGATCACGGGTTCCCTGCACAATCAGCGCTGGCGATCTCACCTCATGGAAGTGGCCGGTACGCCATTGCTCCGGCTTTCCCGGCGGATGGAAGGGGTATCCGTAACAAGCGACACCATCGATACCGTCCCGCTGGCTGGCCAGAAGACTGGCCATTCGCCCTCCCATGGATTTGCCGCCAACCAACAACCGGCCACCATCGCCCAGCTCTGCACGCATCTCATCGACCAGCAGGGAAAAGTGCTCCAGCAACACAACCTGCCGGTCTGGCGGTCGCTTTTTGCCATCGGCCCGACGCTTCTGCATGTAGGGGAACTCAAACCGGACCGTGGTAATTCCCTCTGCTTTCAGAGCATTGGCGAGCGCCTCCATGAAGGGCGAATCCGCCGGAGCACCGGCACCGTGCGCAAGAATCAGTGTAATATTCTCACTATTCCCACAACCTTTGATCTTGATCAACCTCACAGAATTCACCTCGGCGGTTTACGGGTTTATCATTCCTCCCCAGGCAACAAAGATTCCACGTGGTAAACAACTCCAATAACGCCTTGAAAAAGGAAGCCATGTTGCTGATTTCGGCGCATTTGACGGATGTCAGGAGTTGACCTGAGTCATTGCAAACAGCTAATGGTTTCTCCATACTTGCGACCGCATATTTCCCCACTTTAAACCCATTGGTAAGGCTATGAGCACAGTAGATGCAAACCTGACATATAACTATAAGGTGGTGAGGCAGTTCGCCATCATGACGGTAGTCTGGGGCATTGTTGGCATGGGAATGGGCGTGTTGATCGCGTCCCAGCTTGTCTGGCCATCGATGAACCTGGATATGCCCTGGACGCACTTTGGTCGTCTCCGCCCCCTGCACACTAACCTGGTAATCTTCGGATTCGGCGGTTCAGCGTTGTTTGCCACTTCCTACTACGTTGTTCAACGGACGTGTCAGGCACGGCTTATTTCGGATGGTCTGGCGGCCTTCACGTTCTGGGGCTGGCAGGCGATTCTGGTCGGTGCCATCATCACCCTGCCGCAGGGTCTGACCTCGTCCAAGGAATACGCCGAACTGGAATGGCCCATCGATATTGCCATCGCTGTTGTCTGGGTAGCCTACGCTCTGGTGTTCTTCGGAACAATCATGAAACGCAGTACGCCACACATTTACGTGGCGAACTGGTTCTATGGCGCATTCATCATTACCGTTGCCGTTCTGCATATCGGTAACAACCTGGCCCTGCCGGCCGGCGCCTTCAAGTCCTATTCGGCCTACGCCGGTGTCACCGACGCCATGATGCAATGGTGGTGGGGCCACAATGCGGTAGGTTTTTTCCTGACCGCGGGCTTCCTCGGCATGATGTACTATTTCGTGCCAAAGCAGGCCAACCGTCCCGTCTATTCCTACCGGTTGTCCATCGTTCACTTCTGGGCGCTGATTGCCACCTATGTCTGGGCCGGTGGCCACCACCTGCATTACTCTGCTCTGCCGGACTGGGCACAGACCGCGGGTATGGTTATGTCCCTGATTCTGCTGGCGCCTTCCTGGGGCGGCATGATCAACGGCATGATGACCCTGTCAGGTGCCTGGCATAAACTCCGCACCGACCCTATCCTGCGGTTCCTGGTGGTCTCCCTGTCGTTCTACGGCATGTCCACCTTTGAAGGCCCGATGATGGCCATCAAGACCGTAAACGCCCTGTCCCACAACACGGACTGGACCATCGGCCACGTCCACTCCGGCGCTCTGGGCTGGGTAGCCATGATCAGTATCGGCGCAATTTATCATCTGGTTCCGAAGCTCTGGGGTCTCCGGGCGATGTACAGCACCAGCCTGATCAACATTCACTTCTGGCTCGCCACTGTTGGTACCGTGCTTTACATCGTTGCCATGTGGGTTAACGGCATCATGCAGGGCCTGATGTGGCGTGCTGTCAACGAAGACGGCACGTTGACCTACAGCTTCGTCGAAGCCCTGGAAGCTTCATATCCGGGTTACTTCGTCCGCTTCGTCGGTGGCGTAATCTTCCTGAGCGGTATGCTTGTTATGGCTTACAACGTCTACATGACCGTACGCCAGAAAGATGCGGTTGCGCAGGACAACGCGGCAACACAGCCGGCGTAACGGGAGAGAGATCAGATGAAACACGAAATAGTTGAAAAGAATATCGGCCTGATGATCGTACTGATCATCCTGACCATCAGTGGTGGCTTTCTGGCCGAAGTAGTGCCCCTGTTCTTCCTGAAGAGCGTGAATGAGCCAATTGAGGGCCTCGAGCCTCTGTCAGCGCTCGAGCTGGAAGGTCGGGACATCTACATCCGTGAAGGCTGCCACGTGTGCCATACCCAGCAGATCCGTCCGTTCCGTGCGGAAACCGAGCGCTATGGCCACTACTCCGTTGCGGGTGAGTTCGTATACGACCGGCCGTTCCTGTGGGGCTCCAAGCGCACCGGCCCTGATCTAGCGCGCGTCGGCGGGCGTTATTCCGACGCCTGGCACCGTCAGCACCTTTACAACCCACGCAGCGTGGTGCCCGAATCGAACATGCCGGCGTTCCCCTGGTTGTTCGAGGATAGGGTGGACTTCACCCAGACCGCCGAAAAGCTGGAGACCCTCCAGACCCTGGGCGTGCCCTACACCGACGAGCAGATTGCCAATGCAGCCGCTGAGGTTAAAGGCAAATTTGAAATTCAAGCTCTGGTCGCCTACCTGCAGCAGCTGGGTACGGTGATTTCAGAAAAACGGTGAACCCATGGATATTAATGAGTTGCGCGGCATTCACACGCTTCTGGTAATGGCGGTTTTTTTTGGAATCGTCTGGTGGGCGTACAGCGCCCATCGCAAGAAGGCCAACGATGAAGCAGCCCACCTGATCTTCGAAGATGACGACGTGGAGCAGCGTACGCTCGAACAGGAAAAAACGGAGAAAAAACAATGAGTACCTTCTGGAGCATCTGGGTCAGCGTGATCGTGCTTGGTACCGTTTTTGGCTGCTGGTGGCTGCTTTGGGCAACCCGTAAAAGCCAGCCGACCGATAGCGAAACCGACCGCACCATGGGCCATTCCTTTGATGGCATTGAGGAATATGATAACCCCCTTCCCAAGTGGTGGTTCTATCTGTTCATCGCTACCTGTGTTTTCGCACTTGGCTACCTCGCTCTGTATCCCGGCCTTGGCAACTGGAAAGGCCTGCTGGGCTGGACCTCCCACAATCAGTGGCAAGCGGAAGTTGCCGCCGCTGAGGAAAAATATGGAGAGATCTACGCACAATTTGGTCAGACGCCGGTTCCGCAACTGGCCGAAAACGGCGATGCGATGAAGATCGGCCAGCGCCTGTTTGCCAACAACTGTGCTGTCTGCCACGGTTCTGCTGCGCGTGGCCAGGTTGGTTTCCCCAACCTGACCGACGATGACTGGCTGCACGGTGGAACCCCCGAAGCCATCCTGACAACCCTGCACAATGGCCGAATTGCCAACATGCCCGCTAAAGGCGTGATGCCAAACATGACCAATGAGCAGGTTGACCAGGTCGTCAACTACGTTCTGAGCTTCAGCGGCCGGGCAAAGGATGCCGAGGCTGCAAAAGCCGGCAAGCAGATCTTCGCCCAGGCGTGTTCGGCCTGTCACGGCCCCAACGCCAAAGGCAACAATGCCATCGGCGCGCCCAACCTGACCGACAACACCTGGCTTTACGGCTCGACCTACGACTGGATCAAGGAAACCGTGATGAACGGCCGTCAGAACCAGATGCCCGCTCAGGAAGGTCGCCTCTCAGACGACCAGATTCAGATACTGGCTGCTTACGTATACAGCCTGTCAAACTGAATCACCCGACCGGGGTCTATCCCCGGTTCGGTCTTTTCAACCCTGTGTCTGCCCTGCGGGCACAGGCTTGAAAGGATCAGCAGTCTCCGGGGCGGCCGCCCCACACCATTTTCATCTGGAGGTAACGATGAGCAGTGAGATCCCGGTCAAACAGATTGACCCATCCTCTGACCCCTCCGACAAAAACAACAAATCCGGAAACGTCGAGCTATACGCCAGCCGCAAGAAGATCTACGTCAAGGAAGTGAAAGGCTTCTTCCAGCGGATCCGGAATGTCAGCCTGCTTGCGCTCATGGGCATGTACTTTGCGTTCGTCTGGTTCACTCTGGACGGTCAACCGCTGATTCACTTTGATCTTCCCGCCCGGGAGTTCCACCTCTATGGCATGACGTTCTACCCGAAAGACTTTTTCCTGCTGTCGGGCATGCTGATCATCGCGGCGTTTGGCCTGTTCTTCATTACCACGCTGTTCGGCCGGGTCTGGTGCGGCTACACCTGTCCACAAACGGTCTGGACATTCATCTTCATGTGGGTGGAAGAACGCATTGAAGGCAGCCGAAACAAGCGGATGAAGCTCGACAAGGCGCCCCGCTCGGCCGAGAAAATCTTCAAGAAGTCCGCCAAGCACGCGGTCTGGCTACTGATTGCACTGGCTACCGGGCTGACGTTCGTCGGCTATTTCTATCCTATACGGGAACTACTTGCGGATGTTTTCACCCTTCAGGCCAATGGCTGGGCCTACTTCTGGGTGGGCTTTTTCACCGTGGCCACCTACCTGAACGCAGGCTGGATGCGCGAACAGGTCTGCCTCTACATGTGCCCCTATGCCCGATTCCAGTCGGTCATGTTTGACCCGAACACCCGGGTGGTTTCCTATGACCCCAACCGCGGTGAGCCAAGAGGCGGGCGGAAGAAAGAGGTTGATCCTGCCGAAGTCGGACTGGGCGACTGCATTGACTGCGGCCAATGCGTACAGGTTTGCCCTACGGGCATTGATATTCGTGACGGATTGCAATACGAATGCATCGGCTGCGCACTGTGCATCGATGCCTGCGATGAGATCATGGACAAGATGAATTACCCCAGGGGCCTGATCCGGTATACCACCGAGAACGAACTGGAAGGTAAGCCATCGAAGCTTCTGAGGCCACGTACCTTCGGGTACGGTGCCGTGCTCTCATTGATGATTGCGGCGACCATTTTCATCATTGCCACCCGGGTTCCGGCCCAACTGGATGTATTGCGCGACCGCGGCGCCCTCTACAGCTTCAATGGCGAAGGCCGGATTGAGAACTCCTATACCCTGAAAATTTCCAACATGTCGGAAGTGCCACAGACCTTCTCCCTGTCAGTGAGCGGCATGGAGGACATCCGGATTCTGACTGAAACCAGTGTCACCGTCGAAAGCGGAGAGAACCGGTCATTGCCTACGGTCGTTGACGTGCCGCCGGAGTCCATTGAGGAATCCAATACCGAAATCCTGTTCAGGGCGCATTCGGAGACTGATCCGTCGCTGACCCTTGAAACTGAAAGCCGGTTTGTGGGTCCAACGGACTGATCCATCATGTGGCAACGACTCCAACTTTTTAAGCGAGATAGTGATTTATGACTGATGAAGCACCGGTGAGCCCCTGGTACCGCCAGCCCTGGCTCTGGTTTCTGATCATGTTCCCGGCAGCATCCATCGTTTATTGCAGCATTGCGATTACGATTTCCATGAACATGGACAATTCCCTGGTGACGGACGACTGGTCCAAGCAGGGCCGGGGCATCAACATGTCCATCGCCCGGGATGAGAAGGCGGCAGACCTGGGCATGCAGGCCCAGATCGATTTCGACGAGCGGAACGTCACCATCAATCTGAGCACCGATGATGGCCCTGCGGACTTCCCCTACCTTGTCCTCAACCTGTTTCACCCCACACTTGCGAACCGGGACCGTACCGTCCAGTTCCGGCAGGTTGCCCCGGGCAAGTTCGTGGGTCAGCTCCATGAAGACATCAAGGGCCGCTGGTACTACGATCTTAGGGGGCCGGCCAATGAATGGCGACTGAAAGGCGAAACCTGGCTTCCCTCGAAAAGTGGCATTACGGTCAAAGCTGCGGAGTATGCCCAAGGTTGACCACCACCCCGAATTGCTTTCATTGCGGCGAACCGGCCGACGGTGAGCCGCCCATTACCCTTGAGCTCGGCGGCAAAACCCGCCATTTTTGCTGCCAGGGCTGCAAGGCGGTGTGCCAGACCATCCAGAACGAGGGGCTGACCGGTTTTTACGATTTCCGGACAGAGCCCGCGGTTACCCCGAGGCAGTTGACTGCCCCTGAGGTCTCCCGCTTGAGAGAGATGGATCACCCACTGGTACAGACCTCATTTGTTGCATCGGTGAAAGGCGCCCAGGAGGCCCAGCTACTGATCGGTGGTATTACCTGCGCGGCCTGTATCTGGCTACTGGAAAACCACATGAAGCAGCAACCGGGAGTGGTCTCCTTCTCGGTGAATCACAGCACCCAGCGGGCGAGACTGGTTTGGTCCCGGGATCAGGCGCCACTGAGCGACCTTCTGATCGCCATCCATGAGTTGGGATACACTGCCCGACCCTATCAAGCGGACGAAGCCGAACGGGCGCTCAAGGCGGAGCATCGCTCCATGCTGATCCGCTTGGCAATTGCCGGCATTGGCTCCTTCCAGAGCATGATGCTGGCGTTCCCCCTGTATTTTGAGATGGTCAACGACCTGTCCCCCCAGTTTGTCAGCTTTTTCCGCTGGTTCAGCCTGCTGGTGGCCACGCCGGTGGTTTTCTACAGTGCCGCACCGTTTTTCCGGAATGCCCGGCGTGATGTTCTCAGCCGGCACCTGACAATGGATGTGCCGGTGGCCATAGCCATTGGTCTGGCCTACCTCGCCAGTGCCTGGGTAACGGTCGTTGGTGGCGATGAGGTGTACTTCGAGTCCGTGTGCATGTTCACTTTCTTCCTGCTTCTCGGGCGGTACGTCGAAGTTCAGGCCCGCTACCGCGCAGGCCTCACAGGCAACGCGCTGGCCGGCTTCCAGCCGACAGTTGCCACGCTGGTGACCGGTGATGAGTCGACAATCGTCCCGGCGCATCAGGTAAGGCCGGGGGATATCATCCGTGTGCGACCGGGCGAAACGCTGCCTATTGACGGCGACATTGTCCGTGGCCAGTCCACTCTCAACGAGGCCGCGCTCACCGGCGAGTATCTCCCGGAGACCCGGTATCCCGGGGACCCGGTGCATGCCGGGAGCATCAACGGCGAAAACCCGCTGGATGTCCGGGTCACTAAAGCCGGCGCCCAGACACGCCTTTCGGGCATTCTGCGGGTTCTGGACCGGGTTCAGGCGGAAAAGCCCCGGGTCGCGCGGATGGCTGACCGGATGGCGGGCAAGTTCGTCAGCCGGGTACTCATCCTGGCACCCATCGTCTGGCTTGGCTGGTGGCTGGCCGGCTCGGATAACGCCTTCGACATCACTCTGTCCGTACTCGTCGTGACCTGTCCCTGTGCGTTGTCGCTTGCCACACCCACAGCCATTACCTCGGCGACCGTCAAGCTCCGGCGCCTGGGTTTTCTGCCCACCCGGGGACATACCCTGGAGTCCATGAACACCGTCGACACCGTGGTGTTTGATAAAACCGGCACGCTGACCCGGGGCGAACTGAGCCTGGTGGCAACCGAGGTCATCGGAAACATGGACCAACAAGCCTGCCTGCAGCTCGCAGCGGGGCTGGAGCAATACTCCGAGCACCCCATTGCCAGGGTTTTTCAAAAACGCGCCGCTGCACCTGTCGAGCAGGTTCAGAACCACCTCGGTGGCGGGCTGTCTGGCAGGTTGCAGGATCGCTCACTGTATATCGGCCATCGGGGGTTTGTAGAACAATACATAACGGTGCCATGTCCGGATACCGGGCAACACCGGGGAATGGAAATATGGCTGGCCTCTGATCAGCAATGGCTGGCCTGTTTCAGACTGGACGACCAACCCCGTGACGATGCCCGCTCCGCCATCAAGGCGCTACAGGATGAAGGCATCCGCACCCTGCTTCTGAGCGGGGACCGCTCAGACCACGTCAGCCAGGTTGCCAGCGAGCTCGGGATTGACGAAGCCATCGGCCAGGCCTCCCCGGAGGATAAGCTCGCGGTACTTGAAAAACTGAAGGCCGAGGGGCGTCAGATCATGATGGTGGGCGATGGCCTGAACGACCTCCCCTCCATGGCCGGGGCGGGCATTTCGGTGGCCATGGGATCAGCCGCAGACCTGACTCAGCTCAAGGCAGATGCGGTACTTCTCAACGGCCAGCTGTTACAGTTGGTGGAAGCGCTGAAAACCAGCCGCCAGACCCGCAAGGTTATCCGCCAGAATCTCTGGTGGGCTCTCGTCTATAATGCCTGCGCCCTGCCGCTGGCGGCGGCTGGCCTGGTCCCGCCCTGGCTGGCGGCACTGGGCATGTCAGTCAGCTCATTGGTCGTCGTCCTTAACGCACTGAGGCTGGGTCGGGCACCGGCCCGACAAACTCCGGACCACGGCCTGGTTGGCGCCCGGACGCCAGCTTGATAACGTATCCCTACACTCTCTTTCGCGAGGATCAATCCGTGCAAATTGTGATGTTCCTGGTCCCGCTGATGCTCATACTGGTGGCGCTGGGCATTGGGCTGTTTTCGTGGGCGGTAAAAAATGGCCAGTACGATGACCTTGAGGGTCCGGCCCACCGGATACTCTACGATGACGACAAGGACATGATCCCGGACGAGGCCCGGACTGATAAACCGGCCGATACACCTGGCACCACTCAGCAATCCGATGACCGCGAGGAAACCGGCACGGGAGAGGAGAAGGCCGGAAAAGAATGAGCCCGGAACTATACCTCAGTTATCCGAGTGCTTTTCTGATCGGCCTGCTCGGCAGCACTCATTGCCTGGGCATGTGCGGAGGCATCAGCGCGTCGCTTTCCATGGCCCTGCCGGTCGGCAAGGGTTTCCGGCTGCGGCAGTCTGCCATGCTGCTCGCCTTCAATGCCGGCCGCATCGGCAGCTATGTTCTGATCGCCACCCTGGTAGCGCTGGCCAGCACCTTTGCCGCCAGCCAGTGGGCGCTGGCGGGCCTGGTTCTGCGAACCCTCGCAGGCATTCTGTTGATCTTCATGGGTTTGTCCATGGCCCGGTGGTGGCAGGGTATCCGCTATGTCGAACGGATTGGCGCCCCCGTCTGGGCCCGACTGTCCCCCCTGACCCGGCGTTTACTGCCGGTCAATCATGGCGGCCAGGCGCTGGCCCTGGGTGCTCTGTGGGGCTGGTTGCCCTGTGGACTGGTGTACAGCACCCTCGGCTGGGCAGCATTGCAGCCGACCGTGGGCTCTGCCGCATTGACCATGCTGTTTTTCGGGCTGGGAACCCTGCCGTCAATGCTGGCAACAGGCTATGCCGCAGGCTGGATCCAGGGTTTGAAGACACACCGGCTATTCCGGAAAATCACCGGTGCCCTGCTGATCCTGTTCGGCCTCTGGACGCTGCCCTTCCAGCAACTGGTCGGGCATTTGGGCTGAATCTGGCCGAGAGTCAGATGTTCAGCACATCCAGGCGCCCGAACGTGCCCTCCTCTTGCGGTTCCGCGGTCTGCACCGCCTGACGCTTGCCACCCAGACGCTTTCCCTCCCGAAAATCATAGAGGTTGGTATCCGCCAGATGGGACGGTTCAACATTGCACATGGCCCGGAACATGGTTTCCAGACGCCCCGGGTGCTGCTTGTCCCAGCTCTGGAACATGTCCTTGATCACCTGGCGCTGGAGGTTTTCCTGGGAACCGCAAAGGTTACAGGGAATAATCGGAAAGTTCCTGAGGGCGGCGTATCGCGCGATGTCTTTCTCCCGGCTGAACGCCAGCGGCCGGATCACGGTATTTCGGCCGTCATCGCTGTGCAGAACCGGCGGCATGGATTTCAGTTTGCCACCATAGAACATGTTCAGGAACAGGGTTTCCAGAAGATCGTCCCGATGATGGCCAAGGGCAATCTTGGTGACGCCATGTTCGGCCGCGAAATTATAGAGAATTCCGCGACGTAGACGGGAACACAGGCCGCAGGTGGTCTTCCCTTCAGGCACTTTTTCCTTAACAATGCTATAAGTGTCCTTCTCGATGATGTGGTACTCGATACCCATGGACTCAAGGTATTCGGGCAGCACTTCCTCCGGGAAGCCGGGCTGCTTCTGATCGAGGTTTACAGCGATCAACTCAAACGAAACCGGTGCACTTTTCTGCAGGTTCAGCAGAATGTCCAGCATGGCGTAAGAGTCTTTACCGCCGCTGAGGCAGCACATGACTTTGTCACCGGCTTCAATCATCGAGAAATCGGCAATCGCCTGCCCGACTTCGCGGCGCAGACGTTTCTGCAGCTTGTTCAACTCCAGTTTCTGGCGGCGTTCGCGCTCTGGATCAAGAGACTGTTCGGGACTGGCGATCATTGCTTCGGGCATACCAACGACGTTCACAAGGTAAATGGACGGGGAATTATACGCGTCACAGGCATTCAGGGACAGGATACCGACATGGATAAGTTGCAACCAAAAGAACAGGCGACCGGGAAACGGGCGCAGAACCGCCTACGAAACCGCACGGCCATCCTGGAGGCCGCCCGTGAATGTTTTCGGGAGCGGGGCTATGACAACTCCACCATCCGGGACATTGTTCGCCGCACCAATCTGGCCGCGGGCACCTTCTATAACTACTTTTCAAACAAACAGGAGATCTTTGCCGCCCTGCTTGCCGATTTCCTCACCCGGCTGAACGACAACCTGACCCGCTACCGCCGGGCCGCAGACAACACCCAGGACTTTATCCATTACGCCTACATGGCCCTCTACAGCGCAACCGCCCAGGACCCGCTGGTTTATGAACTCGCCCACCGCAATGACCGGGCACTTCGGGAACTGTTCGGCTCGGATATCCTGGGTCTGGCAATGCGTTCGCTTGACGAAGATGTCCGGGATGCCATGGCGCGAGGGCTTCTCCCGAACGTCGACCATGAGTACCTTTGCGCCGCGTTTTTCGGAGTTGCCTGTGAAACCAGTCTGGCCGTTGCGAAACGCGCCCACAGGAAGCCGGAAAGCGCAGAGGCGGAAGCCTTGCTCGCCACACGATTCTCAACGACACTGTTTCTCGGCGGGCTTCCTCGACTGGAGACACTTCCCTGATGGCCCGGAGTCCCCTACCATTGGGTTCATGACCGATAGCCACTCCAGCATGAGCCCCACATCACCGCAGGCGGCCCACACCGCCGCCCTGATTGAGCAACAGATTCAACACCTGCTTGTTGCTGTGGAACATGAGCTTCGGGGGGCGGCTGCGGGAATGAATGAGCTGGCACTGATCAAGGCTCTTCAGAGGCCGCCGTGGGAGCTGCTCGGAAAGGTCAGTTTCAATGAACCGGAAAAACTTTACCCCGTCCATTTTCTGCTGTTCCACGTACTGTACCGGTTGCGGGACCGGCTCTCTGAAACCGGCGAGAGCCTCAGGATTTCGCCTCTGAATATCCGCCTGGAGGCTCAGCGAGTCATTAGTGGCACGGGGGTACCGGACGGTGTCGATGGCTTGCGGGAATTCTATCTGGACCTTTCCCATTATCGTTTGCCGGAAGACGCAATACACCAGATGATGGACGATTTCTGGGCCGGTCGCTCCGGCAACGGGCCGGCTCAGGCGGAAACCAGAGCCGCCGCCGAGGTGCTGGGGTTCGAGGCCTTGCCGCCGGATTTTTCGTCGGTAAAGCAACGCTTTCGGCGCGCGGTAATGCGAGCGCACCCCGACCGCGGTGGCAGGACGGAAACCATCCAGCGCCTGAACGAGGCATTCGCGGTTCTGAAAGCCCATTTCCGGCACAGCACCTGACCGGTCCCGATAGCGTCGTATTCCAGCCAAGCCAGGAGAGATAATGCCATTCAGAACACTCGTCAGACCGCTCGCCCTCCTTTCAATGATGGTCGCGGCCTTCGCGGCAAGGGCTGACCTTGTTGTGCTCCAGTATCACCATGTAAGCGACTCCACACCGTCAGCAACGTCCACATCGGTCTCACTGTTTGAGGGCCAGTTGGACATGATCTCGGAGCTGGGTCTCGAGGTGGTTGGTCTGCTTGAGGGTACACAACAAACCCTGGCCGGCGAGGCCGGGACTGACAACCGCATTGCCATCACCTTCGACGATGCCTACAAGTCAGTCTACACCGAAGCCGCGCCCCTGCTGGCGTCGACAGGCTATCCTTACACCATCTTCGTCAATACACAGGCGGTCGGCCGCAATGGCTACATGACCTGGGCGCAGATTAAAGAACTGGCCGGGCGTGAGGGTGTGACCATCGCCAACCACAGTGCCGACCACGGCCACCTGGCCAGGAAGCCCGGCGAGGCTGAAAGCGAATGGCAAACCCGCGTCGCCAACAGCCTGGATTCTGCCCAGAAAACCCTCGATAACAAGCTCGGCGCTGCCGCGCCCCTTTTTGCCTATCCCTATGGCGAATTTGACCAGGCGCTCGAACAAGAACTGGTGGCACGGGGGTGGTTTGGATACGGCCAGCAGTCCGGTGCCATCGGGCCAGAATACGCCACAACGCGGCTGCCCCGCTTTCCCATGGCCAACGCCTATGGGCAGTTGAGCAGCCTCGAGACCAAACTTCGCAGCAAGGCCTTTCCCATCGACACCGGGAAACTGCCGGATGGAGTGATTTCCGACAACCCGCCGACCCTGAGCTTCCCGCTGGATTCAGGCATGAGTGCCGGCCGGCTGACCTGCTTCGCCTCGGGTCAGGGCCGGATCGGCTTTGACGTGGTTGACGGGATTGTCAGGGTGAAAGCGTCGGAGCCTTTCAGCAGCAGGCGGTTTCGCTATAACTGCACCCATCCGGCGGGCGGCGGCAGCTACTACTGGCTATCGCAGCAATGGCTGGATCTGAGCAGGCCGGAAGACTGAACAGTCAGTCCTCTACCTGCATCACTCCGATCTCGCCATGCCGTACGTGGGGAATGCTTTGCGGGCCGGAGGGTGTTTCGATGACGGTCTGGCTTTCCAGATCTGACTTGCGGGTGAAAAGCACCATCCAGCGCTCGCCCCGGTCTGGAAAGGCCGGGATCCAGGCTTCCAGATAGCCTCGCTGGTGCCAGCTCTCCGGTTCGAAATCCATCACCAGATCCGTGACCAGACGGATCGGCTCCATGCGCTCGCCAAGAAACACCACCGATGGTACGAATACGCCATTCCGGGCGTAGGAACGCAGCCGGAAAACAAGGCTGCCACCCTTATCCGCAGCCGGAAGCGCCACCAGCTGATAGGGGCTGGCGCCGGTCAGGAATGAATGAACACTAGAGCTTTCGGAGAGTCTGACGCCAAACTCCCGGCCGGATTGCCAGCTCTGGTAGCCCTGAGTCTCCAGAGACTCACAGCAACTGGCGGAAAAACGGGCGAGAAAATCATCGGCAGCCGGCTCAATGCCAAGAATGGCGAACGCATCGGGGTCATATCCGGGCACGGGCGCAGGGGCCACCTGCTGGTCGCCGGCATGATACACACGGGCTTCGGTAATGCGGACGGGCGGCTCAACCAGCCCTTTCTGCTGATCCGTGCGGGTGTCAGGCCGGTAATAACTGACCCGGACATTGCCCTGCGCGTCCCGCCATGTGAAATAGGGTTGCCGTTGGCCGGGGCGAACATAACCGTCCCTGGCCAGTTGTTCGGCGTCCGGGTAATTCTCCAGGGTGTATTCGGTTTCCTCATCAAGTGCTGGTTGCTCGCCTGGCTCGAGAGCCTTTTCGCCAGCGATCTTCCCCTTGCTTTGCCCGTCGGTTCCGACAATCGGTGACGACCGGACCCTGCCCTGCTCGTCCACCCAGGTGAAATACCCCTCCCGCTCAGAGACCGGGGAGCCACCAACCTGGCAGCCGGTGAGCGCTGTGGCAAGCAACAGGCAGAATGCGGATTTCAGGAACATGCTGTTGGTCACTGGGAACACCTACCCTATGGTTTGCGGCGGCTCTCAGAATTTTGTACGGAAACTGAGGCCGGCCATCACCACCCGAAGCGAGGTTTTGACATCCAGGCCTGCATACGGGTTGTAAATGATGTTGGTGATATTGTCACAGTTCAGGTTACAGCTGGTATTCGCAGGGATCGACTCTATCGACTGAAGATAGCTGAGATTCATATCGATCTGGGTATTCTTGTCCCACTGATACCCCATCCCGACACTGTAAAGATTCGCACCGCCAAACGGGGCCATAACCTGGCGCTGATCATCCGGAATTACCGAATCCCGAATTTCCACCCCCGCCCGCAGATCGAGCCGGGAGGAGGCATGAAACTCCATGCCGAACGCCCAGTTCCACTGGCTCTTGAAGCCCAGCGGGAGTCTCAGGGTATTGGGTGTTGCGTTCTCCGGAGACAGGATTCGTGCCGCATTCAGAAACTCCAGGTTCCGGTCGAAACGGAACACGAAGGCGTCCCACTGTTCGTAGTCGGTCCAGCCAATGTCAGCGTTCAGGGTCAGCTTCGGGTGCACATCCACGCTGATGCCGGTCTGGAAATGCTGGGGGTAGACCAGATCCATGCTGACATTGCCGGCCTCCCTGGGGGCACCGGACGGGAGGCTCAGAATGGCGGACGTAATGGCACCCAGTACCGAGCTGTTGACACTCTGCCAGAAGCCCGACCAGTCGTCGGTGTACTGGATTTCGAAGGTGCCCTTCAGGTTCATATCGGCTTCGGACGTGTAACTCGCCCCCCAGCTGAACCACTCCGTCGGCTCCCACATCACACCAAGGGCATAGGTGGGTGATAGAGTGTCCTGAACGTTGACGTTCAGGGCCCCAATATCGTCCCAGGGGCCAACATTCCCGCCACACAGGGCAAGCCAGGGTTGAAGTGGCTCATCACCACTTTCACAGTTGAAGGCGTCCTGCAGCACTTCCGCGACACCCAACAGCATGTTGGGCGCACGCATGTACTGGTCCGCTGCGATCCCCATGTGCGACAGATGGATGCCCGCGCCCACCGACCATTCGTCGTTGATTTCGTACCCGATGGTCGGCGACAGATAGGTGGTCCTTTGCAAGGCAGTCGCCTGAGGCTGGTATCGGCCGGGATCGTCCTTGTCCCGGTAAAAGCCCGCTGCCATGGGCAGGTAGAAAGCGTTGGCAAAGGTCAGCTTCGACCCGGGGGGATTGATGCTGATACCTGCCGATGGCGCGAGAGCGGGCCCCGGTGGCGCGCGCAGAATGCCATAGCCAGGCAGATACAGCGCCACGTTGTTGGTATGGCTGTGGGTATTGGCAACCGGATCCCGCTGCCTGCCGGTGCGGGGGTCAATCTCCAGCCCGTCGATGCCGAAAATCTCGTAACCTTCAGGCGCCATGAAGTTCGCGTCGATATCCAGATAGACGCTCATCAGGTTGACTTCCAGCTGGCGCCCTTCCAGTTTGGTCAGACCCGCCGGGTTGTAATGTATTGCCATGATCCCGGGAGGATCCGCCGTGACCGCATTGCCAAGTGCCAGGGCCTTGGGATGAATGGTCAGGTTCTGCGCCAGCTGGGCCTGGGCACCACACGAGATGGTCGAGGCTAGCAGAACCGCGAGAATCTGCCGGTTGTGGCTGTTCTGTCCCATGGAATCCTTCCCTTCCCGTAAATCGTCAACGACACCAATCACTCTTTGAGACCAGAGAAGTTAATCGGCAGGGATACGCCCAGAGAAAAGTCCGGTGCGTCCTCTGTCAAACCAATGCCGAGGCTGGTGTTTACGATGGTGGTATCGCTGACGCGGGTACCCAGGGACATGCTCAGGAATCCGGACATCTGGTCCTGGGCTACGGCTTTGTCACCGTTGGAGAAGGTCAGCACCGTCTCATCGCTGTAGCTGAACTGGGCCGAGATACTGAGCGAGATGTCGTACGACAGGGAATAGGCAAAGCCGGCCGACCCGGAGAGCCCCAGGCCGGGATCAACGGATTCCAGCAGCCGGGCACCGCGCACCTGCTGTAGGTCTTCTGCTGGCAGATTGTAGGTCGCGCTCACCGAACCAAAGATCACGACGGGATCCAGCACCTTGGACAGGCTGGCCCCGCCACCGACAGAGTAATAGCCACTGCCCGTGGAAAGCTGCTCGTTGATATCGATCTCGAAAGGGCTGACGCCGGTCTTGGTAGACAGTGTGCCGAACAGGGTCGTGGACATCTTGCCGGGAACATAGGCGAAAGGCTGCCAGCGACCTGTAAAGGAAATGTCGCCGAAATCATAGACGCTAAGCTCGTCCTGAGTGTCGTACTTGACCACCAGAGGAATACGGGTACCAACCGTGAGGTTATCCAGCAGGCCGTAATCGTAGGAAAACGAGTTGGTGAAGCTGTGGGTTGCAGACGGCACGACATCGAGGTTCCTGACCGAACCGTTGGTAATGGCCAGGTCCAGCCGCTGATCGCCGGTATAGGAATAGTCGAACGAGTAGTTCAGGGAGTGCGTGCCCTTCTTCTGCAACGAATAATTCTTCTCCGCCGCCTGGAACACTTCCTCAAGTTGCTGGGAAGCGTCCTCGTCGCCTTCCTTTCGGGCCAACGCCTCCCGGGCCTGATCCACACTTCCTTCCTGAGCCAGTACCATGCCCGGAAGCAGGCCTGCCGTCGAAAAGAGGATAAAGCCTCGCACAAACCAACGATTCATCCTGACTCCCTTAATTTTATTTGTAGTGTTCCTGCCGGGGGTCACCCGGAAAATTAGTTACGACGGTAGTGCAACTGCTTTCTGGTGTTCTCGACACTGCCGTCGGGATTGTTTTTCTGCCGTTCCAGAAGATTCTGGATTCGCCGCTGCGTGGACTCGTGAAACGCCGGTATCCGTTCCAGCGCCAGGAGGGTCATTGTCTGGTCATCCACAAAGCGCAGGTCTTCCTCTTTCAGCTCAAGGTTATCGAGGGGCTTGTCACCGCCCGGGAAGACAATGAACAAGACGTTGTCGTCCCACTTTTCCTCGAATTGCGCCAGGGTGAACGAAATATTGCCCACCGAAGGGTCGGCCATGTAGACGCGCCCATCCCGGATCGTCCGCAATACGACAAAGTGTTTGAACCCGGCATGATGAATCGGAACGATTGCCGGATGATCCAGGTCTTTGAGGTCATCGATGGTGGCCCGGAAACCGCCGGACGGATAGCCCAGTGCAGTCACCAGACGTTTCATATCGAGCATGGAGAATGCCCGGCGTTCAACAATCCGCTCGCTTTCACCATAGTGGAGCAGACCTTCCATCACCTGGCGTTCGGACAGCGTGCGCCCCAGATAGAAGTTCAGCACCGTTGTCAGTGCCGCACTGCCGCAACTGTAGTCGTAGGCCTGGCGAACAATATTGCGGAATTTCTGTTCGACCAGGGGCTCAACCCTTACCTCGGAGCGCAGCGTGACAGGACTTGAATCCACATCCTGCTGGATAACCATGGTGCCTTTTTCATAGGGCTCGACCACAGTGGCTTCCTGCACCATGGCGAATGTCAGAATGGATCCAGCGAGCACCAGCAGCATGTCAGACGACGTTCCTGTTTTTGTTGCCCCCGGCATTTACCGGGTTACATGTTGTTACGGTAAGATACCGAAATCCCTGAGCCCTGAAAGATAACTGTGCCTCAAATCTGTCGCTGCGGAAGGGGCCCTCGGAGCGCTATTTGAGAACCGGTTCATGGCCTTATCCAAAGGCCCGCGAGAGTTGACGCAACTACCCAAAGTCGGTATCAACTGCAATCCAGTCACTTTATTTCCAGACGCAGATCCTGATGACAACAACACTGAATCCGGGACAGATCACCTTTATTGCGGCCAAAAACCAGAGCCCGCTTCCACCCCCGGCCCTGCTTGCCAGAGACCGGTTCAACGAAGTGCTGCATGATCTGGAGCCGGTCGGCCTGCTGCTGGTTCATGCCCCTGCCGGATACGGCAAAACCACCACTATTGCCGAGCGACTGGTCGCTCTGAAAGCGCGGGCTGCCTGGTTCCGGCTGGAAACCAGCGATAACCACCCCGAACGCTTTGCCGGTTATCTTGGCAATGCGCTCAACAGGGCGACGGAAGGCAGCTGCCAGCAGGTTCTGGACACCCTCCAGTCCGAGGGCTACCCGGGGCTTGAGGACTTTCTCACCGATCTGTTGGCCGGGTTACCTCAGGATGACGCGCCGCTCTATCTGGTGCTGGATGATTACCACCTGATTACCAGCCCCGAGATCCACGACGCACTGCGTTTTCTGCTCCGGCACCTGCCGGGCTACCTGACCCTGGTCCTTCTCAGTCGCACCATGCCGCCCGTGGGGGTGGCCCAGCTACGCATGCAGGGGCGCCTGGCGGAAATCACCACTCGCGATCTCGGCTTCGCCGCCGACGAAGCACAACAGTACCTCCAGAGTCGTCTGCCGTTCGAGATCGCCCGGGAGGATATCGAACGCGCCGTGCGCCGGGTTGAGGGTTGGATTTCCGCCCTGCAATTACTCTCGGCCTCAGCAGCAACCAGTGTCGAGTTCAGCGAATTTGTCGACCAGCTGGAGCACGGCAACCAGAACATCTTTGATTATTTCGATGAACTCGTTGGCAGTAATCTGAGCGAGCAGCAGCGCCGCTTTCTGATGCGTACCAGCATTCTCGAACGCTTCAACGCCGGCATGGTGATGCGGGTCATGGACGACGCCGATGGCCAGGCCCTGCTCAGCAGCCTGCTCTCCATGGGGCTGTTCATTACGCCCGTGGACAATTCTGCCCTCTGGTTCCGCTATCACCCGCTGTTTTCGGTCTACTTGCGCCATCTGTTGACCTGCACCACCCGGGAAAACCAGACAGAGCTGCACCAACGGGCGGCGGATGCCTGGCTGGAGCTGAATCATGCCGAGGAAGCGGCCAAGCACGCCATTGCCGCCGAAGATCCGGCGCGAATTACCCGGGTTCTGACCATCCACGGGCGGAAATTTTTTACCGAGGGCCAGTTCAGCCTGCTTCAGCGCTGCCTTGACACCCTGCCCCAGGACTTCATCGCTGATGATCCCACACTTACTCTGCTCAGGGCCTGGGTGGCCCAGGGCCAATACAGGTTCGATGAGGTTGAGAACTGGCTTTCAGCAGCGGAGGCGCGCCTGCAGGCATCCATGAGTGAGGATACCCAGCGGGCCGTTCATGGCGAGTTCAGTGCGATCCGTGCCCAGGTGGCGATGAATTATGGCGATGGCGACCGGGCGCTGATCCTCGCCCGGGAAGCGATCGAGCAGGAGGCCCGCTATCTGCCCACATCGCGGGTAGCAGCAGCTTCGGTCATCGGTGAGGCTCTGTTCGTCCGGGGCGAACTGGAGGAAGCGCTGGCCCGCATGCAGGATACCGAGCATCTTGCCCGAGCCCATCAGGCCCACCAGAACGTGATCTGGGCCTTGTGTCAGCAGAGCGAAATCAGTGTTGCCATGGGGCTTTTACAGAAGGCCTACAACATTCAGGAGCGTGCCTTCCAGTATGCCGAGGACAACCAGCTGAACCACCTCCCGATTCTGGAATTCCTGTTCCGTATCCGCAGCCAGGTGATGTGGGAATGGCATCATCTTGAGAGCGCCGAGCGTTGCGCGCTGCAAGGCATCGAGATTCTGGAGGCCCAGGGGGAGCGCTGGTATGTTCAGAGCTACACCTCCCTGGCCAAGGTTGCTCAGGCCAGGGGCCGCCAGAGCCTGTGCGCCGACTACATCGCCAAGATCCAGAAAATGCTGGCGGCCGGTGATTATCACCTGGACTGGGTCGCCAATGCCCATGCCACCATGCTGTCCTATTGGGATGCCGTGCGGGATCGCGATGCCATCCAGCGCTGGCTCACCGTCGCTCCACCCTGCGATCCGGCCAATGCGACCAATCATTTCTACCAGTGCAACGGCCGCAACCAGGCCCGGGCCCTGATTAGCCTGGGCCAGTTCGAGCTGGCACGGCCTCTGCTGGAAGAGCTGACATCAGTGGCACGGAAATTCGGTCTGAAAACCGATCTGAACCGCAACCACATCGGCCTTGCCTACCTGTACTGGCAGCTTGATGACCGGAATCAGTCGCTCAGACACATGAAAATCGCCCTGGAACTGGCAAGCACCACCGGGGCAGTCGGGAGTTTCCTGCGCCTGGGCAAGGAGCTGATTGTGCTGCTCAAGGCACTGATCAACGAGGAAGTCATCGAAGGCATGGAACTTCAGCGGGCAGAACGTTTGATTCAACTGGCCCAGCAGCAGCGAGATTTCAGCCGGGCTATCCGGATCTCGCTGGATGAGGCCATCATCCAGGATATCATCGACCGGCCGGACGTGCCGGAACTGATCCGTACCTCTCCTCTGACCCGGCGGGAGTGGCAGATCCTGAGCCTGATCCACGCCGGGCTCTCCAATGACCAGATCGCGGAACACCTGAAAGTGGCCTCGACAACCGTCAAGACCCATATCCGGAGTCTCTACCAGAAACAGAACATCAGCCATCGCTCAGAGGCCATCGAGCTGGCCAAGGACCTGCTGAGCAAGATCCAGGGGGACTAGCTCCGCTGCAACTGGCGGTCGTGAACACCGCCAAGCAGAATCAGGGCAAGGATAGCGCCGGACAGCGCCCAGGCCATATCCGACTGGGTATCCCAGACATAACCCTGGGTGCCCAGAAACGCTTCCGCGGCTTCCTCACTCAGCAGGGCCACCCACCATTCAATCAGCTCATAAAAGGCGCTGAAGGCCAGACAGAAACAGACAATAAAAAACGAGCGCCAGCCCCGGTGGACAAATACGCCGAAACGTATCACCAGTTCCCGGGCAAGGATGGCCGGCACAAAGCCCTGGGCCAGGTGGCCCAGTTTGTCGTAATTGTTGCGCTCCCAGCCGAACCAGTCCCGGAACCAGTCGAACAGTGGTACCTCGGCATAGGTGTAGTGGCCGCCGACCATCAGGATCACCGCGTGCACCAGGATCAGCTGGTACGCCAGGGGCGTCAGCGGGTACCGGAAGAAACACCACGCAACCAGGCCAAAACCCACGATGGCTGGCAATACCTCCAGCACCCAGGTAGCCCAGTCTTTCGGGTTGATGGCAGACCACACAAACACGGCCAGAAATACCCCTACCCAGGCTACAGGCGCCAGTCTGTTGTTCATCCTTTCACTCCCGTTTCCGGTTTATCCAGCCGCGCCGGCACCGAACTCTTCAACCAGCACAATATCCATGCCGTCAGCGTACACCGTGAACGGTGTCGGAAGCCGTTGCCAGCAAAAGTTGCCGCCAAAGCGCCTGATTTCACGGCGCTCACCGGATTCTTATCCGGCTGCCATCGGCCAGTTGACGGTCCGGATGGCGAACCACCCGATCGCCTTCGCTCAGGCCGTCCAGAACAACCGTATGAAACCCGTTGGTGCGGCAGGTTGAAACGGGGGTAAGCTCCGCCCGGCCGTCCACCACCCGGAACACCAGGCTCTGGCCATCCGTGCGAAAAATAGCGGACTCGGGGATCTGAAGCTCATTGGCCGAAGCCCAGAGCACGAATTCGGCATCTACCCGGTAACCGTCACCGAGTGTTTTCCAGGCGTCCCGGGGGCTGGTGATATCCGCGACCACCTGTACCCGCCTTTCTTCGACACCGAGGGCGGAGACATCCTCAAAGCCCACCGGCTCAACCCGCCTGACAACCGCATCCAGAGTGCCGCCGCCCCAACCGGTCAGGCGTGCGGGAACACCGGGGCTCAGCTTGACAGCATCGAAGCTCAGGACATCGATAACCACTTCCAGTGCCCCCGGATCACCCAGCTCCAGAATGGCCTCGCCGGCGTGTATCACCCCCTCGCTTTTCCGCGCTACGTCCAGCACTGAGCCATTGACCGGAGACCGCACCGGCACCCGCTCCACGGCGCCACTTCCCGAGGCCCTGGCAGCGGAGACTTCAAGGCGGGTTCTGATGGCCGCCAGTTCGTGGGCCATGACTTCTTCATCAAAGCGGGCGGAGCGCAGGATAGCCTGAGCCCTGTCCGCAGCAGCCCTGGCCTGCTGCAAACGTTCTTGGGACACAAAATTTTCGCCGCTGAGCGCCTGAAGGCGGGCCAGCTCACGCATCGCCAGATCCGCTTCCGCCCGGGCGGCGGCGACTTTCTGCCGGGCCGAGTTCAGCGCCGACAGGGCCGACTTTGCCTTGGCCTCCGCCTCCGCCCGGCTCCGGGCGTCCAGGGTGCTGGCTGGCATGGGATCGACCTCGGTAAGCAGCTCTCCGGGGATAACCGGGTCACCGACCTCAAGGAGCACGCGATGAAGGTAGCCTGACACCGGGGACGACACCACATACCGGTCCCGGACCCGGGTTCTGCCCTCTTCCTTGATGGTTATCTCCATTGGCCCACGGCTCACGGTTGCCAGGTCCACCCACACAGGATCGGGGCGAATCGTAAACACCAGCGCGACAATGGCAAGCAACACAAAGGCGCCCCAGAACAGCCATTTCCCCGAAAACCATTTTGCTGCCATAGTGTCAACTCACTCCCCGTTTTCTGCGGCAACTATTCCCGTGTCTTCAACACGGCCACCAGATCCAGCGCCCTCAGGCGCATCCACGCAATAACCCCCGAGGCAATTGCCGATACCACCACAACCAGCGCCGATACGCCCAGGGTCTGGGACGTTATGGTCAGCGGCACCCGATAGAGCTCCGTTTGCATGGCCGTGACAATCAGCAGCGCCAGCCCCTGCCCGACCAACCATCCGAGTGGCACGCCAAGCAGCAGCAAAAGAGCCACCTCACCCAACAATATATGCGCAACTTCATTGTGGGTGTACCCGAGTACCCTGAGGCTTGCCAGTTCCCGCCCCTTCTCGGCCAGAGAGATGCGAATGGTGTTATAGACAACCCCGAAGGCAATGATGCCGCCCATCAGACTGTTGAAAAAAGTGAACGTGAGGAACGTCCGGGCCAGCGTGTCGTAAAAGCTGTCAAGCATGGCCTGGCGAATACTCAGGCCCAGTACGCCGGGGGTTTCGCGGAGGCGGTCATAGACTTCGGTGGCCATGGCGGAATCCAGGTTGATCATGGCCTGGTTGACCAGTGGCCCATCACCGAGAGCGCGGTTCAGCGCGTCCAGGCTCATATAAGCACCCACTCCGACATACTCACTGGTGATTCCGGCCACCGGCACTGGCACCTTTCTCCGGTCGCCTTCAAGCAGCTCCAGTTGAACGCTGTCGCCGGCCTTCACTCCGAGCTCCCGGGCCAGGTAATCGGTCAGCAGAAGACCTTCTGCAGGAAGGTGTACCTGCGCCAGATTGCTGTCGATCACAAACTGCAGCCGTGCGTTCCGGGGTATTCCGGTCACGGCACTACGCCATTCCCGATGCCCGAACGTCAGGCGTGCCGGCACGGTGCGGCGGCCCTCAACGTAACGGATCCCGGGTTGGCGCTGCAGCGCATAAAGCGCCGAGCGATTTACCGGATCAATAAAGGAGACGGCGAGATCTTGCTGCTGCACCCGGGCAAACTGGGTATGCACCATCAAAGACACGGAATCAAACTGGAAGTTACCCACCATAACGATGGCCGTGGCCATGGCGACACCACTCATGGACAGCAGTGTCCGCGCCGGCCGGCGGGCGAGCTGGCGCACGATCATTCGCGAGGGCTGGGAGAACCGGATTGCCGAAAACAGTTTTTCCAGCCCTGTAACCCGATATCTGGCTGGCCCTTCGGGCCTCATGGCTTCAGCAGGCGGCAGGGCCGCGGCCTGACTGATGGATCTTCGGGCCCCCAGCCAGGCGACCGAGACCGTTAGCGCTGCCAGCAATACCAGCCAGAGGGGATTGATACGGAACAGTAGCCCGGGAAAACGGTAGAAATCCATGTACAGCTCGCCCAGCGCGCGGCCCAGCCATAACCCCAGCGCCAGCCCGAGCAGCAGCCCGGTAACGGCAATCACGATTACCAGCTTGCTGTAGTGCCAGGCAATCTGTCGGTTGCCATAGCCAAAGGCCTTGAGCACCGCAATGATATCCCTCTGGGTACTGATCAGCCGGCTGACCACCACGTTCAGGAGGAACATGGCCACGCCCATGAAAATCAGGGGAAACACCGTGGCCATGGTTTTCAGCTGGTTCAGTTCATCGCTCAGGAAACGGTGGGAAAACTGATCCTCCCGACCATAGGCGCCGGTCGCGCCGTAACGGGCCAGTAGCCGATCGAGCGCGTCGGCCACGGCATCAACTGAATAGCCCGGCCTTAACGTCACCACCAGGCTGTTAAACGCCCCCTTCATGTCCATGGCGGCTTCCAGACCCTCTCTGCTCATCCAGAGCACGCCGTACCGCTGGTAATCCGGCAGCATGGCGCCGGGCGGAATCACGTAAATGAATTCCGGCGATTCGACAATGCCGGTCAGAATCAAGGTCTGCCGTCGACCATTGATGATTCCCTGAAACCGGTCGCCCAGTGACAGGTCATGGGCCTCGGCAAAACTCCCGATCACTGCCACCTCCTGGTTTCGGCCGGGGGCGGGAAGCCGGCCCTCCCGGATGAAGAGGCGATTGATGTCTGGCTGGCCATCCGGGGGAAGCGAGACCAGCCGCGCCGACACCGGATCCGTGAAGCCGGGTATTTCCAGTTTGGCGCCCCCCTCCACGCGGCCTTCGTAACGGGCCACGCCGGGCAGCTCCGCAACGTCTTCAAGAATGTGACGGGGCGCGCGCTTGAGTGCAGCAAAAACCTCCGCAAACTGGTTCTGTTCGTAATACTGGGCCCGGGTGGCCACCAGGGAGGAATAGTTCACCAGTGACATGACGCACACGGCCACCCCACCGGCGA
This sequence comes from Marinobacter subterrani, assembly GCF_001045555.1. Taxonomy (NCBI): domain Bacteria; kingdom Pseudomonadati; phylum Pseudomonadota; class Gammaproteobacteria; order Pseudomonadales; family Marinobacteraceae; genus Marinobacter; species Marinobacter subterrani. Next base: position 1,012,020 of record NZ_LFBU01000001.1, read on the forward strand.
TCACCAGGGCAATGGCAAGCACCTGGCCCCGCATCTGCCAGAGCTCACGGCGTAGCTTTATGTTCAAAACCGTGTTCAGTGCATTGCTGGCCATTGCGCCCTCTTCAGCAGGCCGGCTACCAAGAGAGCGTCCGCGGATCCTGGCGCTGATCGTTACGGCGCTCGCCGCTGATATTGCCGTCGGAAAGCGTGATCACTCGGTCGCCCATGCCGGCAATAGATGCATTATGGGTAATGATAACGGTGGTGGTGCCGGTTTCCCGGTTGGCTTTTTCCAGGGCCGCGAGCACCAGCACACCAGTGGCCGAATCCAGGGCACCCGTGGGCTCGTCGCACAGCAATACCTCCGGGCGCTTGGCGATGGCCCGGGCAATGGCAACGCGCTGCTGCTCTCCGCCGGAAAGCTGCGCCGGAAAATGATCAATGCGCGCCTTCAGGCCAACCAGTTCAAGAGCTTCTTCGGGCGACATCGGGTTGGCCGCGATTTCGGTGACGGCCGCCACATTTTCCCGCGCCGTCAGGCTCGGAATCAGATTATAAAACTGGAACACGAAGCCGACGTGTTCCCGGCGGTAACGAGTCAGCTCGCGATCGCCGGCGGCACTGAGGTCAATGTCGCGGTAGCGCACCTCCCCGGAGGTCGGTACATCCAGCCCACCGAGAATGTTCAGAAGGGTTGATTTTCCTGAGCCGGAGGCCCCCAGCATCACCACCAGCTCGCCGCGATACAGGTCGAGGTCCACCCCCCGGAGGGCGTATACCTGCACCTCACCCTGATCGTAGGTCTTGGTCAGCCCCCGGGTGTGGAATACCGGTGGTTCTGCCATGGTGGCCGTCCCTGGTTCCATAAGCTCAGTCAGTCTTCGGCACAGTCAACACACAGGGTGGTATAGGGCAACACCTGCAACCGGCGCGGATCAATAGCCTCGCCACAGGTTTCGCACTCATCGCCCACACCATTGTTGATTCGCTCAAGCGCCCGTTCGATCTGTGCCAGTTCGGTGCGGGTTTCTGTTTCAAGGGAGTCAACCACTTCGTCATTCTGGGTCTGGGTGGCCTGCTCCTCGAAATCCTTGTCCAGCGCGCCGCCCTCACGGTGTTGATGTGCCTCAAAACGGGAGAGTCTGGCTTTCAGGTCTGCTCGCAGTGTTTCCAGTTCCGCTTTCCTGTCGTTCATAGTTCGCCTCCTGGCTTTCCGGATGGACCGGGATAAATAAATGCTTACAGTAAAGCATAAGCTGAACCGGGGATTGATGCTTGTCAAAAACGCGTAATACTCACTGGGGCAAAATGGGGCTCCAATCAACCTGTATGCAAGGGAGTTGTAGCAATGACCAATGACCTGTTTGAAAAAGCCACCCGTCTGAACGAAACCCTCTTCGAGCAGTTCAGCAAGGCCGCGGAAATGCAGATGAACGCCTTTCGCCGTTACGCAGATGTCACCATGGAGCAGGCAAAAAAAGTCTCTGAAGTCCGTGATCTGGAGGGCCTGAAAACCCTGACCGGAGATCAGGCTGAAACCCTGAAATCCCTGAGCGAGCAGTTCACGGCAGACTGGAAAGCCTGGCAGGACTACTTCAATGACAGCCGGGCGCAGATTCAGAAGGTCTTCGAGAAGGCGCCGGAAGAAACCGCCAAGCCGGCCCCGAAAGCCGCCAAATAAGGGATCACCATGTTCGGCCTGGATACGCTCGGTAAAGCCGTCAATCAGTTGGTCACCAGCTTTGAAACCAACGTCCGGCAGGGGCAGCAGCATCTCGAGAAGCTATTCGGGGATGCCGGCGTCATGGACGACGCCACACTCTCCACTCTGACGGAAATGTCGGACGCCTACCGGACCATGGCCGAGGACCTGTTGCTCCATCCCCTCCGGCTTGCCAGCGCCGAGCTGGATCTGGCCCGCACGTACCTTGGCCTTGGGTACTACACCCTTGCCAGGCTAGCGGGCAACGACCGGCCGCCGGTGGCGGAGCCGGAGCCCGATGACCGGCGCTTCCAGGCAGAGGACTGGCACAGGCACCTGCCCTTCGATGTGCTGCACCAGGCCTATCTGATCAATTCCCGGGCGTTCCTGAGCTGGGCGGAAGGTATGGAAGGCCTCCCCCAGGCAGGGCGGGACCAGATGCTGTTCTACGCCAGGCAACTCACCAGCCTGCTCTCGCCCGCAAACTTCCCGGCCACCAACCCGGAGGTTCTCAGGATCACCTGGGAACGCAAAGGTGTGAACCTGGTGGATGGCGGCCGGCAGCTCATCGAGGATCTGCGCCAGAATCCCTCTCTGTTCAACGTCGGCATGACCGACCGCTCAGCGTTTGAAGTGGGACGTAACCTGGCAACCACCCCGGGCAAGGTGGTGTTCCAGAATGAGCTGATGCAGCTGATCCAATACTCACCGACCACGGAAACTGTCAGCAAGCGACCCTTGCTGATTGTTCCCCCCTGGATCAACAAGTACTACATCCTGGACCTGACCGCCCGGAACTCCTTTATCCAGTGGCTGGTAAACCAGGGCCAGACCGTGTTCATCATTTCCTGGCGCAATCCCGGCCCCTCACTCCGGGACAAGGGTTGGGAAGACTACATGGAGCTGGGCCCGCTGGCTGCCATGGATGCGGTCACCGAAGCCACTGGCGAAGAGCGGATGAATGCGATCGGGTACTGCATCGGTGGCACTCTGCTGGGCTCAACACTGGCCTGGCTCAAGAAAAAGGGCCGCGACCCGGTGGTCAGTGCCACCTATCTGGCGACCCTGCTGGATTTCTCTGATCCGGGCGGGATCGGTGTGTTTATCAACGACCATTCGATCCGGGGTATTGAAAGGATGCTTGAGCGCAAGGGCTACCTGGATGGCCGCGCCATGGCGTTCACCTTCAATCTGCTGCGGGAGAACGAGCTGTTCTGGTCGTTCTGGACCAATAACTACCTGAAAGGCCAGAAGCCGGCGGCTTTTGACCTGCTTTACTGGAACACCGACGGCACCAACCTGCCGGCCAGAATGCACAGTTTCTATCTGCGGCAGATGTATCTGAACAACCGGCTGGTTCAACCGGATTCCCTGCACCTGCTCGGTGAATCCATCAACCTGTCTGAAATCGATGTGCCTTCTTTTTTCCTGTCGGCCCGGCAGGATCATATCGCCAAATGGAAAACCACCTACAAAGGGGCTCTGGCTCACGGCGGTGATGTTCGCTTTGTGCTCTCCGGCTCCGGCCACATCGCCGGCGTGATCAATCCGCCCTACAAGGAAAAGTACGGCTACTGGACCAATGACACACTGGTGCCGGAGTCTGACGCCTGGTTTGACGGCTCGGAACATCACCCGGGGTCCTGGTGGCCACACTGGCTTGAATGGCTCGCAGCCTTCACCGAAGAGAAAGTTCCTGCTCGCAAGCCCGGCGACGGCAACCTGCCCGTGCTTGAAGATGCACCCGGCAGCTATGTCAAAGTCAAAGCTGCGGACGCTGCGAAGCAGTGAACACCGAAAAGCCAAAGCGCCGGCCGCTTCCGATATCCCGCATCAAGGCTCCGCAACTGGCGGAGCGGGTGATTGAAGCCTCCTTCGAAGGCATTATGGTCACCGATAATAACGTGAACATTGAATTCGTAAACCCGGCGTTCACGCAGCTTACCGGTTACACCCAGGAGGAGGTCGTTGGCAAGACACCGCAGATCCTGTCGTCCGGAAGGCACGACAGCGAATTCTACCAGCGGATGTGGAACTCGCTGGTCACCCATGGCTACTGGCGGGGCGAGGTCTGGAACCGGCGCAAAACCGGGGAACTCTATCTCGAGCTACTGACCATCACCGCCATAACAGACAACGAAGGCAATACCACCCATTACGCCGGACTGTTCACTGACATCACCCAGAACCGGAAGAATGAGGAGCAGATCCGCCAGCTCGCCTACTACGACGCGCTTACCGGTATTCCGAATCGCCGGTTGCTGGAAGACCGCCTCGAGCATGCCATTCGCCACGCCCATCGCCGCTCATCTTTGCTGGCGGTCATGTTCATGGATCTGGACCACTTCAAGAAGGTGAATGACCGACTCGGCCATGCGGCCGGCGACGAATTGCTGGTTCAATTTACCAGGCGTGTCCAGGGCTGTTTGCGGGAGGACGATACCCTCGCCCGCCTCGGTGGAGATGAATTCATTGTCCTGCTGCCCGACCTGGAACAGCTTGATGACGCCTATCAGGTTGCTGAGCGGCTGATCGCGCGGAATCAGGAACCCTACCGAATCAATGGCGAAGCCCTGACAGTGGGGTCCAGCATTGGCATGAGCCTTTACCCCCGGGATGGCACCACCGCCTCCGAGCTGCTGCAGGGTGCCGATATCGCCATGTACCGGGCGAAGAAGGACGGGCGAAACCTGTTCCGGTCCTTCAGCCCCGCAATTACCGACGGCACCTGACCTCGCCCCGCAATCGCCAATGTGGCACTATTGCGCGCTGGATGACCGTCGGAGACCCACGCAATGTTCTATACCACCCTCGCGGCGATCGCAGCCGCCATGATCCTGTTTGCCTGGCTTGGACTCAGGGCCCGCTTGGCTGACGGCGGACTGGACGATTACGTAACGGCTCGCAATAGCCAGGGCGCCCGCGCGCTCGGGCTTTCGTTTCTTGCCTCCGGCATGGGAGGGTGGATTCTGTTTGCACCGCCCGAGGTGGGCGCAACGGTGGGCCCTCTAGCACTGGCAGGCTACGCCCTCGGCGCAGCCCTTCCCTTTATCGTCTTCGCCTTCTGCGGTCCGGCTATCCGCCGGCTTCTTCCCGAGGGCCGCAGTATCGGAGAGTTTGCCGATGCCTGCTATGGAACCGGAGTCCGCCATTACGTCTCGCTGATCTCCGTGCTTTACATGTTCTGCTTCCTGACCGCCGAACTCACCGCCATCGGCGCCATTACCTCACTGCTGTCCGATATCAACGGCAGCATCGTGGTGCTTGGCGTGGCGGTAACCACACTGGTGTACACCGCCGTGGGTGGGCTGCGCGCGAGCATTGTGACCGACCAGTGGCAGGCCCTCCTCCTCATCGGCCTGCTGGCACTGGTCGCCATTGTGGCCGTTGGCAAACTGCCTGACGCCGCGCCCGCCGCATTGCCGGACATCCCCGCGTCTGCAGCCCTCAGCGTAGCCCTGACCCTGGTCATTGCGGTAACCGCAGCCAACCTGTTTCATCAGGGCTACTGGCAACGCTTGTGGTCGGCCCGGGACACCGACGCCCTGAGCCGCGGTGCGCTGCTGGGCGGGGTGGTCACCATCGGCGTCGTTGCCGTGGTCGGCGGCCTGGGCATCCTGGCCGCCATGAGCGGTGCCGACCTGGGCAGCCCTCCCATTCCCTTCTTTGCGTTGCTGGCCGATGCCCCTGCCTGGCTTACGGTGCCCGCACTTATCCTGGCCATCACCCTGGTGGCCTCATCCGTCGATACACTGCAGAACGCGCTGGCGTCCCTGGCAGTAACCGAGAAACAGGGGCTTTCCATTGTCAGCGCCCGGTGGTTCACCGTGCTGCTGATGATTCCGGTGGTCCTGGTGGCTCTGCAGGGTATCTCGGTGCTGCGGCTTTTCCTGATCGCCGACCTGCTGTGTGCCACGGCGGTGCTGCCTGTGCTGATGGGTTTGTGGGGCCGGATGACAACCCGGGCGGCGATTCTGGGTTGTCTGGCAGGGCTAGTTGGCGCCATACTGCCCGGCTGGGTCACCGGAGGCAGCCTCATGGCAGGCCTGGAAGCCGCCAGCTTCCCCGGCAGCATTCCCACATTGATGCCCTTCATTGGCGCCCTGGCCGGCTCCGGTGTCGTGAGCCTGTTGGTCGCCTTAACCAGCCCGAAACGTTAAGCCAAAGCGCTGTCCGGGCAGAACCGGACAGCGCCGCCTCCCCGCATCAACCGCCGATTTCTCTGCCTACCCCCTCCTACGCCCCCCTCATCCCCCCGACTACGCCAATAAAAAGTGCCGCAGGAGGATGAACGGAGCGCAAGCCGGCTTCAGTATGACTCGGGTCTATCTGGTGAAATTGAATAACAAACTTTCACCGCGAGAATTACAAGCGAGGCTACATGATCAAGAACCCGGACTGGTGGCGTGGCGCCGTCATTTATCAAGTTTATCCACGCAGTTTCTATGACTCCAACGGCGATGGCATTGGCGACCTGCCCGGAGTCACCGCAAAGCTGGACTACATTGCCAGCCTGAACGTGGACGCCATCTGGCTGTCGCCCTTCTTTACCTCCCCGATGAAAGACTTCGGCTACGATGTCTCAGATTACCGCAACGTGGACCCTATTTTTGGCACGCTCCAGGACTTCGACGAGCTGATTACCGAGGCCCACAAGCGGGACCTGAAGATCATGATTGATCAGGTACTGAGCCATTCCTCCGACCAGCACCCCTGGTTTGTCGAAAGCCGTGCCAGCCGTGACAACCCCAGGGCAGACTGGTACGTATGGGCCGACCCGAAGGCCGACGGCACCCCGCCGAACAACTGGCTGTCGGTATTCGGCGGTTCGGCCTGGGCCTGGGACAGCCGGCGCAAGCAGTACTACCTGCACAACTTCCTGGCCAGCCAGCCGGACCTGAACTTCCACAACCTGAAGGTTCAGGAACAGGTACTGTCGGATGTAAAGTTCTGGCTGGATCGAGGCGTCGACGGCTTCCGCCTGGATGCCATCAACTTCTGCTTCCACGACCCGAAGCTGCGGGACAACCCCGCCAGCAACGCGGTGGCCGAGGGCTCGATCGGCGTTCGCAAGGAAAACCCCTACGCCTACCAGTTCCACAAATTCGACAAGACCCAGACGGAGAACATCGAATTTCTGAAGCGTCTGCGTGCCCTGCTGGACCAGTACCCGGGCACCACCACCGTGGGCGAAATCGGCGATGACAATTCCCTTCAGACCATGGCCGACTACACCAGTGGCGGCGACAAGCTGCACATGGCCTACTCCTTCGATCTGCTTACCGAACAGCATGGCGCGGACTTCTTCCATAAAACGGTGAACACCATCGAAGCCAGGCTGACCGACGGCTGGCCCTGCTGGGCCATCGGCAACCACGATGTCGCACGGGTGGCCACCCGCTGGAACGCCAGGTCTGAGCAGCAGTTGAAGACCTACATGGCCATGTTGCTCACCCTCCGGGGTAGCGTGTGCATCTATCAGGGCGAAGAACTGGGCCTGACCGAGGCCGAGTTGCGTTACGAAGATCTGGTGGACCCCTACGGCATTACCTTCTGGCCGGAATACAAGGGCCGGGACGGTTGCCGCACGCCCATGGTCTGGCACCACCAACAATCCCACGCCGGATTCTCCGATGCGCGCCCCTGGCTGCCGGTTTATGATGATCATTACAACGCTGCTGTCGCGGTCCAGCATGCTGAGGACAATTCCGTGCTCGCCGCTTATCGGGCGTTCCTGGGCTGGAGAAAGGACCAACCTATCCTGCTTAAAGGCGACATCGAGTTCAGCAAGAGCCCGAAGAATACCCTGGTCTACACCCGCAGCCTGGATGGTGAGACGGTCATGGTGGCACTGAACCTCAGCGAACGCGCCGTTACCATTCCAATGCCCGGCGCCGGCACGCCTGAACCGGATACCCCGGATTTCGTGGGCGGCCAATGGCATGGCAAGAATCTGACACTCGGGCCCTGGGGCATCGACATCGCCCGGCTCTGACACTCAATGACCTAACAAGAAGACAAGAGATATGGCCAGCGTCACTTTACGCAATATCTGCAAGAGCTATGACGAAGCCCAGGTAACCCGAGACGTTAACCTGGACATTCAGGACGGAGAATTCGTGGTCTTTGTCGGGCCCTCCGGCTGCGGCAAATCCACCCTGCTGCGCATGATCGCAGGCCTGGAAGACATTACCTCCGGCGACATGTACATCGGCAACAACCGGGTCAACAACCTGCCTCCCAAAGAACGGGAAGTGGGTATGGTGTTTCAGTCCTATGCCCTCTACCCCCACATGGACGTGGCGGAAAACATGGCGTTTGGCCTCAAGCTGGCCAAAACCAACAAAGCTGAAATCAACCGTCGTGTCCAGGACGCCGCCAACCTGTTGCAACTGGACAAGCTGCTGGAGCGCAAACCCAAAGACCTCTCCGGCGGCCAGCGCCAGCGCGTGGCCATCGGCCGGACCATCGTCCGGGAACCGGAGGTATTTCTGTTTGACGAACCCCTGTCAAACCTCGACGCCTCCCTGCGGGTACAGATGCGCATCGAAATCTCCCGCCTGCACAAACGCCTCGGCGCCACCATGGTGTATGTGACCCATGACCAGGTAGAGGCCATGACCATGGCAGACAAAATCGTGGCCCTGGATAACGGCACCATCGCCCAGGTGGGCAAACCCATGGAGCTGTACCACTACCCGGCAACAAAGTTCGTGGCCGGCTTCATCGGCTCACCGAAGATGAACTTCATCGACTGCACCGTCGCTTCCGCCAGCAGCCAGTCGACCGCCATCATCATGCCGGGCGACCACCGCCTGGAGCTACCGGTAAACGGCGCCGAACTCTCCGAAGGCGAAAGCGTCACCCTGGGCATCCGCCCCGAACACCTGACTGAAGACCAGGAAGCCGACATGTACCTGCAAGGCGAAGTGCACGTGGTCGAACGCCTGGGCTACCAGACCCTGGTGCACCTGGACGTCAACAACGTCGAAGGCGTCATCACCATGCGCACCGACGGCAGCAACCCGGTGCAGGAAGGCGCCCGCGTGACCCTGGGCATGAACGCCAACAAATGCCACCTGTTCCGCCAGGACGGCACCGCCTGCCCCCGCCTCTACCGGGAACCCTGCATCGATTTCTGATCCGCACCGACTCCCCCAGGGGCCAATCCCGGCCCCTGGTCTTGCCGAACTGCTCTCACCCTTAACAGGGTTACTCTTCTTGGCCGGTTCCGTCACGTACCGGCCCTTTTTTTGCGTCGTTCAAGTTACCAACCTCATGTCGATCCTTAGTTCCCCGAGCAGCTTCGCCTGCGGCTGGACTTCCGATGTAGCGCATTGATCGGGGAAGCCCTGACAAAACCGTGCGGAGCCATGGATGGCGGAGCCGAGCGTACAGGGACGTATCGGCAGCGTGTTTTGTCAGGGCTTCCCCGATCAATGTGCGGGCGGCCATACTCACATCCGCACGGATTCAAGGATCGACAGACACAAAAAAGCCCGGTCAGCAGGGGGAAATTAACCTGACCGGGTCGCGAAAGGTAACGCTGGAAGACGCGAAGATCGCGTAATGAGGAGAGCCTAGCCCTTGACACCGCCTGCGGTCAGCCCGCCAACAATCCACTTCTGGCAGTACAGGAAAATCACTGTAATGGGCAGCCCGGAAAGCACCGCCGCGGCCGCAAAATCGCCCCACAGGTAATTCTGCTCATAGAGATATTGCTGGGCGCCCACCGCCAGGGTCAGCTTTTCAGTATCCACCAGCAGTATCGAAGCCATCGGATACTCCATGATCGTCATGATGAACGCCAGGATGAACACCACCACCAGAATCGGCACCGACAGCGGCAGGAGGATAAAACGGAACGCCTGCCAGGTCGTGGCACCATCCACGATAGCCGCCTCCTCGAGGGACCGGTCTACGGAATCGAAATAGCCTTTGATGGTCCAGATGTGCAGTGCCATGCCGCCGAGGGAAGCCACAATAACCGCACCGTGGGTATTCAGGCCCAGCCAGCTCACATGATTGCCGATCTGGTCGAACAGGGCATAAAGCGCGACCAGAGAAAGCACCGGTGGAAACATCTGGAAAATCAGCATGGATTTGAGCACAAAGCCCTTGCCGGCAAAACGCATGCGCGCGAAAGCGTAGGCACTCGTCGTCGACAGGGCCAGAATCAGCACCGCCGAGATCACCGCAATCTTGATCGAATTCCACAACCACAGCAGCACCGGGAACGGCGGCTGCGTGATCACGCCATCTTCACCGGTGTAGGGAATTCCCAACGCCAGGTACCAGTGTTCCAGGGAGGGATTCTCCGGCAGCAGGCTGCCGGCGGCAAAATTACCGCTACGGAAGGAAATGGAAATAACCATCAGCAGCGGGAACAGAATAATCGCAATGAACGCCAGCATCCCCAGGTGAGATGCCAGCACGCGGTATTTGGTGGAGCGGGGTTCAACCATGGCCATGAGAAGCTCCTTATACTTTAATCTTCGACAGTTTGAGATTGATCAGGGACAGCGCACCCACCACCAGGAAGATTGCGGTGGCAATGGCAGCGGCCAGACCAAAGTTCTGCCCGGAATCCTGGAACGCAATGCGGTAGGTGTAACTCACCAAAAGATCGGTGGTACCTGCCGGCGTGCTCGCACCGATGATGTCCGGAGCGCCCCCGGTCAGCAGTGCAATCAGGACAAAGTTATTGAAGTTGAATGCGAAGCTGGCGATCAGCAGTGGCATCAGCGGTTTGATGATCAACGGCAGCGTGATATTGAACAGGTTGTTCACCGGCCCGGCGCCATCCATCGCTGAGGCTTCGTAAAGATCCCGGGGAATGGCCTGCAACAGGCCCATGCACAACAGCATCATGTAGGGATAGCCCAGCCAGGTATTCACGATCAGAATCATGGTGCGAGCCAGTGCCGGGTCACTGAACCAGTTCGGGCGAACGCCAAAGAGGTTCTCCAGCACCAGGTTGATCTCGCCGAAGTTCTGGTTGAACAGGCCCTTGAACACCAGTATCGAAATAAACGCCGGCACCGCGTAGGGCAGGATAAGCATGGTCCGGTAGAAGCCCTTGCCGCGAATCTGGTCCCATTGCAGCAGATTGGCCAGCAACAGGCCAAGCGCCAGGGTGAAAACCACGGTAGCCACGGCAAACGACAGCGTCCAGACGAAAATCTGGAAGAACGGCCCGCGAATCGAAGGGTCCATCACCACCTTCAGGTAGTTATCCCAGCCGATGTTGACGGTCCAGCCCGGCACCAGTTTCTCGCCTTCCGGGCTCACATAAAAGCCGATGTCGTGGTTCGGAAAGTAGGTAACGTCGGTCTGGTTATTGGTCAGTGTGCCATTCTCATGCAGGGTAAACTGCGGATGAATGGCGGCAAAAGAGCGCAGGCTGGCCTGGCTGAGCTCACGCTTGTCGCCAGTAATCAGTTTCACGCCGGCCAGCTCCTGGCGCAGCTTGATCACATCCCGGATCTGCAGCGGCTCGCCGTCCGGCACGGAGGTCGCCGGAACCAGAGGGGCGCGAGTTTCTCCGGCTGCCAGGTTGATCGGCGGCGTTACGAGGTCCTGGTTGTTGCCTTCGAGATACAGCACGTAGCCTTCCGGCGTCTTGTAGGCGTCGAACTCATAACGCACCGACTCGGACTGGAAACTGCGGCTGAGCAGGTTTTCCTGCACCTGTTCAAAACTGAGCAGGTTACTGGCGCTGTAGTTGGTGAAGCCGATGCCCACCGTATACATCAGCGGAAAAATCACGAACAGGCCCATGCCCGCGATCGCCGGAAAAATGTAGCGGTGGGCGTAGAACCTTTTGCTGGCAAAGACCACCACGGCAGAGGCGGTCAGCACCAGGAACAGCATGGCGAACACGAACTCACGCTGCACGTAGAGCGCCAGAATCAGATAGAGCGCGGCAGCAACAAGCAGCGCCAGTGCACCCCACTTCAGGAATTCTCGGGTCATGGTATATCTGCTTTCAATACCGGGAGAGGACAGGGTTTGCGTTATCATTGTAGTCAGCCCGTTGGTGACCGTCGCGCCTGTGGCGACGGCGGGTTGTCACACACATCTGAGGTCTCCGGAACCAGACAGCGGTGGGCCATCCGGCACCGGAGCTCCGGCCTGATCAGCGGGTAATGCGCTGCGCCGCTGCGTTCAGGGCATCTTCAACGGGCTGGCGCCCGGAGGTGATGTTCTGCAGGGCAGGCCCCATTGCCGACCAGAACGCCCCCATGGCCGGCACGTTCGGCATGGGCTTACCCAACCGGGCATTCTCGAAGGTGGCCTTGATGTTCGGGTTCTCGGACAACGCCTCCATCAACTCCTTGTTGGCCACGGCGCCCAGCGGAACGTCGTCATTAATCATCTTCAGGCCCTTGACGGACAGCGCGTAGTTCTCGAGGAACTCCACCGCCAGGTCCTTATTGGGGCTGGCTGAGTTCAGGGTGGCCGCCATAACACCGACCATCGGCTTGCTGGGCTGGCCATCAACGGTAGGCAGTGTGGTTACGCCGAAATCGATTCCGCTCTTTTTCAGGTTGCCCCAGGCCCAGGGACCGTTAATCATCATCGCGGTCTCGCCCTTGTTGAAGCTGGCCTCCATGGCGCTGTAATCGGCACCCCGGGGCATCACACCTTCATCAATCAGCATCTTGAGGGTGTTGGCACCCTTCATGGCACCTTCGTTATTGACACCGGTATCGCTCACATCCACGGTCCCGTCGGCATTCTCGCCAAAGATATAGCCACCGGCAGCGGCCAGCATCGGCCAGGTGAAATAGGTGTTGTTGTAATCCCACAAGATGGCCCGCTTGCCCTCCTTCGCGAGTTTCTTGTGAATCGCGGGAATTTCCTCAAAAGACTTGGGAGGCTCCGGCAGCAGATCCGTGTTGTAGATCAGGCCAATGGATTCAACCGCCATGGGGTAGCCATACGTCTTTCCATTAACCGTGACCGCATCCCAGGTGAAGTCGTAATTGGCGTCAATAACCTCCTGGGAAGGCTTGATCTCGGAGATGATGCCGCTCTGGGCCCATTCACCGAAGCGGTCATGGGCCCAGATAAAAATGTCGGGGCCATTGCCGGTGGCGGCGGATTGCTGGAACTTGTCGGTGGCGCTGTCTGGGTGGGCAACCTCGACCGGGATGCCGGTTTCCCTGGTGAACCAGTCACCAACTTGCTGCAGGCCATCATAACCCTTGTCACCGTTGATCCAGACAACCAGCTTGCCCTCTTCGATCTCGGCGTGGGCGGGTGCGGCAACGCCGAACGTTGCGGCAATGACTGACGCGGCGAGTGTGCTTCGAATAAATGTACGACGATTCATCAGGCGATTCCTCTGAGTGTTACTGCCTTGTTCTTGTTTTCCGGCCAGTCACGAGGTTACCGGGCCGGAGGTGACGCAAACTTTTCTTTTGCGAGTTTCCGCACTTTGTTGCAAATTCTCAGAATACGCATCACCCCTTATTTCATTCCCCGAGGCGTAGCATGGGGGAGTAGACGGGCTTAGAAAATTCCGTCTACCACCCCCTGGCGGAGTCTGGTTTGATGGCAGCCACAACAATGAAAGCCTGAACCGGAGCCAATGACATGACCCGCTGCGCAAACCACCTGAAGCTCTCTGCCTGCATCGCCACTGCCCTGATCACCGCCGGCTGCGCGTCCGGCCCTGGCAATCCCCCGGATGTGGCAGGACCACCCGCGCTGAAGGATAGCAACGGTTACTGTGAAGCCGCGTCAGCCGAAATGACGATTCCAGTGGGCGCTGCGTTTGCCGATGGCACCCTGGTCCGGGACTTTTACACAGGCAACACCGCCCGTGTGAAAAACGGTAAGGTGACCATGGCGCCCGGCAAAGGCGCGGAGGGCCTGGTACTGCTGGAGGCCACTGAGCCGCCCGTGGGCCGGTTCACCTGGGACGGCGCCACAGTTTACTTTGCGGTAACCGACCGCTTTGCCAACGGAACCACGGCAAACGACCGCAATTACGGCCGCCTTCCAGACGGCAAGCAAGAGATCGGGACCTTTCATGGCGGCGATTTTGTCGGCCTGACAGAGAAACTCGATTACCTGTCGAAGCTTGGCGTCACCGCTCTCTGGATGACGCCACCCTTCGAGCAGATGCACGGCTGGGTCGGCGGGGGTGACCAAGGCGACTTCAAGCACTACGGATATCACGGCTACTATGCCCTGGATTTCACCGTTCCCGACGCCAACTTCGGTACCCGGGAAGAGTTCCGCACCCTCGTCCGGGAAGCCCACGAACGCGGTATCCGCGTGGTGATGGACGTGGTCATGAATCACCCCGGATACAGCACCCTGCAGGATATGCAGACCTTCGGATTCGGCTCACTGTTCGAGGGTTTTGAACAGTATCTTCCGGAGCAGTGGGGCCATTGGCAGCCCGAGTCCTGGGAAAGCCTCCACGCCTACCACGCCTTCATTGATTATGACCATCCTGACTGGAGCCTCTGGTGGGGCAAGGACTGGGTAAGGGCCGGAATCGCGGATTACGACACGCCACCCAATGCATCGGTCGACCCTGTCCGGGGCTCCCTGGCCTTCCTGCCGGATTTCAAGACAGAAGCCACCGGGGCCGTGGATCTGCCGGTTTTCCTGAAGAATAAGGAAAGCTCCCGGAGCGAGCAACTGGAGGGCGCGACCGTTCGGGACTACCTGATTACCTGGCTGACCGACTGGGTGCGAGAATTCGGGGTCGACGGCTTCCGTGTGGACACCGCCAAGCACGTGGAGCCGGAAGCCTGGAGCGAACTCAAGCAAAAGGCCCAGGCGGCACTGGAAGATTATCGCAGCCGCCACCCCGAAGCGGACCTGCCCGCAGAGGACTTCTGGATGGTCGCGGAAGTGTTTCCCCACTCCGTTCGCAAGAGCGCCTATTTTGATGCCGGCTTTGACGCTGTCATCAACTTCGACCTCCAGGAAGAAGCAAAGGCCGGTGCCGCCTGCCTGAGCGCCATGGAACCGGTGTACAGCGAATATGCCGGGAAGCTCAACGGAACGGCGGGGTTCAATGTGCTGAGCTATATTTCCTCCCATGACACCACACTGTTCAGCCAGATTGCCGGCGGCGATCACAGCCTTCAGAAGCGCGCTGCTGCCGCACTGATGCTGACACCCGGTGCCGTTCAGGTGTTCTACGGGGACGAATCCGGCCGGGCATTCGGGCCCACCGGATCAGACCCGCACCAGGGCACACGTTCCGACATGAACTGGAATGCCATTGAGAATGGTGATGTGTCCGCTATCCTTGAGCACTGGCAAACACTTGGCCAGTTCCGGGCGCGTCATCCTGCGATCGGCGCGGGCGAACACCGGTTGATCAGCCAGCAACCTTACGTTTTCTCAAGAACCCACGGCGACGACCGGGTAGTCGTCGCCTTCGGCAGAAAGTGACCTGACCATGAGCTATTCCGATTTTCTCGACGACATTCCCCTGATCCCGGGCATGATGCGCCTGCTGGATCACGCCGAGCTGTGCAAGCCGGCGAACCTGGCACGCTGGGTCCACCAGCGGCTGGATGACGGGCTGAACGTTTTTGACCACGCCGATATCTATGGCGATGGCGAGTGCGAACGGATCTTTGGCGAGGCCCTGGCGGACTCCCCGGAGCTGAGGCAGCGCGTCCGGGTGATTTCGAAAGCCGGCATTGTTCCGGCCCACCGCGACCAGAGCCAGTGGGCAACCAAACACTACCGGGCCGAGGCCAACTATTTCACCAAAGCGATTGATGATTCGCTCAGCCGCCTGCGGGTTGACCAGATCCACACGTTTCTGATCCACCGGCCAGACCCGCTCCTGGAAGCCCATACACTGGCGCAGGCGCTGGAGACGGCGGTCCGGGCCGGCAAGATCCGGCACATCGGAGTGTCGAACTTCCTGCCGGAGCAATGGCGCTGGCTTGAGCGCAACACCGACCTGCCGCTGGCGTGCAACCAGAGCGAGCTGTCCCTGAGCCACACCAGCCCACTGTTTGATGGAACCCTGGAAGCGCACCTGAGTGACGGCCTGCGCTGGCTGGCCTGGTCTCCCCTGGCCGGGGGCGCCCTGGCAGACTCCATTCCGCCCCCGCTGCTGGAAACGGCGAAAGAGGAAACAGGGCTGTGTGCAACCGGCCTGGCAATTGCCTGGTTACGGCAGATCCCCGGCGCCCCCGTTCCTGTGCTCGGCTCCATGCGGGAATCGCGGATTGAAGCAGCCCTGCAGGGCGCCCGCCGTGAACTGCCAACGCCACTCTGGTTTGCCCTGCTGGAGGCCATGCGCGGCAATCCAGTAGCCTGACAAGGGTGGCCTGTCCCGGCATCCAGTGTGCTAAAGTGGCGCCGGGAATTTGATATATATCACCAACCTACAATTTGTTACCCAAACTTCCACTTTAGTCCCATTGTTGGCCCCATAATCAGCTCTGAAACTAGTGTCCCGACTAATAACCAAAAAAAGAACGTGGCCCGCTTCCCCAGTGGCGCTGCAATTCTGGAGGCCAACCCGAATGACGATCAGAAAAGTGCTCTTTTCTGCCTGCCTGCTGTTGCTGGCAAGCACCACTGTCTACGCCGAAACCCTGAAGATCGGCCTGAATTACCCACAGACTGGCCGCTACAAGGATCAGGGCCTGCAGCAGCGCCTGGGTGCCTTTCTGGCGGTTGACGAAATCAACGCGGCCGGCGGCGTCATGGGCCGGCAACTGGAACTGGTAATCCGGAATACGCGGGGCGAACCGGCCCGGGGCGCGAAAAACACCGCAGAACTGATCGACCGTGAAGGCGTCGAGATGGTTTTCGGGGGTGTTTCCAGTGCCGTGGCCATTGCTTCGGGCAAGGCCGCCCGGGATCGTAACCGGGTGTACTTCGGCACCCTCACCTACTCAAACGCGACCACTGGCGCCGAAGGGCATTCCCATATGTTCCGGGAACCCTACAACGCCTGGATGACCGCCAAGGTGCTCAGCCAGTACCTGAAGACCAACCATCAGAACGACGAGTATTTCTACATCACCGCCGACTATACCTGGGGCTGGTCGGTGGAAGAATCCGTCCGGAAATTCTCCGGCACCGAAGACACCGAACGTCATAAGGGTGTAAAAACCCCGTTCCCGAGAGCGCTGATTACCGATTTCCGGGACGCTCTTGAGCAAGCGAAAGCCAGCAATGCCAAGGTTCTGATGATGGTGCTGTTCGGCGACGACATGGTGCGGGCCCTGAATGTTGCCTACGAGATGGGGCTCACCGAAAAGATGCAGATCGTGGTACCCAACCTGACCCTGGGCATGGCCCGACAGGTTGGCCCCACTATCATGGAAGGGATCGTCGGTGGCTCGCCATGGGTCTGGAACCTGCCCTACGAGCGGAACTATCCCCGCGGCAAGGAATTCGTGGAAGCCTTCTCCAAACGCTACGAGATGCGCCCCTCCACCGCGGCTGCGTCAGCTTACAGCATCGTGTACCAGTACAAGGACGCCGTGGAGCGAGCGGGCACTACCGACACCGCCGCCATCATCAAGGCCCTGGAAGGACACCGGTACACCTTCCTGAAAGACGAGCAATACTGGCGTGCGTTTGACCACCAGAACATCCAGACCGTGTATGTGGTCAAGATCAAGCCACGGAACACCATCGTGGCCGACGAGTACAGTTCCGATTATTTCAGCATCATCGATTCCATGCCCGGCGACCAGGCCGCCCAGACCCGCGAAGAATGGGAAGCACGTCGACGGGAGGCCGGCAAACCCACCAGGCTTTGATCTTTAGCGGCACCGACCATCAGAACAGATAATCGGTGCCACTCCCGGCTAGCGGCCGCCCGCTCATCCCCTCAGTTGATCTCACACTCCGACACGACAAGACCCGACGCCTCAGCCAGCGCCCCGGCAATGGTGCCGAACTCGTCCGCATGCAGGGAGGCGCCGCCAATCAGCCCGCCATCGACATCGGCCAGACTGAACAGTTCAAAGGCATTGGCCGCCTTCACGCTGCCCCCGTAGATCACCCTCAGTTGCTGGCTGATATCATCGGATGCCTCTGGCGCACTGTTGGCGATGAATTGCCGGATCTCCTGGTGCACCCGGGACACCTGCTCCGGCGTTGCAGTCTTCCCCGTACCAATGGCCCAGACCGGCTCATAGGCGATAATCCCGTTCGCCATGGCGGCCAGCCCGACTTCATCGATAACCGCCTGCAATTGCCGCTCAATAACCAGCCCGGTCTGGTTTGACTCCCGCTCTGCCAGAGTTTCGCCAACACAAAGCACCGGTGTGAGCCCGGCGGCCAGAACAGACCGGTATCGAGCGGCAACCTCCAGACTGCTTTCGGCAAACAGCGCCCGACGTTCGGAATGGCCTACCAGCACGTACCGACACCCCATTTCCTGGAGCATGGTGGCACTGACCTCCCCGGTATAGGCGCCGGATACAAAGCTGGAGGCATTCTGTGCCCCCAGGGCTATGCCGGTGTAGCCGAGCAGATCCCGAACCTGGAACAGATAGGGGAACGGCGGGCAAACAGCCAGATCAATTGTCTTGCGGAACATTCTCAGCCGGGGCAGCACACGCACCATCAGTGCCTGGTTGGCGTGCAGGCTGCCGTTCATCTTCCAGTTACCAATCAGAATCGGTTTTCTCATGAGGTCTCTCCCGAACAACGGCGTCAGGTGTCGAGGGCGCAACGAATCGCACCGACACCGGGATAAAATGCATGGTTACCCAGGTCCTGCTCGATTCGCAGCAGGCGGTTGTATTTGGCCACCCGGTCTGAGCGGCAGAGCGAGCCGGTCTTGATCTGTCCTGACCGCGTTGCCACGGCCAGATCCGAAATGAAGGTATCTTCGGTTTCGCCGCTGCGGTGGGAAATAACAGTCGTGTAGCCGGCATCCTGCGCCATGCCGATGGCATCCAGGGTTTCTGTCAGGGTGCCGATCTGGTTGAACTTGATCAGAACCGAATTGGCAATGCCCTTCCTGATGCCCTCGGAGAGGATGCCGGTGTTGGTGACAAACAGATCATCACCAACCAGCTGTACCCGCTCCCCGAGCTTTTCGGTCAGTTGCTTCCAGCCATCCCAGTCGCTTTCATCCATTCCATCCTCGATCGAGGCAATCGGGTAATGCATGGCAAGATCGAACAGGTAGTCCGCAAACTCTCCTGAGGTGAATCGTTTACCGGCCCCCCTGAGGTGGTAAAAGCCTTCCTCATAAAATTCGGATGCGGCGCAATCCAGCGCCAGGACAACGTCCGAACCCGGCCGGTAACCCGCCTTCTCAACCGCTGAGAGGATAAGATCAAGCGCTTCTTCGCTGGAACGAAGGTTGGGGGCGAAACCCCCTTCATCGCCAACAGCGCTGGACAACCCGTTCTTGCGAAGCAGTGACTTCAGGGCATGAAACGTCTCTACACCCATTCTGAGCGCTTCGCTGTAACTGGGCGCCCCGACGGGCTGGATCATGAACTCCTGGATATCCACATTGTTATCGGCGTGGGCACCGCCGTTGATGATGTTCATCATGGGTACAGGCATCACGCCCGGGCCAGTGCAGCCATATAGCTCAGCCAGGTACCTGTAAAGCGGCTGCTGCCGGTAGTTCGCGCCGGCATTGGCAATTGCCAGAGAAACCGCAAGGGTGGCATTGGCACCCAGTTCTGATTTGTTGGGGGTGCCATCCATGTCACACATCAGACGGTCGATAACCAGCTGGTCGAAAACCACCCGGCCTTCCAGTGCCGGCGCGATGCGTTCGTTAACAGAGCGGACAGCCTGAAGTACGCCTTTGCCGTTATAGCGCCGGCTGTCGCCATCACGCTTTTCCAGGGCCTCCCGGCTGCCTGTCGACGCCCCGGATGGCGCCCGGCCCTGCCCGACTACGCCGTTACGGAGCTCAACGTCCACTTCCACTGTGGGGAATCCCCGGGAGTCCAGAATTTCCCGGGCGGTGACTGTTTTTATATGTTCCATAGCGTCGTTCCTGTTACATCATTGTTGTTTGCAATTTTTTTGGATAACGAACCTAAATGACATCTTAATATTCGTAAACGAACATCATCAAGCGAAAAAAACCGCCAATCAGACAGATTCGTTATATGGAATCGAAAATTTGCCCTTGACTGGTTTCGTCAGTGCACCCGAAAGCGAGCCATCAGTGACTCAATATTCGTCACCGAATGCTCCAGTCGATCACAGGTGGTGACCAGTTCGTCAATTCTTTCGAGGCTTTCAACCGCCGAGGCACTGATGTCTGTGACCTGCCGCGCCACCGACTGACTGACCGTTTCCTGCTCATCCATGCCGTGACGGATATGCTCAGCCCCCTGGTGGATCCGCCCCATCACCGAGCCAATCCTGCCAGCCCCGTCCGAGACGCTGGCCATGAGCCCACGCACTGATCGAAGCTGATCGAAACTGGCGTCCATTGAGCTCACCGAATCCGAGGCTTCCCGTTGCAGATCCTCCACCAGATTACGAATGGTATCGGTACTTTCGGTGGTCTTCCGTGCCAGGCCCCGAACCTCATCAGCAACCACGGCAAACCCGCGACCGGCATCCCCGGCCCGAGCCGATTCAATGGCGGCATTCAGGGCCAGCAGGTTGGTCTGGTTGGCAATATCGTCAATAGCCTCGGTTATCCGTCCGATATCAAGGGATGCCTGTTCAAGCTGACGCAGTTTTCCAGCGGTCTGCTCCGCCTGATTCTCCAGGCCTGCCACACAATCCATACCCCGGGCGGCCGCTGCCAGGTTATCTTCCACCTGCTGGTTAACCTCGCCAACCAGGTCATGAGTATCCCGGACGGAACCGGCCACCTCCCTTGCCGAGGCCTCCATCTGGGTCATCGCTGCGGCAATCGCGCCTAGCTCATCTGACTGGCTCCGGATACGCTCGTTAAAGTCCCGGGCAAACCTGGCGTTACCCGATGCGATCACCGATATGTCGGAGCCAGCCTGCTGCAAGCTACCCAGCACGGTCGCCATTGCCTCTGATAAACAGTTCACGGAATTCTTCAGGTCGACAAACTCGCCCCGGGCCGGAAATTCCAGTACCCGGGAGTAATCGCCCTCGGCCATTGCTGACAGGTGTTCCTGGGTCGCCTGAAGCGGACGGCTGATCATCCGTCCGAGCCTGAAAGAAATTGCCAGAGCAACAAGAACCACCACGGGCAGCAGCCAGTAAACAAGCTGTTCCGAATCAAGCGCAGTTGCATCCAGCGCGAATACCGAAGCGCTCGCTCGGTCCGCGAGGGCATTGCCTGCCTCATCCAGCTCTGAAGCCATTGCCGTGAGAATTCCCTCGACCTCCCCGGCCGTTCTTGCAAGCTCAAGCCGGCTTTGCCGATAGCCGGAGTACTGGCTGATAATGCCGGCATCGTCATTCACTGCCTGCAGAAACCTGCTTACCAGCGGCGGCAGCCCCTCCAGGCGCGGCACCTCCGCCACCAGAGCCGATATATCCTGCTCAAATGTCCGGGTGTTGAAGCGGAGGTTCTCGATGATGGTATCCAACTGCCGCGCATCTTCGGTGCTGACCATCTGCATGATCAGCAGCTCGATGTTGGCCAGGTTTTCCATCACCGTGGTGAACAGGTCGCGGATGTATATATCCCGGCCAGCCGGTTCTGTACCCTCGAGCACCAATGTTCGTTTCATCTCCCCATTGTTGGCGAGGAACTCACTCAGGCCGGTGTTCACTGCTTCCGACATGGACAGCAGCCGCGCCTTGAGCGCGACCAGGGCCTCA
Source organism: Marinobacter subterrani (assembly GCF_001045555.1). Lineage (NCBI taxonomy): Bacteria > Pseudomonadati > Pseudomonadota > Gammaproteobacteria > Pseudomonadales > Marinobacteraceae > Marinobacter > Marinobacter subterrani. Next base: position 1,033,453 of record NZ_LFBU01000001.1, read on the forward strand.
GACGAGCGTTCCAGCTCAGCCAACTGGCCACGCGCGTTTTCGCTCACCGACTTCAGTTCAGGAAACATGGCCGTGGGAGCCGACACCGCAAGGGCACCAATACTGTCGTTCAGCTCATTCAAAGCGCTCTTGAGATTCGCGGACCGGTCCGTCAGCGACTGCGGTTGTTCAGCGGAAACGACTTCCACTGCGTACTTTCCTGCAGCCGAGCGATGGGCCTCCATTTCCTGAATCAGTCCGCTGAGCGGAAACACATCCGTTGTCAGTTTGTCGGTGGTTCCTGAGAACGCCGACATGATGCTGATATTGAATGCTCCCCAGCAGACAATAATCACGCAAAGCAGGCCGAAGCCCGCGTACAAGCGATGGATTACGGAGATTCTGTTCATAGGACACACCCTTCCCGCCATACGTCTGCGAAGGCGGGCCAAACGGTAGAAAAAGGGCCGGCAGGGCTTACCCCGGGAGGGGTTACCTTGAAATGCTTTAAAGGGGGGGGAACTATAAGCAACCGGCCAAAACCCACCGTGACAACGGTGCTCTGCCTGCCGCAACTGAGGGACCTGTTGCGGCAGGCATTGCTCTTCAGGAAATCAGCTCGCCTTAGCGGGCCTCTTCCCAGGTTTTCAGCAGTTCGTCATAGGCAACCGTCTTGCCTTGCGGCTTCTCGTTAGCCAGTTTCGGCTTGGGCGCACCCGGCTGATCCAGCCAGTATTGCGGGTCGCGTGGCTCGTTCAGCTTCGGACCACAGGTCGGCTGAACACTGGCACGCTCCAGGCGCTCCATAACCCGGTCCTGGGCTTCCGCCAGACCATCCAGGGCTTTCTGCGGAGTTGCCTCGCCGCTGGCAGCCTGGGCAATGTACTGCCACCAGAGCTGAGCCAGCTTGGGATAATCAGGCACGTTGGTGCCGGTTGGCGACCACTGAACACGGGCCGGGCTGCGGTAGAACTCCACCAGGCCACCCAGTTTGGGCGCCAATTCAGTCATCGCATCGGAATTGATATCAGATTCGCGGATCGGCGTCAGACCGGCGATGGTCTTCTCCAGGGAAACCGTCTTGGAAACCGTGAACTGGGCATACAGCCAGGCGGCCAGGCGGCGCTTCTGCGGAGTCGACTTCATGAAGGTCCAGGAACCCACGTCCTGATACCCCAGCTTCATGCCCTCTTCCCAGTAGGGTCCGCGGGGCGACGGCGCCATGCGCCATTTCGGGGTGCCATCTTCGTTCACCACTGGCAGACCGTCTTTGATCATGCTTGCGGTAAACGCGGTGTACCAGAAGATCTGCTGGGCAATGTTACCCTGCGCCGGCACCGGGCCCGCTTCCGAGAAGGTCATGCCCTGGGCTTCGGGAGGCGCGTACTTTTCAAGCCAGTCCACGTATTTCTGGGTTGCGTAGACAGCAGCGGGGCCATTAGTTGCGCCACCACGGCTGACACTGGAGCCAACCGGATGACACTCGTCAACACGGATGCCCCACTCATCCACCGGCAGACCATTTGGCAGACCCTTGTCGCCGGCACCGGCCATGGAGAACCAGGCATCGGTAAAGCGCCAGCCCAGTGACGGGTCCTTCTTGCCGTAGTCCATGTGGCCGTATACACGCTTACCGTCGATTTCTTTCACATGAACCGAGAAGAACTCGGCAATATCCTCATAGGCGGACCAGTTGACGGGCACGCCCAGCTCGTAACCGTAGATTTCCTTGAACTGTTTCTTCAGGTCCTCACGCTCAAACCAGTCCGCACGGAACCAGTAGAGGTTGGCGAACTGCTGGTCCGGCAATTGATACAGCTTGCCATCCGGGCCGGTGGTGAAATCCAGGCCAATGAAATCGTCGAGATCAAGCGTTGGCAGGGTCAGATCCTTGCCTTCGCCCTTGATGATGTCCTCCACCGGGAACACCTTGCCATAGCGGAAGTGGGTACCGATCAGGTCGGAGTCATTAACCCAGCCGTCGTAGATATTCCGGCCGGACTGCATCTGGGTCTGCAACTTCTCGATAACGTCACCTTCCTGAATCAGCGTGTGTGTCAGGTTGATGCCGGTAATTTCAGAGAAGGCCTTGGCCAGAACGTTGGATTCGTATTCGTGCGTGGCAATGGTTTCCGAAACAACGTTGATATCCATGCCGCGGAACTGCTTCGCAGCTTCGATAAACCACTTCATTTCTTCCATTTGCTGTTCTTTGGTCAGGGTCGACCGCTTGAACTCCTGATTCACCCACTTTTCAGCCGCATCCGTGTACTGATCAGCGCTGGCCTGCAGGCTTGAACCCATGCCTACAGCACCTATGGCGGCACTCAGAAGCAGGGCTCCAGGATATTTATTGTTCTTGAACATATCCAACCTCGTTCGTCTTGTTTTGAGTGGAACGAATCACCGGGTGCTCCGTTCCGGTTGCATAGCGCCTTCGAGTCGCTATCCGTTGAAGCCGGAACCGATCAATGATCGATTCCGATCATGCCTTAGAAAATAGTTCGTTTTCGAAATCTTTACAAGCTTTTTCGTCTTGAATTCATACCCGGATGTTCGGTTTGACACAACGCCCGGGCACACCTTCTGTTCAGCCCCAGCGCATCAGCACAAGAAGCCAGATCACCGAAACGGCTAACGCGATCCAGAGCGTGATATCACTGACCGCAAGGAAGGTCAGATGGATATAGGCCGCGGAAAGCAGCCCGATAAACAGCCTGTCCCCGCGGGTGGTCGAGATCGGCAGAAAGCCCTTCCGTTCGGTGCACGGTGAAACAATTTCGTACACGGTCATGATCGCCAGTATGGTTGCAATCACAGAGAAAAAAATCGCCACGGACGGAGTCCAATTCATCCAAGCAAGCATGTTCATTCTCCTTTTTTATACCCGTCCGAGGGCGAACCCGGTGGCGACATGGTTACGAACGAACCAGATCACCAGGATTCCGGGAATGATGGTGAGCGAGCCGGCGGCCGCCAGCACACCCCAGTCGATACCGCTGGCACCCACTGTTCGCGTCATCACCGCACCAATGGGAATGGCATCCACCGAGGTCAGCGTTCGGGCCAGCAACAACTCCACCCAGGAAAACATGAAGGCAAAGAACGCCGTGACCCCGATTCCGGAGCGGATCATCGGCAGAAAAATCTTCACGAAGAACCTGGGAAAGCTGTATCCATCAATGTAGGCCATCTCGTCGTATTCGCGAGGCACCCCGGACATGAAACCTTCCAGGATCCACACCGCCAGTGGCACGTTGAACAGGCAGTGCGCCAGCGCCACCGCGAGATGGGTGTCGAACAGGCCTATGGAGGAATAGAGCTGGAAGAACGGCAGCAGGAACACTGCCGGCGGCGCCATCCGGTTGCTCAGCAACCAGAAGAACAGGTGTTTGTCACCCACGAACTTGTACCTGCTGAAGGCATAGGCAGCAGGCAAAGACACCAGCAGGGTGATCACCACGTTCATGGAAACGTAGATCATCGAGTTGATGTAGCCGTTGTACCAACTCGGATCCGTGAAAATGACCTCATAGTTGGCAAGGGTAAAATCCTCAGGCCAAAGAGTCAGGCCACTGAGAATTTCCTGGTTGGTCTTGAATGACATGTTCAGCAACCAGTAGATCGGTGTCAGCAGGAGCAGGATAAAAATCGTGATCCCGACGTTCTTGGAACGCGTCTGTTTCATCACAGTCTCCTTATTTTTCTTTGTCGGCAGCAGTAATGGCGGTGAAGAACAGCCATGAAATCAGCAGCACGATCAGGAAGTAGATCAGCGAGAAGGCCGCTGCCCGGCCGAGGTCGAACTGGCCGACCGCCATGGTGGTCAACGTCTGGCTCAGGAAGGTGGTTGAGCTTCCGGGGCCGCCGCCGGTCAGAACAAAAGGCTCGGTGTAGATCATGAAGCTGTCCATAAAGCGCAGCAACACGGCGATGATCAGAACATTCTTCAGGCGCGGTAGCTGGATGTAACGGAACACCGCCCACCTGGAGGCACGGTCAATCTCCGCGGCCTGGTAGAAGGCTTCCGGAATCGCCCTCAGGCCGGAGTAACACAACAGGGCCACCAGGGGTGTCCAGTGCCAGACATCCATCAGCAACACGGTCAGCCAGGCATCCAGGGTGTCACCGGTATAGTTGTAATCAAACCCGATCGCGTTCAACGCCCAGCCGAACAGGCCAATATCGCCGCGGCCGAAGATCTGCCAGATGGTGCCCACCACGTTCCAGGGAATCAGCAGCGGAATCGCCAGCAGGATCAGGGCCAGGGACGCCTTGATGCCTGATTTCGGCATCATCAGTGCCACCCCGATGCCGAGTGGAATCTCGATCAGCAGTACCGCACCGGAGAAAATGAACTGCCGCAGGAGGGACTCCTGAAGCCGCTCATCATGGAGAATGATTTCGAACCATTCGGTACCAACGTAATAGGCGTTACCGGGCCCGAAAATATCCTGTACCGAGTAGTTGACCACTGTCATCAGTGGGATCAGCGCCGAAAAAGCCACCAGCAGGAAGACCGGAAGGACCAGCCACCAGGCGCGATTGTTGGGAATTTTGACCATTATTGTTGCTCCTTGATCAGGAACTCATCCACGTAGAGCATCAGCCACTGCTTGGGAAACGACAGATGCACCACCCCGCCAATTTCCGCTTCAAATTCTTCGTTCTGGCGGGCTTTCAGCGTTTCGTGGCCGAGTTCGACGGTGACAATCTTGTAAGTGCCCAGATCTTCGACATCGAGGACTGTAGCCTCAAAGGTTTCATCAGTGGCCTGATCAGAAACCTCGACAAACTCCGGGCGTATGCCGATCTTGAGATTGCTGGTTTTCTGGCGTTGCAGAACCTCCACCTGCCATTCATCCAGAGGCACCACGATGCTGCCGAAACAGACACCGCGCGGGCAGCGCTGTACCTCGATCAGGTTCATGCCGGGGCTGCCGATGAAGAAGCCCACAAAGGTGTGGTTCGGCCGCTCAAACAGCTCGGTCGGGGTTCCGAACTGAACGATTTGGCCGCCGTACATCACCGCGATCTTGTCGGCGAACGTCGAAGCCTCCAACTGGTCGTGCGTGACATAGACCATGGTGATGTCGAATTGCTCGTGAATCTGCTTCAGCTTGCGCCGGAGTTTCCACTTGAGCTGGGGGTCGATCACCGTCAGCGGTTCATCGAACAGAATGGCGGATACGTCTTCCCGGACCAGGCCACGCCCCATGGACACCTTCTGCTTTTCATCGGCCGTGAGATTCTTGGCCTTCTTGTAAAGCTTGTCCTGAATTTCCAGGACTTCGGCAATTTCGTGAACCCTCGCCTTGACCCGGGACGCTTCAACCCCGTTGTTCCGCAACGGAAAAGCCAGGTTATCGAACACGGTCATGGAGTCATAGATCACCGGGAACTGGAAGACCTGTGCAATGTTCCGGTCCCTGGGGGACAGTTCGTTGACCCGCTTGCCATCAAACAGAACGTCCCCCTCCGACGGCTGAAGCAGGCCGGAGATAATGTTCAGCATGGTGCTCTTGCCACAGCCGGACGGGCCCAGCAGCGCGTAGGCTCCGCCCTTATCCCAGACATGATCGAGGTGCCGGATAGCATAATCATCCGGGCCGTCCGGCGTGTCACTGTAACTGTGAGCGAGTGATTTCAGTTGAATCTCAGCCATCAGGCAGCCCTCTTTGATGTCTCGGACGGGGTGTGCACCAGCTGTTCATTGCTGTCGAATACGAACAGCTTGTTGATCGGCAGATAAATCTTGATGGGTGAACCGGTCCGGTAGGAATGCACACCCATCAGTTGAGCGACCATCTCGAAATGGCTGTTCTGGACGTGCATGAAGGTCTCGGAACCACTGATGTCGCTGAGCTCAACCTCCATCGACATTTCCAGGTCGTCATCACTGGTGGGTACCAGGCCGATGTGACTCGGCCGGATGCCGAACCAGTAGTCCCCGGGCGCGAGCTTCGACAGTTCCCGGGTCAGGCCGTGGTGCGAGTATTCATCGAAGGTGACCTCGGTATCGGTAACTCGGCCGCGAATCATGTTCATTGGCGGCTCGCTGAACAGCTCGGCTGCCAGAGTGTTGGTGGGCGCCCGATAGACACTCATGACCGGCCCGGTCTGAACCACGCGGCCCTCATGCAGGAGCGTGGTGGTTCCCCCAAGAGCGAGTGCCTCGTTGGCCTCCGTGGTGGCATAGACCGCAATACACTGGCGCTCCTGGAACAGTTGGCGGAGCTCCGACCGCAGCTCTTCCCGGAGCTTGTAGTCAAGGTTCACCAGGGGTTCGTCGAACAGCACCAGCGTGGCATCCTTGACCAACGCCCGGGCCATGGCACACCGCTGCTGCTGGCCGCCCGACAGCTCCAGCGGATAACGCTTGAGCAGAGGGTCAATCCGGAGCATCGCGGCGGTTTCCCGAACTCGACGTTCGATCTCACTGTCCGGCATTTTCGCCAGCCGCAGCGGCGATGCGATGTTCTCAAACACCGTCAGGTTGGGGTAGTTGATAAATTGCTGGTAAATCATCGAGATGTTCCGCTGCTGGACAGCCTGCCCGGTAACATCCTCGCCGTTATAGACAAGGCGGCCTTCGGAGGGCTTGTCCAGCCCGGCCATCAGTCGCATCAGAGAGGTTTTACCAGCCAGTGTGCGTCCAAGCAGAACATTGAATGAACCTGCCTCGAAGGTCAGGTTGGCATCCCGGATGTAGTCGACACCGTCGACCTCACGGGAGATATTCTCCAGTGTTAAGGACATAGGCTTTCCTTGTTGTTCTTGTGGAAACTCGCTCCGGGTGCTCAGTCGGCATCCCGGAAATTCGATTTCGAATCCCATTACGCAAGGCGTGTACCAGTTTTCACATACCCTTAGGTATTTTTACCTATCGCGTTGTTTTATAAGATATTATCTCTAACCCGTAATTTCTCAACCGAAAATTTATATGTTCGTTTAGCAATACTTTGTTCAAATTGAACATTGACGTGAACAGTGTTTGCACAGATGATTGAACAGGTGACAGCGGGGTGTTGACCGGATACCCGGAAGGTATAGCCGCAAAAAACAACAAACGAACACCAGAGTAAGACCGGATGAGAAAAAACGAATACTCCGATTACCGACGCGTGATCGCCGACTCCTGGAACCGCTGCATTGCATGGGGCCTCAGCCATGAACATGAACCGGCGGCTCCCGAACCGGAGGCGGGGCGGCTGGAGGAAATTCAGCGCCTGCATGGCGAGTTACTTGCGGTGACCGAAGCCGAGGTACTGCCCTACTACCGGAACGTGCTCGCCAACAGCCGCTGCCTGATTCTGCTTGCCGATCAACATGCCACGGTGCTGAATAGCTGGGGTGACGAACGCATTACGGAAACCCGCCTGAAGCCCTGGTTCCAGAAAGGTGCCAACTGGCAGGAGCAGAACTGCGGGACCAATGCCATCGGGACAGCGATTGCCATCGGCGCACCGGTCCAGATCAAGCGCAACGAGCATTTCCTGAAGGCCAACCGCAGCATTATCGGCTCCGCCGCCCCGATTTTTGATGCCCACCGGCAAATTGCCGGCGTTCTAAGCGTTTTCAGCGACGCTTACCTGCCCCAGGCTCATACCCTGGGCATGGTTCGCCTGCTTTCCCAGTCTGTGGAAAACCGTCTGATCAGTCGCCAGTTCGGCCCGGACCATTTCCAGATAACGGTCAATACCACCGCCGACAACTTCGACAGCCCCTGGTCGGGTATCCTTGCCAGCGACGACTCCGGGCGGATTATTGCCAGCAACCAGCGGGCGGATCAGTTGCTTGGAATGCCAACGGTCAATGCACGCCTGGATGAATTGTTCACCACCCATCGAAACCATATTCTTGGTTATCGCGAACAGGAGCCGCTGCAGCTGACAACGCGGAGCAAGGTTCGGCTGAGCGCCCGAATAAAGCGGCCGTCTCTGCCAGAAAAGCCTCCGGAGCGAACGCAACAACCATCCGGGACCGGCAATACCGTGCAGAGTGGGCTCCAACCCGACATAGACCACCTGGAGTTCGGCGATTCGGCCGTGAAGCGCTGCGCCACCCAGAGCCTCAAGGTACTTGAGCGCGGCGTGCCGGTGCTTATTACAGGAGAAACCGGGGTGGGAAAAGAAGTCCTGGTCAAGGCGCTGCACCAGGCCTCGCACCGCAAGGATCAGCCCCTGATGGCGGTAAACTGCGCCGCCATTCCACCGGAGCTGGTGGAGTCGGAGCTGTTCGGATACGAGCCCGGAGCCTTTACCGGAGCCCGCGCTCAGGGCTCCCTGGGCTTTATCCGGAAGGCTCACAAGGGCATTCTGTTCCTCGATGAAATCGGCGAAATGCCGCTTTCGGCACAGTCCCGCCTGCTGAGGGTTTTGCAGGAACGGGTTGTCACTCCGGTCGGTTCCACAGAGAGCGTTCCCGTCGATATCCTGCTGGTAACCGCCACCAACCGCCCCCTCAATTCACGCATTGATGATGGCCATTTCCGCGCTGACCTCTACTACCGCATCAATGGCTTGTGTGTGGAGCTGCCATCACTCCGGCACCGGGCCGACCGGCGACGCCTGATACAAAACATCTATGCCCGGCACCGGGATCCCTGCCAGGCGGAAGAGCTGTCTCCGAAGGTGCTGTCGGCGCTTGAAAACCATCCCTGGCCGGGCAACATCCGCCAACTGGTGAATGTACTTCGGGTGGCCGTGGCGATCGCTGACGGTGAAGACATTCAGGTCTGGCACCTGCCAGAGGACTTCCTGGCCGAATTCGATTCGGCGGCGAACAGCGAGACCAGCCCGGAAACCCGAGCGCAGGCAGAACACACCGGCCAGGCGGAAGCGGACCCGCTGGCCCGAACGCTGCAGGTCTATCACAAGTACACCGGGAATATATCCCAGGCAGCCAGAGAGCTGGCGATCAGCCGGAACACCCTTTACAAGCGGCTTCGGGAACTTGGAGTTCGCTAACCACGCCAGGGCTGTGCGGCCCCGTGTCGGTCAGAGTTTCTGTACCGCCGTTATCCAGCCCTCGTAAAGCTGGTCCCGGTGTTCTTTGGTCATCACCGGCTCAAAGTTACGGTCGCAACGCCACAGCCCGGCCAACTCCTCAAGAGAGCCATAGACCCCCGCCTCAAGGCCGGCCAGGTAAGCGGCTCCCAGCGCTGTTGTCTCGACCAGTGACGGGCGATCCACCCGGGCGCCGAGGATATCCGCCAGGAACTGCAAAACCCAGTTGTTGGCCACCATACCGCCATCCACGCGCAAGGTCACCGGGCGTATGCCATCTTTCTCCATGGCTTTTTGCAGGTCCTTCGTCTGGTAACACACCGACTGGAGACCGGCAGTGACAATTTCCTTGATGCCGGTATCCCGGGTCAGGCCGAAAATGGCACCGCGAGCATTCGGATCCCAATAGGGTGCGCCGAGGCCGGTAAATGCCGGCACCAGATAGACACCGTGATCCACCGGCGTTCCCTCGGCCAGAGGTTCGGTCTCGCAGGCATCACGGATAAGCCGCAAACCATCCCTTAGCCACTGGATGGTCGCACCGGCTATAAAAATACTGCCCTCCAGCGCGTAGGTAGGCTTGCCATTTATCCGATAGGCCACCGTGGTCAGTAGGCGATGCTCCGACTGCAGGGCCTTGTCGCCGGTGTTCAGCATCAGGAAACACCCGGTTCCGTATGTGCTCTTTGCCATTCCGATGCTGAAACAGGTCTGGCCGAACAGCGCCGCCTGCTGATCCCCGGCGATACCCAGCACACGGGTTCCGTTCAGTGCGCCACCCTGGGCGATCTGCCCGAACTGATCGGCGGAATCCATGACTTCCGGCAGCAAGGATTCGGGAATACCAAAGAGCTCCAACAGTTCCGGATCCCACTGCTGGGTGTGGATATTGAACAGCAGGGTCCGACTGGCGTTGGTGGCGTCGGTACGATGTTCACGGCCGCCCGTCAGTCGCCAAAGCAAAAAGCTGTCGATGGTGCCAAAGGCAAGTTCACCGCGTTCCGCTCTCTCTCTTGCACCGGCAACATTTTCCAGAATCCAGCGAATTTTTGTGGCCGAGAAATAGGGATCAATCAGCAGGCCCGTCTTGCCGCTCACCAGGGGCTCAAGGTCCTGGCTTTTCAGAGACTCGCAGTAAGACGCGGTTCGCCGGTCCTGCCAGACGATGGCGTTATAGACCGGCTCCCCGGTTTTCCTGTCCCACAGAATGGTGGTTTCGCGCTGGTTGGTAATCCCTGCCGCGATAACTTCATCATCCTCTGCGCAGGCTTCCGACATCACGGCGTCACAGGTCTGCCGGACCGACGACCAGATGTCTTCGGGATCATGTTCCACCCAGCCACTGGCCGGGAAGTGTTGGGGAAATTCCTGCTGGCGCGTGGCGTGAATGTTACCTTGCAGGTCAAAGAGTATTGCCCGGGAGCTGGTAGTTCCCTGATCGATGGAAAGAATGTACTGGCTCATTGTGATTTGCACCTCGGGTTCTTATTTTTTCGTATTTTTACCTTTTTGAACATAAATTCCAAGAGAATTCCACTTCCATTGCGCACGGACGAAAGGCAACTCACTAAAAAAGCTGCATAAACCCCGGGAAACCACTAAACTTTGAAGATGTTTTCGGTTGCACACTATTTCGCATGAGAAAAATGACAAAGCGGGGGAGGTATTAATGGCACAGCGTCGCCGACAGGATCTGATCATGGAGCTGATCCAGCAGAACGGTTTTGTAACCACCGAGCAACTGGTGGACCAGTTCAAGGTAACGCCGCAGACTATCCGCCGGGATCTCAACGAACTTGCGAAACAGAAGAAGCTCCGCCGTCACCACGGAGGTGCCGGTATTGACTCCAGCACCGTGAACACCGCTTACCAGGCCCGCAAGATCATGGACCTTGAAGCCAAGGAACGCATCGCCGAAGCGCTGGTGGACATGATTCCGGATAACTCCTCCATGTTCATCAACATTGGCACCACCACTGAAACCATCGCCAAGGCGCTGCTGGAAAAGAACAACCTGCAGATCGTCACCAACAACCTCCATGTTGCCTCCATTCTCTCGGCCAAAGAGGATTTCCACGTGATCATAGCCGGAGGCGAAGTTCGCAACCGGGATGGCGGCATTGTGGGCGAGGCCACCCGCGATTTTATCAACCAGTTCAAGATGGATTTTGGCATCATCGGGATCAGCGGCATCCATAACGACGGCTCGCTGCTGGATTTCGACTATCGCGAAGTCCGGGTCGCCCAGGCAATCATCGAGAACTCCAACCAGGTTCTGCTGGCAGCGGACCACTCCAAGTTCGGCCGAAATGCCATGGTGCGCCTGGGCAGCATCACGCAGGCGAACCACGTGTTCACCGATCAGCAGCCTCCGCTGGAAATCCGCCAGCTTCTGACCGAACACAACGTCGAACTCCACCTCGTCTAGCGCCTTTGGCGTCACAGCCAACCGAAAACGTGACCGCCTCCACTTTTTCGTTTTTTTTCTGTTTTTTCCTTTACGAATATCTTGAGCTTTCGCATAATAGCGGTATACCCCATATTAGACATTGAAAAGTGCGCAAGACAACAAAGCCTCTTTTCCATTGGCGTCAGGAGATGACCAACAATGACTATGGAGCACGAACAGTTTGACGTTATTGTCGTTGGCGGTGGAGTCAACGGCACAGGCATTGCCATGGATGCCGCGGGGCGAGGGCTGAAAGTTCTGCTCTGCGAAATGAATGACCTGGCCTCTGCCACTTCGTCGAGCAGCAGCAAGCTGATACACGGCGGGCTGAGGTACCTTGAGCATTATGAATTCCGGCTGGTCCGGGAAGCACTGGCCGAACGCGAGTCACTGCTCAGGAACTCGCCACACATCATGTGGCCCATGCGCTTTCGCCTGCCACACCGCCCTCACCTGCGACCCGCCTGGATGATCCGCACCGGTTTGTTTCTTTACGATCATCTGGCGAAGCGCGAAATCCTGCCGGGATCCCGCTCAATCCGCTTCGATGAAAGCGGACCGCTGAAGCCCGATATCACCAAAGGCTTTGAATACTCCGATGGCTGGGTTGATGACGCCCGGCTGGTCGTCCTCACCGCCAAAAAGGCCCAGCAATTCGGTGCCCGGATCATGACCCGCACCAAATGTGTGAAGGCTGAACGGGGAGCCAGAGAGTGGTTGGTCACGCTCCGTGACATGACCAACGAAACCGAAACCCGGGTCTCGGCGAAAGCAATCGTCAATGCCTCCGGCCCCTGGGTCAGCAAGCTGTTCGGTGAAACGCTTTCCATGCCGGCTCCGAAACTGATTCGCATGGTCAAGGGCAGCCATATTGTGGTGCCGCGACTGAACAAGGGTACCGAAGCCTATATTCTGCAGAACGAGGACGAGCGCATTGTCTTCGTCATTCCCTACGAAGACGAGTTTTCCCTGGTTGGCACAACCGATGTGGACTACGAAGGGGATCCCAGGAAGGCGAAAATCTCGCCGGAAGAAACCGACTATCTGTTGAACATCGTAAACTCGCATTTCAGGCGTCAGCTTCAGCCGTCAGATGTGGTCTGGTCCTACTCCGGCGTTCGCCCGCTGATGGATGGCGAGGAGGAAAACGCGCAGAAGGCATCCCGGGACTACTCCTTCGAAGTCAGCAGCGAAAAGAACAAGGCGCCGATTATTTCCGTGTTCGGCGGCAAGATTACCACCTATCGCAAACTGGCCGAGGCGGCAACCGACAAGCTGTGCCAGTTCTTCCCGGAAGCGGGAGGCCGGTGGACCAAAAAGGCCGTGCTGCCCGGCGGCGATTTCGACAACCACGCATCGCTCGAGGAGAAGCTGCGCAGTGACTTCCCGTGGCTTCCGGAGAAGATCATCAGCCGTTATGTTCGAACCTACGGCATGACGTCCTATGACATCCTGCGCAATTGCACCTCGATCGAAGACCTGGGAGCCCACTTCGCAGGCACCTTGTACGAAAAGGAAGTGCTGCACCTGGTGAAAAACGAGTGGGCAATGACATCCGATGACATTCTCTGGCGCCGGACCAAACAGGGCCTCTACGCAACAGACAGTGAAGTTGAAGCTTTGGACCGATTCCTGATGAACGCAGCAGCACCCCGGGCTCGCAACACCGCTCTCCACCACAGCGCCTGAAGCTCTCTCAGGCATCTTTGCTCCGGCCGGATGATCTCCGCCCGGAGCTTTTTTGCTTTTGAGACTTGTTAACCCGACTGTCACTGCGTGCTGCCCACCGGCCTCTTTTCAGAAGCCCGGACAACAAAAAAGGCTGAGGAATACACCTCAACCTTTTTGGAAAGCCCGGCTAAACAGGGCTATCAACAACGATCAGAACGTCAGCTGTGAACCGAAGATAATGACATCGTACTCGCCCTGGCCATTGCCCGTCCCGAGCGTGGTGTACTCAGCCATCAGCGTCAGGTTGTCGGTTGCGGCATATCGTGCGAACAGCATGGTCAGATCGGTATCATCACCGGTGCCGGCAATGAAATCGTCCTCACCTTCACCATAACTGACCCCCAGTGTGGTCCGGTCGATCCTGTAGGTGCTCTCAACATACCACTGGCTGGCGGCTTCCTCGTTGGGGTCCAGACGCGCCGCGTACACGAAGTTGCCGGTACCGGAGGTCATCGCGTAGTTGCCGCGAACGGTCAGATCGCCCAGGGAGACCGAGCCACCAAAATCGATACCGGACATGGTGTAGCTGTCAAAGCTGCCGGTCCTGGAGTCCACATCCTGGGTAAAGCCGCTGGACCACAGGGAGAAGTTGCTGCCGGAGTAGACCACGTTTGCTTCGATACGGGGCATGGTGTACTCGGCATCTGTGGCCAGCGGATAATCTCCCTCATCCATCTTTGAGGGGCTAAACAAACCGACCTTGAACTGCAGGCCGCCCAGGCTGTTGGAGGTGTACATCACGCGAGGTGTGAAGTTGGCGTAAAAGTAGCCGTTACCAATACGACCGGCAGTCGCCGCGATCTGGTCCGGGCCGTTGATCAGGCCGACACCCAGCGCACTGCCATTATCGCCAATGGCAGGCACACCGAAGATACCAAAACCCTTACCGATATTGACCTTGCCGAAATCGCCGGCCACGGCAATCTCAGAGACCCGGCTGCGGAAGTTGGCTTCCGCATCACCTGGGGCAATGTCGGCATTCATCTGGAAATGACCGGACACCTGGAGACCATTCTGGGTTGGTGCGTAGATGTTGGTCTGCAACGTGGCCGGATTGAACCCGGTTGTAATAGTGAACGAGTCTTCGTCGGTCGGCTGGTCATAGCTGCCGAACACGGCAAAGACCGGGATATGGCCGCTAAAACCCACTTTCCAGCCGCTGTCGGATTCCAGCGACACTTCCGCCATGACTGGCGAGGCAGCCCCCGCAGCCAGCAGCGACAGGGCTGCCGCCAGAGGCGCCTTCCGGAATGAACGCTTGCCGGACAACATAGAGACATTGTTATTTTCGATCATGTTAGCTTCCTGTTTTTGTTAGCGCTGAACGGTCATCAGCCACCCGGATCCCTCCGCCCAGGAACACACCCGCGGCCAGGCTCCTCGCGACTGACTGTGTTAACGAACCGCCTCGTTTTCGTTTCAAGGCCATATAGTTCGAAACAGAACAAATCTAACTCCGAAAATCGAAAATGAAAAGTTTATGATCGAAAAAATTTTCGTTTAGACGGGATTAAGGCTGGCAAACTTCATCACATAACACGCTAAAAACCTGTTATACAACGATTTTTATTACTTTCCCAGAACATTTTTATTTTTCGTTGACGAACACCGAAACGAATTCTATGATCGTTATTTGTACGAAAACCAACAAAAACAAGAGACGATCATGAAAAAACTGCCATTACTACTCGGCTTACTGCTCTTGCTGGGCCGCCCCGCAGACGCCGGCCCACTGTTCGACTCACTTCCGGACGCAAAACAGTCGCTTATCCTCGCGCTGATCCGCGATCACCTGCCGGATTCCACGTTGTCGAAAGACGAGCAGGCCGAGGAACTGGCCTGGTTCGCCCATGCCGCGGCAGACCTGAAGGGCGTAGAAATCTCGGTTCTTTCCGAACAACTGCCGACCCATGATTATGAGGCGGAGGTCCTCGCCCCGGCTTTTTCCGGGCTTACCGGGATTGAGGTCACCCATGACAGAAAACCGGAAGGCGAGGTCATCCGGCAGATAAACCTGCAACGGATCATGGCGGCAAAAGGCCAGTACGATGCGTTCGTCAATGACTCCGACATGATCGGCACTCATGCCCGTAGCGGCTGGGCCCTGGCCCTCAGCGATTACATGCAAGGAGCAGGCAAGGCCGTCACCTTGCCGACCCTGGCACTGGAGGACTTCATTGGCCTGGAATTCGTCACTGGCCCGGATGGCAAGATCTATCAGCTTCCAGACCAGCAGTTCGCCAATCTCTACTGGTTCCGCTACGACTGGTTCCAGCGGCCGGAGTTACGGGCACAGTTCCGGGAACGTTACGGCTACGAGCTTGGCGTGCCCGTTAACTGGTCGGCCTACGAGGACATCGCAGAGTTCTTCACTATTCACGTGCGAGAGATCGATGGCGAACGAGTCTATGGCCACATGGACTACGGCAAGCGTGACCCGTCTCTGGGCTGGCGTTTTACCGATGCCTGGTTTTCCATGGCGGGCGCTGGCGACCGGGGCATACCGAACGGTTTGCCGGTCGACGAATGGGGCATTCGCATGGAAGGCTGCCACCCCGTTGGCTCTTCAGTCAGTCGGGGTGGAGCAACCAACAGCCCGGCGGCGGTCTACGCGCTGGAGAAGTACATCGACTGGCTGGATCGCTTCGCTCCGCCCGAGGCCCGGGATATGACCTTCTCAGAGGCAGGCCCGGTCCCCGCCAGAGGGCATGTTGCCCAGCAGATTTTCTGGTACACCGCCTTTACCTCGGATATGACCAAAGAGGGCCTGCCCGTGGTGAACGAAGACGGCACGCCGAAATGGCGCATGGCACCCTCGCCCCACGGCGCCTACTGGCAGGATGGCATGAAACTCGGCTACCAGGACGTGGGCGCCTGGACCATTCCCCGGGCCATGGGAGCCGAGCAGCAGAAGGCAGCCTGGCTCTATGCCCAGTTCACGGTCTCGAGGACCGTGTCGCTCCAGAAAACCCTTCACGGGCTAACCCCGATCCGCCTGTCCGACCTGGAATCCCCGCAGATGCAACAGAAGGCGCCGGCGCTGGGCGGCCTGGTGGAGTTCTATCGCAGCCCCGCACGACAGGCCTGGTCTCCCACCGGCGTGAACGTTCCGGATTACCCCCGCCTGGCCAAGCTCTGGTGGCCGAACATTGCCGATGCGGTAACTGGCAAAGTCAGCCCTCAGCAAGCACTGGATAACCTGGCCGACGCCCAGGATCGAGCCCTGTCGGTTATTGAACGCAATTTCCTGGTCCGAGAGTGCGGCCCGAGGATGGCCGACGATGCGCAGATCAAGGGCGCAGAATGGTGGCTCGCCCAGCCGGGCGCTCCCAAGCCACGCCTGAGCGACGAAAAGCCGCAGGGCAAAACCATCCGTTATGAGGATCTTCTCCGGCAATGGGACATCGCCGGTAACTGAACCGGACGGGACGTTACCACCGGCGATGACTCCCGGCGCCGTTATGAACCGGGAGCCAGAAGCTCTGCTACCCGCCGCTGCAATGCGGGCACAACCTCGCTTTCAAACCAGGGGTTACGGCGCAGCCATAGGTTGTTTCTTGGGCTGGGGTGAGGCATGGGCAGAACCTCGGGCCAATACTCGCGCCAGTGCTGGACGTTGGCAGTTACCGATTTCCGGTTGTTGGCCAGATGCCAGCGATGGGCGTACTGGCCGATAACCAGCGTCAGGCCGATGTCCGGCAGACGGCCCAGAAGAGCCTGGCGCCAGGCGGGGGCGCATTCCGGCCGAGGGGGGAGGTCGCCGGATTTACCGGTACCCGGGTAGCAGAAGCCCATGGGCAGAATTGCCAGTTTCTGTTCATCGTAGAAGGTGTCCCGGGTAACCCCCATCCATTGCCGGAGCCGATCACCGCTGGGATCGTTGAACGGCAGCCCGGTTTCGTGCACCCGCCGGCCCGGCGCCTGACCGACCACCAGAATTGTTGCGCTTTCCGACATCTGGATCACTGGCCTTGGCCCAAGGGGCAGGACCTCGGCACAGAGGGTGCAGGTCCGCACCCGGCGGACCAGGTCATCGAAAGAAAGCTGGGACAGATCTTCCGTCATACTGCGAGCGTCACCCGGGCGATGGCATAAACCAGAATTTCCCGTAACGATAGAGGCACAATCAACGCAGAACAAGTCTTGAAGGACAAATATGAACGCGAAAGCAGGCTCTCTACCGCTGCCGGAAATTGATGTCGAGGAATTCCGGAAAACACCGGGTGAAAAAGCTGCTCAACCTGCCCGGCAGAGGACTGGTCACCATGGTGCTGGCGGCAGGCCGGCGGGCCGAAAACGGCGTTTATAACCGCCAGTACCGGTTTGATCAGAGCCAATTGGTGCATTACCTCTGATGCGTTACCGGCAGCCGGGAGTCAAACCTCCGGGTTGCCCAGTGCCTCGGCGGCTCCCAGCAGGCCGGTGTAGGGCTCGGTGACCACGTAGACCGGCGTGAACTCCAACAGCGGGCGCATTCTGCCCTTGTCCTCGAAGCCATTACGGAACGGACTTTCCAGAAAGAATTCAAGAAAGCGCGGCAGGATGCCGCCACACAGGTAGACCCCTCCTGTGCTTCCGAGCGTGAGGACGCCATTGCCGGCCACCCGGCCGAGGATTTCGCAGAAATGGCGAAGCGTGTGGCGAGCCAGGCTGTCGGTGTTTCCCACCGCCGCAGCAGTAATTTTCTCCGGCGCATCCAGCGGCGCCGCAACGCCCTGGATTTCGGCATGGGCCTGATACAGGTTCAGCAGGCCCTGGCCGCACAGAATCCGCTCTACCGACACCCGGCCAAACCGGGCCTTGAGAATCCGCAGAACGGCCATTTCGGTGTCATCGGTCGGGGCAAAATCCACATGACCACCCTCGGTCATGAGCGGCACCCAGCCATGCGCGATTGGCACCAGACCGGAAACACCAAGACCGGTACCCGGCCCGATAACCAGACGCGGGCGCCGCCCGTCACCGGGGCCGCCACAGACATGAACCAGTTGACCTTCCGGTACATGAGGAACACCAAGCGCCATGGCCGCAAAATCATTGATCACCTTGAAGGCTGACCAGCCGAACTGCTTACGAACCTCTTCGGTATCAAAACGCCAGTGATTATTGGTCATTCGAACCTGGGTTCCACGCACCGGGGAGGCAACGGCCAGGCAGGCCCCGCCAACTTCCGGAACGCCGACCCGGGCCAGATAATCCCGAACCGCGTCGTCCAGGTTGTTGTAATCACTGCAGGGCAGTATTTCGATGGCCTGCGGCTGGACACTGCCGTGCTCTACCAGGGCGAAGCGCGCATTGGTGCCGCCGATATCACCGACCAGTGAATAGTGTGTTGCTGTCATGCGTCATGATTCCAGAAAAAGCTGGCCCCTTCCTCGGGATTGCCGGCGGCGCGGCGCATCCAGCCGAACAACTCCCGACCATAGCCCTGATGATACCCTGTCAGGTCTGCTTTTTCAGATTCCCGGCGGGCAAATTCCTGCTCATCCACGCGGACAGACAGAACGCCCTGCTCGGCGTCCAGGCAGACCACATCGCCGGCTTTCACTTTCGCCAGAGGCCCGCCATCCAGGGCCTCCGGATACACATGTATCGCCGCCGGCACCTTGCCGGAGGCGCCCGACATACGGCCGTCGGTTACCAGCCCCACCTTGTAACCACGGTCCTGCAGCACCCCGAGATAGGGTGTGAGCTTGTGCAGCTCCGGCATGCCGTTGCTCCTGGGCCCCTGAAACCGGACAATCACAATGCAGTCCCGATCCAGATCGCCGGCCTCAAAGGCTGCCTTGAGTTCGTTCTGATCGTTGAATACCACCGCTGGCGCTTCCACCTTGCGATGCTCCGGCGCAACGGCCGACACTTTGATCACGCCGCGGCCGAGATTGCCGTCAAGCACTCGCAAGCCGCCATCGGGCGCAAAAGGTTCTGCCGCCGTACTGAGTACATCCGGGCGCAGGCTCTTTTCCGGAGCCGGTTTCCACACCAGCCTGTCGCCTTCCAGTTCCGGCATCTCGGTGTAGCGCTCCAGGCCATGCCCCACAACGGTGTTCACATCGTTGTGCAGGTACCCGCCACCCAACAGCTCCTTGATCAGGAAAGGTGTTCCACCCGCCTCGTGGAACGCATTTACATCTTCCTGACCATTAGGGTAGATCCGGGTCATGGAGGGGACCACCGATGAGAGCTCGGCGTAGTCGTTCCAGTCGATGATGATGCCCGCCGCCCGGGCAATGGCGATCCAGTGGATCGTGTGATTGGTGGAGCCGCCAGTGACCAGCAACGCCACCAGGGCGTTGACGATGCTCTTCTCATCCACCATGTCACCCAGCCCCAGCTCGCCGCCCTGGGGCTTGGACAGCCGGATCACCTGTTCCGTTGCCGCCCGGGTAAGCTGATCACGCAGCGGCGTATTGGGATTCACAAAGGCCGCCCCGGGCAGATGCAGGCCCATCACCTCTACCAGCAACTGGTTGCTGTTGGCGGTTCCATAGAAGGTACAGGTGCCCGGGCTGTGATAGGACTTGCTCTCCGCTTCAAGCAACTCGTCCTTGCCGACCTTGCCTTCAGCATAGAGCTGGCGGATGCGCTGCTTTTCCTTGTTAGGCAAGCCCGAGGGCATGGGGCCCGCCGGAACCAGGATGGTGGGCAGGTAGCCAAAGCTGAGCGAGCCGATCAACAGGCCGGGAACGATCTTGTCGCAGATTCCCAGCAGCATGGTCGCGTCAAACATGTTGTGGCTCAGGGCCACGGCGGTGCTCATGGCGATGGTATCCCGGGAGAACAGGCTCAACTCCATCCCCGGCTGGCCCTGGGTAACCCCGTCACACATAGCCGGTGTGCCGCCGGCAACCTGGGCCACCGAACCCATTCCGCGTGCCGCCTCCCGGATGAGGTCCGGGAACTTTTCATAGGGCTGGTGGGCCGAAAGCATATCGTTGTACGCCGTCACCATGGCCACGTTGGCCTTGTTCATCAGCTTCAGGGTGTCCTTGTCCCCCTGGTTGCAGGCCGCAAAGCCGTGGGCCAGATTGCCACAGGACAGGGAGCTGCGATGCGGAGACTGGGCTTTCAGTGCGCTCATCCGGCTCAGGTAGTCCTGCCGGCTGGCACGGCTGCGTTCGATGATTCGCTGGGTAACCTTGTCAATGGTCGGGTGCATGGTGGGCTCCATTGCATAAATTATTAGAGTGTTCGCTTTTAGACGTAATTTTACTTCCTTTTTTTGGTAATTCCACCTTTGTATCGTTCATTTTTTCATTTTTTGTTGTTATATTTACTACATTGCAAGTTCCAATCGAACAATAAACAACCAAACAAGGAGTCGGGAGATGACTATCCGTATCGCAATCAACGGTTTTGGCCGGATCGGTCGCAATGTCCTTCGGGCATTGTATGAAAATAACTACCGGAAACAGATCCAGGTTGTCGCCATCAATGATCTCGGCGATGCCGAAACCAACGCCCATCTATTGAAGTATGACAGCGTTCATGGCCGTTTTGAGGGTGTCGTCAGCCACGACGCCGAATCGCTCACCGTCAACGGCGACCGCATTGCTATCACAGCAATCCGCAATCCCGAAGAACTGCCCTGGAGCGAATTCCATGTCGATGTGGTCTTCGAATGCACCGGATTGTTCACCAAACGCGACAAAGCCGCTGCCCACCTGACCGCCGGAGCCCGCAAGGTCATCATTTCGGCGCCAAGCCCCGATGCGGACGCCATGGTGGTTTACGGGGTTAATCATGACACCCTGACCGCCGACCACCACATTATTTCCAACGCCTCCTGCACCACCAACTGCCTGGCACCGGTTGTCGAGGCACTGCACAAGGCCGTCGGCATCGAAAGCGGGTTGATGACCACCATTCACTCGTACACCAACGATCAGAAGCTGAGCGATGTCTACCATTCAGACCTCTACCGTGCCCGCTCCGCCACACAATCCATGATCCCCACCAAAACCGGCGCCGCTGCCGCCATCGGCAAGGTCATTCCCGAGCTGAACGGAAAGCTCGACGGGCTGGCCGTAAGGGTTCCCACCATCAACGTCTCCCTGGTCGATTTCGGCTTCATTGCCGGGCGTGAAACCACCGTGGAGGAAATAAACGACGCAGTGAAGGCTGCCGCCGAGAAAAGCCCGGTTCTGGGCTATAACGTCGAGAAGCTGGTGAGCGTGGATTTCAACCATAACGCCCTTTCAAGCATCTTCGACGCCAACCACACCCGGGTTCTGGGTCGTCATGTAAAAGTCATGGCCTGGTATGACAATGAATGGGGCTTCTCGAATCGAATGCTGGATAATGCCATTGCCCTGATGAACGCCGGTCAATAAATCTGACCGGTTTCGGTTATTCCGCTACTCTATTCGGGACCATTTTGAAGAACCAAAGGACACCAACCATGCTCAGGCGTACCAAGATCGTCGCCACCCTCGGCCCGGCGACTGACTCGCCGGAATCCCTCGCCGCTATCATTGCTGCCGGCGTGGACGTTACCCGGCTGAACTTTTCCCACGGCAGCGCAGAGGAGCATATTGGCCGCGCCCGCCGTGTTCGCGAAACCGCGGCAGCGCAGGGGCGATTTGTTGCCCTGCTGGCGGATCTGCAGGGCCCGAAACTCCGGATTGCCCGGTTTTCCGAGAACAAAGTGACCCTGACAGCCGGCCAGACCTTCATCCTGGACGCCGCGATGGACAAGGAAGCCGGTACCGAAGAACGGGTCGGCATCGATTACGAGCAACTGATCCAGGACGTTGAGCCGGGCGACATTCTGGTCCTGGACGATGGCCGCATTGAGATGGAAGTACAGTCCGTCGACGACCACAGCATCACCTCCACTGTCCTGATAGGTGGCCCTCTCTCCAACAACAAGGGCCTGAACAAACGCGGCGGTGGCCTCTCGGCCGAGGCGCTCACCGAAAAGGACAAGCGGGATATTGTGACCGCTGCCAGGCTGGGCGCGGATTACGTGGCCGTCTCATTTGTACGCACCGCCGAGGACATGCACATTGCCCGCCGCCTGCTCCGGGATGCAGGCTCTGACGCCGGCCTGGTCGCCAAGATTGAGCGCGCCGAGCTCGCCGACGATGTGGCCGCACTTGACGCCGTTATCGAGGCTTCAGATGCCGTGATGGTTGCCCGCGGGGATCTGGCTGTCGAAATCGGCGATGCCCAGTTGGTGGGTGTTCAGAAGCACATTATCTCCAGGGCCCGGGTGCTGAACCGTGCGGTGATCACTGCGACCCAGATGATGGAGTCGATGATCACCAATCCGATGCCAACCCGTGCGGAAGTCTCGGACGTTGCCAACGCGGTGATGGACTACACTGACGCCGTCATGCTGTCGGCCGAAACCGCTGTCGGCGATTACCCGAAGGAGGCTGTGGAAGCCATGGTGCGCATCTGCCTTGGCGCAGAAAAGCATCCGTCCATGCATCAGTCCAAACACCGGATTCATGAGAGCATGGAAGAGGTAGACGAGGCCATCGCCCTGTCGGCCATGTACGCCGCCAACCACCTGGAAGGGGTCTCGGCGATCATCTGCATGACAGAAACCGGTGCCACGCCACGGCTAATGTCCCGCATCAAATCCAGCCTGCCGATTTTTGCATTCTCGCGCCATCACTCGACCCAGCATCGGGTTGTCATGTTCCGGGGCGTTCAGACGATTCCGTTTGATTCCGCGAAGATTCCGAATGAGCGTACCAATGCTTTGGCGGTTTCCGAGCTGGTGAACCGCGAGGCGGTGAAGGAAGGCGATCTCGTTGTCATCACCAAGGGTGACTATGTGAATGCCCAAGGCGGGACCAATACCATGAAAATCGTTCGTGTCGGGTCTGATATTCGCTGATTCTCTCCTTTTAAGCCCGCTGTCGTTGGTGTATGACCTCGTAGCCTGAGGGTATGTGCCAGGCGGCAGCGGACTTACCCTTTCCAAAAACCGCTACGAGCACGTCCATGTGCGCTTGGCTGTGGCCATCCTTGGCCACAGACATTTTTGGAAAGGGTAAGCCCACTACCACCGCTTAACTCCACAAAAATATCGCCAGATTCAGGCATTGCCAATGGGCTGCGGTATCGTGAGGCCAAACGAGCAGTTTGGGGTGGGGCTTTTCGGGAATGTGGCTGGCCATGGATGGCCAGCCCCAAGCGCACATGGATGTGCTCGTAGCGTTTCCCGAAAAGCCCCACCCCAAAGTGCGAAAACTCCAAAGGTGCAGGCTACGGATTCAAGACGCCAATGTCAGAGGTCCGTCAGACTCCCCCGCGCAATCTCGGTAATCTGCGCCCAGTCTTTCGCAGCCACAACATCCGATGGCGTCAACCAGGTGCCACCCACGGCCTGGACGTTGCCAAGGGCCAGGTAGTCTGCCGCCGTGTTACGGCGGATGCCGCCGGTGGGGCAAAAGGTAACATCCGGGAAAGGCCCACCGAAGGCTTTCAGGGCCGGGATACCGCCAGCGACTTCGGCCGGGAAGAACTTGAACTCCCGATAGCCCAGGTTGTAGCCGACCATCAGCTCGGAAATGGTGGCCACACCCGGCAACAGTGGCGCTTCCGACGTCAACGCGAATTCCAGGATAGCCTCGGTAACGCCCGGAGTAATCACGAACTGGGCGCCTGCAGCCTCAACCTGACGGTACTGGGCGATGCTGGTAACTGTGCCCGCACCTACCCACGCATCCGGAATAGCCTTGCGGACCTTTTCGATGGCTTTGATGCCGTGCTCGGTTCGCAGGGTGATTTCAAGAACGTTAATACCACCATCAACCAGTGCCTGGCACAGGGGCACTGCGTCGTCGATATCGTTAATTGTGATCACCGGTATCAGCGGGGAGGCACTCAATACCGTGCGGACACGCTCACGATGGTAATCGGAAAGTCGGCTCATAGTCTTCTCCATAAATAATTCAAAGTACTCAGGGACTCCAGAACACCTGCAAACCCGGTTTCAGGAAGGCCCGCACGGGCATCTGCATAACGCTTTCAAGGTCAGAAACAGCCTGGCTCAGGGTGTCCAGCTTGTCCTCACCCCGGAGATGTAATGCCGTGAATCGTGCATCCCGCAGCGGCGGCAAGGTCAGGGTTATTCGCTTCTGGGGCTGTGACGCCGGCGTCGTTGCGGCAACGATTTCCTGACACTGCGGATCCATGGCATGGGCCAGTTCCGGTGCATCGGGAAACAGCGAAGCGGTATGGCCGTCGTTGCCCATGCCCAGAATCAGCACATCCAGCGGCAGCGCCAGATCCGCCAGTTCGGCCTTAACTGCCTCCAGCCCTTCCGAAGGCGTGGCCCCAGGTTGTTTCAATGACAGGAATCGGGCCGACACAGCCTTATTTTGCAGCAGGTTTTCGCGGACCAATTGGGTGTTGCTGGCAGGGTCGTCTTCGCTCACCCAGCGCTCATCCGCCAGCAGAACGTCTACCCTGCTCCAGTCCAGATCCCTGCCCGACAAGGCCCTGAAAAAAGGCAGGGGCGTGGAGCCTCCGGAAACCACGAGACTGGCCCGGGTCGCCTCTCTCAGGCGAACCGCCAGAAAGCCGGCAACGGCATCGGCAAGAGCAAGCGCTACCTCATCCGGCGTCTCACCGAAGCGGGCCTGCACGCCTTCCGGCAATGTCAGATCAGACGTCTTCATACCAGCTCCTGCCGTCACGGGTGATCATTGCAATGGAGGCCACCGGGCCCCAGGTGCCGGCCGCGTAGCGCTTGGGCGGTTCGCCACCGTCTCTCCAGTTCTGGATAATCTGATCTACCCAGCGCCAGGCAAACTCAACCTCATCGCGGCGCACGAAGAGATATTGATTGCCCTTCATTACCTCCCACAGGAGACGCTCGTAGGCATCGGGAATCCGGTCGGTGGCAAAGGTCTCGGAGAAGGTCAGTTCCAGCGGGCCCTGGCGCAGGCGCATGCCTTTATCGAGCCCCTGATCCTTGGTAAGGATCTTCAGGGCCATGCCCTCATCCGGCTGCAGACGGATAATCAGCTTGTTGTTGGCCAGGTGCTTCTGGTCCGGATCAAAGATGTAATGGGGCGCTGGCTTGAAGTGAATAATAATCTGCGACAGCTTCTCGGGCAGGCGCTTGCCGGTGCGGATATAGAAGGGCACACCAGACCAGCGCCAGTTGTCGATTTCAGCTTTCAGTGCCACAAAGGTTTCGGTGGAACTGCCCTTGTTGGCGCCCTCCTCTTCCAGATAACCCGGTACCGGCTTGCCGTTGCTGGTGCCGGCGGTGTACTGCCCCCGAACAACAAAACTGTCCATCATGTCCGGAGTAATCCTTTTCAGCGCCTTCAGCACCTTCACTTTTTCATCCCGGATGCTGTCCGCGGAAAGATCCGAGGGCGGGTCCATGGCAATCAGGCACAGCAACTGCAGCAGGTGATTCTGGATCATGTCGCGAATCTGGCCGGCCTTGTCAAAATAGCCCCACCGGCCCTCGATGCCGACACTCTCCGCAACGGTTATCTCAACATGGGATATGTGGTTCTGATCCCACTGGGAAGCAAACAGGTTGTTGGCAAACCGCAGGGCGATGAGATTCTGGACCGTTTCCTTGCCCAGGTAATGATCGATACGGAACAACTGGTTCTCGTTATAGACCTCGCCCAGCTCATCGTTGATGACCTTCGACGATTCCAGATCGTGGCCGATCGGTTTCTCCACCACCACACGGGTCTTTTCAGTGCAGCAACTGGCCGAACGAAGGTTCCGGGCGATCACACCATACATGGAGGGAGGGGTTGCCATGTAAACGATGAGTTCGTTGTTGGCGTCATCACGCCACTCGTTAAGCACACTGAAAGTGTCTGGATCATTGAAATCCAGAATCTGGTAATCCACCCGCTGAAGAAAGGTATCGGCAACGGATGCGTCGAATTCTTCTGCTTTCACATGCTGCTTGAGCTTTTCGAGCAACTGCTTGCGCACAGTTCCGGTATCGGCATCCGTGCGGGCGATGGCAAGCACCCGGC
This sequence comes from Marinobacter subterrani, assembly GCF_001045555.1. Taxonomy (NCBI): domain Bacteria; kingdom Pseudomonadati; phylum Pseudomonadota; class Gammaproteobacteria; order Pseudomonadales; family Marinobacteraceae; genus Marinobacter; species Marinobacter subterrani. The sequence goes on from NZ_LFBU01000001.1 coordinate 1,059,597, forward strand.
TGCCATCCGCCAACAGGTTCGCCCGCTCAAGTTGATAGAGCGCGGGGAACAGTTTGCGCTGGGCAAGATCGCCCAGGGCTCCGAATAGCATCAGGTCACAACGGGTATTGATCTTGTTGACCATTGGTTCCTTCTCTTTGGTGGGCGGCCCGGCACTGAATCACCCGGGCGCGGTTTGATGTAGTAATTTTAAACAAATAATGACATCCAAAAATCGTTTTTCCAAGAAAAAAGTGCGCTTTGTGATATTTTTACTACCCAAAATACCGTAAAAAAGCGGTATAATCAGCGCGGTTTTACAATAACGATCGCCCATGCTTCAGGGAGTACCATAGATGGCCGCGAACCAGGCGCACCGTGACGACAATCTGCTTGAGGACATCCAGTCCCGGCTGGACAGCCTTAACAAATCCGAGCGCAAAGTGGCCGAGGCCATTCTCCGGGACCCGAGCGCGGCTACCCGCTACAGCATAGCTGCTCTGGCCCGGGCTGCCGACGTGAGCGAGCCCACGGTCAACCGGTTCTGCCGGGGGTTCTCGGCCACAGGCTTCCCGGACTTCAAGATCCGGCTGGCCCAGAGCATCGCAACAGGCACTCCCTACATAGGCCAGAATATCGAACCGGACGATACCGTTGCCGAATTCGCCGACAAGATTATGCTCAGCACCATTGCCAGCCTGGATAAATCACGCCAGGCCCTGGATCCAAAAGCCCTGGCCACGGCCATCGATTACCTGATCCAGGCCAAGCAGATCAATTTCTTTGGCATGGGCGGCTCGGCATCGGTGGCCCTGGACGCCCAGCACAAGTTTTTCCGCTTCAATATCCCGGTCATGTCCTACGACGATGCCCTGATGCAACGCATGGTTGCGGCGGGCGCCAATGTCGGCGATGTCATTGTCCTGATCTCCTACACCGGCCGGACCCGGGAAACAGTGGACATCGCCCAGTTGGCCCGGGCCAATGGTGCCACTGTGATCGGCATCACGAATCCGGACTCGCCCCTGGCGGAGATCTGCACGGTCGTGCTGGGCGTGACCGCGCCCGAGGACACCGAGGTGTACATGCCGATGTCGTCGCGCATTATTCACCTGACCGTTATCGACATCCTGGCAACCGGGGTAACCCTCAAGCGGGGCGTGGATTTCCTCGGCCACCTCAAGAAAATCAAGGAAAGCCTCAAACCCACCCGGTTCCCGCAAAACGACGCCTGAAAGGGGCGTCAGAAAAGCTGGCAAAGCGATAGATAGAGGGGCTCATCCTCCTACGCCCCTCCTCCCCCTGAAAACTCACCCCCCAAATTCTTCGGGGCGGATGATGTGCCCTCCCCTTCGTTACAACACTATGAAATCCGGTTTCCCAATGTCTGATTGGCAGAAGCTGCAATCGCGGGAACCGGAAGCCTGATTCGGCCAATACGGATGGATTTCGAATGGCCGGAGATTCCGCTTCCCTGACATTAAAACGACAAAAAGCACAGGACACAGATGATGCAAAACAAAAAGCGCTTCACGGTAAACAAACTTCCCCTCGCTGCTGCGATTACCGCGGCGGTGCTGGCTACCCCGGCCGTCGCCGTTGATTTTCACGGTTATGCCCGGGCTGGCGTCTCCAGCAATATTGGCAGTGGCGGTGAGCAAACCTGTTTCGGTAGCGGAGCTACTGGCCATTACGTCGGCCGCCTGGCCGATGAGTGCGACACTTATGCCGAGCTTGGCTTGGGCGAGGAACTGTTCAGCCAGGATGGCAAAACATTCCGTTTTGACTCAATGCTGTCGTACAGCGCCAATCGCCAGGGAAACGACTACCAGGCCCTGAACGGCTTCAACAACATCAACAATGTTGACTTCACCAACCAGGAAACCACGTCGAATAGCTCCGATCCTTACGGCGGCGGTGATATTGCCCTTCGCCAACTTTATGTTTCCGCCAAGAACGTTATCGAATTCCTGCCTGGCTCAACTCTCTGGGCTGGCAAGCGCTTCTACCAGCGCAAGGACATTCACCAGCTCGATCTGTTCTACCTCAGCAACTCCGGCTACGGCGCGGGTGTTGAGAACATCAAGGCAGGCTCGGGCCAGCTCTCTCTGGCCTACACCAATGCCGACACCAGTGATGGCGACAACTTCGTCCAGAATAACAAGTTCGATGTCAGGTATTCATTCCCCCTGGCCGGCGGGAACAATCTCGAGTTGATCGGCATCTACGCCATGGCCGACCTTACTGATGCCCAGGAAGCAGCGGGAATCAATGATGAGAATGGCTACTTCTTCACCGCCGAGCTCTCTTCAGGCGTGATGGGCGGCTTTAACAAGTTCGCCATCCAGTACGGTGCCGATTCCATGGGCTTCGCTGCCGCTGAAAATGGCAGCGGCGGTCGGGTCGACAACGGCAACGTGGCCGGATATTTCGAGTCCAGCTGGCGCCTTCTCAATCATGGGGTGATCAAACTGGGCAAAGGCTGGGACCTCGGCCATTCCGTTGTATACGAACAGGCCCAGTCTCATGACCCATCCGCGAAAGATGGCGAACGTCTGAGCATTGTCGCTCGCCCGATCTATAACTGGTCTCCGGTAATGAGTACGGCGATTGAAGTGGGTTACAGCGATACCGATCGCCCCTGGTTCGCCGAATCCCAGGATCTTGGGAAATTTGCCATTGCCCAACAGTGGCAAGCAGGTCCGGGATACTGGGCACGCCCTGTTATCCGTGTATACGCTGCAACCTTCTTCGGTGACGAGGCCGAAGCAGCGCGCGGCGGTGAAGGCATCGACGGAGATATCCAGGTCGGCGCCCAGATCGAAGCCTGGTGGTAAGGCTCTAAACGCCACACTCTCGTTGGACCTCTTGGGCCGGCATTTGCCGGCCCTTTTTTACGCCGATTTAAACACCGTTCTACCACCCCTCTCCTGATTCGCCTACGCCTCGAAAAGTTGCCCCCCGAAGGATGTCCTTTCGGTGCGATCGCGTAACCATGAATCTGGCCCGACTGGGTTCGAAGCCAAACAAAAACAATGGAAAAAGGGGATTTCCCATGCCTGAGCAAAAACTGGTTGCAGGTTTTTTCATGCTGGCGTTTACGCTGGCACTGACCGGCTGCAACTCCGGAAGCGACACTTCCTCGGCCGACGGTAGTGGCGGCGGCGTGAGCCAGACCGACGCATTAATCGAGCCGGACGAAAACGAAGCATTGCTTTATTACAAAAGAACGGACGAAAACTACACCGGCTGGGGCCTGCATCTTTGGAACAATCCCGCCGATGGCTGCAATGGCCTTGCCGAGGGTGTTCCAACGGAGTGGAGCAGCCCAAGGCTGCCCGATGGCATCAATGACACTTACGGCGCCTACTACCTGATTCCCATGCGCGAGGCCGGTGAGTGCATGAACTTCATCATGCACAAGGGCGCTGAAAAAGATCTGGGCGGTATTGACCATCGCTGGCATTTCGATGCTCTGGGCAACCGAATCTTTACACTCAGCGGAAGCCAGCAACTGTCGCAGAGCCCGATTGAGGCAAAAACCATCACCATCAGCGGCGCAAAAGCCCACTGGCTTGATGAAACTACCGTTGTCATCAAGGACGCCGACAACCTGGCCCGCCTTGAACTGCGCCATGACCAGAATGCGGGCATCCGCGTTACCGCAGACGAAACGCTCAGCGGCGGCCGGGTGATTCAGCTGTCAGCTTCGACCCTGCCGACCGCACTCGCGGAGCAGTTCCCCCACCTGGGCGACTGGCCCGCATTCGAGGTTCAGGCAGCAACCAGTGACATTAAAGCAGCCCTGAAGGGTCAGTTGGTTGCCGCCGGGTACAACAGCAGCGATGACCTGGTCTTCGCCACCGGGGTTCAGGTTCCCGGAGTTCTGGACGACCTGTTTGCCTATGACGGTGATCTGGGTGCCGTCGTAGAAGGAGCCGATGTGAATTTCGCCGTTTGGGCGCCAACCGCACAGAGCCTGCGAATACATGCCTTTGACGAGACAGGCTCATTACTCGCGGGCTACCCGGTAAACATGACCGAAACCGGAGGCGTCTGGCGCCACAGCGGAGATTTCGCTGAGCTGGATCATCAGTACTACCAGTACGAAATTTCCGTTTATCACCCGCGCACTGGTGAAATCGAAAATACCATGGTTTCGGATCCTTATGCCCTGAGCCTATCCGCTAACGGGCAATACGCACAGGTTGTCGATTTGGCAAACAGCCACAAACCTGCCGGCTGGGACACCCTGGCACCACCCGCCATGGCGGCTCCGGAAGATGTCGTAGTTTACGAGGCCCACATCCGGGATTTCAGTGCCACGGATGAGACACTGGAAAGAGCATTAAGGGGCAAGTACCGTGCGTTCACGGCCCCCGCCGATGGCAGTGTTGACAGCGTGGCACACCTCAAAGCCATGGCGGATGCCGGCGTAACCCACCTGCACCTGCTGCCGACCTTCGACCTTGCCACCGTCAACGAAAACCCGGACAACGTCGTCGACATTACCGACGATTTCAGTCGGCTGTGCAGGCTCTCCTCGGCAGCCGCCACGAACTACGCAAGCCTCTGCAACACTGGCAGAACCATTCGACAGGTTCTGGATGGCATGGATCCGCTGACTGGCGACGCCCAGGCTCTCTATAGCACCTTCAGGAGTCTGGACAGCTTCAACTGGGGCTACGATCCGGTGCACTACACCGTGCCGGAGGGCAGCTATGCCTCCGATGCCAACGGCGCCCAACGAATTCTGGAATTCCGCGAAATGGTGCAGGCTGCCACCGGGCTTGGCCTGAACGTAGTCATGGATGTGGTATACAACCACACCAACTCATCCGGGCTTGCCGAAAATTCTGTCCTGGACAAGCTGGTTCCGGGCTATTACCACCGCCAGAATCCGGAAACCGGAGCGGTTGAACATTCCACCTGCTGCGAGAATACCGCCAGCGAACACGCCATGATGGAAAAGCTCATGGTGGACTCACTGGTAACCTGGGCGGACCAGTACAGGATCTCCGGATTCCGCTTTGACCTCATGGGCCACCATATGCTCAGCAATATGGAGAAAGCGCTTGCAGCGGTAAAGGCGGTTGATCCGGACACCTACTTCTACGGGGAGGCCTGGAACTTCGGAGAAGTGGCCAATAATGCCCGGGGCCGGAACGCCATCCAGTCGAATATGGCAGGTACCGGCATCGGCTCTTTCAACGACCGGCTCCGGGATGCCGTTCGGGGCGGCGGCCCCTTTGACGGCGGCGATGCCATCCGCGCCAATCAGGGACTCGGCAATGGGCTCTTCACCTTCCCGAACGATCGCAACAGTGGCAGCGAAGACGAGAAAAACCGGCTTCTCCAGGTCAGCGACTGGGTTCGCATCGGTATTGCCGGCAGCCTGAGGGATTTCAGCTTTGAAACCGCCAATGGCGAGATCCTTAAGGGCTCCGAGATCGACTATAACGGGCAGAAAGCCGGCTACACCGACGATCCCCAGGAAATCATCAACTACGTGTCGAAGCACGACAACCAGACCCTGTGGGACAACAACCAATACAAGGCAGATTATGCCGCGACCACCATGGAGCGGGCGCAGATGCAGGTGGTCAGCCTGGCCGTACCCATCCTCAGCCAAGGCATCCCGTTCCTGCATATGGGCTCAGAGCTGCTGCGCTCGAAATCCATGGAACGCGACAGCTACGACTCCGGCGACTGGTACAACGAAGTGGACTTCAGTTACCAGAGCTCTGCCTGGAACCGGGGACTGCCTCGCCAGGACAAAGACGGCTCAAACTGGGATCTGATTACCGAAGTCATTCAATCCGCCGGAGCCAATGCGGTCCCGACACCTGAGGCCATCAGCTACACCAACGCCCAGGTTCAGAAGCTCATCGGGGTACGCAAGGACAGCCCGCTGTTCCGCCTGCAAACAGCCGAGGCTATCCAGAACCGGCTGCGCTTCCTGAATACCGGCACCGGACAGATTCCGGGCATGATTGGCTACAGCCTGCTGGATGATAACAGTAACGGCCTGGCAGATCTGGATGCGGTTAACGACGAAATCGTTGTTGTGATCAATGCCAGCAACAGCACTCAGATCCTCAACACGGCTCTGACCGGCGCCTTTGCGGTCCTGGCGGACACCTCACCAACTAACACGGCTAGCGCATCGGGCGGAGATTTCTCCGTTCCAGCGCTGTCCGTCGGGGTTTTTGCCCGCTGATCAACGCGTATTGAGACCACCACACAGCTACCGCCACACCCGGTGGCTTTTACTTTGACACCTCCGACGAAGTGCCACAGGTCTATATTAAAAAGGCCGAATAGCAGAAAAGCCCGGGCATTCGCACCGACTTTTCATCTCTACCGGGGCGCCAAACGGCGCCCTTTTTTCTAACCGAACCTACGGGCGCTCAACTTCCGCACGATTCCTCAGGAACTGCTGGTATGCAGCATACTCCTGCTGCCCCTCCAGCGATGCCAGGAATTGGCGAAGCTGATCCAGCTCCTTGCTATCCTCGGCAACCTCTCCATCGTTGACGGACTTCAGTGCAATGACCGAGGCAGAACTGGCTGACACGGTTTTGCCATAGCTCGCTTTGTCGTCGGCCGGACGGGGGAGCGAAAAAGCCTGTTGCATCACGGCAGGACCCGCTTTGGAGGAATTACGGGGCAGGCTGTCATAGCTGGTCCATTCCCCGGCACTCTCAGCAGAGTCGCCCGCCTCAAGTTTTGCGATGATGGCATCTGCCCTTTCAGCCAGGGCTTCCCGGGTTTTACGTTGCTCCAGCGCGGCCCGGATGTCATCGCGGACCTCTGCCAGAGGCAATTGCTTCGCCTCACGGTGTTCGCGGACCCGCGCCACCACAGAGACACTGTCACCGACATCAATCAGTTCGGTATTGTAGCCACCGTCCAGTACGTCCTCCGAGAACAGCTGGCGAACCAGGCCGTCATGATCGAACGGCGCTGGCCCCCCTTCCCGGGTGATGCCTTTCGCCTCGCGAACCTCCAGGCCAAACTCTTTAGCTGGACCGGCCAGGTCGTCAGCGGCGTAGGCTGAGTCGGCAAGCTGGGTCCGGATCTCGGCAAACCGCTCATTGGCCTTGTCTCGCGCAAGCTCGCGGCGCAACTGCTCTTCAATCTCTGCCAAAGGCGGCACCTCGGACTTTCTGATGTCCTCCAGACGAATCAGATGTACCCCGAACGATGTCCGAACCGGCTTGGAAACCTCGCCTTCCTCAAGGGCAAACAGTGCCTCCTCAAAGGCCGGATCATAGATCCCGCGGCCGGCATAGCCCAGGTCACCACCGTCCTTCGCCGACACCGTGTCGATGGAATACTCCCGGGCCAGATCAGCGAACGACTCGCCGGCTTTCAGGCGCTTCTGAATCTCTGCAATTGTCTCGTCGGCCTTGCTGCCCTGCTCGATCAGAATGTGGGATGCACGGCGTTCCTCACTGGCAAGATCAGCGGCACGCTGCTCGTAGTACGCCTTGAGTTCCTTGTCACTGATGTCGATGTTCTCGGCCAGCGCTCCCAGGGAAAGCGTGATATAGGCAGCATCTACCTGCTCAGGCTGTTTGAATGCATCTTTGTTCTGCTGGTAGAACTCTTCGATCTCGGCATCGCTTATCGACACCCTGTCGGAAACCGCACTGGCGGGAATATCGAGCACCCGGAAAGTCCTGGTCTGGTTCTGGATTTTCAGGAGCTGGGCTGCATTTTCATCCGCAACAACCGCGCTCTGGATGATGCCGGCACGTATCTGGTTGACCACATACTGCTTGCGTATTGCTTCGCGGAACTCGGCAACGCCCATTCCCATGTTTCGAACGGTCGCGACAAAGCGGTCACGGTTGAACTGTCCATCCACCTGGAACTGGGGCATCCGGGTAATCAACGCATCAATGTCGGCGTCACTGAGCTCAAGCCCCTGACTTCTCGCATCCTGGATCAGGACCTGCTGCTGAATCAGGGAGTCGAGAACGTCTTTACGGATCTGGTCTTCATTGAGCAGGGAAGGGTCAGGAGTTTCCATCCTGGACAGCTGGCGCTGGCTCTCCAACTGGACCACGCGGAGGAATTCCCGCTCGGGAATATCCTCACCATTAACGGTTGCCACTTCAGGCTCGCCGGTAAAACCGCCGATAATGGCGTCCATTCCCCAGATGGATAGCGACACGATCAGTACGCCGATTATAATCTTGGCAATCGTGCCCTGGGCATTTTCGCGAATATCTTGAAGCATGTTTCTCCCGAGTCCCTGTTCAAGGTCGTGCAGTGTTATTCGTTTCAGCGCGCTGTTACGGGCGGACCTAACGTAAAAAGGCGCACCCGGTTCGGAATGCGCCTTGAATTCTTCTTGGGTGGCCCCCTGTGACAGGAACCACCGGAGAAAGAACCGTTACTTAACGGCGTCTTTCAGGGCCTTGCCTGCTTTGAACCCAGGCACTTTGGAGGCCGGAATCTTGATCTCGGCACCCGTCTGCGGGTTACGACCGGTACGAGCAGCACGCTCTTTAACGGAGAAGGTACCAAAACCAATCAGAGTGACCTGATCGCCTTTTTTCAGGGCGCCGGTAATGGAGGTGGTCATTGCGTCCAGAGCACGGCCAGCGGCGGCTTTGGAGATATCTGCGGACTCTGCAATTGCATCGATAAGTTCGGACTTGTTCACACTAAACCCCTTCGATTCCAGGTTGAAGATGTTATAGGTTGGTTTGTTTTTTCTCGGACGTTCTCGACTATCGCATAAGCGGTCGGAGAATTCCATTCTTCAGTTTTCTTATTCCTTGCGGCATTAAACCGGTGATCGGAATAGGCACTTACTGCGCGGGAGCCCTTGGTATTGGCTGCTTCACGGCGAAACAGTTATACCAATGGGCTCTCTGGCATGTCAACAACTCATCAAGGCTTTAATGTGTATTTATGCGTTCTGAGGAGTCACCCTCGTCATCGCGGGGCTTACCGGAACCGGTTTCCGATGATGAGTCCACGGTCCGCGGCTCCGGCGGGTAAGCCAGTGCGATGTCGAGAACTTCGTCAATCCACTTGGCCGGGCGAATCTCCAGGGATTCCTTGATATTGTCCGGTATCTCCTTGAGATCCCTGACATTCTCATCAGGAATAATAACCGTCTTGATGCCCCCGCGATGCGCTGCCAGCAGCTTCTCCTTGAGCCCGCCAATCGCCAGCACACGCCCCCTCAGGGTGATCTCGCCGGTCATGGCAACGTCGGCCCGTACCGGAATCTTGGTCAGCGCTGAAACCAGTGCGGTGCACATGCCAATGCCCGCGCTCGGGCCGTCTTTGGGCGTTGCGCCCTCGGGAACGTGAACGTGCAGGTCATGCTTCTCGTGGAAGTCATCGGCAATACCAAGGCCCGGGGCCCGGCTACGAACCACCGTCAACGCCGTCTGGATTGACTCCTGCATGACATCGCCCAGGGACCCGGTTTTGACAACGCGTCCCTTGCCAGGGGTGAGAGCACACTCAATGTGCAGAAGCTCGCCGCCAACCTGGGTCCAGGCCAGCCCGGTAACCTGACCGATCTCGTTCTTCTCTTCCGCCAGTCCGTACTTGAACTTCTTGACCCCCGAGTAGTCCTCAAGCATCTCCGGCGTGATCGCCACGGAGGCCTTGTCGCCACTCTCGACGTGGTCGCGTACAACCTTGCGGCAGATCTTGGCAATTTCACGCTCGAGGCCACGGACACCCGCCTCACGGGTGTAGTAACGGATCAGGTCCCGAAGCGTTTCCTCCGGCAGCAGCAGTTCGTCCTTGCGCAGCCCATTGGCCTTGACCTGCTTGGGCAGCAGGTAGCGCAGCGCGATGTTGACCTTCTCCTCCTCGGTATACCCGGGAATGCGGATAATCTCCATCCGGTCCAGCAGGGCCGGCGGGATGTTCATGGAGTTCGAGGTACAGACAAACATCACATCCGAGAGATCGTAATCAACCTCCAGGTAATGATCGTTGAAGGTGTGGTTCTGTTCCGGGTCAAGCACCTCAAGCAGCGCAGAAGCAGGATCGCCACGGTGATCCATACCCATCTTGTCGATTTCATCAAACAGGAACAGCGGGTTCTTCACGCCCACCTTGGAGAGCTTCTGCAGAAGCTTGCCCGGCAGCGCCCCAATGTAGGTTTTCCGATGGCCGCGGATCTCGGCTTCATCGCGGACACCGCCCAAAGCCATTCGGGTGTATTTGCGATTGGTCGCACGTGCAATGGACTGCCCCAGCGAGGTCTTGCCGACGCCCGGAGGACCGACCAGACACAGGACAGGGCCTTTCACTTTCTTGACACGGCTCTGAACGGCCAGGTATTCCAGAATACGCTTCTTCACTTCATCCAGGCCGTAATGATCCTGGTCGAGGATTTCACGGGCCTTCTCGATGTCGTGGCGAACCCGGCTGCGCTTTTTCCAGGGGACTGCCAGCATCCAGTCAATGTAGCCCCGAACCACGGTGGCTTCCGCAGACATGGGCGACATCATCTTCAGCTTGTTAAGCTCGGTTTCGGTTTTCTTGCGGGCTTCTTCCGGCAGGCCGGCTTCCTCAAGCTTCTGCTCGAGCTCTTCGAAGTCGTTGTTGCCCTCGCCCAGGTTACCCATTTCTTTCTGGATAGCCTTCATCTGTTCGTTCAGATAGTACTCGCGCTGGCTGCGCTCCATCTGCTTTTTGACCCGGCCGCGAATGCGCTTCTCGACCTCAATCAGGTCAATCTCGCCATCGAGCTTGCCGAGCAACAGATCAACGCGCTTGCGGATATCCAGCGCTTCGAGGAGCTCCTGCTTTTCCGGAATACGCATCTCAAGATGCGCTGCCATGGTATCGGCCAGACGCTCAAGCTCGTCAATGCCGGTCAGGGCATTGGACACTTCCGAGGGCACCTTCTTGGAGAGCTTCACGTACTTCTCGAACTCGTCCATCAAGGTCTTGATCAGTACCTCTTCCTCGCGCTCTGGCAGACCGTCTTCATCCATCAGCACAGCGCTGCCTGAGAGGTACTCAGCCTCGCTGATATCGCTGATGGTGGCGCGGGCATTGCCCTCAACCAACACCTTCACGGTGCCGTCCGGCAGCCTGAGCATCTGCAGAACCGTGGCCAGGGTACCCATATCAAACACATCCTTTGGGCCCGGCTCATCGGTGGAAGCATCTTTCTGGGCGACCAGAAGAATCTCTTTGCTTCCCTCCATTGCGGCTTCCAGTGCCTGAATGGATTTTTCTCGGCCCACAAACAGGGGAACCACCATGTGGGGGAATACCACGACGTCTCGCAGCGGAAGCAGCGGATATTCGTGCACGGCATTTTCAGGTATCCGGGTCATAGGAAGTCCTCTGACGATATTTTTTTCAGCATATCACCCTTCATTGGGGCGCCGACGTAAATTGCAATATTTTTACCGGAGGGAACGAAGGGGAATGGCATATAACGAAAACGGGGTCAGATGAAAGCCTTCATCTGACCCCTGTCTGGCTGGGCCGCTTACGGGAAACAGCTCAATCCTCGGGCACCGCCTTGGCATGATCACTGCTAGCGTAGATCTTGAACGGCTCGGAATCTCCCTTGATCACGCTTTCATCAATCACAACCTTGGTGACGTCATGTTCAGACGGAATCTGGTACATGGTATCCAGCAACGTTGCTTCCATGATCGACCGCAAGCCACGGGCACCGGTTTTCCGAACCATGGCCTTCTTGGCAACGGCACGCAATGCATCATCCCGGAAATCCAGTTCAACGCCTTCCATGTCAAACAGCTTCTGGTACTGCCTGGTCAGCGAGTTCTTGGGCTCGGTCAGGATCTGGATCAGCGCCTCCTCATCGAGCTCGTTGAGCGTTGCAACCACTGGCAGACGGCCAACGAATTCCGGAATCAGGCCATACTTGACCAGATCTTCGGTTTCCACATCCTTAATGATATCGCCGGTGTTCTTGGCGTCGTCCTGGCTAGCCACGGAGGCCGAGAAGCCAATGCTGTTCTTCTCGGTGCGCTCACGAATCACCTTGTCGAGACCTGCAAAGGCACCGCCACAGATGAACAGCATGTTGCCGGTATCGACCTGCAGGAATTCCTGCTGGGGATGCTTGCGGCCACCCTGGGGAGGAACCGAGGCAACCGTGCCCTCAATCAGTTTCAGTAATGCCTGCTGCACACCCTCACCGGACACGTCCCGGGTAATCGAGGGGTTATCGGACTTGCGCGAGATCTTGTCGATCTCATCAATGTAGACAATGCCTCGTTGCGCCTTGTCGACATCATAGTCGCACTTCTGCAGCAGCTTCTGGATGATGTTCTCGACATCCTCACCCACGTACCCGGCTTCAGTCAGGGTGGTCGCGTCTGCAATAGTGAAAGGGACATTCAGCATGCGGGCCAGGGTCTCGGCCAGCAGGGTCTTACCGCTGCCCGTCGGGCCGATCAGCAGAATGTTGCTTTTGCCCAGCTCGACATCACCCTTACCTTCGCCATAGCGTAGACGTTTGTAATGGTTGTAAACCGCAACAGACAACACGACCTTGGCGCGATCCTGACCGATGACGTACTCGTCGAGGGTCGTGCGGATTTCGGCCGGAGTAGGAAGGCGATCGCCAGGCTCTTCCTGAGCATTCTCCTGGATTTCTTCCCGGATAATGTCATTGCACAGGTCAACGCACTCGTCGCAGATGAACACCGAGGGCCCTGCAATGAGCTTACGGACTTCATGCTGGCTCTTTCCACAAAACGAGCAGTAGAGCAACTTGCCGTTATCGTCGCCCCTGCCGTTTCTTTCATCTGCCATTGAAATACCTCTGATCTCGTTTTGCCGGTGCAAAGAACTCATGCGCCGGTCAAGTATGATGCGATTACTTCCAGTATTATTTATTCGGTACGCGCTTATCAAGTATAGAATCAATCAGCCCATACTCTTTGGCCTGAGACGGATCCATGAAGTAATCACGGTCTGTGTCCCTGGCGATGGTCTCCAGATCCTGCCCGGTATGGTGGGCAAGGATTGAGTTCAGCGTATGCCGGATTTTGAGAATCTCACGAGTGTGAATCTCGATATCCGTAGCCTGCCCCTGATAGCCGCCCAGCGGCTGGTGGATCATCACGCGGGAGTTGGGCAGGCACGCTCGCTTACCGGCAGCGCCACCGGCAAGCAGAAACGCACCCATGCTGGCGGCCTGGCCGACACACAGCGTTGCCACATCCGGCTTGATAAACTGCATGGTGTCGTAGATGGACATGCCTGCAGTCACGGAGCCACCCGGGCTATTGATATAAAGGTGGATGTCCTTGTCCGGGTTTTCCGATTCCAGAAACAGGAGCTGAGCCACAATCAGGTTCGCCATGTGGTCTTCCACTTGACCCACCATGAAGATCACCCGCTCCTTGAGCAGACGGGAATAGATATCGAACGACCGCTCACCGCGAGCTGTCTGCTCGATAACAATCGGGACCAGTCCGGAACTGGTAACCATTGCGGGACCATCAATTGGTTTCTGCGTCATGATGCGCCTGAACTCCTTATGGACAATGGGTCGTGGACTCGTGCCACGGCAGTTTCAATCATCTTGCACTCTATACTTTGCCAGCAGCAGGCCCAGATGAAAACAGCCGGGCATGCCGGCTGTTTTCAGGGATTGGCCAGCAGGACCGAAACACATTCCGGTCCCGGGGCAAATCAGCGCTGGGGCTGACCGGCCTGAATGGCCTCTTCGTACTTGACCGCCTTTTCTTTCACGCTGGCCTGTTCAAGTACGAGGTCAACAACCGCATCTTCCAGTACTGAGGACTCGATCTGGGACTTCTGTTCCGGGTTGCTGTTGAAGTGTGCAACAACCTCCTCGGGCTGTTCATACGTTGACGCAATCTCCTGGATCTTTTCTTCCACTTTCGCCGGATCCGCCTTCAGGTCATTTTTCTTGACCACTTCCTGGAACAGAAGACCGGTCTTCACACGACGCTCAGCCTGCTCCTGGAAAATCTCCTTCGGCAGTTGCTGGAAATCCACCTGGCCGCCGAAACGCTGAACGGCGTCTTGACGGAGACGGTCAATTTCCTGATCCACGAGGGCAGCGGGAATATCCAGCTCGGTGGTTTCGAGCAGGCCATCCACAACATCATTCTTGACCTTGTTGGAAACCGCCTGCTTGAGCTCCCGCTCCATGTTCTTTTTGACTTCCTCACGGAATGCCGCTTCGTCTTCGGCATCGATACCGAACTTCTTGAAGAATTCAGTATCCAGTTCCGGCAACTGGGGCTCTTCCACCTTGTGGATCTTGATTTCGAACCTGGCCGGCTTGCCCGCCAGGTCCTCGTTCTGGTAATCCTCCGGGAAGGTCACTTCGATTTCCATATCTTCGCCGGCCTTACCGCCCACAATGGCTTTCTCGAAGCCCGGAATCATCTGGCCGGAGCCCAGGGTCAGGCGATGGCCCTCGGCAGCACCGCCCTCGAATTCCTCGCCATCGATAAAACCTTTGAAATCAATAGTCAGCACGTCCTTGTTCTTGGACTTGCGGCCAACTTCTTTCATGGTCGCTTGCTGGCGACGCAGGTTGTCGATCATATTATCGACATCTTTGTCAGTGATTTCGGAGGTCAGCTTCTCGACAGAGATCTTGCTCAGATCGCCGAGCTCGATTTCCGGAAGAACTTCGAAAATGGCAACGAACTCGAGGTCCTTGCCTTCTTCCATGGTCTTCGGCTCAAACTTCGGCCAGCCTGCCGGGTTGATGTCCTGCTCCTGCAGCGCCTTGATGTAGTTGTCGCGCATAACCTCGCCGACGATTTCCTGGCGGACGCTGTCACCGAAACGACGCTTGACCACGCTCAGGGGCACTTTACCCGGACGGAAACCATTAAGACGCACGGTACGTGCGGTTTCCTGCAGGCGTTTCTGAACCGCCTGATCAATTTCCTGGGCGGGCACACCAATCGTCATGCGACGCTCGATGTTGGAGGTCGTTTCAACAGACACTTGCATGGAAGATCCTCAAATTACAGGTTCGGTATGTGAATGAAATTAAAACCAAAAGTCCTTTCAGGGGGAACGCCCGCAAAAGGACCGAAAATTAAAAGCCGGTAGTTTATCATGCTTTGCACCGCCGAGAGAATCACCTGACTCGGCACTTTGGCGTGCGGCGCAGACAATGGGCCCGTGAACGTGCCGGAAAAGAGATGGGGACGAAACCGAAAAAAGAAAGGGGGGGGGGTGGTGCGCGAGGAGAGACTCGAACTCTCACGGGTTGCCCCACTGGAACCTAAATCCAGCGCGTCTACCAGTTCCGCCACTCGCGCACAACAGAATGAAGAATGCCCGATGACCGTCAAGTCATCAATCAGTTCAACAAACGCGGAATCAAACCTGAAAGAAAAGTGGGGTGGACGAAGGGGTTCGAACCCTCGACCGCAGGAGTCACAATCCTGAGCTCTACCAACTGAGCTACGTCCACCACATCGGGACATGCCACTACTTTTCAACTTTGCTGGTTACGGTCGCTCCGGCGCGGACCAAGCCGACGACTTGATGGCGCGCCCGGCAGGACTCGAACCTGCGACCACCCGCTTAGAAGGCGGGTGCTCTATCCAGCTGAGCTACGGGCGCTTGACCGTTCGCCCACCTGAATATCCAGAAAATGGTCGGGGTAGAGAGATTCGAACTCCCGACATCCTGCTCCCAAAGCAGGCGCGCTACCAGACTGCGCTATACCCCGTCTGAACTGAACAACAAGTGCCTCAGCAAAGTTGGCGCGCATATTACCGGCGCCGGCGGGCGCCGTCAACACGGAATTCCAATTTCCCTGAAACAACAGTCTCTTCAGTGACAAAAGGCCCGAGAGAAAGTTCCCCCGGGCGGACCCGCACGCCCCGCCAATTGGAGTTCCGACGCAAGCATGAGACAATGCCCGGCCTTCAACTTACTGATGCCCAACCGACAAGACGAGACATGACCGCCAAACTGATCAACGGAAAAGAAACTGCCGCCAAAGTAAGACAGCAGGTCGCCGCCGGCGTCGAAGCCCGCAGGCAGCAAGGACTTCGCGCCCCGGGACTGGCCGTAGTGCTGGTGGGGAATGATCCCGCCTCCCATGTGTATGTAGGCAACAAACGCAAGGCCTGTGACGAGGCCGGTATCCTCTCACTGTCGTACGACCTGCCAGAGGACACCTCCCAGGAAGCACTGGAAGCATTGATCGATGAACTGAACGAAAACCCGGCAGTGGACGGCATCCTGGTACAACTGCCCCTGCCCGACCAACTGGATGCCGACCCCATACTGGTCAAGATCCGGCCAGACAAGGATGTAGACGGCTTTCACCCGTACAACATCGGCAGGCTGATGCAGCGCAAACCCACCCTACGCCCCTGCACACCCGCAGGCATTATCACCCTGCTCGACAGCATCGGTACGCCCTACAAAGGCCAGCATGCGGTGATTGTCGGCGCCTCCAACATCGTCGGCCGCCCCATGAGCATGGAACTGCTCCTGAAAGGCGCCACCATCACCGTTTGCCACCGATTCACGCCGAATCTTGAGAAGTTTGTAGGCGAAGCAGACATTCTGGTGGCCGCTGTTGGCAAGCCGGGCCTGATCAAGGGGAATTGGGTAAAACCGGGGGCTACCGTGATTGATGTCGGCATCAACAGGATGGAGGACGGCAAGCTGCATGGTGATGTCGATTTCGCAGCCGCTTCTGAGCGCGCCGCCTACATCACGCCTGTTCCGGGCGGTGTGGGTCCGATGACCATCGCCACCCTGCTGCAGAATACCCTGTACGCCGCTGATGTCCTGCACAAGGACTGAGCTCAAGTGTTGGATTACGGCTTCGCCTAATCCAACCTGCGAGAGAGTGCAGGTATTCAAGTAGGTCGGATTAGGCGAAGCCGTAATCCGACAAGCCATAAAAAACCCCGCCGCGGCGGGGTTTTTTGTTGTCAGAGCTTACTGACCATACTTCGCTTTCGCCTTCAGGCGATAGGCGTGCAGCAGCGGCTCGGTATAGCCGTTTGGCTGCTCGCGGCCCTTGAGAACCAGGTCCAGTGCAGCCTGGAAAGCTACACTGTCATCAAAGTTCCCGGCCATGGCGCGGTAGGCAGAATCACCGGCGTTCTGCTTGTCGACCACAGCCGCCATGCGCTTCATGGTTTCCATGATCTGTTCTTCGGAACAGATACCGTGGTGCAGCCAGTTGGCCAGCAACTGGGAAGCGATCCGCAGGGTAGCGCGGTCTTCCATCAGGCCCACATCGTTGATGTCCGGCACCTTGGAGCAGCCAACGCCCTGGTCGATCCAGCGCACAACATAGCCGAGGATCCCCTGGGCATTGTTGTCCAGTTCCTGCTGGATATCCGCAGCGCTCAGGGAGGCAGGATCGTCCATCACCGGCACCGTCAGGATGTCTTCCAGGGCGGCACGGGTGCGGCTTTCCAGCTGCTTCTGAACGTCTGCCACATTTACCTGGTGGTAGTGAGTGGCATGAAGGGTGGCGGCCGTGGGAGACGGAACCCACGCGGTGTTGGCGCCCGCCTTCGGATGACCGATCTTGGCTTCCAGCATGCCGGCCATCAGGTCCGGCATGGCCCACATGCCCTTGCCAATCTGGGCAACGCCACGGAAGCCGGTTTCCAGGCCGATGTCCACGTTCCACTGCTCGTAGGCATTAATCCAGGTGGCCTGCTTCATCGCACCTTTGCGAATAAACGGCCCCAGTTCCATGGAGGTATGAATCTCGTCACCGGTGCGATCCAGGAAGCCGGTATTAATAAACACGGCGCGCTCTTTCGCGGCGTGGATACAGGCTTTCAGGTTAACTGTGGTGCGACGCTCCTCGTCCATGATGCCGACCTTCAGACTGAAGCGCGGCAGGCTGAGCGCATCTTCAACGCGACCGAAGAATTCATTGGTGAACGCCACCTCTTCCGGACCGTGCATCTTCGGCTTCACAATGTACATGGAGCCCTTGGTGCTGTTCTGGAACTTGCCGTTGCCTTTCATATCGTGAATGGCAATCAGCGAGGTGATCAGACCATCCATCAGCCCTTCCGGCACTTCCTTGCCGTCTTTCAACAGGATGGCCGGATTGGTCATCAGGTGGCCGACGTTACGGATAAACATCAGGCTGCGGCCTTTCAGGCTCAGCTCACTGCCATCCGGCGCCGTATAGGTACGATCCGGGTTCATCTTGCGGGTCAGTTGCTCGCCACCCTTTTCGAAAGTTTCCTGAAGATCGCCCTTCATCAGGCCCAGCCAGTTGCGGTAGGCCAGTGCCTTGTCGTCGGCATCCACGGCGGCAACCGAGTCTTCACAGTCCATGATGGTGGTCAGGGCCGACTCCATCAGTACGTCTTTGACGTGGGCATCGTCGCTCTTGCCGATCGGGTGGCTGGCGTCAATCTGGATCTCGAAGTGCATGCCGTTCTTCACCAGCAGAACGCCCGTGGGCGCATCGGCAGCACCGGTGTAACCCACAAATCCGGCTTCGTCTTTCAGGCCGGTGGTGTCGCCGTTCTGCAGCTTGACCACCAGCTTGCCACCTTCCACCTGATACTTGGCGGCGTCTTTGTGGCTGCCCGCGGAGAGCGGGGCGGAGCTGTCCAGCAGGTTACGGGCCCACTCGATTACCCTGGCGCCGCGTACCGGGTTATAACCGCGACCCTTTTCGGCACCATCTTCTTCAGAGATGGCATCGGTGCCATACAGGGCATCATACAGGCTGCCCCAGCGAGCGTTCGCCGCGTTCAGGGCAAAGCGGGCATTCATGATCGGAACCACCAGCTGCGGGCCAGCCATGGTTGCCACTTCCGGATCAACATTGGAGGTAGAGATCTTGAACCCGGAAGGCTCGTCCACCAGGTAACCGATGTCTTTCAGGAAAGACTTGTACTCGGCCATGTCGAGCTTCTGGCCCTTGTGGTCCCGGTTCCACCTGTCCATTTTTTCCTGGATCGCGTCACGCTTGGCCAGAAGCTCGCGGTTTCGCGGTGCCAGCTCGTTCACGATCTTGTCGAATTCTGCCCAGAACTTGTCGGCGTCAACGCCGGTGCCCGGGATGGCTTCGTTGTTTACGAAGTCATACAGATTCTTTGCGACCTGAATGCCGCCGACTTGTACGCGCTCTGTCATCGTTGTCTGCCTCAATGGGTTACGTTTCCCGACTCCCCCTTCGCCTTTGGTCACGAGAGGGCATTCTAATTTGTGCGCCGCATTGTAAGGGAAAATCCTTACAAGTTCATTCCTGCACACGCAAAACTGGTCTGACCAACCGCTATTACCCGGAAATTCAGGCTCTCCGCCAGCTCGTTCCCTCGCGGGCGTCGTCCAGAATAATCCCCTTCTCCGCGAGATGGTCGCGTATCCGGTCAGCCTCGGCAAAATCCTTCGCCTTGCGGGCGTCGGTCCGGGCCTGAATCATGGCTTCAATGTCGCCGGCGCGGAGCTCACCACCGGTGTCCGCCTGGAAGAACGCCTCGGGATCCTGCTGCAGCAGGCCAAGCACGCCGCCGAGCCTTACCAGCACCGCCGCACTGCGTTTGGCATCCTCTTCCCTGCCGTCCCGACGGTGCTGATTGATCTCGTTGGCAACCGCATGCAGGACCGCAATTGCGCCCGCGGTGTTGAAGTCATCGTCCATCGCCTCGGCAAACCGCTGATCGTGCCCGGACTCGGGCACATCCGCCGCCTTGGCAGGCACAATCCCGCGCAGGGCGTGGTAAAGCCGGGTAAGCGTGCGACCAGCCTCTGCCAGGTTTTCCTCGGAATAATCCACCTGGCTGCGGTAATGGCTGGAGACCAGGAAGTAACGAACCACTTCAGCCGGATACGTTTCCATGATCTCCCGGATGGTAAAGAAATTGCCCAGGGATTTGGACATCTTCTCCTTGTTCACCCGGATCGCACCCGCGTGCATCCAGGTGTGCACAAAGGTGTGGCCGGTGGCGCATTCAGACTGGGCAATCTCGTTCTCATGGTGCGGGAACAGCAGGTCCGGACCACCGCCGTGGATATCGAAGGTATCGCCCAGGCAGGAGGTAGACATGGCGGAACACTCGATGTGCCAGCCGGGGCGACCATCGCCCCAGGGCGAAGGCCAACTGACCTCACCTGCTTTCGCTGCTTTCCAAAGCGCAAAATCCGCCGGGCTGCGCTTGGCTTCCTGAACATCCACCCTCGCGCCCGCCAGCAGATCTTCCAGCTTTTTCTTGCTGAGCTTGCCGTAGCCATCGAAGGAATCAACGGCAAAGTAGACATCGCCGCTATCCACGGCGTAGGCGTGGCCACCGGAAATCAGCTTGTGGATCATGGCGATGATTTCGTCGATAAACGCGGTCGCCCGGGGCTCGTCGTCCGGTGACAGCACGCCCAGCCGGGCCTCGTCCTCGTGCATGGCCTGGATCATGCGGCCGGTGAGCTCACGGTAGGGCTCCCCGTTTTCATCCGCCCGGCGCAGAATCTTGTCGTCGATATCGGTGATATTGCGAACGTAACGCACCTCGTAGCCGCGCTGGCGCAGGTAGCGGGTGACCACATCAAAGGCCACCAGCACCCGGGCGTGGCCCAGGTGGCAATAGTCATACACGGTCATGCCGCAGACATAGATCCGGACCTTGCCCGGCTCGATCGGCCGGAACTCTTCCTTCTGCTGGCTGAGAGTGTTGTAGATGCGAATCACTTGCCCCCCTTACCCCAGGAATCCCTGAGCGTGACGGTGCGATTGAACACCGGCCGGCCGGCGCTGGCGGTGTGCTCCTGATCGCAGAAGAAGTAACCTTCCCGCTCGAACTGGTACGGCAGATCGGTGCGGGGCTCGGCCAGACTCTTCTCGACCCGCGCGCCCCGGAGAACCACCAGTGACTCCGGGTTCAGGTGGTCCATCAGGTCGCCTTCCTTGTCGCTGTCCGGTGATTCGTGGTTGAACAGGCGGTCGTACAGATTAATGTCTGCCTCCACACTATCGGTGGCCGAAACCCAGTGGATAACGCCGTTGGGCTTGTAGCCCTCCGGGTTCACACCCAGGGTGTCGGGATCGTACTCGCACTTGAGCTCGACGATCTCGCCACTGGCGTCACGAACCACTTCCCGGCAGGTCATCACGTAGCCGCCCCGCAGGCGCACGGCCTGGTCGGGCGCCAGGCGCTTCCACTTGCGCGGCGGCTCCACTTCGAAGTCCTCGCGATCAATATACAGGGTCTGGGTCCAGGGCACTTCCCGCTCGCCCATTTCGGGGTTTTGCGGGTGCACCGGCAGGGCCAGGGTCTCGTTCTGGTCCGCCGGGTAGTTGGTCAGCGTTACCTTCAGCGGGCGCATCACGCACATGGCACGCGGCGCCCGGTTGTTCAGGTCTTCCCGGATAGCGTGCTCCAGCATGCCGACATCGACGGTGCCCCCGGCCTTGTTCACGCCGATCATGTCGCAGAAGGTACGGACGGATTCCGGCGTGTAACCGCGGCGGCGCATCCCGGAAATGGTCGGCATGCGGGGGTCATTCCAGCCATCAACCACCGCTTCATCCACCAGGCGCTTGAGTTTGCGCTTCGAAGTGATGGTGTAGTTCAGGTTCAGCCTTGCAAATTCGATCTGACGCGGGTGGCACGGGCCGGAGATATTATCCAGCACCCAGTCATACAGCGGCCGGTGATCCTCGAATTCCAGGGTGCACAGGGAGTGGGTGATTCCCTCCATGGCGTCGGAAATCGGATGGGTGAAGTCGTACATCGGGTAGATGCACCATTTATTGCCGGTCTGGTGGTGCTCGGCGTAACGGATGCGGTAGAGGATCGGGTCCCGCAGGTTGATGTTCGGGGAGGCCATATCGATCTTGGCCCGCAAGACCAGCTCGCCATTCTGGAACTTGCCATCACGCATGTCGCGGAACAACCGAAGGCTCTCCGCCACCGGCCGGTCCCGGTAGGGACTGTTCCTGCCCGGCTCTTTCAGGCTGCCCCGGTACTCCGCCATCTCGTCGGCGGTCAGGGCGCACACGTAGGCCTTGTCACGGGTAATCAGCTCTTCGGCAAACTCATACAGGGCGCCAAAGTAATCCGAGGCGTACCTCACCTCTCCGGCCCACTCGTAACCAAGCCATTCCACATCCTGCTTGATGGCGTCAATGTACTCCTGATTTTCCTTCTCCGGATTGGTGTCGTCAAACCGCAGGTTACAGTCACCGGAAAAGGTTTCGGCGATGCCAAAGTTCAGGCAGATCGATTTGGCGTGGCCAATGTGCAGATAGCCATTGGGCTCGGGCGGGAAACGGGTCACCACCTTGCCGGTGTGTTCGCCCTTGGCGATGGCGTCTTCGATCAGGCTCTGGATAAAGTTGTGGGCTTTCTTCGACTCGGCGCTCATACAATCTCTGTTAAAAGGGGAGTGATTCTTAAACCGCGTATTATACTCACAAATCCTTCCCGGACTCATGCATAGCGGGAAAGTCTTGAGTACAATGGGCCTCTGACATACCTAACCTTTCTGAACAGGAAACCCTGATGATTCTGCTGACAACCAACCACGGTGATATCAAGCTCGAACTGGACTACGACAAGGCTCCGGAAACCGCCAAAAACTTTGAGCAGTACGTTCGCGACGGGTTTTACGATGGCCTGATTTTTCACCGTGTGATCAGCAACTTCATGATTCAGGGCGGCGGTTTCGAGCCGGGAATGACTCCGCGTAAAACCCGCGAGTCCATCCAGAATGAAGCCGACAATGGCCTGAGCAACATGCAGGGCACCATCGCCATGGCCCGCACCATGGACCCGCATTCCGCCACGGCCCAGTTCTTCATCAACGTCGAGAATAACGGCTTCCTGGATCACACCGCGAAGAATGCCGAAGGCTGGGGCTACTGTGTGTTCGGCAAAGTGGTTGACGGCATGGATACGGTCAACGCGATTCGCGCCGTTCGCACCACCATGCGCGCGGGGCATCAGGATGTTCCGGCGGATGATGTGGTTATCGAGAAGGCCGAGGTTCTGGAGGACGCGTGACCACGCTGTTTATTTCAGACCTTCACCTCGAGGAATCACGCCCGGACATAACCAGGGCGTTTCTGTCCTTCCTGGATGAGAAAGCCGCCGGGGCAGAACAGCTCTATATCCTCGGCGACTTCTTCGAGGCCTGGATCGGGGACGACGAGCGCACCCAGTTGCAGGAACAGGTTGCTGCTGCCCTGCGCAAGCTGAGCGACCGCGGCACCGGGATTTTCCTGATGCATGGCAACCGGGATTTCCTGATCGGCGAAGATTTCTGCAATCGCGCCGGTGCAACCCTGCTGGACGACCCAACCGTGGTCGACCTCTACGGCACGCCTACCTTGCTGATGCACGGGGACAGCCTGTGCACGGCCGATGTGGAGTACCAGAAGTTCCGGGCCAACATGCGCAACCCGCAATGGCAGCAGATGATTCTCCAGCGCCCCCTGGAAGACCGCCAGCAGATGGCCCGGCAGCTTCGGGAAATCAGCATGGCCAAAAACCAGGGCAAGGAAGAGTTCATCATGGACGTAACCCCCGAGGAGGTCGTCCGGGAAATGGAAGCCCACGGTGTTCAGCGAATGATCCATGGGCATACCCATCGCCCGGCGGAGCATGAACTGACCGCAAACGGTCAGCCGGCGAAGCGGATTGTCCTGGGCGACTGGGCCGAAAACGTCTGGTGGCTTGAGGTAACGTCAGATACGCCCCCTGCTCTGCACAAATACCCGCTTTGATACAGACAGGCCGGGCAGTTGCCCGACCTGTCGACTCTCAGTTGTGCAGAATCTGCTGCAGGAATTTCTGGGTTCGGGGCTCCCTGGGGTTGGAGAAAAACTCCTGGGGCGGCGCTTCCTCCACGATCTCGCCCCCATCCATGAAGATCACCCGGTCCGCCACGGTTTTGGCAAAGCCCATTTCGTGGGTGACACAGATCATCGTCATGCCACTTTTCGCCAACTCGACCATGACGTCGAGCACTTCCTTGATCATTTCCGGGTCCAGAGCCGAAGTGGGCTCATCAAACAGCATGATCTTCGGCTTCATGCACAGAGCGCGGGCAATGGCCACCCGCTGTTGCTGGCCACCCGATAACTGACCCGGGTATTTGTTGGCCTGATCGGGGATCTTTACCCGCTCGAGATACTCCATGGCCGTGGCCTCTGCTTCCTTGCGCGGAATCTTGCGGACCCAGATCGGTGACAGACAGCAGTTCTCCAGCACCGTTAGATGCGGAAACAGGTTGAAATGCTGGAACACCATGCCAACCTCACGACGCACCGTGTCAATCTGGCGCACGTCATCGGTCAACTCCACATCATCCACCACGATCTTGCCCTGCTGGTGCTCCTCAAGGCGGTTTATACAGCGAATAAAGGTGGATTTGCCGGAGCCGGACGGGCCGCAGATAACGATCCGCTCGCCCTGCTTTACGGTCAGATTCAGGTCCTTCAGCACGTGAAAGTCGCCGTACCATTTGTGCATGCCCTCGACACGGATAATGTCGATTTTGGGCTCACGCCGGCTTTCGGCGGTTTGCTGGTTGTCTGGTGTTTGGGTGGTTTCTGTCATTGGCTTACCCATCATGATTTATGCCCCGTATCGAGTTTGCGTTCCAGGTTCTGGCTGTAGCGGGAAATGCCAAAACAGAACACCCAGAAACAGAAGGCAACGAAGACATACCCCTCCACGGCCACGTTCTGCCAGGCGGGGTCGGTTATGGTTGACTGAACCGTGCCAAGGAGGTCAAACAGGCCGATGATCAGCACCAGCGTGGTGTCCTTGAACAGGGCAATGAAGGTGTTAACAATGCCGGGAATGACCATTTTCAGGGCCTGCGGCAGGATGATCAGGCCGGTTTTTTTCCAGTACCCGAGCCCCAGCGCATCCGCCGCTTCGTACTGCCCGCGCGGAATGGCCTGCAAGCCGCCCCGGATCACTTCCGCCATGTAGGCCGACTGCCAGAGCGTGATGCCGATCAACGCCCGCAGCAGCTTTTCGAAGTTCATGCCTTCCGGCAGGAACAGCGGCAGCATTACCGAGGCCATGAACAACACCGTTATCAGCGGTACCGCCCGCCAGACCTCAATAAACACGATACAGAGGCCCCGAATGATCGGCATCTCCGAACGCCGCCCCAGGGCCAGCAGAATCCCGATGGGCAGGGACGCGATAATGCCGATGTAGGCAATGATCAGCGTCAGCATCAGCCCGCCCCATTTGGCGCTGTCTACGGCCTCAAGGCCAAAACTGCCGCCCGGGATCAGGAAATAGCCTATTACGGGTAGCCCGGTCATCCCGAAAATGCCCAGCCACTTCCGGCCCGGGAAATTCTCGATGAACTGCGGCACGAACGATAGCGCCAGCAGGGCGAACATGACATCGACACGCCACTGCAGCTCGTTGGGATAAAATCCGTAGATAAAGAAATTCAGACGCTGGTTGATGAACAGCCAGCAGGCCCCGGCGCCGGTGCAGTCACCGGGCTCGCTGCCCTTGAAATCCGCCTCGAGGAACAGCCAGTTCAGAACTGGCCCCACGCTGGTGACCAGCAGGTAACCCACAACCAGGGTCAGCAGGGTGTTATACCAGCTGGAAAACAGGTGCATCCGCATCCAGGCGACCGGGCCCAGCAGCTTTTTCGGTGGTTTCATTACAGATTCAGCCATCATCGCTCCTTAATCGCCACGGCCCGGTTATAGATATTCATAAACAGGGAGATGAGCAGACTGATTGTCAGATACACGGCCATCGTAATGGCCACAACCTCAACGGCCTGACCGGTCTGGTTCAGGGTCGTCCCCATGAAGACAGCCACCAGATCAGGGTAGCCAATCGCCGTCGCTAGTGAGGAGTTTTTGACCAGGTTCAGGTACTGGCTGGTGAGCGGAGGAATGATGACCCGCATGGCCTGGGGAATGACTACCAGGCGCAGAGTAAGACTGTTGGGCAGGCCCAGCGCCTTGGAGGCCTCTGTCTGGCCCTTGCTCACCGAAAGAATACCCGAACGGACAATCTCCGCGATGAAACTTGCGGTGTAGAGCGACAGGGCAATCCACAAGGCCGCAAGCTCGGGAATGATGGTAATGCCACCGCCGAAATTGAACCCTTTCAGGGCCGGAATGTCCCAGGTCAGCGGTTGCCCCGCCACCAGGTATGCCAGTAACGGCAAAAGCACCAGAGCTGACAGACCCACTTTGAACGTCGGGAAAATCTGCCCGGTCGCCAGCTGACGTTTATTGGCCCAGAGGCGGAGCGCCACCACCGCAACGATGGCAACAACCAACACACCCCAGACCAGGCCAAAGCCTTCCTGGGTCACCGGCTCGGGAAGGTACAGACCCCGGTTATTCAGGAACATCGCGCCGCCTACATCAACACTCTGACGGGGCGATGGCAGATTACTCAGCACCGCGAAGTACCAGAAGAAGATTTGCAGCAACAGCGGAATGTTGCGGATCACTTCAATGTAAACAAGGGCGACTTTGGCCACCAACCAGTTACTGGACAGGCGGGCAACCCCGAGAATGAACCCCAGAATGGTGGCAGCAACGATGCCCATCGCGGACACCAGCAAGGTATTGGTAAGCCCCACCAGGAAAGTCCGCCCATACGACATGGTGGCATCGTAGGGAATCAGGCTCATGATGATGCCGAAGCCGGCGGTTTCATCAAGAAACCCGAAACCGGTGCTGATGCCCCGGCTTTCCATGTTGGACAAGGTATTCTCGATCAGGGTCCAGCCGGCCCAGAAGACCAGGGACAGAGTGACGATCTGAAAGAAAATGGAGCGAATACGAGGGTCGTACCAGGGCTTGGGGCCCGCAGGTCTCGAATCAATGGTTTGTTTTTTCATGCATTTTCCCGAAAAGCTTCCGTGCGGTTAAACACATCACAGATGGACTGGAGGCCCGGCCGAACTGAGCTGGCCTCCAGTGTGCTCTCAGGATTTACCGAACCGGCGGGGCGTACATGATGCCGCCATCGGTCCAGAGTGCGTTGAGCCCGCGCTCCAGATCCAGCGGGGTGCCCGGGCCTACGTTACGGTTATACATCTCGCCATAGTTACCGACCTGCTTGACGATCTTGTAGCCGAAGTCTGCCGGCAGGCCCAGCTTGGCGCCCATATCCCCGTCGGTACCCAGCAGACGCTTGACGTTCGGGTTGTCGGATTTCAGCATGTCATCGACATTTTCCATGGTTATGCCGAGTTCTTCGGCGTTGATCTGGGTAAACAGAACCCACTTCACGATGTTGAACCACTCGTCATCCCCCTGACGCACCACGGGGCCAAGCGGCTCTTTGGAGATGGTGTTCGGCAGGATCTTCGCCGCCGACGGGTCTGCAAGTTTCGACTTCAGCGCCGCAAGCTGGGAGCGATCCGAGGTGAGAACGTCGCAGCGGCCGGCCGCGAAGCCCTGCACAGTCTGCTCGGAGGTATCGAAAACGATGGGACGGAATTCCATGCCCTTGGCCCTGAAGTAATCCGCCAGGTTCAGCTCCGTGGTGGTGCCCGCCTGGATGCACACGGTGGCCCCGTCAAGCTGCGTGGCATCGTCTACGCCGAGGTTCTTTTTCACCAGGAAGCCCTGGCCATCGTAGTAATTGACCCCGGTGAAGTTCAGGCCGAGCGA
Organism: Marinobacter subterrani; assembly: GCF_001045555.1. Classification (NCBI taxonomy): domain Bacteria; kingdom Pseudomonadati; phylum Pseudomonadota; class Gammaproteobacteria; order Pseudomonadales; family Marinobacteraceae; genus Marinobacter; species Marinobacter subterrani. The sequence continues at coordinate 1,087,174 of NZ_LFBU01000001.1, forward strand.
GGCGTCACGGGTCAGGGTCCAGGTGGTGTTCCGGGACAACATGTCGATTTCACCGGACTGCAGCGCTGTGAAACGCTCCTTGGCAGTCAGCGGGGTGAATTGCACAGCCTTGGCATCGCCAAATACGGCGGCAGCCACGGCCCGACAGGTATCCACATCAATGCCTGTCCAGTTGCCATTTTCATCAGGCTGTGAAAAGCCGGGGAGACCACTGGTAACACCGCACTGCAGGTGCCCCTTATCCTTGACTGCCTCAAGCGTGGTGGCCGCGTTGGCCGTTGATGCGGTAAACGCGCCCAGAATCAGGGCAGCGCCGATGGCAATCGACTTGGCTTTGTTCATTATATTTTCTCCGAAGTTCCGTTGATTAGACGTGCAACGGTTCTCAGCAATTTATAAGCCAGAGAACTTAACGCATTGATTTATTGTGTTTATTTTCTTGCGAGCCATTCCCTTCAACACACTTCGGCCACACCACTGTGCAGACCGTGCCTCAATTCGGCGCACGGGGAGACTGTCGGTCGGTAGGAAGGTGTTTTCCTGAACGCTCAGTTACAAGATAGAACAAAGATCAGGATTTGAAGTAGTTTTATGAAGAAAATGTTGTTTCCGGGGGTTCAGCGTAGGTCTCGAGCCGCTTCAGCCAGCCTGGCAGCCAGCGTTCCCGCTCAATCGGGTTGTCAGCGTTGTGCGCTCGCCGGGCCAGCACTCGCCCGGCCGCTTCGCGAAAGTTCGCCAGCGCGGTTTTGCCCGCGCGCGCCCTCATCTCAAGCAACACCTGCAAAAGTCCCCATCCCTCACCCTTGTATCGCTCGGTGGTCGAGAGACCCTCGCCCTTGAAATTCACGTAATCCATCACCGCGTAAACTCCACCAGGCGTCTTGCTTAAGGCCTCGAGTCGACCGACTACCTCACCTTTTCGTCCGGGCGGCGCAGCCTCAATCACCCGCTCCAAGGAGTTTCTGGCGCGGTGAAAGATAAATTCGGCCTGGATTCCCCGGGTGGAAGCCAGGAATTCCCGCAACTCCGCAACCCTTGACGAATCCCCGGCCGTCATAAAGGACTGCCTGTCCGGCCAGGGCGCGTCAAAGGGTTCAAGGCGCTGCAACCAGCCGGGAATGGGAACCCGCCGCTGCCTCATATAATCGATCAGGGCCGGGAAGCTCTCCACGAATCGCCCGTCCACCCCTTCGGGATACCAGATGAAATGGCCTATCCCCAGAGACGGAAAGGCCTCGCCCGTATTCCAGTGAACCAGGCATTCAAATCGGCCCGCGCATTCGTTTCGGAAGATCTGCCGCCCCACCCAGTCCAGTTGGGCAGGCGTAAGCGTCAGGGTTATGTTTCGAGTCGCCGAGCCCGAGTGCTGGACAGCCGGGTCCCCGACGACGCGAGCCTGAGCATTGTTATCGGAATCACAGCCGACGAGAGTCAGCACGCTGGCAAGGACAATCACTGCCAGACACTGAAAGACCATTACTAATTTCACGCCACCCGATGCTCAGAAAGTTTTGATCTGATTTCATCAGGGATCGGCAGGGCTTTTTCTGTCTCGTAGTCAAAATGAATCAATACCGCCACGCCACGGGCAATCTGTTTGCCGTTCTGCCAGGCCTCCTGGATTACATGGAAGGAGCTGTTGCCGATCTTGCCAATCCCGGTTCGGATCTCCACCGGCATGTGCCAGTAGCTCTGCGCCAACAGATCAATTTCCAGCCGGGCGATGATCAGCGGCCAGGTCTCGACTTCAAGGGTCGGATGAAAAATACGAAATACCGGCGTTCTGGCCTGCTCGAACCAGACCGGCAGACTGGTGTTACTGATGTGCCCGAGGGCATCGGTATCGCTGAAACGTGGTTCCAGTTCGAGATGAAACATCGTGACTTCCCTATTTCCAAAACCCGCTACTATACACCGATGGTGGGCCCGGTAGCTCTACCGTCTGCACGATTGCACCGGTGGGACACAGACAAAAAACCGGAGCATCCCGCTCCGGTTTTTCAAAGGCTGGGTAAGAGGGCTTTGAACGATAATCTGCCCAACTTACTGTTCGACAAAGGCCCGTTCAATAACATAGTGCCCCATCTCGCCACCGCGAGCCTCCTTGAAACCCATGTGGTTCAGGATAGCGCAGGTGTCCTTGAGCATGCTCGGGCTACCGCAGATCATGAAGCGATCGTTTTCCAGATCAAATTCCGGCAGGCCCAGGTCACGGGTAATCTTTCCGGTTTCCATCGCGTCGGTCAGGCGCCCCTTATTGCGGAATTCCTCCCGGGTAACGGTGGGGTAATACTCCAGCTTGCCCTTCACCATCTCTCCGAAATACTCGTTCTCCGGCAGCTCCTCGATTTCCTGCTGGTAAGCCAGCTCCGACACGTAACGCACACCGTGGGTCAGGATAACCTTGTCGAACGCCTCATAGACTTCCGGATCCTTGATGATACTCATGAACGGGGCAAGCCCCGTGCCCGTGCTGATCAGCCACAGGTTCTTGCCCGGCAGCAGGTTATCGAGAATCAGGGTACCGGTGGGCTTGCGGCTCACCAGGATTTCGTCGCCCACCTGAATTTTCTGCAGACGGGAGGTCAGCGGGCCGTCCTGCACCTTTATCGAGAAGAACTCCAGTTCTTCCTCATAATTGGCACTGGCGATACTGTAGGCGCGCATCAATGGCTTGCCATCGGTTTCCAGGCCAATCATGACAAAATGGCCGTTCTTGAACCGAAACCCCGGATCGCGGCTTGTAGTAAAGCTGAACAGGGTATCGTTCCAGTGATGGACGCTGGTCACTTTCTCTTTGATCAGGTTGCTCATGTAAACCTCTTGCCTGTTCGATACGCTTTTTACGGCGAATGTTTCAAATTTGGATTGCGAACAGTATAACCCGGCACTAACCTATCGGGAAAATGGGATATTTTCATAACCTTATTCGGGCGAATCGATTTAGAGCGAACTCATATGAAATACAGTTTCCGCCAACTGGAAGTTTTCCTGGCCGCGGCCCATTTCCAGAACATCACTCGCGCCGCCGAGTCTCTTTCCATGTCACAGTCTGCCGCCAGCAGTGCACTCAAAGAGCTGGAAAACCAGTTTGACATCCAGCTGTTTGACCGGGTTGGCAAGCGCCTTCAGCTCAATGAACTCGGGCGCTTGTACCGGCCCAAAGTCGAGGCCGTCCTGGCCCAGGCGAAAGAGCTGGAGCAGGCGTTCAGCAAACACACTGAAGTGGGCGCGCTGAAAGTCGGCGCCACCCTCACTATCGGTAACTATCTGGCCGTGGGGGTTATGGCCCAATACATGAATACCCCTACCCGGCCGCGGGTCTCTCTGGAGGTTGCCAATACGAGTACCATTGCCAGGCGAGTCAAGGATTTTGAACTCGATATCGGGCTGATCGAGGGTGAACTTCAGTCGCCGGACCTGGACGTCATTCCCTGGCGGGGCGACGCCCTGGTGGTTTTCTGCTCGCCCAGCCACCCTCTGGCCAGCAAACCGTCACTGACCGACGACGACCTTCGCAACGCCACCTGGATCATGCGTGAACCGGGTTCTGGTACGCGCCAGAGTTTTGAAAGGGGCATGCACGGGCTATTGCCGGATCTGAATGTATTGCTGGAACTGGAGCACACGGAAGCCATCAAGCGCGCGGTGGAAGCCGATCTTGGCATAGGCTGCCTGTCGGAAGTGGTTCTGGCTGACGCGTTCAGGCGGGGAAGCCTGGTCCCGCTCACGGTGCCGGAGCATCGGCAGTTTGATCGGCAGTTCTACTTCATCCTGCACAAACAGAAATACCGCAGTGCAGGGATTGATGCCTGGATCGAGCTGTGCCGGAAGCTTGGTTAAAAGGCGTGAACTGGGGGTCAGATGAACGCCTTCATCTGACCCCGCCGTCGCCACCCCGTCTTCGCCAGGGCAGCTTCAGATTACCGGCCCACTGTGAAACCGGAACTCGCTGTCCGGCGTTTCAATCAACTCGCGCTCAATGGCCAGAAACTCCCCCACCCGCTCATCCACTGGCGCGCCGTTAGCCTGCACTGCCAGCTTCAGATAGTCCTGATAATGGCGCGCCTCGGATTTCAGCAGGCTGGCGTAGAAGTCTTCCAGCTTGTCATCCAGAAGTGGTGCCAGCGCCGCAAACCGCTCGCAGGAGCGGGCCTCGATAATGGCGCCGACGATCAGAACATCGACCAGACGCCCCGGATCGTCCGAGCGGACTTCCTTTCTCAAACCGGCGGCATAACGAGCCGGTGTCAGGTGGCAATACTCCACCCCCCGTTTATTCATGATCGCCAGCACCTGTTCAAAATGCCGGAGCTCCTCGCGGGCCAGCCGGGACATTCTGTTCAGCAACTCGGAATTGTCGACATAGCGGTACATCAGGCTCAGGGCGGTTGATGCCGCTTTTTTCTCACAGTGGGCGTGGTCGATGAGCATCAAATCCTGGTTAGCCAGGGCATTCTCGAGCCACTGCCGGGGAGTCGGGCAAGGCAGAAAGTCGTGAATCTCTTGCAGGGCGTCGTTCATGGCATTGATTCGGTGGTGGGTTGGCGGCCCGGAAGTATAACCGATCTAACAGATTGCTCCGACCACTGTCCAACTTAACTTTATAAGGGGTTTCCTATAGAATGCAGCGCCAGATTAAGGAGTCTCTGAATAAACCCTGAAACCCCATCGGTGATTTGAGGCATTATTCAGAGGCTCCTGCGGCCTTTCCGCCAAAATCCTCCCGCCAGGCATGAAGCCGGGCGCGGGACATTCCAACTGATGAGGGTCCATATCGTGTTAGAAGCCTACCGTGAACACGTTGCCGAACGTGAAGCCCTGGGTATTCCTCCCAAGCCCCTGAATGCCGAGCAGACTGCCGCTCTGGTCGAGCTGCTGAAGAATCCGCCTGCCGGTGAGGAAGAAACTCTGGTCTACCTCCTGGAAAACCGCGTTCCGCCGGGTGTCGACGAAGCCGCTTACGTAAAAGCTGCATTCCTGTCCGCCATTGTTAAAGGCGAAGCCGCGTCTCCGCTGATCGATAAAAAGAAAGCTGTTCAGCTGCTGGGCATGATGCAGGGTGGCTACAACATCGCGACCCTCGTTGACCTTCTGGATGACAGCGAACTGGCTAAGCTGGCCGGCGAGGAACTCAAGCACACCCTGCTGATGTTCGACGCCTTCAACGACGTCAAAGAAAAGATGGACGCCGGTAACGCGGTGGCCAGATCTGTGGTGGAATCCTGGGCCAATGCCGAGTGGTTCACCAACAAGAAGAAGGTGCCGGAAAGCACCAAAATGGTGGTGTTCAAGGTCACCGGCGAAACCAACACCGACGACCTGTCGCCGGCCCCGGATGCATGGTCACGCCCGGACATCCCGCTGCACGCCCGCGCTGCCTATAAAATGGAACGCGACGGCCTGAAGCCGGAAGAGCCCGGCGTAACCGGCCCGATGAGCCAGATCGACGAAATCAAAGCCAAAGGCCTGCCCGTTGCGTTCGTGGGTGACGTTGTTGGTACCGGCTCCTCGCGGAAATCTGCCACCAACTCCGTTCTGTGGTTCTTCGGTGAAGACATCCCCGGTGTGCCTAACAAGCGTGCCGGCGGTGTCTGTATCGGCAACAAGGTTGCCCCGATTTTCTTCAACACCATGGAAGACGCCGGCGCCCTGGTATTCGAAGCGCCGGTCGACAACATGAACATGGGCGACGTGATCGAAATCCGCCCATACGAAGGCAAGATCCTGAACGAAGCCGGCGAAACCATCTCCGAGTTCAGCTTCAAGTCTGACGTGATCCTGGATGAAGTTCAGGCGGGTGGCCGTATTCCGCTGATCATCGGCCGTGGCCTGACCGCCAAGGCCCGCACCGCGCTGGGCCTGGGCGCGACCGACCTGTTCCGCCTGCCGAAAGACCCCGAAGCCGGCACCAAGGGCTTCACCCTGGGCCAGAAGATGGTGGGCAAGGCCTGCGGTCTGGAAGAAGGCAAGGGCGTGCGTCCGGGCACCTACTGCGAACCGCACATGACAACTGTCGGTTCCCAGGATACTACCGGCCCGATGACCCGCGACGAACTGAAAGACCTGGCATGCCTGGGCTTCCAGGCTGACCTGGTGATGCAGTCTTTCTGTCACACCGCTGCCTATCCGAAGCCGGTTGACGTGGAAATGCAGCATACCATGCCGGACTTCATCCGTACCCGCGGCGGTGTTTCCCTGCGCCCGGGCGACGGCATCATCCATTCCTGGCTGAACCGCATGCTGCTGCCGGATACCGTGGGCACCGGCGGTGACTCCCACACCCGTTTCCCCATGGGCATCTCCTTCCCGGCCGGCTCCGGCCTGGTCGCCTTCGCCGCAGCCACCGGCGTTATGCCGCTGGATATGCCGGAATCGGTCCTGGTTCGCTTCAAGGGCGAAATGCAGCCGGGTATCACCCTGCGTGATCTGGTACACGCCATTCCGCTGTATGGCATCAAACAGGGCCTGCTGACCGTTGAGAAGAAAGGCAAGATCAACGAATTCTCCGGCCGCATCCTGGAAATCGAAGGCCTGGAGCACCTGACCGTCGAGCAGGCGTTCGAGCTCTCTGACGCGTCCGCCGAGCGCTCCGCAGCCGGCTGTACCATCAACCTGTCTGAAGAGTCCGTGGCCGAGTACCTGCGCTCCAACATCACCATGCTGCGCTGGATGATCGCTGAAGGTTACGGCGACCCCCGCACCCTGGAGCGTCGTGCCCAGCAGATGGAAGAGTGGATTGCCGATCCCAAGCTGATGCGTGCCGACAAGGACGCGGAATACTCGCACGTAGTGGAAATCGATCTGGCCGAAATCAAAGAGCCGATCGTATGCTGCCCGAACGACCCGGACGATGCCCGCACCCTGTCCGAAGTGGCCGGCGACAAGGTCGACGAAGTGTTCATCGGCTCCTGCATGACCAACATCGGTCACTTCCGCGCCGCGGGTAAACTGCTGGCACAGAACAAGGAACCCCTGAAGACCCGCCTGTGGATGTCTCCGCCCACCAAGATGGACCAGGCCCAGCTGATGGAAGAAGGTTACTTCAACATCTACGGCACCGCCGGTGTGCGCACCGAAATGCCGGGCTGCTCCCTGTGCATGGGTAACCAGGCCCGTGTAGCTGCCAAGAGCACCGTGCTGTCCACCTCCACCCGGAACTTCCCGAACCGCCTGGGCGATGGTGCCAATGTGTACCTGACCTCTGCGGAACTGGCTGCAGTGGGCGCGGTACTGGGCAAACTCCCCTCCGCCGAGGAATACATGGAGTACGCCAAGGACCTCAACAGCATGTCAAAAGAGATCTACAAGTATCTCAACTTCGACCAGATGGAGAACTACACCAAGAAGGCCTCTGAGGCGAACGTTGCCTAAGCGCTACCTCTTGAGGTAATCACCATTGAAAACGCCAGCCTTCGGGCTGGCGTTTTTTTTGCACATTGCCCGACTCAGCGCTCGAGAAGAATTTTCCCCACAGCGAGCCCCGACTCAATACGGCGATGCGCCTCGCCAATCTGGCGGAAAGCGTACCGGTGCTCATCCAGCAACGGGCGCACGCTGCCCTGCTCCAGCATGTCGCTCAGCGCCGCCATCAGCCGGGGCTGGTCATCCATGCCAATGCCGTGCAGAAGCGGAATGGAGCGGAAGATAACATGCAAGGTGAGACCTTTAGCGTGCATGGCTGTCAGGTCGTGGGTAGAGCGGGTGTTAATGGAACACAGGCGCCCGCTAATGGCCGTCGCCTCGATCGACCGATCAACATTTTCCCGGCCCACGGTGTCGAACACCAGGCTGAAACCCCGTCCCTCGGTGAGTCTTTGACTGTAATCCTTTACCGACTCTTCCCGGTAAAAAATGGTATCGTCGGCCCCCAGACGGCGTGCCAGCTCTGCCTTGTCTTCCGTTGATACGGTTGTCGCGACACGGGCGCCCATCGCCTTCGCAATCTGAATGGCAACATGGCCCACGCCACCGGTTCCGGCATGAATCAGCACATGCTCGCCGGACTGAATGCCGGCCCGGTCCACCAGGGCGGTCCACGCGGTCAGGAACACCAGGGGCAACGCAGCGCATTCCGCCAGTGGCAACGACATGGCCGGCGTTCGCCTGACCAGTAGCCGGACATCGGCAATCATGTAATCGGCCAGCGCGCCCTGCCAGCCACGAACACCACCGGCGCAGCCAAACACCTCATCCCCTGCCGCCAGGGACGTGACGCCCGGGCCGACCTTGTCCACCACACCGGCAACGTCGCCGTTGAGGATGGCGGGCATCGCTGGCCCGGTTTTCACAAGGCCGGAGCGGATTTTGGTTTCTATCGGGTTCACACTGGAAGCAATAACGCGAATCCGGACCTGGCCCGCGGCCGGCTCGGGTGTCGGCATCTCCCTCTCCACGAAAACCTCAGGGCCGCCAAACTCTTCAATAACCATGGCTTTCATGTGTAACCTCCAGCCGCCAATTAATAAAGGATGAGCCTTACCAGAATCGCCGCCACCATCACGAGGGTGATCCACTTGACCCACTGGGCCCCTTTGTTACTGAGGTTGACGCGAACCGCGATAAACGCACCGGTAATATTGCCGAGTGCCAGCGTCAGCCCCATGCCCCAACGTACCTGGTCACTGATGGCAAATATCAGCAAGGCCGGCAGCGTGTAAAGCAGAACGATAGACACCTTGAACACGTTCACCTGGCGCAGATCGATTCGCAACATGCGATACAGAACCACCAGGAACAGGGCACCGACGCCGACCTGAATAAAGCCGCCGTAGACGCCGATCAGGAACATGGCCAGATAGATAACCGGGCCCAGCCGGTCCGTCGTCAGAGGACGGGTGTCCAGCTTGGGCTGGGGCAGCAGCATGAACACTGACGCACCAATCATGGCAACCACGAGAACAAACTCGAAGATGGCGTCATTCACCCAGGTCGCTACCCAGGCCCCCAGGAGGGAGCCCAGCACCGCCGGCACGGCCAGGTGAAGACTGACCACGAGGTTGCCATGCCCCATCCGGTGGAAGGATCCCACGGCGGTTATGCTCTGCAGGGTGATGGCGACCCGGTTGGTGCCGTTCGCCACCTGCGGCGGCAATCCGAGGAACATCAGCAGCGGCAGTGTCAGCATGGAACCGCCGGCTGACAGGACATTGATAAAGCCCGCCAATCCGCCCAGGGCAAGCAGGGCTGCTACTTCGATCAGTGACATCTTGCAGCTTCCTTTAAGCCGGCGCGGCCGTCCTGGACGCCCTGCCCCTGCGGCTGCTCCAGACCAGTACCGCCAGGAAAATCACCAGGCCTGCAGTGTCCAGCAAAAGCTGGCCATGGGGCCAGAGCATCAAGGCGCCAACCGGGAAGATCAGGATACGGACCAACAGAGGCAGCTTGTGCTCGAGGAAGCCTTCCATTCCGGCGATGATGGCATAGATGCCAAACAGCGCGAAAAAGGACACCCGCAGCATTTCGGTGAAGTCTCCGGTAATCAGGGGCGAATAGGCAAAAAGCAATGGAATGATGTAGAGGCCCTTGGCCAGCTTCCAGGCGGTAAACCCGGTACGCATCTGCGGAGTCCCGGCAATCGCTGCGGCGGCGAAGGCCGTCAGGCACACTGGCGGTGTGACGTTGGAATCCTGCGACAGCCAGAAAATGATCATGTGTGCCGCTACCAGAATCATCGACAACGCGGCCGGAGAGAGCGCCTGCTCAAGCAGCTGGGTATTGAAGGTATCCGGCACAACCGCCAGCAGCTGCTGGGCCGTGGCCAGATCCATCGGCGCGTTGAGCAAGGCCATCCTGTCCGGGGCAGCAAGCATGAATATGGCTTTGGCCTGATCCGGCAGGTTGCCGCTCACCAGGAGGTCCAGTAACTGCTCCTGCGCAATCAGGGTGTAGATTGCCGGTGCCGACAGGGTCGCCAGAACGATATACGCCGCTGTCACCGGCAGGCCCATGCCAAGAATCAGCGACGCCAGCGCCACCAGCACGATGGTAATGATGAGGCTGCCACCGGCCCAGCTGGTAATCATCAGCGAGAAGGTATTTCCGATACCAGTGGTTGAAACCACCATAACAATCAGGCCCACGGTGATCAGAAGAATTGCCGTGGTGGTTATATTTCTCGCGCCCATCGCCAGGGCATCCAGTATGTCCCGGAAGCTCATGGGATGCCTCGACAGCCAGGACGCGACAATAACCGAAAGAATGGCGATGCCGGCCGCGTAGGTGGGCGTATAGCCATAGATGAGTGCCGCAACCAGAACGGCCAGAGGCAGCAGAAAATGCCAGCCGCCTTTCATGACCTCCTTCAGGGAGGGCGCCTCTTCGTCATCAAGCTGGACCGCATGGCTGCGTTTGGCTTCAATCCGGACAAACATGGCCACCGAGATGAAATACAGCAAGGCAGGTAATGCCGCCACGCCGATGATGGTCAGGTAAGACACCTGGGTGTAGGACGCCATGATAAACGCCCCTGCCCCCATCACCGGTGGCATCAGCTGGCCGCCGGTAGAGGCAGCAGCCTCAACGCCGGCGGCAAAACGTGCCGGGAAACCAGCCTTGCGCATCAGGGGAATGGTAATAACACCGGTGGACACGGTATTAGCCACACTGGAGCCGGAGACCGAGCCCATGAGACCCGATGCGAACACAGCGACGAAGCCGGGGCCGCCGACAAACCGGCCGGCAGCACAGCGCGCCAGTTCGATAATAAAATCGCCCGCTCCGGACTTCACCAGAAAGGCGCCAAACAGAATGAACATGAACACATAGGTCCACGAAATCCGGGCAATCGAACCGAGCATGCCCTGGCCGCCAATATAGGAGCGGAACAGCACGGTTTCCCAGCTCAGGCCGGGAAAGTTGAAGATGCCATCAATATACTGCCCCCACCAGGCCACATAGGTCAGGGCGATCACACACAACACCGGAATGAACCAGCCCACCGTGCGCCGGGCGAATTCCAGTACGAGCACCACTGCGGCAATGGAGACAACCCAGTCTGCCGTGCTGAAATTGACGCCACGCTGGTACAAATCGTCCTCGAAGAGAATCAGATAGAAGGCGCAGGCCAGTGCCATCAGCCCGAGAATAATATCCACGCCCAGGACCACACGCTGGCCAGAGGCAGTTCTGGCCTTTCGCATTGGCGTGGTGAGCGTACAGATCAGGCCAAAAAGGCCAAAATGTAACGCCGAAGTCCACAGCTCAGAGAGCGTGGACAGGGTGTTGAAGTACAGATGTATCAACGCAGCGCCAACCGCGAGCCAGAAAATCACCGGCCCGATCAGCCGGTGATCCAGTCGCTCAGCCGCCTCGCTGGCACTTTCGTCGCGAACCTCTACCGGAGGTTCGCTGGTTGCTCCCTGGGCCATGATTACTTCGCAATCAGGCGATCAGGAATGGTCAGCCCCTGTTCCCGGTAAAACCTTACGGCGCCCGGATGCAGCGGCATCGGCAGACCGGCGATAGCCTTTTCCAGTGCCATCGCCTTGGTAGCCGGATGGATATTGTTCAGGAACGGCAGGTTCTCGTAGATGGTTTTGGTAATCTGGTAAACGTCTTCCTCGGGAACATCCGCACGCACAGCCAGGATGTTGGGCTGGGCAATCGTTTCAATGGGCTCCTCCTGGCTGGGATAGGTACCCGCCGGAATCGTATAGGGCGTCCAAAGTTCAAAATCACTGTTCACCTGAGCCAACTGGTCAGCGGTGAAGTTCAGAGTAGTGATCTCGTCGCCCACGTTGGCATAGGCCCGGGTAACCGCAGAAGCTGGCACGCCCGCCGGAATGTTCATGCCTTCGATGTTGCCATTCTGCAGGGCGTCTGCACTGGGACCGTAGCCGAGGTAGGCCAGATCAATCTTGTCCAGATCGACCCCAAGCTTGCCCAGAATAAAACGGCCGGAGCCCTCGGTGCCGGAATTGCGCCTCCCGATAGAGAAGCTCTCGCCATAGAGGTTGGTCATGTCGGCGATGGTGCCTGTTTTCGCAAGTTCCTTGGACACCACGAAGTGCTCAACGTTCTGCCAGAGCATGGAAACCGAACGAAGGTTCTTGTATGGCTTGGGCACCGGGCCGGTCCCGTTCCATGCATAGGCACCGTACAACCCCTGGAGAATACCGAACTGAATCTGGTCTTCATCCATCAGCTTGAGATTCTCACCGGAACCGGCGGAACTGATGGCCGACACCGAGATATTGGTCTTCGGTTCAAGCTTGACCTTGATAAGCGTGGAAATTGCAACGCCCACCGGGTAATAGGTGCCGCCAGTGGTGGCGGTACCCATCACATAGTTTCCTTCGGCCTGCACTCCCGAGGAAAAGGAAAAGATGGTCGCGGCCAATACACCCACGGTGGATTTCAGGAATTGTTTGCGGTTCATAAAGCGTTGTCCTCTCGTCGTTATTTTGCTTATTTCACTGAGACATAACGTAAATAAAGTAGCGGTTTCAGGGGTGATCCACAAGTCAATATGAGCGACTCAAGGAAGGAGTCTGCACGTTGGGGAAGCCCCGACCAGGCACTTCCCCAACAAACACCACCCCTGTGGCGACGGTTCAGCGCACTTTAGAGAGGAACTTCTGGGTGAGCGGGTTTTGCGGATCGGTAATCACCTGCCTGGCTTCACCGATCTCTGCAATCACGCCTTCATGGAAATACGCCACGCGATCCGAGACATCCCGCGCGAACCCCATTTCATGCGTAACGCAGATCATGGTCATGCCCTCTTCCGCCAATAAGCGCAGGGTGTCCAGAACCTCGCCGACCAGTTCGGGGTCAAGCGCGGAGGTCACCTCATCAAGCAGCATGTAGTCCGGTTTCATGGCCAGGGCACGGGCAATCGCCAGGCGCTGCTGTTGGCCGCCGGACATTTTGGTGGGGTAGACGTCCAGCTTGTCACCCAGGCCAACATGCTCCAGTTCCTTTTTGGCGATTTCAATCGCCTCTTCCTTGCTCATTTTCTTGACGATTCTGGGAGCAAGCGCCGCGTTCTCCAGCACAGTCATGTGAGGGAAGGAGTTCCATTGCTGGAACACCATGCCAAGTTTCTGGCGCAGCTTGTCCTTGTTGGTCGCTTTGGCGTGGACATCCACATCATCGACAAGAATCTTGCCCTTGTTGATCGTCTCGATGGCGTTGATGCAGTACAGCAGGGTCGACTTGCCGCTGCCGGAACCGCCGATGACGCTTACCACTTCGCCTTTCTTTACATCCAGGCTGACGCCTTTCAGCACTTCAAGATCTCCGAAGGATTTATGGACATTCTGGACACTGATCATATTGCCATTTTCCTCTCAACATACCGGCCGTAGTAGGACAGCGGGTACGAAATAATGAAGTAAAAGATACCGACACCTATCAGGATCTCGAGCGGTTGCTGGGTTCGTGAGATAAGTTGCTCTGACGTGCGCAGCAATTCCATGTAACCAATAACGGATACCAGCGCCGAATCCTTGATAACGCTGAGGGAAACGCCAAGCCAGGAGGGGAACACGGCACGCAGACCGATCGGGAACCGAATGTGATAGATGGTTTGCCAGTGCGTCATTCCCAGCGAACGCGCGGCAACCTGCATCGATGGGCTGACGCTCTCAAACCCACCCCGGAACACCTCGCTCATGAAGGCCATGGTGTACAGCGAAAGCACGATAGCGCCAGCGACAAACGGGTCCATCGGATTCCCCATTGCGCCCACAAAGGTGGAAAACAGTATCAGTTGAATAATCAGGGGGACACTTCGGAGGATGTCCAGCACGCTGCCGAACAATACGTTAGCCACCTTTTTACTCTCCGCCCGGGCAAAGCCGACGACCAAACCCAGGAGTGTACCTACCACGATAGCGACAACGGATATGGTGATGGTGTTCCAGACACCCGTCAGGATAAAACCGGTGTCGCTCCAGGACAGGGGCGTAAACAGTGAGTTCATCAGATTTCCCCCTTGAACAGTCTGCGGGAGAGGAGCGATGCGGAGAACAACACCAGCTTGGTGATCACGAAGTACATAACGGCCGCCACGATAAAGAACTCAAGTGTTCGGAACGACAGCGACTGCAACCTCTGGGTTGTACCGGACAACTCACTCATGCCCACAAGAATGCCCAGCGAACTCATCAGGATGGACCAGACGAACTGGTTGGTCATCGGGTGATAAATGCGTCGGAGCATCTGCGGGAGGATGATATACCGGTAGGTCTGGAGGCTGGTCATTCCAAGGGATTTGGAAGCGCTGTACTGGGTAACGGGAATAGACTGGAATCCTCCGCGGAAGGTCTCGGTGAGGTATCCCGCGTTGATGAAGACCAGTGCGCTCAATACCGCAACATAGGGACTGAGGTGAATGCCCAGCGCCCCGAGGCCAAAATAGGCCATGTAAATCTGAAACAGTGCCGGGGTGTTCCTGGCAATCTCGACCCACACCGTTGCGACATAACAGAAAGGCTTGCTGTTGTTCATTTTGGCGATCGCCAACAGTATGGCGATAACAATACCCAGCAGCATGGCAAGCACCGAGACGTGCAGGGTAACAAAGGCACCATTCAGCAACTGGGGTAGCTTCTGGAACACAACGTTCCAGTGAAATTCGTAATCCATACCTTGACCATTTTATGAATGGAAGGAAACTCCACTACTCCATCGGCGGGCGCAGTGATCAGAATTTACAGCCAGGACACATGCGGGATTGCCCCACGCCTGGAAATCGGGCCAGGGCGACCACCGTTCCGACAGCCGCCCGTCCACCGTTTACTTGTTGGCTCTCAGTGTCTCGATGAGCTCGGCCGGCACATCGCCACCAAAGTGTTTGTTATAGGCTTCGTTCATGTTGCCATCGCGAATCTGGTGCACCAGGAACAGGTTCAGGTAGTTGATCCAGGCGAGTTCATCTCTCTTGGCAATGATTCCCACAACGTCATCATAGTTGGGCACAAAGGGGCCTGCCTCGAAATCCTTGAATTCCTTGCTTCGGAGCTTTGTCGCAATATTCGCGTTGGTTGAAATGATGGCATCGACCTTGCCCTGATAAAGTCCCAGGAAGCCATCGTTCTCAGAGGCAAAAGAGGTGTAGTTGTCCCGACCCCAGCCCATTTTATCGGCGTAGGCCAGATATTCGGTTTCGTAGGTGGTACCGAGAGCGGCGCCGACCTTCAGGTTTTTCAGGTCATCGAAGGAGTCGATATTCTTGTCTTCGCGGGCAATGACCTGGAACTTGAACACAAAGTACGGATAAGTGAAACCAACTGTCTTGGCACGTTCCAGGGTGTCGGAAGTAGAACCGATAACCACATCGGTCTTGCCGGAGATCAGGGACGGAATGCGATCACCCCAGGTGAGGTTGACAACATTGACGTCTACGCCGAGAACCTCGGCAAGGTCTTTGCAGTAGTCAACATCGAAACCGGCCGGTTCGTTATTTTCATCAAAGTACCCCATGGGGGGGAAGTCCAGAACGACACCGCAGTTCAGCGTGCCTCGTTGGATGACGGTATCAAGTTGATCGGCGTTTGCGTTCACGGACGTGAGCGTCGCACAGGCAAGTACCAGCGTTGCAAGTTTACGAATCATAGTTATTCTCACTTGTTCTTTCGTGGGCCTTTATTTGAGTTATCAATATGCTTACACACCACGCAGTATGTGCAAAAAGCATACGTATAAAATACTACCGTAGATTTTTTAGTGAAAATTCTTGAAGTTTGCCTTTCAGTAGGTAAATTTCCTAAATTATCGAAATTTAACCGGGCTTTATAAGTTGAAAACTCCAGATGCCGGTCAGATGTTCAAGAAAAGACCTCTCATTGCTGGGATAACCAGCTAATTTAATAGTCTTTTTTACCTCCACCTCGTAAAAGGCTAATTCATTACGGTTCCCGGGCTTCAGACGCAACAAACCCCCGCCGGTGAGCGAGGGTTTGTCAGCTATCAACCAGGGCTCCTACTGGAGCCCTGGGACTTTTCAGGCCTTATGAAGCCATTACCCTAGCGGGTGATGTGCTGGTACTCGCCGGCATCAGACGTCGCCAGGCTCACTACCATGATGGCAATCCAGGAAGCAATGAAGCCTGGAATGATTTCATACACGCCCGGGCCACCCATGAACTCGGAACTCCAGCCCATTGAAATCCAGACGATGACGGTGAGAGCACCCACAACCATGCCCGCGATGGCGCCGGCACCATTGGCACGCGGCCACATCAGCGAAAGAATGATCAGCGGGCCGAATGCCGCACCAAAGCCCGCCCAGGCGTTACTGACCAGACCCAGAACCTTGGAGGTCGGATCGGAAGCAATCACGGCGGCAACCAGACCTACCAGTACCACACACACCCGACCGATATTGACACATTCACGATCTGAGGCTTCCTTGCGAAGGAAGAGACGATAGAAATCTTCGGTGAGTGACGACGAGGACACCAGCAACTGACTGGAGATAGTGCTCATGACCGCTGCCAGCAAGGCCGCATAGAGGAAGCCGGTGATCAGCGGATGGAACAGCAACTCGGAGAGAATGATGAAGATGGTTTCCGGATCCTCAACGTTCAGGCCGTTACGCACCGCGTAAGCGCGGCCGAAAATGCCCAGGGCGATAGCGCCAATCAGGGAAATACCCATCCAGCCCATACCGATATTCCGGGCAACAGGAACGTCTTTCAGGGTTCGGATAGCCATGAACCGAACGATAATATGTGGTTGGCCAAAGTAGCCAAGGCCCCAGGTAACCGCGGACAACCAACCGATAAAGGTGAGTCCCTCGGTCCAGGACAACAACGTGGGATCCACTTCATTGAGTGTCTGAGTGGCCTGGGCATAGCCACCGCCACCCTCGCCAAACAGCACTACAAGAGGCATGATCACCAACGCAATCATCATGATGCAGCCCTGAACAAAATCGGTCATGCTCACGGCCAGAAACCCACCGACAACGGTGTACGCCAGAACCACGCCCAGTGTGATCACCACACCCGCCCCGTAGTCACTAAGGCCGCCGAAATTGAAAAGGCCGGCAAATGCACTCTCAAACAGCTTGCCGCCGGCAACCAGACCGGACGCGGTATAGACGGCGAAAAAGATAACGATGACGATCGCGGATACGGTCCTCAGAGACAATGCCTGGGTCGGGAAGCGATTTGCCAGGAAAGAAGGGATGGTAATGGCGTTGCCGTAATGCACCGTTTGTTCCCGGAGCCTGGGAGCAACGAGCACCCAGTTGAAAAAGGCACCCACGAACAGGCCGATACCAATCCAGGCGGAAGCCAGACCGGAAACGTACAGCGCCCCCGGGAGGCCCAGAAGCAACCATCCACTCATGTCCGAAGCGCCCGCAGAGAGGGCTGCCACTTTTGGACTGAGAGCTCGCCCGCCCAGCATATAGTCTTCAGACGACGAGGTAGATCTGCGCATTGCAAAGATGCCGATGGCAATCATGAGCGCAAAATATAGAAACAGACTGATCCAAACACCAATAGCCATAAGGCTCCTCCGGTTTAATGAGTCGGATTAGATCCGCTCGCGATGCACAAAGCCGGTCTTTCGCCAGCTCGTTGTGCCGTTCTTCTTGTCTCCCCCGAAATCCGGCCTGACTGAAGCAAGCCAACCCGCTGTGCAGCCACTCCCTGACTATAGTTGACCACTCAACGATTTCGACAGCGCCCGTGCCAGGCGGGCCCGAGACGCCATACGTTAGTATTACTACGGACCTCAGGCTTACGAAATCCTACGATTCTTTTACAGAATCCTACGGTACTGCCGCAAACCCCGATCAATTCAGGCCACAGCCGCCCGGACTTGAAGCCTGGAGGGTGTCGTGCCCTTGTACTTCCGCAACGCGTTGGTCAATGCACTCTGGGAAGAAAAGCCGGTGCGATAGCTGATTTCAGAGACTGAGAGGCTGGTCGAGGCAAGCAATTCGGCGGCCCGATCCAGGCGGGTCCTCAGCAGAAACTGATGAGGCGTTATACCAGCGGCTTCCCTGAAGACCTCGTGGAACCGGCTGACGCTCAGGCATGCTTCACCGGCCATATCCTCAACGGTAATTTTTCGGTGCAGATTGCTGAAGATATAGCGTCTGATCGCTTCAGGACTGACGCTGTAACGATTTGAAGTTTCTGCTTTGCGGTCCGTCATCCGGTCCGCCATGCAGTACAGGATGCTTGCAGCCAGATGCTGCTGAAGCGTGTGATTATCGGGTGCGCGATCAAACTCGCCCGCAGCAAACTGGACAAGCCCCTGCAAGCGATTGTCCATCTGCAGGGTCCGGGGCCTCTCGAAAATTCGCATCATGCGCTCGTAGTCGGCGTGCGCGGGGGTATTGAATGCGGGCGTCAAAGGGTCGAGATTAATGACCAGAACATGATTTTTATCATCGCCACAATAATCATGGCTGGCTTCCGTTGGAACGAAACAGGCCTTCCAGGTGTCGAGCCAGGACCCGGTCCCGTCGACGCTCAGTTCAGCTTCTCCACGCACTCCAACAACAATCTGATGGTGTTCATGCTTGTGCTGATGAGCCGCCGTTGGAAGCTTCAGAAGTTTCGATTGGAGCATTAATACTGCCGACTTTTAATTGAGAATGTACATCAAGTAAAGCAGATCATTACAAAAACTGCACGAATGCGGGAGGAATCGTGGCGAATCACGGCGAAATTCAGAGCGATGCTGACATCTTGAACAGGCGTGCCAGCACTCGACTGACACCATCGGATACCTCTTCCAGCGAGCGCGCCGCATCAATCACATGATACCGGGAAGGCAGCGCCGCCGCCCTTGCCAGATAGACGTCCCGGATTCGTTGGAAAAATTCGAGATCTTCCTGCTCGAAACGGTCCAGCTCACCCCGCTTTTGCGCTCTGGCCATTCCCGTTGCAACCGGCGCATCGAGAAGAATAACGTGGTCTGGCCGTACCTCACCCTGAACCAGGGTTTCCAGAAGGGCAATCCGTTGAGCCGAGACGCCCCGGCCCCCGCCCTGATAAGCAAAGGTCGCGTCGGTAAAGCGGTCACACAACACCCATTTGCCTGCATTCAGAGCCGGCAGAATGCGGTTGTACAGGTGCTGCGCCCGCGCTGCAAACATCAGGAGAAGCTCTGTGGTTTCGTGTACCGGCTCCTCCCTGGGCGACAGCAACAGCTCGCGAATGGCCTCTGCCATGGGCGTCCCGCCGGGTTCCCTTGTGACAATGAAATCGACACCCAAACCCTCGAGGGTTCTCGCCGCATTGGCGAGTTGCGTCGACTTACCAACCCCCTCGGTGCCCTCAAAGGTAATGAATTGCCCCTGGCGGCTCATTCTGCGCCCTCGCCATTGCTCGGTGAGGCCTCTTCCGGAGCCGGAGACGACCGGTAATCGTTGCGACGGTTCAGCTGAAACTCCCGCACCGCCTTCTGGTGTTCGTCGAGCGTGCTGGAAAACTTGTGCGAACCATCCCCCCGGGCCACGAAATAGAGCGCATTGCCATTATCCGGGTGCAGCGCTGCATGTATCGAATCTCGGCCCGGCAAAGCAATCGGCGTGGGTGGCAGGCCATCAATCCGGTAGGTGTTATAGGGCGTGTGGGTAAGAAGATCTTTCCGGCTGATGCCGCCGTCGTAACTCTCCCCCATTCCGTAAATAACGGTAGGGTCGGTCTGTAGCCGCATACCCTTCTCCAAACGGCGAACAAACACACCCGCCACCTGGTCCCGTTCACCCGGCGCCCCGGTTTCCCGTTCCACGATAGACGCCATGATCAGAGCTTCGTAGGGGGTATCGTATGGCAACCCCTCTTCCCGCTCTTGCCACTCCTCCGCCAAAACAGCCTCCATCTTGCCGAAGGCACGCTTCAGAACGTCCAGGTCAGTGTCATTGCTGGTAAAGGCATAGGTGTCGGGAAAGAATCGTCCCTCGGGATGTTGTCCTTCCGCGCCGACGGCGGCCATGATCTGCTCACCAGACCACTTCCCGGTAACTTGCCCTAACCGCTCAGCCCGGGCCAGCGCTGCTCGCATGTCACGAAAGGTCCAGCCTTCAATAAACTGCACGTACCAATGCTTGATTTCACCGGACACCATCAGGTCAACCATGGTTTTCGGGCTCATGCCGTCGAGAAACTCATAGTCACCCGCCTTGATTCGAGCCTGCGCCGGGAAGAGGCGGCCGTATAACTGGAGCCACAGGCTCTGCCCGACCAGCCCCCGTGCTTCCATTTTTTCAGCCACCGCTGTATAGGTCGCCCCCTGGGGAACGTTGAAAAGCATCGGTTCTTCGAGAACCACTGGTCTTTCCAGGCTCTGCAGCCCTTGCCAGACCCACAGCCCGGTGCCGGCCGATGCCAGCACAGCGACACAAAAACCCGCAAGCAATAACTTCTTGAGCAAACGATTTATTCCAGTAGTTCGAGAGGATTGAAGATTGTCGCAAGTACGCCATCGACAGGCAAATCATGGCCAGCGATAGTGCGAACCGGGACAATACCGAGCACACTGTTGAGAAGGAACAAACCCTGGCATTCCGAACCCAGTACATCCGGGACCGTCAGTGGCCGCTCAAACACCGCCTGGCCGCTTTGCCGCAAACGCTCCAGCAGCCATTGCCGGAGTACTCCAGCAACCGCCAGACAGGCCGACGGCGGCGTAATCCAGGTATCATTTTTCCGAAGCAGAAGATTGGTTCGGGTGCCCTCCACCAGGTTACCGTCGCTGTCCGACATGATGACCTCAAACAGAGCGCTGCCGAGCTCAGCCGCTGCCATTACCTGCTCAAGCCGGCTCAGGGACTTGATGCCGGCGAGCAGCGGATTGACGGTCAGCGGCACTCGGGAGAAGTCGACCATGACGCCAGAGGCATCGGCCGCGGGGGGCATTGGCGAGGCAGACACAAGCAGGTTCGGGGCCATGCCTGGGTCCGGTCGGTAACCACGCCCCCCCGCACCACGGGTCAGGGTAAGCTTCAGAACCCAGTCCTGATCGTTGAACCTTTCGGCAAACCGCTGCCCGGCCTGGGTACAGACGGTGGCGAGTTCCTGGCGCGAGACCTTGATACCCAGTCGCCTGGCATCCCGAACCATACGCTCCAGGTGCCGGGAAAGCAGCACACCTTTTTGCCCGGCCATACGGATGGTTTCGAACAGGCCATCCCCATAAGCCAGCCCACGGTCATCCGCCGGCAGGCCGCCCGCCTCTGCCCAGAACAGGCGAAGAGCCACCATAATCAGCCTTCGTAACGACGGAAAATCAGGGTGCCATTAGTACCGCCGAACCCGAACGAGTTGGACAAGGCCACCCGCACATCCGCCTTCCGACTATTATGGGCCACGAAATCAAGGTCGCACCCGTCGTCGGGGTTGTCCAGATTGATGGTCGGAGGCAACAAGCCATCGCGGATCGCCAACACCGAAAATATCGCTTCGACAGCGCCGGCCGCCCCAAGCAGGTGCCCTGTCATGGACTTTGTACTGCTCATGGCGAGCTTTTCGGCATGACCTTCAAATACCCGCCGGACCGCCGCCACTTCGGCCACATCTCCTACCTGGGTGGACGTGCCGTGGGCGTTGATATAGTCAACTTCATCAGGCTTCAGGCCGGCATCCCGGATCGCATTCACCATGGAACGGGCGGCGCCTTCGCCGGTCTCCGGCGGCGCGGTGATGTGGTGGGCGTCATCGCTCATGCCAAAGCCAACAACCTCACCGTAAATCGTGGCACCTCGGCGCTTCGCATGGTCCAGTTCTTCAAGCACTACCACACCCGCGCCATCACTCAGCACAAAGCCGTCCCGGTCCCTGTCCCACGGTCGACTTGCTTTGGTCGGCTCGTCGTTGCGGGTCGACAGTGCCCTGGCGGCAGAAAATGCCGCCATTCCGGTACGGGTTGTTGCCATTTCCGAACCACCCGCCAGCATCACATCGGCATCACCGTAGGCGATGGTACGGGCCGCATAACCAATGTTGTGAGTACCAGTGGTGCAGGCCGTCACAATCGCAATATTGGGGCCACGATAGCCAAAGCGGATAGCCGCATTACCGGAAATCATGTTGATCACGGAAGCCGGAACAAAAAACGGTGAGACTTTACGGGGCCCCGACTTGTCCATCGTAAGGACGCTTTTCTCGATGTACTCGAGCCCCCCGATCCCGGAGCCGATTGCGATACCGACCCGCTCACGGTCCAGCGCATCAAAAGCCTCAATACCGCTGTCATCCACCGCCTGCTGTGCAGCAATCAGGCCGTAGTGAATGAAGGCATCAAGCTTTCGCGCATCCTTGGCGGAGAGGTATGGCTCCATATCCAGATCCCGAATTGCGCCGCCGATCCGGGTGTTGTAGCCGGACGCGTCAAAACGGTCGATCATTCCAATCCCGCTGCGCCCTGCCTGAACCCCTTCCCAGGATGACGCCACGTCATTACCCAATGGAGACAGCATGCCCATACCTGTGATGACAACTCGCCGTTTAGCCATAAGCCCTTGCACCTGATCTTATGCGTGTAAATCCGAAGGCCGATTTAACCTTATTTGCAACCAATAAAAAAGCCGCCCCCCAGTATTTCAGAAGGACGGCTTTTTGCCTGGCTTACTTAAATGCAGAGTATCAGGTGTGCGCGACGATGTAGTCGATCGCGTCCTGAACACTTGCCAGCTTCTCGGCTTCCTCGTCAGGAATCTCGGTTTCGAATTCCTCTTCAAGTGCCATAACCAGCTCAACGGTGTCCAGTGAGTCAGCGCCAAGATCCTCTACAAAAGAAGATGAGTTCTGAACTTCGGACTCTTTAACGCCCAACTGTTCACAAACGATCTTCTTCACGCGCTCTTCAACTGTACTCATAATGTCCTCACTATTTGTGTGTCAACCAAGCAACTCAGATGCTGCCAGTTTAGTTTAAACCCTACCTGCAAACAAGCAGGGATTCTGTCAAACATGTTGTGCGACAAGGAGTTGCGCACAAGCTCCGGAACGGAGCTTATCCCATGTACATTCCACCGTTTACGTTGATGGTTTCACCCGTCACATATCCGGCGGCATCAGATGCCAGGAAGGCAACCACCGCTGCCACTTCTTCCGGCTCACCCAGACGACCCGCGGGTATGATTTCCAGCATAGCCTCGCGCTGCTTGTCGTCCAGTTTTTTTGTCATATCCGTGTCAATAAACCCCGGCGCCACGCAATTTGCGGTAATACCCCGGTTCGACATTTCCTTGGCCAGGCTACGGGTGAAACCTTCCACCCCGGCTTTGGCGGCGCAATAGTTACCTTGCCCGGGATTGCCCATACCTGCAACCACAGAACTGATATTGATGATGCGACCCCACTTCGCCTTCGCCATGCCACGAAGCACTGCCTTACTGGTGCGATAGACGCTCGACAGGTTGGTTTCCAGAACCGACGTCCAATCCTCATCCTTCAGGCGCATCAGCAGGTTATCACGGGTAATGCCAGCGTTGTTGACGAGAATCAGTGGCGCTCCGGATTTCTCCGTCAGCGCCTTCAGGCCTGCCTCGATGCTGGCGGGATCCGCCACATTCATAACCATGCCGTAGCCCTTGAGCCCGGCTGACTGCAGATCATTGGTGATAGACTCGGCACCGCCGGCGCTGGTGGCAGTGCCGATTACTTCGGCGCCCTGCTCTGCCAGTGCACGAGCAATCGCCTGGCCGATACCACGGGTGGCACCGGTTACCAATGCAATCTTACCTTCCAGAGACATGAATCACTCCCTTTCGTTTCAAGACTGGCCGAACGCGTCAAGCGCCTTCGCCAGTGAGTCCGGGTCTTCAATACTGTGAACTGTCAGATCCCGGTCAATGCGCTTTGCGAGCCCGGCCAGAACCTTGCCGGTACCACACTCTACCACCACTCCCACACTGCTGCCGACGAGCACCCGGATCGAATCTGTCCAGAGAACCGGTGAATAAAGCTGCTTGAGAAGATTGGCCTTCAGTGTAACGGATTCTTTCTCGGCGGCGGCGTTAACATTCTGTATAACCGGGATGACAGCATCATTAAACCGCACATCCTCCAGCGCCTTGGCCAACTCCTCCGATGCCCCTTTCATCAAGGCACAATGCGAGGGAACGCTGACCGGCAGCGGCATGGCCTTGCGCGCGCCTTTTTCCTTGCATGCGTCAATGGCCCGCTCCACGGCAGCAGCGGAACCGGCGATGACCACCTGCCCGGGTGCGTTGAAGTTTACGGCGGACACAACCTCACCTTGGGCCGCGCTTTCACAGGCCGCAACAACCACATCATCCTCGAGACCGAGAATCGCCGCCATCTTGCCTTCACCGGCTGGCACCGCATCCTGCATGAGCTCACCACGCAGGCGGACCAGTTTCACCGCCTCAACGAAATCAAGGCTCTCTGCGGCGACCAGGGCGCTGTACTCTCCCAGGCTGTGACCGGCCAGGAAATCCGGCTTGTTCCCGCCAGCCACGAACCACTGGCGCCACAGGGCGACGCTGGCCGTAAGCAGTGCGGGCTGGGTGATCATGGTTTTGTTAAGCTCTTCGGCCGGGCCCTTCTGACACAACTGCCAGAGATCGTAGCCCAACACATTGGAGGCTTCATCAAAGGTTCTGGAGATAATGGGCCACGCTTCAGCGGCTGCCGAAAGCATGCCAACGGATTGTGCCCCCTGTCCGGGGAAAATAAAGGCTGATTTCATAAGCGCGATCTTATCGTCATTGAGGGGTTACGTGAGATTAGCCAATAGTACAAGTTAGGCCAATTATCCGCGAATGCGCGATCAGGCCAGGGCAGACTTTAGTCTCAAACGCCTAAAGCATAAGGTCGTCGAGGCGCTCATTGATCCGGCGGGGCACTTCCAGATCGACTTCCCTGACGGCCTGGCGAATGGCTGAAAGCATGGCTCGCTCATTGGCGTTGCCGTGGCTTTTGATAACCACACCCTGCAAGCCGAGCAGGCTGGCGCCGTTGTGGCGGGAAGGGTCCATTAACTGAAGCAGGCGACCGATAATCGGTCGGGCCAGCAGCCCTACCAGCCGGCCATACAGATTCCGGGTGAACGCCTGCTCCATCAATTCAATCAGTAACCCGGCAACACCTTCGCCGGTTTTCAGGGCAATGTTCCCGACAAAGCCATCACACACAACCACATCGGCCACATCGCGGAACAGGTCGCTGCCCTCCACATAACCGATGTAATTGATGCTGTCACACTGGGCCAGCATGTGAGAGGCCAGGCGGACCTGCTCATTCCCCTTGATCTCTTCCTCGCCGACATTGAGCAGCGCAACCCGGGGCTCTGCCTGCTGACAGATTGCCGACGCCATCAGCGAACCCATCAGGGCATACTGGTAGAGGTTTTCCGCGGTTGAATCGACATTGGCACCAAGATCCAGGACATGACAACGCCCACGCAGTGAAGGAATCAGCTTGGCAATCGCCGGTCGCTCAATACCCGGATACATGCGGATAATGCTACGGCCAAACGCCATCAGGGCACCGGTATTCCCGGCACTGACACAGCCCTGGGCCTCGCCGTCACGAACCAGACTGAGGGCAATGGCCATGGAGGAGTTTTTCTTGTGCCGAAGAGCATGGGACGGGCGCTCGTTCATGCGCACCACATCAGCCGCCTCAACTACGTGAATTCTGGCGTGCCCCTCATGCAACAAAGCCTCAAGCTCGCTCCGGATTCCCACCAGAACGATACTCAAGGCTTCATTTTCTCGCACCGCCTGTAACGATGCGGCAACCACAACAGCGGCTCCGCGATCGCCACTCATGGCATCAATCGCGATGGTGACCGGGTTCACCGTTCGGCCATCCGATTCGGGGCGCTGCATACAGGCGACAAACTTACTCGTCGCGCGCTTCGATTACCTGCTTGCCACGGTAGAAACCGTCCGGAGATACATGGTGACGGCGATGAACTTCACCAGTCGTCGCGTCGGTGCTCAGAGCGGCAGTGCTCAGAGCATCGTGTGAGCGGCGCATGCCACGCTTGGAACGGGTCTTTCGGTTTTGCTGTACAGCCATGATTATGCTCCTGACCTGAGAACGTAAACTTTGAATTACCTGAAAAGTAACGTGTGTTCGTTTAATGTGCGCTGACTGTCCAGGGGACACTCAGCACCCGGTTAATGCTTTGTTTTCTTGAGATCCGCCAGCACACTGAATGGATTCTCGCCCGACTTCACTACCGGCTCTGCCGCAGAGCTGTCATGCTCGTACGCTTCCAGATCTTCCCGGGCCGGACAATCATTCCGATCGTGAAGCGGGAAAGGCGGCAGCACCAGCAACAGCTCGTCTTCGACCATCGACCACAGGTTTGCGGTGAAATCATCGGTCAGAAACGGCTCGAGATCTTTCGGCAGCTGCTGTGCCTGTTCGTCACTGGTTACCAACCCCAGGCTGAACTGTGAAACCAGCGCCACACCAATGGGGCCCATGCACCGCTGGCATTCCAGCTCTACCGGAGCCTCCAGCTCACCCGCAACCACACGACGCCGCTCGCTGTCCATGTAAAAGGACAGCTTCACGCGACACACAGCACCCTCTCCGAACCCAAGGACGGCGTCCCGGAAACGGTCAAGCCCGCTGAGAGGAATGACTCCCTCCAGAGTGCCGTTTTGTTCCGCCAACCGATAAGGATCAACAGATTTGGGCAACGCTTTAGACAACTCGGTGTTTGGCGCATTTGACATAGGCGCGCAATTTTAGGGGCGTAGCCTGCTACTGTCAAAGACTTCGTTGCTTTTTGGCCAGGGGTTTCCGTGCGGGTAGGTGTAATTTACGATAAATGCGCATCACGGACCTCTGTCCTCCCCAAGGAAATTGCTCATGACCCACAAACCCTTGCTGCTGGCCTCATCGTCACCTTATCGCAAACAGCTTCTGGAACGCCTCGGACTGCCCTTTGATTGTGCAAGCCCCGACATCAATGAAACGCCCATACAGGGTGAAACCGGGGAAGCACTGGCAACTCGCCTGGCGGAAACCAAAGCCCGGGCCCTGAAAGAACGCTTTCCCGGCCACTGGATCATTGGCTCTGACCAGGTAGCCTGCATGCCGGATGGCTCCGTGCTGAGCAAACCCGGAAATCACGAGCAGGCCAAAGGCCAGCTACGACAGAGCAGTGGCCAACGCGTCCTGTTTCTGACAGGTCTGGCCCTGCTGGACTCGGATTCCGGAAAAGTGGAGCGCCTATGTGAGCCCTACAGTGTGCTGTTCCGGCCGCTGACGGACCAGGAAATTGACACCTACCTGCACCGTGAGCAACCGTATGACTGCGCGGGCAGCTTCAAGATGGAAGGCCTGGGCATCACCCTGTTCGACGCCCTGGAAGGCCGGGACCCGAACAGCCTTGTCGGGCTGCCCCTGATAGCACTGAATGACATGCTGCGACGCTGGGGCCGGAACCCCCTGCTGGAATCCCGGCCGGATACCACCCGGTATTAACGCAACTCCAGCCGGGATTCCATCAACTGACCGGCAAGGCCCTCGCCGAAGGCGACACCGAGCTGGTCAACAATGTCCTGGAATGGTGATTTTCGGTGGCTGTAATCCACCAACTCTTCCTGCCCGATAATCTGCCGGGCAACGTGCGAAGCGCTTCCCAGCCCATCAACCAGGCCGAGCTCAACGGCCTGGTCGCCGTTCCAGACCAGACCACTGAACAGGCGCTCATCATCCGCAAGGCGATCTCCCCGCCCCTGCTTCACAGCCGCAATGAACTGTTTATGAGTGTTCTCGAGGACACTCTGCCAGAACGCCACTTCGCCCTGTTCCTCCGGGGAGAAGGGATCCAGGAAAGCCTTGTTCTCACCGGCGGTATACAAACGGCGCTCCACACCAACCTTGTCCATCACTTCGGTAAAACCGAAACCGCCGGCAACAACACCGATTGAACCGACAAGACTGGCACGGTTTGCGTAGATTTCGTTGGCAGCCGAG
Organism: Marinobacter subterrani; assembly: GCF_001045555.1. Lineage (NCBI taxonomy): Bacteria > Pseudomonadati > Pseudomonadota > Gammaproteobacteria > Pseudomonadales > Marinobacteraceae > Marinobacter > Marinobacter subterrani. The sequence goes on from NZ_LFBU01000001.1 coordinate 1,115,055, forward strand.
GCAATGTAGTACGCCCCGGACGCGCCAATATCGGAAATCACCGCGTACACTTTCTTTTCCGGATACTCGCCGCGCAACCGCATTATTTCATCGTACACATACCCTGACTGAACCGGGCTTCCGCCGGGGCTGTTGATTCGAAGAATCACGGCGACCGAATCCGGGTCCTCGAAGGCCGTGCGGAGCGAACCGATAATATTGTCAGCACTGGCCAGCTCATCCGCCGCTATCGGGCCGGTCACCTCTATCAGGGCGGTATGCTTGCCGGACACACTGTCCAGCGAATCACCAAGCGGCAGGTTCAGCATGAACAGCAACGCAATCAGATAACCGAAGGTAAGAAACTTGAAGAAGATCCCCCAGCGACGACTCCGGCGCTGCTCGGCCTGAAGCGACATCACCAGTTTTTCGATCAGCTTCCAGTCCCGGCCAGATTCCGGAGGCAGCTTCGGCGACTTGCGACCAGACGACGCCCCCCTTTCCTTTTCAGGCTCTGCCGGTTGATCACCCCATTCCGGGGACTTATCAGATTCCCAGTCACTCATGTACTCATCCTGTCAGCAACATTGATAAAAATGGCCGGCCTCGCCCGATCAAAGCCCGAGCACCCGACGCAGGTCGGGGACAGTATCCACAATGGCATGGGGCGAATAACCACCCAGCACATCCTTCTTGTGCACCCCCCACTCAACACCAATTGACGGCATTCCGATACGCTGGGCCATTTCGAGATCATAGCGGGTATCGCCAATCATGACGGCTTCGCCCGGCTCAATGCCGTAAAACTCCAGAATCTCCGCGAGCATTGCGGGGTCCGGCTTGGAACGGGTCTCATCCGCGCACCGGGTTATCTCGAAGTGACTGCCAAGGCCGCTGGAAACCAGGGCCGAATCAAGCCCTCGCCGGCTTTTGCCGGTCGCCACCGAGCAACTGCGGCCAGAGCCACGCAGATCGGCAAGCACACCCGCCATACCCTCAAACACATTCTGGGGCGTCGTGGTCTTGCTGAAAAAGTAGCCTGCATAACCTTCACGGATGCTGTTCATTTCGGCGCGGCTGAGCCCCGGGTAGAGTTTTTCCAGCGCCTCAACCATGCCAAGGCCGATAATATCCCGGTAGGCCTCGCGCTCCAGGGCCGGGTAACCCAGATCGGTTGCCGCCTGGTGCAGGCTTTCGGCAATGTGCTCAACCGAATCCACCAGGGTTCCGTCCCAATCAAAAATAACCACTCTGACGTTCATTGATCTGTTCCTTTCAGGCGCGCCCCGAGCTTCTCGAGCACGTCGTTGAATGCATCGTCGTACGGAGCTTCCAGCCTCACAGCCTCCCCCGACACCGGCAAGGTGAATTCAAGAGCCCTGGCATGGAGCATGAGCCGCTGGCCACCGATCGCCCTGAACGCTTTGAGGCTGACATCATCCATATACTTGTCGTCGCCTGCAATCGGATGACCCGCCCAGGCACTGTGCACCCGGATCTGGTGCGTTCGCCCGGTTATCGGCGAAGCTTCCACCAGGCTGTAGCCTTGAAAGCGAGCCAGGCATCGGAAGGTGGTCAAAGACGCCTTGCCGGAATCATCAACCTTGACCCGGCGCTCACCGTTAGGCATCTCGTAGCGCAGCAGTGGAACGTCCACCCGGTCGACACCTTTGGGCCAGTCACCGGCCACCAGCGCATGGTAATGTTTCCTGATCCGCTTCTGGCGAAGCTCGTCCTGAAGATACCTCAGCGCCGAGCGCTTCTTGGCGACCATGACCAGCCCGGACGTGTCGCGGTCCAGTCGGTGCACCAACTCCAGAAATTTTGCCGATGGCCGCCCCGAGCGCAACACCTCAATCAGGCCGAAGCTCAGGCCACTGCCCCCGTGAACTGCGATACCCGACGGTTTGTTCACCACCAGCATCTGGTCGTTCTCAAAAACTACCGCCGCCTCAACAACGCCCTGCACGCGGGAGCCGGGCGCAACCTGCGCAGGCTTCTCTTTGCGAGTGACCGGGGGAATCCGCACCTGGTCACCCGTTTTCAGCCGGGTATCGGGCTTCACCCGACCCTTGTTGACGCGAACCTCGCCCTTTCTGACCACCCGATAGATAATGCTTTTCGGTACGCCGCGAAGCTGCGCCAGCAGAAAATTGTCGACCCTCTGCCCATCATTATCCTCATCCACCGTGACCCACTGCACACCCTGCCGGACTTCTCCGCGGGGAGCGCCCGCCTCGCCAGACCTTGCCCCGAGTGCTGGAGGCGCCATGCCGGACCTGGTTCTGACTGGCTTTCTGTTCGCGGGCTTGCGGGGCATGGAATTCCTGTGATGAAGGCTTGACTGCAGGATTGATCGCCAACCTGAATACTGTTATATTCCGGCGTGCTCTGTCGTTTGTCTACGGCCTGACCAACTCAAGTCAGAAGCCGGAGCGGCAGAAGTATACCGACACTATTCGAGAGTTTGAACGCCGTGCACCCAATCACTACCGGGAACGGCGAAGTAAATGTTCCCGGAGAACCAGGCCAGATCTTTGAAAGACTGACTCCTGGCCCCGGGAAAAGGAAAAACCGCGCAGAAAACCGCGGGCGACATCGCGAAGAATCATTGCCACGCAGGGCCGGGCCGTCCAGCTTACGAATACGACGTGAGACCCAGGCACCTGAGTGAACCTGAAAAACGGATAACATGCGTCAACAGACACGAACCTTAAACGCCCCTTCCCTGCCTACAGGCAGCCGGATCGTCGGCATTGGTCTCAGACTGAAAGGATCACACCCCAGAAGGGTCTGATTCGTCTGGCCGCCGGTCCGCCCTTGATGTACAGGGCCCGCGGCACGCACATCCCGCTTCGCTGATGCGACCCCTCCGGTTTTCTGTCAAAACCAAACGACAGGAACTCTTTCTTTCCATGAAAAGAATGCTCATCAATGCAACTCATCCTGAAGAGTTGCGCGTAGCTCTGGTTGACGGCCAACGCCTGTTTGACCTCGACATTGAATCCAGCTCCCGCGAGCAGAAAAAAGCCAACGTCTATAAAGGACGTATTACCCGCGTTGAGCCGAGCCTCGAAGCTGCCTTCGTGGATTTCGGCGCCGATCGCCACGGCTTTCTGCCCCTGAAGGAAATCTCCAAGGAGTACTTCAAGAAATCGCCGGGCCAGATCGAGGGCAAGATCAACATCAAGGACGTGATCTCCGAAGGTCAGGAAGTCATCGTCCAGGTCGACAAGGAAGAGCGTGGCAACAAGGGCGCCGCCCTGACCACGTTTATTTCCCTCGCCGGCCGCTACCTGGTCCTCATGCCCAACAACCCCCGTGCCGGTGGCATTTCCCGCCGCATTGAAGGCGACGAGCGGGCCCAGCTCAAAGACGCCATGAACAATGTTCAGGTACCGAAGTCCATGGGCATCATCGTGCGTACGGCCGGCATTGGCCGTACTACCGAAGAGCTTCAGTGGGATCTGGATTATCTGGTGCAGTTCTGGGAAGCCATTTCCCAGGCCGCGGGCGAGCGCAAGGCGCCGTTCCTGATTCACCAGGAAAGCAACGTGATTATCCGCGCCGTACGGGACTACCTCCGCCAGGACATTGGCGAGGTTCTGATCGATTCCGACAGCGTCCATGAAGACGTGCTGAATTTCGTCCGCGCGGTGATGCCGACGTTCGAGAACAAGATCAAGCTGTACAAGGATGAAATCCCGCTGTTCAGCCGTTACCAGATAGAAGGCCAGATCGAGACCGCCTTTCAGCGGGAAGTGAAGCTGCCTTCCGGTGGTTCCATTGTTATCGATCCGACTGAGGCACTGGTCTCCATCGACATCAACTCCTCCCGGGCCACCAAGGGCCATGACATCGAGGAGACGGCCCTTCAGACCAACCTGGAAGCGGCCGAGGAAATCGCCCGCCAACTGCGTCTGCGTGACATGGGCGGTCTGATTGTCATCGATTTCATTGATATGACACCGGCCAAGCACCAGCGGGAAGTTGAACAGAAAATTCGTGAGGCACTGGAAATTGACCGGGCCCGGGTTCAGGTCGGCAAGATTTCGCGATTCGGCCTGCTCGAGATGTCCCGTCAGCGTCTGCGCCCCTCCCTCGGGGAAACCCGCAGTGAGGTTTGCCCCCGCTGCGAAGGCCAGGGCACCATCCGGGGCATTGAATCCCTCGCCCTGAGCATCATGCGCCTGATTTACGAGGAATCGTCAAAAGACAAGACGGGCGAAGTCCGGGCCGTTGTTCCGGTGTCGGTGGCCACCTTCCTGCTGAACGAAAAACGCAAGCAACTGGCCGATATCGAAGCGCGCCAGGAAGTCAGCATCGTGGTGGTTCCGGTCCCGCACATGGAAACACCGCACTTCGAAATTATCCGGATGCGTGACGATGAAACGACGCCCGAGCACATTTCCAGCCACCAGGTGGCCCAGGAATACAGCGAGCGTGAAGAGGAGATTTTCGAAGCGCCAGCCCCGGAAAAACCGGTGCGAGAACAGGCAGCCGTGAGAGCAATTCGCCCCAGCGCGCCAGCACCGACGCCGGCGCCCAAGGCGGAAGCCGAAGCTGCCGAGCCGGAAGAAGGCCTGTTCCGCCGCCTCGGCCGGAAGATTGCCTGCTTCTTTAACGGAGAAGAGGAACAGAAGGCCGAGACCACCGAGAAAAATCGCAGCCAGCGTGAAGATCACCGGAACCAGGGGCGCCAGGATCGCCGTAAATCCCGCGTAGCCCGTGGTGACGAGCAACGTTCCGGCGGCAATCGCAGTGGCAACGAACGTCGCCAGGGCGGCCAGCAAGGCCGTGGTGATGACAACCGCGGCCGCAACCGGAACCGCAATGACGATCAGAACCGCGGAAACCAGAATCGCCAGACTCCCGACACCCGGGACAGCGATAACAAAGTCGAGAACAAAGGCGAGAACAAGGGTTCTGACAACCGTCGGGATAACCGCCGGGACAACCAGAACCGTGGCCGCAACAAGCCGCAGCGGGACCAGAAAGAGGGCCGCGACCAGAAGGAACAGAGCCCACAGGAAACCGTGGCCAAGTCCTCCGGAAGCGAAAAATCCGCGTCCGACGAGAAGCGCCGCAAACCTCGCCGCCAGCGTAATCGCGACGGCTCCCCCACTGAAAACCCGGCTTCTACGCCGGCAGAGCGCAAGACGGCTCGCAGTGAAAGGCATCAGAAGGACACCCAGCCGGAAGCCAGTTCCGAAAGCGGCAAGCCTGAAGTGACCGCCGAGCAACCTCGGGAAAACCGTCAGAAAGCCTCTGATCAGAAAACCTCTGAAAAACCCGAGACCAGGGCAAGTGAACCGGTCGCCAAGGACGAGCCGAAGAAGGACGAACCAAAAGTCGCAACAGCGGCCGTGGACCAGCCGACGGAAAAGGCTGCCGGCACCGCTTCCTCCGGCAAAGACTCTGAGCCGACTCAAAAAGCCAAGGAGGACAGCGACAAGGCTTCCGTTGCCGAACAGAAGCCAGCCGAAGAGGTAAAAGTCCCTGCCGCTGACGAGCAAAAGCACTTGGCTACCAATGAGAAGCCCGTCGCTGCCGATAAAAAGCCCTCTGCACCGGAGCAAAAACCGGCTGCTGACAGTGCGGACCAGGCACCGAAGGCTCAGCCAGACGCTGCACCGAAGGCTCAGGCCGAAGCGGAACCAAGGCAGCCTGCCAAGGCGGAGAAGGTGCCCGGGGCCCCGACTGAGAAACCGGCCAGGAACTCTGAGTCGCCAGCGACCAAAGAGGAAGCGCCGGCAGCCAAAGAGCCAGCACCGGCCGCGGCTGAAAAGCCACCGGCAGCTGATAAACCGGCAAGGCAGCCTCGCACGCCAAAGGCCGCCCCGAAGAAAGAGCAGCCCGCGCAGGAGCCCTCTCCAGCCGCAGATCCGCAGGCTGAAAAAACCGTGAAAGCGGAAAAGCCGGAAGCGGAAACTGCAAACAAGAACGAGACTCCCGAAACGCCGGCACCCAGTGTTCCTGTGACACCGGGACGTGCCTACAACGACCCAAGAGAAGTCCGCAAGCGCCAGAAGGCTGCGGAAGAGGCCAAAAAGGCCGGGAGTAACTAACTGATGCTATCGAACTCCGACATAGAAGCGCTGGAAGACATCCTCTTTGCCGAGCCCTGGGGCGATGATGCCCTGGACTTCTTCGGTTTCCACGGGGTTGTCTGCGCCAGCGTCGTCGGTCCGGCGGAACTGGGGGCGGAAGAAATCTTCCGCCTTGCCACGGGCATCGATCAGATACCCGATAACGGGATTCCCGAGATATTCAAGCGCTGCGCGGATCAGCTGGCCGGAGACATGGCCCATGCCCTGGATATGGGCCAGGCCCTGGAGCTGCCCGAGCCGGAAGACGGAGACCCGATGAACGCACTGGAAAACTGGTGCGCCGGGTTCGTGGACACCTTCCTGGAACACGAGGAAGCCTGGTTGAACGCGGCCAGCGAAGAGGAAACCGCTGACCTGCTGGTTCCCATGCTAACGCTGTCGGGGCTGTTTGATGACGAGGATTTCCAGAAGGTTCGTAATAGCGAGGAGCTGTCCCGGAAAATGGCCGAGGCCATTCCGGACTCACTGACCGACCTGTACCTGCTGTTTCACGCGCCGGATTAAGCCGACGCGGGATTCAGAATCGGTTGCCTGAACGAATGCCAGACCGGCTCAAGCCCGTCTGGCATTTTCGTAATACGGCCAAGCTCACACCAGGGTGCGCCGGCAAAGTGGAAATCACTGCCCTGGGATGCCAGCAATCCTTCCCGTCGGCACAACTCCGCGAGAAACCCCAGGTCGCCGCTGGACTGCCCTGAGGTGGAAACTTCGATCGCCTGCCCCCCAGCTCTCCGGAAGTCGGCGGTCAACGCCCGGAGTTTGGTGGCGGTGAGCTGGTATTTCCGTGGATGGGCAAGCACCGCAATGCCACCCGCAGCATTAATCCAGTGGACCACTTCCGGCAATTCCGGCCAATAGGCTTTCACGTCACCGGCCTTGCCGCTTCCGAGGTATCGCTTGAAGGCCTGCGCAGCGTTGCGCACCACCCCCGCCCCCGTCAGGACCTGGGCAAAATGCGGGCGCCCGGGAACATCGCCGCCGGCAAAAGCGGTTGCCTGTTCCAGCAGGTCATCCACATCAAGCTTGTCCAGCCGATCAGCAATCATCCGTGCCCTGGCCCACCGGTTCTCGTTTTGCTGCGCCAGGGCGCGGCGGAATCCATCGTCCCCGGGGTAAAAGTCCAGCCCCACAATATGGATCGTCCGGCTTTTCCAGATACAGGACAGTTCCACCCCGGGAATCAGGGTGACACCATGAATCCCTGCCGCACACTCCGCTTCGGCGAGCCCGGCAATCGTGTCATGATCCGTCAGGGCAAGATGGCTGACTCCGCGCTCAGCGGCACGCTCAACCAGCGCAGAGGGCGATAGCGCGCCATCGGAGGCGGTGCTGTGGCAATGCAGATCAATGCACAAAACCGGGTCTTGCGGTATAGTCACAGTACATCCTGAGTCATTGGGGAAAGGGCGACAGGCCGTTGATGCACAGTGTATCAGCCATCCCCGCCGCTGTACGACTGCTGATGACCGTTCAGCCCGTTACGTCCAACAGCTTCAATCCGGAGATCTGAATGCACTACGCCATTATCAGTGAAGATGTCGAAAACAGCCTGTCGATGCGTCAGTCTGCGCGCCCCGCTCATATCGAACGGCTGCAGGCTCTGAAAGCCGAGGGCAGATTGCTTGTCGCCGGGCCGCACCCGGCACTGGACACGCCGGAGCCCGGTGACGCCGGCTTTACCGGCAGCCTGGTGATTGCCGAGTTCGACTCGCTGGAAGAAGCCCGGGCATGGGCCGATGCTGACCCCTACATTGAGGCCGGTGTCTACCAGAAGGTTACCGTAAAGCCGTTCAAGCCGGTTCTGCCGTGAGTTGCCGCATGAGTTTATTGTAATGATGGCTCGCTTGCACAGCCGGGTAACTGTGACAAAATTGCGCTTTTAATCATGCACCGACTTCATTCAGAGAATTTCAGGGAACGTAACCAGTGACGCTTTTTCGTCTCGCCATCAGTGTGTTGTTTGCAGTGTCGTCAATTGCCGTTGCTCAGGCCAAAACCGTCTGGGTGGACGATCAGCTGTACCTTCCGGTGAGGTCTGGCGCGGGTACCCAGTACCGGATTATCGAAAATGCCGTGCCGAGTGGCACCCCCCTCGAAGTTCTTGATGCGTCTGACGACGGTTTTACCCTCGTTCGCACGCCAAAGGGTACCGAGGGCTGGGTTTCCAGCCAGTACCTGAGCGAGACGCCGATCGCAGAAGACCAGTTGAATACCGCAAAGCGCCAGCTCGAACAGGCCCGTTCAGAGCTGACCCAGGTAAAAGACCAACTGGCCCAGGTCACCAAGGAACGGGACGCGCTGCAAAACTCCGAATCCTCGCTTTCCAACCGCAGCCAGGAGCTGCAGCAGGAGCTGCAGCGCATCAAGAACATTGCCTCCGATTCCATCAATCTGGCACGCCGCAATCGCGAACTCCTTGAGGAAAACCAGAAGATACGCAATGACCTGGAAGTTCTTACGGCAGAAAACGAGCGCCTGGAGGCCAGCAAGGAATACGACTTCATGCTGCTCGGGGCCGGCCTGGTACTGGGTGGCGTTTTGCTGGCATTGATTATCCCGATGCTCAAACCAACGAGAAAGACCGATAACTGGGCCTGATGCCATGAAGGACTACTCGGAAAAACGCGATTTTCACCGCATGCAGGTGAACTCTGAAATCGAGATCATCGACAGCCAGGGCAACAGGTTCACCGGAATCTGCCGTGACCTGAGCGCGGCCGGCATGCAACTCTATGTCGGTCGTGAGGTCGCCCCGGGAGAAGAACTTCAGACTATCCTCCACCCCAGCAGTGATCAGTTTCCGCCACTGGAAACGGTGTGTGAAGTGACTCGGTGCCAACCAGAGGGTGACGGATTTCTGCTCGGAACGAATATCAGCGAAGTGACTCGCTGACACAAAAACGGCGGCCATTGGCCGCCGTTTTTGTTTGCTCCGGGAATACCTCAGACCAGAGGCTTCTCAGAAACAACAATGCCGTTATTATCGGCATAGACATAATGCCCGGGATGAAAGGTTACACCGTGAAAGGTGACCGGCACGTTCAGGTCGCCAAGCCCACGTTTTTCACTTTTCCGGGGGTGGGTACCCAGGGCCTGGACGCCGAGCGCGGTGTTGCCAATCTCATCCACGTCGCGAACACAGCCATAGATAATGAGCCCGGCCCAGCCATTGCTGGCTGCTTTTTCGGCCAGCATGTCGCCCAGCAGTGCATGGCGCTTTGACGCACCGCCATCCACCACCATGACCCGACCATTGCCGGGCTGGCCAACCTGCTCCTTCACCACGGAATTGTCCTCAAAGCATTTCACAGTCACGATCTCACCGCCAAAGGCCTTGTGTCCGCCGTAGTTGTTAAAGCCCGGCTCCACGACCTGCACCTCGGGAAACTCGTCGCACAGGTCCGGGGTAATAATCGTCGTCACCTTGTCGCTCTCCTATTATCCTGGAAATGAACTCTGCCTATCCTGGAATCGACCTCAGTCGATCTTCTCGTCGGCCAGGAAGAACCAGGTATCCAGCACCGAATCCGGGTTCAGGGAGACGGTATCAATGCCCTGGTCCATCAGCCACTTGGCGAGATCCGGATGATCCGATGGCCCCTGCCCGCAGATACCAATGTACTTGCCCGCCTTCTTGCAGGCCTGGATAGCATTGGACAACAGAACCTTGACGGCCTCGTTACGCTCATCGAACAGATGGGCAATGATGCCGGAATCCCGATCCAGACCAAGGGTCAGCTGGGTCAGGTCATTGGAGCCGATCGAGAAGCCATCGAAATGCTCGAGGAACTGGTCGGCCAGAATCGCGTTGGCCGGCAGCTCGCACATCATGATCACACGAAGGCCATTTTCTCCCCGCTTCAGACCATTTTCCGCCAGCAGACTGACTACCTGCTCTGCCTCACCAACGGTGCGGACAAACGGTACCATGACTTCCACATTGGTCAGCCCCATCTCGTTGCGCACCTTCTTCAGGGCGCGGCATTCCAGCTCGAAGCAGTCGCGGAAGGTTTCGGAGATGTAGCGGGATGCGCCACGGAAACCCAGCATCGGGTTTTCTTCGTCCGGCTCATAGAGAGTGCCGCCGATCAGGTTGGCGTATTCGTTGGACTTGAAGTCCGACAACCGCACGATGACCTTTTTCGGCGCAAAGGCAGCAGCCAGTGTGGAAATACCTTCCACCAGCTTGTCGACATAGAAATCGACCGGGGAAGAATACCCCGAAATACGCTTCTCAACGGTTTGCTTGATGTCACGCGGGAGGCCATCAAAATTCAGCAGGGCCTTGGGGTGCACGCCAATCATCCGGTTGATGATGAATTCGAGGCGAGCCAGGCCAACGCCTTCATTGGGCAGCGACTGGAAATCAAAGGCACGGTCCGGGTTACCCACGTTCATCATGATCTTGAACGGAATATTGGGCATGGAATCGACGGTGTTTTCCCGCAGTTCGAAGTCCAGTGCGCCCTCATAGATCAGACCGGTATCGCCTTCGGCACAGGAAACCGTCACTTCCTGGCCATCGCTCAGAAGCTCGGTGGCGTCACCGCAGCCAACGACCGCCGGTATGCCCAGCTCGCGGGCAATAATGGCTGCGTGGCAGGTACGCCCGCCGCGATCGGTCACGATGGCGGAAGCGCGCTTCATGACCGGTTCCCAGTCCGGGTCAGTCATGTCAGTTACCAGCACATCACCGGCCTGGACGCGGTCCATTTCCTTGATGCTGGTGATGATCTTGACCGGGCCACTGCCGATCTTGTGGCCGATGCTGCGGCCTTCCACCAGAATCTTGCCGGTTTCATTCAGCAGGTAACGCTCCATCACGTTGGCGGAGGCGCGGCTCTTGACCGTTTCGGGACGGGCCTGAACAATGTAGATCTTGCCGTCATCGCCATCCTTCGCCCATTCAATATCCATCGGGCGCTGATAGTGCTTCTCGATAATCATTGCCTGGCGGGCCAGGTCTTCCACTTCGGCATCGGTAATACAGAAGCGGTTGCGCTCCTCCTGCCCGACCTTGACCGTTTCCACAAACTCACCTTCACCGGGGTTTGTGTGGTAAACCATCTTGATGGCCTTGCTACCCAGATTCCGGCGCAGCACCGCAGGGCGGCCAGCCTCCAGTGTGGGCTTGTGAACATAGAATTCATCCGGGTTCACCGCGCCCTGCACAACCGTTTCACCAAGGCCGTAGGAGGCGGTTACAAAAACCACATCCCGGAACCCGGATTCGGTATCCAGGGTAAACATCACGCCACTGGCTGCAGTCTCGCTGCGCACCATTTTCTGGATGCCTGCGGACAGAGCAACCAGTTTGTGATCAAAGCCATGGTGAACCCGGTAGGAAATGGCGCGGTCATTGAACAGTGATGCAAACACCTCTTTCACCGAGGTGCGCACCTGCTGCAGCCCCACCACGTTCAGGAAGGTTTCCTGCTGGCCGGCAAACGAGGCGTCTGGCAGGTCTTCGGCGGTGGCTGAGGAACGCACCGCTACGGCCATGTGTTCATTGCCATCCTGCAATGCAGCAAATGACGCTTCCAGGGCCTTCTCCAGAGCATCCGGAAAGGGTGTTTCGATAATCCACTCACGAATCTGCGCACCGACCCGGGCCAGTTCGTTGACGTCGTTGATGTCCAGGGCGTCCAGGGCGTTGTCAATGCGCTCTTTCAGGCCATCTTTGGCGAGAAATTCGCGATAGGCATGTGCTGTTGTGGCAAAACCACCGGGAACGGTAACACCAGCATTGGCGAGATTACTGATCATTTCGCCGAGGGAGGCGTTCTTCCCGCCCACCCGGTCGACATCCGACATTCCCAGGTGATCAAACCAGATAATGTAATCTTCCAAAGCACGTCTCCCTTGAGTCTGTGAAGCAAAGAGCAAAACCGGACCAGCGGTATCTAGTGGTAAATGCAGGCAATATCCACTGCGAGGTCTCGAACTTGGCGTGTATGATACTGTAACCTGCGGAAATTACCTAGGGAACCACCCGCTGAATCCGGAACCGGACGATACACCATGAAACGCACCGCTTTTTTCATTTCCGATGGCACCGGCCTGACCGCCGAGGCACTGGGGCACAGCCTTCTGGCACAGTTTGAAAAGATCGAGTTTGAACGGTTAACCATTCCCTACATTGCTGACGAAGAAAAAGCCCGGGAGACGGTCACCCGCATCAACAAGGCCGCCGAGACAGACGGCGCCCGCCCGCTGGTGTTTGACACCATCGTAAACAGCGATATCCGGGACATTATCTCCACCGCCGAAGGTTTCATGGTGGATATTTTCGGGACCTTCCTCAATCCCCTGGAACAGGAACTGCAGTCGTCCTCGTCCTACACGGTCGGAAAATCCCATTCAATCAATAATGAAGGAAGTTACGAGCGGCGGATCAAGGCGGTCAATTTCGCACTGGATAACGACGACGGGGCCCGCACCCGGCATTACGACGAGGCGGACCTGATCCTGGTTGGCGCCTCCCGAAGCGGAAAGACGCCAACCTGCCTCTACCTGGCGCTGCAATACGGCATAAAAGCGGCCAATTACCCGATTACGGAAGAAGATCTGGAAGACCAGCAAATGCCGGCCGCCCTGAAGCCCCATAAGGAAAAGATCTTCGGCCTGACCATCGACCCGGAGCGGCTGGCCACAATCCGCAATGAGCGCCGCCCGAACTCGCGGTACTCCTCAATCAAGCAGTGCATGCACGAAATCGAAGAGATCGAACTGATGTACCGGCGTGAACGCATTCCCTACCTGAACACCACGGCCTATTCCGTGGAAGAGATCTCGACCCGGATCATGGTAAGCACCGGGCTCAAGCGGAATCGCTGAGCGGGAAAGTGGAAGGTGGGGTCAGATGAACGCTTTCATCTGACCCCGTGTTCACCCCCCAGCGGCGTTCAAAGCTCCTGAATCTCCAGGCCAAGCTTCTCGACCCTGGCCCTGTTCTCGGGGCTGGTGACAACCGCCGTACTCGCCTTCTCCGGGATTAGCCAGGTGCTGGCAACGCGCTTGAGATCGTCCAGGGTGACCGAGAGCACCCGCTCCCGGAACCGGGCTCGCTGTTCCGGAGAACGGCCAAACAGCTTGTTGTGGAACGCATGGCGTGCCGCGCCCGCCGGAGAGCGGGGTCTGTCGAGCTGGCCAATCACCCCGAGGATGGACTCTTCAAGTTCCTGGTAGTCGTGGTCGGTTTCCTGCAGCCAGGTCAGCGCCTTGTCGAAGTCATCCAGGGTCTCCTCCAGCCGGGGATCCCGGTAGGAGAAGAAGCGGAAAGTTCCGTTCACGCTGTCCTGGCCTGCGCCACCGCCGTAGGCACCGCCCTTTTCCCGGATGGCACGATGCAGGTAGCCGTTGCGCAGGAAGCCGCCGAGTACCGTCAGCGCGGCTGCATCCGGATGATCCACGGGCACAGTATTGTAGGCCTTGGCACAGAAGTTCACCTGGGTAGACGTAAGCCAGGCTTCACGGGTCGTATAATTGACCGGCGCCATTTTCCAGCCTTCTCCGGCAGCTTCGGAGGTACCCGCCCAGCAGGACTTCAGGTCATCAACCATGGCCGGAAGCTGTTCTTCCTCACCAATCACCAGGAATTCACGGCGCTGGTTACGGATTTTTTCATGCAACGCCGAGAGCTTTTCACACAGGGCTGCCAACTCTTCCGGATCTTTCAAAGCCTGATCCAGTTGCTTGGTACCGCGAATACCTGCCAGCCCGCCAAGGCGGAACGATAACCAGGCACCCGGGCTCATGCCCTGGGACGCCGCGCCCATCGCCAGGGCGTGACCACTGCCGGTCACTGCCTGCTCACGGCGCGCGCGGATCTGGGCAATAATTTCCCGAATCCGCTCTTTCTCGTCGAAGCGGGCGCTGGTGTGCAGGTCCCGGAGCAATTGCGTCAGAGCGCTCCGGTTCCGGGCCAGCGCCTTGCCGTTGAAGATAATGTAGCCGGACAGATCCTGGACATCGTCGATACCGCCCTTGGCGCTGAAGGCAGCACCAATGCCACCGGATTCGGCGGAAATGCGGTCCTGCATCTGCAGGTAATCCAATTCGCCGCAGCCCACCTCGGAGATCAGGGTGGTGTAGTACGGCACCAGCAGCAATTCCTCTTCGGTCAGCGCCGGCACCGGCACAATCACCTGTTCGTAAACCAGGCCATTGGTGCCACGGGCGTATACGGTTGCCGAGATATCGCCGTCGTACCGGCCTTCCGGCTCGGGCATCTGCAACGGCACGTCGGACAGATCCACCTTTGGCAGAATGGAATCGTCGTCCTTGCCCATCTGGCGCTCTTCCAGGGCCCGGGCACGGTCAACAATCTGCCGGACCTCGTCCTCGGTCAATGCTTCCTTGCGCCGGGCCAGGGCTTCACGGATCGCAGCCTGACGGTGACCTTCAAGCTTTTCGTCCGGGCGCAGGGTGAGCGTTACCCGGTGTGGGTTTTCCAGCAGTTTCTTGCGGATCAGCCCGGGCACGTAGCCGGGATCACGGATTTTCTCGCGCAGCGTCGCCAGAACCGGCTCCAGATCAAGCAGCTCAACCGGATCGCCGCCATGAACCATCGGCGCTATCGCAGTCATGATCAGTTGCAGACCATAAGGGAACTGGTCACCGGCGATCTCCCGCTGGTGCAGCTCCAACTGGTGCAGAATGGCTTCCAGGCGCTCCTCGCTGACACCCTCTTCAACCACTTTCAGCAGCGTTGCCTCGATCAGTGCTTCCAGTTCCTTGTGCTTGCCGGGCTCGCTGCCTTCGATACCACAGACAAACGTCATCTCGCGGTTGGAATCCTCCAGGCCACACATGGGCGAAGGCGCATGGCCCAGATCGGTGGTCTCCAGGGCCCGCATCAGGGGTGACGCACTGTTCTCCAGAAGCACGGCAGATAACAACTGGCCTTCCAGGTTTTCCAGCAAATCAAAACTGTGACCCAGGAGCCAGCCGACCACAATGTGGGTCTTGCTGTCTGTGCTTTCCCCTTCGCTTACCGCGTACCCCTGTTCGACCCTTACCGGGGCAAACATCCGTTTCTCATCACGGACCGGCAGATCAACGTCGAGCCTGTCGAATCGCTTGAGCGCCAGCGCCTCGAATTTCTCGTGGTGCTCCCTGGCCGGGATATTCCCGTAGGTAGCGAAGATCGCATTGCTGGGATGATAATGGTGACGATAGAACCTGATCAGGTCATCGTAGGAAAGATCGACAATATGATCCGGCTCACCACCACTGTTGTAATGGTAGGTGGTCGTCGGAAACAGGTGGCTGCTCAGGTTCTGCCACAGCTGGGACGTGGCCGAACTCATGGCGCCCTTCATTTCATTATAGACGACACCCCGGTAGACCAGATCGGTGGATGGGTCTTCCGGCTTTTCGAACTCCAGGCGGTGGCCTTCCTGGGCGAAATCCAGCGGATCCAGCTTGGAGAAGAACACGCAATCGAGATACACCGACAGCAGGTTGTCGAAATCCTTGCGATTCATGCTGGCGAAAGGATAGGCCGTCCAGTCGCTGCTGGTAAAGGCGTTCATGAAGGTATTCAGTGACCGCCGGATCATCATGAAGAACGGATCACGGACCGGGAATCGCTCACTGCCGCAGAGCGCGGTGTGTTCGAGAATATGGGCCACACCGGTCGAATCCATCGGGAAAGTGCGCAGGGCGACGAAGAAGACGTTTTCATCGTTGTCTGCCGCCAGATGCAGGTGCCGGGCCCCGGTTTTTTTGTGGCGATACTCCTCAACCTCGAGGTTGAGCGTGTCTATCCGGTGACTGCGAAGCTTCTCAAAGGCCGGATGGATTGCGTTGTCGATCACTGCAGCCATTCAAACTATCCTGTCTTTAAACAATTGGAGAATTGTAGGGTAACACGTAGTATCGATTATGATGCATCACTCCTGTAGCGATAAGGTACCCCGCCAATCCATGACGACACCTGCACCCCACACCAAGGCTGTTGATGCCCCCGAAGTCGCCGCCTACTGGGCCGAGCGGCGCCATTACCTGGAACGCATCCGGAAAGTTCCGGAAATCCGACAGCGCTTCTGGCGGGAAGTTGCCATCTATTTCCTCCGGAGGCTGCTCTGGTCATTCGGCTTCTTTCCGGTGTTTATCGCCTTCTGGGTGCCCTTCGTGCTCGCAAGTTTCAACCCGGTTGTCATGGCGGCGGATCTCATTCCGCTGCTGGAGGACTTTGTCAATTCCAACCCGGAAGTTCAGGCGACGACCATCACCACCCTGGTGACCGCCTGGGCATCGATTGGATTCTTCTTCCTGGTATTTGATTTTGTCCTCACCCCGTTCAAATCACCCTATGAATACGAAGCCGATGTGTACATGAGATCATGGGAGCAACTCAACCATGATCAGCTTCCGGACAAAGTGTGATTTGGCCTGCATTCTCGTTAACTCCAGACACTTTCTGTTACATAAGGTTTCATTCACTGGTTAAGATGAAACGGTAAACAGAATTCCGAGAATGCAGGCTCACGAGGTTCCGACATGGTCGATTTCAGACCGCTTCTGTTCATAAACGCCCTGGCGCTTATGCTGCTGGTCACCGCCGGATTCGCATCGGTGCGGGATGAACTGCGGCTAACAGAAACCTTCAAACCACCTGCCCCGGAACAGACCGTTGCTTCCGAATCGCCCGCAGCCGTGGAGCCTCCCGAAACCGTGGAGCCAACGACAGCCATGGCGCCCGTCGCGGTTGAACCGGCCCCGGTGATTGCGGAGCAAGCCCCGGCCGAACCGCGCCAGCCGGTATTCGACAATACCCCGTTCACCGTGCCGGCCATGCCGGAAAACCCCACCGTGCTGGCGGTCGCAGAGCCGCCCTCGGCCATGGCAACCCGTACTGACGCGCCGCCCGTGCAGGAAAAGCAGGCGCCTGAGAAGGCCCAAGAGCCACCACCGGAACCACCCGCAACCACCGGCACCCTGGTGCTGCGCTCAAACGTTGTGGGTGACCAGGTCACCGTCAACGGTAAGGATTACGGGGCAACCCGCCTGGATCTGGAGCTGGAGCCAGGCCGGTACGATATCACCATCAGCAAACCCGGCTTCAAACCCTGGAGCCAGACGGTAGCCCTGGAGGCCGGCAACGAAATGACCCTGGTTGGCAAACTGGAAGCCTACACCACAGTGAACTACCACAACGGCAACTGGGTCGGCGGCGTCCGCACCGGTGACGGCACCTACCAGAATGCCGATGGCCTGCGTTACGAAGGGCATTTCATCAACGGCGAATTTGATGGCCAGGGCACCGCCTGGTACCCGGACGGCAGCCGGTACGAAGGCGGGTGGTCCGGCGGCAAACGCGATGGCGAAGGCGTATGGCGCAGCGCTGATGGTGCCCGCTACACAGGCGAATTCAAAGACGACCAGTTCAGCGGCAAAGGCACACTGACCCGGGCCAACGGCGATATCCTGATGGGGCACTGGGAGCAGGGGCAACTGAATGGCCAGGGCTCACTGACCACGGCCGACGGCATGCTCTACGTCGGTGGCTTCCGCAATGGCGAGTTCCACGGAACCGGCGCCCTGACCTACCCCGACGGGCACCACTACGAAGGTGAATTCTCCAACGGCGCCTTCCACGGCACCGGTACAGAGGTCTTTGCCGACGGCAAAAAGTACGAGGGCCAGTACATTGAAGGAAAGTTCCATGGCAAGGGGCTGTTAATGAACCCGAATGGCAGTTCCATTGAAGCGACTTTCCGCCATGGCGAGCCTTATGGACAGGTACAACTGACCACAGCGGCCGGGGAAATTTTCACTGCCCGCACAACGGAACCCGGTGTTTGTTATCGGGAAAAAAGCTACCGGGCCACCGAATGCCCGAAACTGGAAAGCTGGTAATCAGACTGGCCCGCTAACAAACGCGTTTGCTGTAAACGATTGAGGTATCACATGACGATCAAGAACGCTCTGCTGGTAGATGACTCCAAAGTGGCACGATTTGCCCTGAGCAAACTGCTGGAGGGTCATGATATGGAAGTCAACATGGCAGGCTCGGCCGAAGAAGCCCTCGACTTCCTGAACAGTCACGGCCGGCCAGACGTGATCTTCATGGACCACCTGATGCCGGGCATGAACGGCGTGGAAGCGACCAAGGCCATCAAGGGCAATCCGGAGACCGCGGGCATCCCCATCATCATGTGTACGTCCAAAAAATCCTCATCCTTCATGGAGGAGGCCAGGAATTTCGGCGTTTACAACATCCTCACCAAACCACCCCAGACTGACGGCCTCAGCCAGGTACTGGATCAACTGGCCATCGATGTCACCCGGGGCAGTCTGCCAGAGCCACTGGCCGACAAGGCCGCCCACCCGGAGGACGAAGAGGACCTGTTGAACATACCGGCAGATGCCTCGGTGCAGCTCTCACCCAAAACCGGGGATGGCGACAGTCGCGGCGGTCCCCAGGCCAACGTGGTTCCCCTGACTAGCGAGCTGATCGAGCAGATTGCCCGCTCGGCAGTCAAAACCCATATCAACAACCGCCTGCACGAACTGCTCAGCTCGCTGTTTGATGAACAGTTTGACCACCTGAAACGCGCCCTGGACGAATCCCGCGGCAAGCAGGAAGCGGTTATAGAGGAGCGCCTCAATGCCGTTTCTGAAATGGTTGAGGCGCGCACCCGGAATCTGCGGGATGAAGTGGCCGCCGAGGTGAACCTGAACCTGGGCAGCGAGCTTGCGGTGCTGAAGAAGGACCTGAAAAAGAATTCCGGATTCACCAGCGAGCACATGGCCGAACTGAAGGACCACATCACCAGCGTTCAGACCATCGACACCGAATTCTGGCAAACCCTGCAATCCGAAGCCATTCAGCAGGCCCACGAGATTTCCCGGGAAACCGCCGAGGACATCGCCCAGCGCACCATCGATCTGTTCGTGGCCCAGCAGAAGTCGGCGTCGTCCCGGGTCTATACCATTGGCCTGGCAGTCAGTCTCGGCATTTTCAGCGTCGGGATCGCCTGGTTGTCGGGCCTGTTTGGCTGAGCAACGCCCTGATTCTCTGCCAATCTGCCGGGGTGTCCACATCGTCATGGACCCCCGGAATCTCCACGCGGGTTGCCCTCACCTCCGCCAGCAGTCGCCCGGCACCGCGATCGCCCTCCAGGTCCAGCACCAGGGGCCACAGCCAGCGTGGCAGGTAGGCCGGAACGCCCGGCCGGTTGCCGTAATCCGCGGCAATGGGTTGCTCCGGAACATAGCGGGCAGCGTCGCCAAACGCCTTCAGGGCATTCAGATCCAGCAGTGGCTGGTCCGCCACCAGCACAAACACCCCTTTCACCGCCGGCCCCAGGCTGCGGATTCCAGCGGCCAGGGAGGCCGATAAGCCTTCGTGCCATTCAGGGGCTTTCAGCCACACCGACGGTTGCCGCTGGCAACGAAAGCGAATCAGCGGATACCAGGCGCCACAGACCACCCGGACATCACGGCTCAAAACCCGCCCCTGCTCAATCGCCTGATCCAGCACAACGCGCTTACCCGCCCCCAGCGGCAGCAGGGCCTTAGGCCGGCCAAGGCGACTCGAGGCCCCGGCGGCGAGTATCAGTGCCGGAAACTCCTGATCGTTGATCTGTCTGCGGAAGTTTATGATGATGCGCCCGATAGCAGGAAGTAATGGTGCCCGGCACTCAGCCAGACTGCTGTACCCGGGGATTTTTGCTAGAATTCGCCCATCAATCAACCATACCCGCCCGGAAATTTGATGAACCATTTGTTTGTAGACAATCTGACCGTTATTGATTTCGCCTACCTGGACCCGACACGGGGGCTGGTGGGCGAAAGCTGGATTGCGGATGTGGTGCTTGGCGGGGACCTGGACGAGCAGGGAATGGTGTTCGATTTCAGCAACGTGAAACGCACCATCAAGCGGGTGATCGACGAGCGCGTCGATCACCGACTGGTGATTCCCCGTGGCTACCAGGGATTGTCCTGGGGCGAGGAACAGCCGGACAGGTTCACCTGGGCCTTGACTGACGGCAGCCAGATTATTCACCGCTCGCCCGACGAAGCCATCGTCTGGTTGTCCGCCGACCGCGCTGTGCCCTCGGCTGTCGCCACGCTGCTGGAGCAGGAGATCAAGGCGGTGCTGCCGGCGAACGTAACGTCTGTCGAGATCCAGCTCCGGGAAGAAGAGATTGACGGCGCCTACTACCACTACGTACATGGCCTGAAGAAACACCTCGGCAACTGCCAGCGTATCGCCCACGGCCACCGCTCCCCCATTCGCATTGACCGGAACGGGCATCGCGATTACGACCTGGAACGCCGCTGGGCGACGCTCTGGCGGGACGTCTACGTGGGCTCCGAGGAAGACGTGGTGCGGCGTCATGTGGGCGACGACGGTGTTCGGTACGTGACCTTCGAGTACGAGGCGAACCAGGGCGAGTTTGCGCTGACCCTGCCGGAAGAGCGGGTTTACATGCTGGATACCGACACCACGGTTGAGCTGATTGCCGCGCACATGGCCGACAAGCTGAAAGTCGAGTTTCCGACGGACACGATTCGGGTCAAGGCATACGAGGGCGTGGGCAAAGGCGCGATTGCCGAGCGTTGAGTGAACGTGGGGGCAGGCACAAAAAAACCGCCCGAAGGCGGTTTTTTTGATGGCTTTCCGGTGGACTAAACCGTCAAGCCGTATTGGCGTCCCCTAGGGGGTTCGAACCCCTGTTGCCGCCGTGAAAGGGCGGAGTCCTAGGCCACTAGACGAAGGGGACTAGAAATTGGTGGAGCCAAGCGGGATCGAACCGCTGACCTCAACACTGCCAGTGTTGCGCTCTCCCAGCTGAGCTATGGCCCCTCAACGGCTGCGTATATTAAGGATCCGCCCTATGGGCGTCAACCTTTTGAACACACTTTTTTTCAGTTTTCTGAACATCCTTGTTCAGGCCGCTCACTAATTCACCAAAGCGGTTATCAAACACCCAGTGCGGCGTATTCTTTTTCCACTTTCTTGGTTTCTTTCTTGGAGAAGCCACCCAGTATTTCCAGGGCATGGCGCAACCGGGAACGTGTCATGTCCGGTCCGAGCAGGGCCATGGAGTCCATCACCGACCAGGAGTTGGGTGTTCCGGCGATGGCCACGAAAATAGAGAACATGAAGTCGCCCATTTTCAGGTCCATCGCCTTGGCCAGGGCCTTGATGTCAGCAAAGATGGTGTCTTTGCTCCAGTGGCGCTGGGCTTCAAGCTTCCAGAGGGTGAACTGCAGTACCCGCCGGATCTGGGACTCTTCCAGCTTGCCGTGGCCAAAGTCCTCCGGTTTCAGATTGAGCATGCCGGAGAACATGAACTGGGCCATGGGCGCCACATCGGAGAAAACCTCCGCCCTGCCCTTGATATGGGGCACCAGGGCGCTCAAGGCATCTTCATTGAACCACCACTGGCGCATGCGCTCGATGAACTGCTCTTCGGTCAGCTCATCCCGCAGCCACTGGCCGTTGAGCCAGCGCAACTTCTCCACATCGAAGACCGGGCCACCCAGAGACACCCGCTGGATATCGAAGTTCTCGATCATCTCGTCCAGGGTGAATTTCTCCCGCTCGTCGGGCATGGACCAGCCCATGCGCCCCAGATAGTTGGTGACCGCCTCCGGCAGAAACCCCATACGCTCGTAGAAATTGATGCTGGTGGGGTTCTTGCGCTTGGACAGCTTGCTCTTGTCCGGATTGCGCAGCAGTGGAAGGTGGCAGAGCACCGGCATGTCCCAGCCAAAATACTGGTACAGCAGTTTGTGCTTGGGCGCCGAGTTGATCCATTCCTCGCCGCGCAGAACGTGGGTTATTTCCATCAGGTGATCATCCACCACGTTGGCCAGGTGATAGGTGGGCATGCCGTCGGATTTGAGCAGAATCTGGCAGTCCACCTGGGCCCAGTCGATTTCAATCGTACCCCGGAGCATATCGTCGATCTCGCAAATGCCCTCGTCGGGCACTTTCATGCGAATCACGTAGGGATCGCCAGCATCCAGGCGATGCTTCACCTCCTCCTCCGGCAGCTCCAGATCGCCCTTGATGCCCGGGTTCAGCCCCTGGGCCTTGCGCTCTTCCCGAATGGCTTCCAGCTCTTCCGGTGTCCGAAAACAATAGAATGCATGGCCGGCGGTGACCAGATCCTCGGCATACTGACGGTAGGAGTGTTTGCGCTCTGACTGGCGATAGGGGCCATGAGGCCCCCCCACATCGGGGCCCTCATCCCAGTTCAGGCCAAGCCAGCGCAACGCCTTGAGAATGTCCTGCTCCGATTCCGCCGTGCTCCGGGCCTGGTCGGTGTCTTCAATCCGAAGGATGAACTGGCCGCCGTGCTGACGGGCAAAGCACAGGTTAAACAGGGCCACGTAGGCGGTACCAACGTGAGGATCACCGGTGGGTGACGGAGCAATTCGGGTACGTACAGTCATGAAACCTTCCTGAAAAATCGGTGGCCGTTTGGTAAACCCGGCATTATACCGGCCATCGCCGGGTTTCGCATGATCAGAGCGGCATCCGGGATGCGACAAACTATCGGCATGAATAAATTTTGCTGACTCACATCAAAGTTGTTATATTATAACATTGCAAATCACTGGAAGGATTCCCCGCCCCATGCACGTTCCCGGAAAAGCACTGTCACTGGCAATGGGTGCCACTGCCCTCTTTCTCAGCGGCGCCCTGCAGGCCGAAACCCGCATTGTCACTTCCATCAAACCGGTTGAGCTGATTGTCCGTGCTGTTGCTACCGAAGACATGCAGACCACCACCCTGGTCCCCCCCGGCTCAAGCCCTCACAACTACACCATGAAACCATCCCAACGGCGCGCCCTGGAAAAGGCCGATGTGATTTTCTGGGTGGGGCCAGACATGGAAACCTTTCTGAACCGGCTGCTCGCCGGGCAGGAGTTCAGCAGCCGGACGATTGCGCTGGGGCAGGCAGACCATCAACCGGAAGCCGGGCATGATCATGGCATGGGTGAAGACCCCCACATCTGGCTCGATCCGGAACAGGCCGTTGCAATGGCCGAGACCATCCACGACGCCCTCTCCAAGCTTAAAGGCGTTGACGAGGCGGCACTGGACCGGAATCTTGAGCAGTTCCGGGCCCGCATCCGCGAAACCGACAGCGCGATTCGTGCCCGACTGGCTCCGGCGCACGAGATCAGCCTGTTCTCCTATCACAGTGC
Organism: Marinobacter subterrani; assembly: GCF_001045555.1. Lineage (NCBI taxonomy): Bacteria > Pseudomonadati > Pseudomonadota > Gammaproteobacteria > Pseudomonadales > Marinobacteraceae > Marinobacter > Marinobacter subterrani. The sequence continues at coordinate 1,138,322 of NZ_LFBU01000001.1, forward strand.
CTTCACCCGGTTCGCCAACCATTACGACCTGAAACTGGAGGGCGTGCTGACCCTGAACCCGGAACTCTCCCCGGGCGCACGCCATATTGCCGAGGTTCAGAACAAGCTGCGCAATGGCCGGCACCCCTGCCTGCTGACCGAGCCCCAGTTCAATCACCAGTGGTGGAAATCGATGACCGAAGGCATGGACGTCACCTTCAGCACCTGGGACCCTCTGGCAACAGACATCGAGGCAACCGCAAACGGGTACAACGATCTCCAGCACGGCATTGCCGATGCCGTGCTGAAATGCCTACCAGAGGAGACTCAGCATTAACGGAATGGAGGCAATGGCCAGCAGGGTCTGGCCACTGATGATGCCCGCCATCAAAAGAGCGTCGCCGCCCAGTTGCCGGGCCAGGATGTAAGCCGAGGTGGCGGTGGGCAGAGTCGCCAGCAAAACAGCAACCTGCACCATCAGGCCATCCAGGCCCAACAGAAACGCAAGCCCGACGGTGATCAGGGGGAAGGCCACCAGCTTCAGAACCGAAGCAACGATAAACGGCATGGACGCCCCTCGTAGCGCCTGCAGTTGCAGCCCTGCGCCCACCGTCATCAACCCCATTGGCAGGGCCAGGTTACTGAGCGGTTCCAGAATGCCCGCTATCAGCGGGTGAAACCCGATCTCGAAGAAGCTCCAGACAACCCCGACAACCGAGCCAACAATCAACGGGTTGGTGACAATCGCCCTGAATACCGGCCCGAGCCGGACCGGCCCGTCGGTCGCCACCAGCGAAAACATCAGGATGCAGAGCAGATTGAGCAGTGGCACCATCACCGCCACGGCAATGGCTGTCAGCGACAGGCCCGCATCACCCAGCAGCATCCCCCCTGCAGCCAGGCCCACGTAGGAATTGAACCGTATGGCGCCCTGGAAGACCGATGAGAACACCGGCCCTCGCCAGCGCCAGATCCATTGCGCCAGAACCAGCACCAGCGTCATTGCAAGCAGCATGGCCCCAATGAGTAACGCGATATCGCCATAAGCCGATGCCGGCAGCCTGGCCTGCCCGAGCTTGAACACAAGCATGGCCGGAAACAGCACGTAGTAGGTAAAGCGCTCGGCCTGGGGCCAGAAATCACCACCGGGAAAATCCAGGCGGCGGAACACATGTCCGAGCATGATAAGGACAAACACAGGCACCAGGGCCTGAACCATTACCGGCATAACAAAAAGCTCCAGCCGCAGTTGGCATCACCGGATACGATCCGAAACGCGTTAAACAGGCTGCGCAGAATAACAGACACCGACCACGGCGTCCTGAGGGCCGATTCCGGAGGCAAAAAGAAGCGCTTGCACTTGGAAAAAAAACCGTCAACACTTTGAGCAGATCCCCCACGGCAGATCGAGACTCTCCTTGACCCATAACCACGATGCCGACGTTGCCAAAGAAGACTTCGGGCCGGCTGCCTCCGCGAATCTGGAAATGCTGCCGCCAGACGCTCGCTTTTACAGGCTGACCCAGATTTACCGCGCACTCAGCGAGATCAACCAGGCGATCATTCGCATGAGCGATGAGCGGGAACTCTTCCCCCTGGTATGCCGCATCGCGGTTGAATACGGCGGCGTCAATATGGCCTGGATTGGCGTCGTTGAAGAGGGTTCTGAGCACCTCGTTCCTGTCGAGCGTTCCGGCATGGGCACGGATTACCTCGAATCCCTCCGTATATCCACCCAGCAAGGGAGCGCCGAGGGGCGAGGTCCATCGGCCACAGCCTATCGGGAGAATCGGCCTGTCATCGTCAACCAGTTCGCCAACAGCCCGATTACCGCACCCTGGCACGAACGGGCGAAGCGCTTCGGATGGGAAAGCAGCGGGTGCTTTCCCATCCAGAGGAACGGCAAGCCATATGCCGTTCTGTCGGTCTACCATCAAGCCGACGACTTCTTTGACAGCGAAACCATCAGCCTGCTCGAGGAGATGGCTCAGGATATCAGTTTCGCGCTCGACAACTCTGATCGCGAGAATGAACGCCGCGCGGTCCTGGAGGCTCTGCGCGCCAAAGAACAGCACTTTCGCGCTTATTTCGAGCGATCGATGCTGGGTATGGCGGCCACCCGACCGGACCGAAGCTGGCTCGAAGCTAACGAAAGCCTCTGCGACATGCTCGGGTATTCCATTGACGAGCTGTGCACCAAAAACTGGGAAGAGCTCACCTATCCAGAGGATCTGGCACGCAACAATGAGCTGTTCGGGCAACTGCTTGATGGCCGGATCAACGAGTTCGTGATTGAAAAGCGGTTCATCCGGAAAACCGGCGAACTGATTGATGCGCACCTGGCCGTTCGCGCCGTAAGAAACGAAGATGGCAGCCTGGCCTATGCGGTATCCTTGATTGAGGACATCACGCACCGAAAACAGGCGGAACGACGCGAGAGCATGCGGCGGCGTATACTCGAGAAGGTCGCCAAAGGTGGCAGCCTGGACGAGATCATGCGGCAGGTGACCTATGAAGCGGAGGCCATCTATCCAGGCTCCCTGTGCTCGATTCTGGTTGCCGATGAACGGGGGGAGCGACTGCTGAGCGGCGCCGCACCGAGCCTGCCCGACTTTTTCAACGAGGCCGTGAACGGCATCCCCATCGCCGAAGGTGTGGGTTCCTGCGGCACTGCCGCGTACCTTCGTAGCCGGATTATTGTTGAGGACATTGCATCCCATCCTTACTGGAAGGATTACAAGGACCTTGCTGCCAAAGTCGGGGTTTCATCCTGCTGGTCGGAACCCGTGCTTTCCGTTTCCGGCGAAGCACTGGGCACCTTCGGGATCTATCGACGGGAACCCGGATTGCCAGATGACCAGGAAATTGCCCTGATTGAAAGCGCAGCCAACCTGGTCGGCATTGCCATCGAACGACAGCGTGCCGAAAAAGAGCTGCACCTCGCCTCGTCCATCTACAGCCACAGTGCCGAAGCCGTCCTGGTCACCGATGCGGACAACAAGATCATCGCCGTCAACCCGGCCTTCACCAGAATCACCGGGTATACGCTGGCCGATGTCCGTGGCAAAGACCCCTCTGTGCTTCGCTCCGGCAGGCACGACCCTGATTTTTACCGGGCAATGTGGCAGGACCTTCTTGGGCATGGGGGATGGCAGGGGGAAATCTGGAATCGGCGAAAAAACGGTGAGACCTTCCCTGCCTGGCTCACCATCAATGCCATCCGGAATGAAAAGGGAGACATTCAACGATACGTAGCACTGGGCTCGGACATCAGCAACAAAATCCGCTCCGACGAACTTATCTGGCGCCAGGCTAATTACGACTTCCTGACGGACCTGCCAAACCGGCACATGTTTCAGGATCGCCTGGAACACGAACTGAGGAAAGCCCGCCGTCACCAGTCCCTGCTGGCGCTGTTTTTCGTCGATCTTGATCACTTCAAGGATGTCAACGACACCCTGGGGCACACATCGGGTGACCGGCTACTGATCGATGCCGCGGAGCGAATCTCCCGATGCCTGAGGGAATCTGACACCGTTGCCCGGATGGGCGGCGACGAATTTACCGTGATCCTGCCGGATCTGACAGACCCAGCAGATGCCGAAGGTGTGGCGACTCACATCATCACCGCTCTGGCGGAGCCCTACGTCATCAATGGTCAGGCACTCTATTTGTCCGCAAGCATTGGCATTACCTTTTATCCCGAGGATTCAACCGACGCGGACCAGTTGTTACGGAGCGCAGATCAGGCCATGTACGCTGCCAAGCACGCGGGCCGGAACTGTATTCGTTACTTCACAAAATCGTTGCACGACTCCGCCCAGAATCGCCTGACACTGATCAACGATATGCGCGTGGCCGTTGCCCAAAAACAGTTTGAACTGTACTTTCAGCCCATTGTGGACCTTGGTACCGGCAGAGTCGTCAAAGCGGAAGCCTTGATCCGCTGGCACCACCCGGAGCGCGGCATGATAAGCCCGGCCGACTTCATACCTCTGGCCGAAGAATCCGGGCTCATCGTTGAGATCGGCGACTGGGTTTTCAGAGAGGCTGCAACATGGGCAAAACGATGGAACGACCTTTTCGAGGGCGGCATACAGGTTTCTGTCAATACCTCTCCAAGCCAATTCCAGAGCGATGCGTTCAAGGTTCCGGAATGGCTGGCGTACCTGCAATCTCTCGATCTGCATGAGAAGTACCTGAGCATCGAAATCACCGAGGGGCTGCTGTTGAACGCCAGCCAGCAAGTTACCGACAAGTTGCTACGATTCCGGGATGCCGGGATTCAGGTAGCGATTGACGACTTTGGGGTTGGCTATTCGGCCCTGTCTTATCTCAAACGGTTTGATATCGATTACCTGAAAATCGACCAGTCTTTCATTCGTAATCTCGGGACAGAAGAGAACGACCTGGCCCTCTCCGAAGCCATCGTCATCATGGCGCACAAACTGGGCCTTCAGGTCATTGCCGAAGGCGTGGAAACCGAAACGCAATGCCGTCTCCTGCTTGATATAGGATGTGACTGCGGCCAGGGCTACCTGTTCTCTCGTCCCCTGCCCGCCGAGGCGTTCGAGACCTTCCTTGGCGGGGCGGGCAAGGCCGGGTTCAAATGATGCCTTCCCTAAATGCCGAGGCACTCTGCCAACTGAAGGTTCGCTTTCAATGGCAACCGCTGCCGGCACCGACGTCGAGAGCGAGACCGGCTTTCTTGTCGAGCTGCGGGAGCCAGTCGCTGTGGACCTGTTCGAAGGTCCGGGACTGGTATTGGGTGAAGAATCTTTGAGCGTGGCTATTGTAGGGGGCGTACGTCATGCTACCGCTAACTTTGCAGCCTGTTGCCACATAAAGTTTGGCATAGGCGTACGGAGTTGCCAGGTAATACTCATTGGCTGTGAACCCGTATGGGATGCGTAGTCGACCTCCCCGTAATTCACAAAGCCCATCGTGCGACCATATTCATCTTTGGCTTGCTCCCTTACAAACAAGAACAATCGTTTGTTGTTGGAGCGGTGCTGAATATAGTCCTTCCCTTTCCCGCGATCAGGCCGGGCGCTGTTTTGCGACTGCCAATGAAACAACTTCTCGCTTATGGCGTAGTCGTGGTACATGGTCGTGGGGGAAAACTGCTTTTCATTTTTGTCCAGGGTGACAAATAACAGCTCAATATTCAGATCTTGAATGACAAAAACACCTTCTCGTGAAGGAGGCTGGCGCTCGAAGGTCATTGCACCAAACCCAACCAGAATTTCCTCGCGAGAGTAACGCGCATGCAGACGCAAAGGCACTTGCTGCAAATCCGGCATGACTGGCTGCTCATGTTTGATTTGCGCCAATTTCCAATCGAGCACATCAAGCAGCTCTTGCGTAAGCCCCAACTTCTTGAGTTCGGCCAAGCTCTGGGAAAGTGACTCGAGCTCCAGCTCAGGCCCGGATTTTTGCCATAAATCATAATGACACATCAGTGCCCAACGGCTTTCTGTCTGATCCCAAACAAAGCCCATCTGGCACAATTTTTTAAGGAAAAGCAGGTATTGATGATCGTCACACATCAAAATCCGATTGAAGATCGCCTTTTTTGCCAGTTTGAACCGCGACTCATCAACAACGTCCTCATCCTTGGCTTTACTGACAAGCTCTGACCAGCTGCACCGCTTGTACAGCTCATTGAGATCAATGTGTGGATGCTGAATTAAGAAGTTCTTCAGTGTCAGGGGCTGCGTTGAATGGTGAGGAAACTGGCGAACCAGCGACACCAGACGCTTTATCGTCAAAGTGGCCTGTCGAATGTTGGTGAGCACCATCTCCTGGGTTTTCTTGGTCAGCTCAATCCGACAACCCAACGGCGCATGAGGGAAGCCTTGTTTCAGTTCGTCGGTGATCGAACGTTTAGATTTACCCACCAGCGCTCTGAATTTATTCGCAAAATCATACTCAGGCCGGGAATTACCGACGAAATCCAAAACAGTGCAGCAATCTTTACCGTCCGCCAAACGCAGACCGCGACCAAGTTGCTGTAAAAAAATGGTCAAGCTCTCTGTTGGCCGCAGAAACAGCAGGGTGTCTACTTCCGGAATGTCGATGCCTTCGTTAAAGATATCGACCACACACAATACGTTGATCTGCCCCGAGCGAATGGCTTGCTGCTTTTGTTGGCGTTCATGGCTGTTGTCGCTGGTCAACAAATCAGCCTTGATGCCATGCAGCAGAAACTGCTGCACCATAAATTTTGCGTGATCCCGGCTCACACAGAATGCCAAAGCCTTCATGGCTTCTATTTCGGTGACAATTTCCCGCAAACTGCGCAAAATCTTTTTCACTCGGTCATGATTGTGCGTGTAAAGGTTGGTCAATTGAGCGAGATCGTAACGACCACGATTCCACGGAATGGTGCGAAGATCGGTGTCGTCATCAACCCCGAAATATTGGAACGGGCACAGGTGACGGCGATTAATCGCTTCCGGCAGCCGGAGCTCAGCAGCAATGACGCCGCCAAAGTCTCCGAGAATATCGCCACTATCATGCCGCTCTGGTGTCGCCGTCAGTCCCAACAATATCGAAGGCGAGAAGTGTTCAAGCACTGCCCGGTAACTTGAGGCGGCAATGTGGTGAACCTCATCGATCACGATGTAGTCGTAGTAATCCGGTGTCAGTTTCAGCTGATCCAGCTGGTTATTTAATGTCTGGATGGATACGAACAACTGGCGGTAGTGATCAGGCAGTTGTCCTCCTACCCATAGCTCACCAAAACCGCTGTTTCTCAATACGCCCCGATAGGCTTCACGAGCCTGTCGCAGGATTTCCTCCCGGTGGGCAACAAACAGAAAATTGGCGTTGGGGTTCGATTTCAAGAATCGGCGGAAGTCAAAAGCTGAAATAAGCGTCTTGCCTGTCCCTGTTGCAGCTACGATAAGGTTTCTATAGCGCTGGTGTACGTCCCGTTCCACAGAAAGCTGTTCCAGAATGTCCTTCTGGTGGGGAAACGGCGTAATATCAAAAAAATGCAACGCGCCGGCATCATCCCGTCCTCTCTGCTGCCTCAGTGCACGCTTGAGTTTCTCAGTACTTTCAGCCTGGCCATCAAACCGCTCAAATTCGTCCGATGCCCAATAGGTTTCAAAGGTACTGAGGGATTTGTTGATGATGTGTGGAATTTCCTGAGACGTGATTTTCAGGTTCCACTCGAGGCCATTGGTCAACGCCGAGCGGGAGAGGTTTGATGATCCGATGTAGCCGGTGTGATAACCCGAATGTCTAAGGAACAAATAACTTTTGGCGTGCAGCCTCTCGCGCTCGGTGTTGTAACTCAACTTCACTTCGGTGTTAGGTAAGCTGGCCAGGTACTCAACAGCCTTCGCATCCGTTGCGCCCATGTAGGATGTGGTGATTATTTTGAGCTCGCGACCACTGGCGGTAAAGGCTTCTAGTTCTTTCCTGAAAATGCGAATGCCGGCCCACTTTATGAACGACACCAGCCAGTAAATCCTGTCCGCGGACAGAATTTCGCGCTTCAGTTCGGATTCCAGAGACAGGCCCGCATTGCTTCCCGAGAACAGTTCGCTCTGGGTGAGCCCGGTGAGAGGGAAAATGTCTTCTACGTATTGCTTGAGGTTGGCTGCAACGGGGTTTTCCAGCTCATATAGAGCTGTCAGGATCTTTCCCTGACTATCAAGAAGGTTCTCTTCCAGAAATCCGTCGTCCTGAATCTGACCTTTGAGCCACATCAGCAGTTGATTTGATAGCTCAATCTGCTCTTGCAGCCGATGGTCGCCCGAGGGCACCGACTCAATGGCAAATTCCAGGATATTGGACAGGAACCGTGACAACCAAACAGCCGCGTCCGCACTACTGAGCTGGCGTTCGCCAACGTAGAATCTTTCCCGATCCAGACGACTCTCAATGAGGTTTGTAATCAGCTGCTCGTAAATACCGGTTTGCTGCATCATTTACGTTCCATGCTGATGGAACTCACCACAGATCTCATTTATGACAACACCAAACGTCGACTCCACAATCGCTTCGGCGTTGTTATCGTCATAGCCCAGCGTATCCGGCATGGGAAAGTTTCCTTGCTATTGATTCGTGTGGCATTTTTCCGAACCAGGTTAACAGCAGGCCTCGAAATGGCCAAGTTGCATGAACCAGGGAATCGGCTAGCCTTGAATTTCATTCAGTCGCGATAGTGAGCCATGACCGAGAACAACAAGCCCCCACTCAAATTCCGCTTCCGGGTCCGCTACGGCGAGTGCGACGCCCAGGGCGTCGTCTTCAACGCCCGCTACGCCGACTTCGTGGACATTTCCGTCAACGAATACATCCGGGCCGTGTTCGGTGATTACCAGCGCCTGCTGGACCAGGATCTGGACGTTCAGGTGGTGAGCCTCACGGTGAACTGGAAAGCGCCCGCCCGGTTTGATGATGTGCTGGAAGCAAGGATTCGCACCGGGCGGATCGGCAACACGTCGTTCACCCTGCACCTGGAGTTCTATCACTACGAGGATGGCCTATTCATTGCCGATGCCGACATCACCGATGTGATGATCCGGTCATCCACCATGTCGAAGCTGGCCATTCCGGATCATATTCGCGCGCAGCTCGAGGCAGGCGCACCGGGAGTGATTATCAGCCATGCAGGGGAAGAGTGATCGTTATGCATTATCGATAATACCGGTTTGCCTTGATATTGCTCATTGTTTAGGATCGCGCACCTTTCAATGCACCACTTCAGGGCAGGCGACGGGTTATGGGATTGCGGAACGAGCAACTGCGCTGGCAACTGGCCAAAGGACTGGTCCAGGCATTACATCTCGAACGGCTGGCAAGCCGTTACAGTCGCACCACCGTGATGGCGGTGTTCAATTTCGTCAACGGCGGCCTCAGCATCGCACTGGTGTCATTTGTGGCCCTGGTTACCCAGGAAGCATTCATCTTTCCCTCCCTCGGTGCCACCGCCTTCATTCTGTTCTATGTCCCTCTTGCCCAACCCGCGTCTCCCCGGAACACGCTTTGCGGGCACCTGATAGGGGCGTCGGCGGGTCTTCTGAGCCTTTACCTTTTTGGCTTACAGCAGCATCCCTCCGCTTTCACGACCGGCGTTGACCTGGCCAGGGTCGGTGCGGCGTCGCTCTCGCTGGGCCTTACCAGTTGCCTGATGGTAATCCTGCGAGTTGCTCATCCACCAGCCGGGGCAACGGCACTGATTGTCTCGCTGGGCCTGATGCCGGATCCGGCCCAACTGCCTATACTGATGGCTGGCGTGGGGTTGTTGCTCACCCACGCTTTCATCATGAATCGCCTTGCCGGCATCCCCTATCCGATATGGTCACAAGACACCGCCGCACCGGCAACGCGGGTGCCATTGCAGTAAGTAGTTGAGGATTTGCGCCAAAAAACGGGAACCAATCATGCAGGACTTTTTCGGAACTGAGCTCCCCATCATCCAGGCGCCCATGGCGGGTGTTCAGGATCACAGACTGGCCGCCGCCGTCTCGAATGCCGGTGGTCTGGGCTCGCTGCCCTGCGCCATGCTGGACGCACAGGCTCTCCGGGCGGAACTTCAGGCTCTCAGAGCTGCCACCGACCGGTCTTTCAATCTCAACTTCTTCGCCCACACCTCTCCAACACCCGATGCAGACGATGAGCAGAGGTGGCGTGCGGCCCTGGCGCCCTATTATCAGGAGATCGGCATCGATCCGGATTCCCTATCTTCAGGTCCGGGCCGGATGCCCTTCGATGAAGACGCCGCCGCTGCAGTGGAGGAGTTCCGCCCGGCAGTGGTGAGTTTCCATTTCGGGTTGCCGAAGCCTGCCCTGGTTGAACGGGTTCGGCAAACCGGGGCCAAGATCCTGTCGACGGCAACCACGGTGGAGGAAGCGCTCTGGCTGGAGCAGCATGGTGCAGACGCCATTATTGCCCAGGGTCTTGAGGCCGGTGGCCACCGCGGGATTTTTCTGACCACGGATATGACCAACCAGATGGGCACCTTTGCCCTACTGCCCCAGATCGTCTCGGCAGTGAATGTGCCGGTGATTGCCGCCGGCGGCATCGCCGATGCCCGGGGAGTAAAAGCCGCACTGGATCTTGGCGCAATGGCGGCACAGGTGGGAACCGCCTTTTTACTCTGTCACGAGGCCACCACCAGGCCGGCACACCGGGAAGCACTGAAAGGCGCCCATGCCCGGCATACCGCCATCACCAACCTGTTCTCTGGAGGGCCGGCCCGGGGCATTGTGAACCGTGTAATGCGGGAGCTGGGTCCGGTATCCCCGGAGGCACCAGCGTTTCCGCTCGCCACCAGCGCCATTGCGCCACTTCGGGCCGCGGCGGAGGCCGCCGGCTCCGGAGATTTTTCACCCTTGTGGTGTGGCCAGAACGCCTCGGGCTGCCGGGAGGCTTCGGCGGCAGTGGTTCTGGAACGGCTGATGCCCTGAACGACTGCTAACAACTGTATCCGGGGTTGGGCCGCGGGCAATGAGACTTCGCCAAAGCCCTACGGCAAATACCCGGCCAACCCTGTTAAACTACGGCGTTCAGATTTTCGTACTGACAATTGTTTTCCGTAGATAGGTTACCGACATGCCCACAACTCCCACATTGGACGCCATTCGCACTAAATCCGGCCCTCCCCGCCGATTCTGCGTGGCCCCGATGATGGACTGGACCACCAGCCACTACCGCTACCTGGCGCGGCAGCTGAGTCGCAACACATTACTGTACACAGAGATGGTAACCACTGGCGCACTGATTCATGGCGATACCGCGCGTTTCCTTCGCCACGATGAAGCCGAATACCCGCTGGCGCTGCAGCTCGGTGGCAGCGATGCCGGAGAGCTGGCCCACTGCGCCCAACTGGCGCAGCAGTACGGCTTCGATGAGGTCAATCTGAACGTAGGTTGCCCAAGCGATCGGGTTCAAAACAACATGATTGGCGCCTGCCTGATGGGGCACCCAGACAAGGTCGCGGATGGTGTGCGCGCCATGATTGAGGCCACCGATCTGCCGGTGACGGTAAAACACCGGATCGGCATTGATGGCCGGGAATCCTGGGATGATCTGTGTGAGTTTGTGGAAAAGGTGGCCGAGGCAGGCTGCCGGACGTTTATCGTTCATGCCCGCATTGCCATTCTGGAAGGCCTCAGCCCCAAGGAAAATCGTGATATTCCGCCGCTCAAGTACGACTGGGTGTACCGCCTGAAAGCCAGATACCCACACCTGGAAATCATCATCAATGGCGGGATCAAGACCTTCGACGAGTGCCACGAGCATCTCCGGCATACCGACGGCGTGATGCTGGGCCGGGAGGCCTATCACAACCCATGGCTGCTGGCGGGGGTGGACCCGGCATTCTTCGGCCAGGCCGCACCGTCTGAAAGCCGCCACCAGGCGCTGCGGGCAATACTTCCGTTCATCCAGAGCGAACTGGACCGGGGCGTCTTCCTCACGCACATGTCCCGGCATCTGCTGGGCCTTTTCCATGGCCAGCCCGGGGGCCGGCAGTTCCGCCGCTATATCAGCGAAAATGCCCATAAAGCCGGCGCAGGCCTTGAGGTTATCGAGACAGCCCTGGCAAAGGTGCGTGAACCGGAAGCGCCGGAGATTGCCGAAGCTTAATCGCCGGCAATGGCTACCCTACCTTTTGTTGTCTTGTTCCTGTCAGAGCGGCCCGCTATTGTAGGCATATAGCCAGCGCCCGGGATTCGGGCGCATCAATAACAGATCAACCGGGATGACAGGACGAATGACCAGCAAGCTCGACCAACTGAAAACCATGACCACGGTTGTGGCCGACACCGGCGATATCGAAGCCATCGCCAAATGGCGGCCGGAAGATGCCACTACCAACCCGTCTCTTCTGCTCAAGGCGGCCGCTTCCGAGGCCTATCGCCCGATGCTCGACAAAGCTGTGGCCGAAGCCCGGCGCCGCGGTGGCTCGGAGGCCGAGCAGCTCACCATGGCGACGGACATGCTCGCCGTGCTTGCCGGCAAGGAGATCCTGAAGCTGATTCCGGGTGTCGTTTCCACCGAAGTCGATGCGCGGCTGTCGTTCGATACCGCCGCTACCCTGGAACGGGCCCGGCGCCTGGTTGAGCTCTATGACAAGCAGGGCGTGGATACCAGCCGGGTACTGATCAAGATCGCCGCCACCTGGGAAGGCATTCGGGCTGCCGAGCAACTGGAGAAGGAAGGCATCCACTGCAACCTGACTCTCCTGTTCTCGTTCATCCAGGCGGCGGCCTGCGCCCAGGCCGGGGCATTCCTGATCTCGCCCTTTGTCGGGCGCATTCTTGACTGGCACCTGGCCAGCAGCGGCCGGGACAGTTACCCCGCGGCCGAAGATCCGGGGGTACTTTCGGTAACCCGCATCTACAATTACTACAAGGCCAACGGTTTCAATACTGTGGTGATGGGCGCCAGCTTCCGGAACACCGGGGAAATCGAAATGCTGGCCGGGTGCGACCGGTTGACGATCAGCCCTGCCCTGCTGCAGGAACTGAAAGACGACGAGGGCGAGCTGCCACAGCGGCTTTCTGCCCGGTCCGCCAGCTCACCGGATCGCTTTGGTACGATTGACGAAAAACTGTTCCGCTGGGAATCCAACGAAGATGCCATGGCCACGGACAAACTGGCCGATGGAATCCGCCGATTCACGGCGGACCAGATTACACTGGAAAGCCGGGTCCGGCAGCTCGCGAAAGCCGCCTGACTCCGCGCCTCAAACCGAACACAGTAGTAGGACTGTCAGATCATGATCGAGCGCCTGAAAAAACTGTTCGCGGCACCGGAAGCTGACAGCAGGAAACCCGATTCTCATCAACTGGCCGTGGCTGCAACGGCATTAATGGTTCAGCTTTCCCGAGTCGATCAGGATGAGGACCAGCGGGAACAGCAGGCCATTGTCGAGGCTGCGGTGAAAGCCCACCAGGTAACGCGGGCTGAGGCGGAAGAGCTTCTTGAAGACGCCCTAAGCCACGCAGACGATGCCACCTCGCTCTATGAGTTTACTGGTCAGATCAACGAGCACCTGGATCAGGATGGCAAGCAGGCACTGCTTGAGAGCATCTGGCGCGTTGCGCTCGCGGACGGGCGCATTGACAAATACGAAGAACACCTTATTCGCCGCATGGCGGACCTGCTGCATCTTAATCATCGGGAATACATGCAGGCGCGGCACCGCGCGGAAGACGCCGGCTCATAAAAGGAGACAGCATGTTAGCCATCCTTCACCCCAACACGGCTCTGGACAGCGCAGAATACCGCCAGACCATGCATTACCTTGAAAACCTGCCAGGGGTTTCGGTGCGAGTTCACGAGGTACAGGGCGCCACCCAGCGGCTGACCGAGATTTACCTGCTGGGCGACACCAAGGGTCTGAACAAGGAAGAGATCGAGGCGCTTCCCGCGGTGGAGCGGGCTGTCCGCATCTCCGACGATTACCGGATTCTGGGCCGCCATAAGGATGACCGCCGGCAGAGCGGCTTCACCTACAATGGTGTCGAGTTCAACCAGTCCAACCTGAACATTTTTGCCGGCCTGTGCGCCGTCGATGTGCCGGAGCACGTCGAAATGATGATGCAGGCACTGGAGGACAACGGGCAGGTCTGCACCCGCATGGGCGCCTACAAGCCGCGCACCAATCCGTATTCTTTCCAGGGCCATGGCAAGGGCTGCCTGCCCTGGGTGTTCGAGAAAGCGGGCAAGCATGGCATCAAGGTGATCGCCATGGAGATCACCCACGAGAGCCACATCGAGGAAATCGATACCTGCCTGGAGAAACTCGGGCGCCCCACCGGTGTGATGCTTCAGGTCGGCACCCGGAACACCCAGAACTTCGAGCTGCTCAAAGCCATTGGTCGCCAGAGCACCTACCCCGTGCTCCTCAAGCGGGGTTTTGGTATCACCCTGAACGAATCCCTGAACGCCGGTGAATACCTGGCCAGCGAGGGGAATGCCAACGTTATCTTCTGCCTGCGGGGCATGAAAACGGAGGCCGGCCAGCCCCATCGCAATATGGTGGATTTTGCCCACGTGCCGGCCGTAAAGCGCCTCACCCGCATGCCGGTGTGCGTTGACCCCTCCCACTCGGTAGGCACCCGCGAGAAGTCTCCGGATGGCATTCTCGATGTCATGCACGCCACCGCCCAGGGCGTTATTGCCGGCGCCAACATGGTGCTGGTGGATTTCCACCCGAAACCGGAAAAGGCCCTTGTGGATGGCCCCCAGGCCCTGCTGATGCATGAATTGCCGGCGTACCTGGAAGATATCCACCTCTGCCACGACACCTGGAAAAAGCGCCAGGCCATTTACCAACGCCTTAAGGATAACGCATCGGAATGATTGTCTACGGACACAGGGGCGCTAAGGGAGAAGCCCCGGAAAATACCCTTCCCGGATTCATCCATGCCTACCGGCACGGTATTCGGCACTTCGAGCTCGATCTGGTGCTGTCGAAGGATGGCAAGCCGGTGCTGGTGCACGACCTGTCGGTGGACCGCACCACCGGCCAGAAAGGCATTATCAGCAAATACACGGCGGCGGAGCTGGCTGCCATGGACGCACGGCGCAATACCAGTTCCTGGCCAAGGCCTACCGGTATACCTTCGCTGGACGACCTGCTGGACCAGTTCGACGATCTGGAACATCTGCAACTGGAAGTCAAAAAAGACAACCGCCACCGGCTGAATATCCTTTGTAACCGGCTGACCGAGGTCATCCAGCACCGCAACCTGTATCAGACCGCTGCCATCACCTCGTCCGACACCTGGTTCCTGAAGGAAATCCGGCGGCGCAACAAGAACATCCGCATCGGCCTGGTAACGGAACGCAAGTTCCCCCGCCCGATCAGCATGGCCAGCCGGCTGGGGTGTGAATATCTGTGCATTAACTGGAAGCTGTGCTCAAAAGAACTGGTCGAACAGGCCCACCGACGTGGCATGCACGTGTCCACCTGGACGGTGAACCGGATCCACGACATGTTGCAACTGGAAGAGATGGGCGTCGACAGCATTATTACTGACTACCCCACCAGCACCCGGATGTTTTTCGATAACCGGGCCAGGGCCTTGCTGAGCTTGCCTGCAAGGGAGAGGCAGGGACTGGATACGGAGACGGAAATGAAGCTGGGGTCAGATATGAACATGGGGTCAGATGAAAGCGCTCATCTAACCCCGGGAGGCTGAACTCGGGGTCAGAACATGGGGTCAGAACATGGGGTCAGATGAAGGCTTTCATCTGACCCCGTCTTCATGACCCGTCTTCATCATGCAAACCTCAGAAGATACGGTTCAGGCCGTTCAGTGCTGCCACCCGGTAGGCTTCAGCCATGGTCGGGTAGTTGAAGGTGGTATTGATAAAGTAGTTAAGGGAGTTCGACTCGCCCTCCTGATTCATGATCGCCTGGCCGATGTGGACGATTTCCGCCGCCTGGTCACCAAAGCAGTGAATGCCCAGAATCTGGCGGGTCTCACGGTGGAACAGCAGCTTCAGCATGCCGACCGCTTCACCGGTTATCTGGGCCCGCGCCAGGTCCTTGAAGAACGCCTGGCCCACCTCGTACGGAACCTTGGCCTCAGTCAGTTCGCGTTCGGTTTTTCCAACGGAGCTGATTTCCGGGATGGTGTAAATGCCGGTCGGCACATCCGAAACGAACCGGTAGAACTCATCCTTCACAATGTCCGAGGAGGCTGAGCGGCCCTGGTCGTAGGCGGCACTGGCCAGGCTCGGCCAGCCGATGACATCGCCCGCAGCGTAGATATTCTCGACTTCCGTCCGGTAGTGCTCATCCACCGCCAACTGGCCGCGACCGTTCGGTACCAGGCCAATATTATCCAGCCCCAGTCTTTCCGTGTTACCACTGCGGCCGTTACACCAGAGGAAAGCGTCAGCACGGATTTTCTTGCCAGACTGCAGTGACAGCACCACGCCATGATCATCGCCCACCACGGTCTCGTAAAGCTCGTTGTGGCGCACCAGCACACCGTTGTTGCGAAGGTGGTAGCTCAGGGCGTCAGAGATTTCGTCATCCAGGAAATTGAGCAGGCGGCTACCGGGGTTAATCAAATCCACTTTCACACCCAGCCCGGCAAAAATCGAGGCGTATTCCGAGCCGATCACACCTGCGCCATAAATGATCAGCGTCCGGGGCGTGTGTGACAGGTTAAGAATGGTGTCAGAGTTATAAATCCGATGATGCCGGAAATCGACATCTGGCGGCAGATACGGGCGCGAACCGGTGGCTATGATGGCTTGCTTGAAATGCAGGACTTCATTGGATTTGCTGCCGCGTACTTCAATCCGGTTCTGGTCAATGAACGAGGCGCGCCCATTGATCAGGTCAATACGGTTGCGGGAATAGAACTGGGTTCTGAGCTTGACCTGTTTGCCGATAACCTTCTGGGCGTTCTGCAGTACCCGCGGGAAGGAGAACCAGCGGGGCTCACCGATATCACGGAACATCTGGTTGGTGTTGAAGGTGATGATCTGCTTTACCGAGTGACGCAGGGCCTTGGACGGAATGGTGCCCCAGTGTGTGCAGTTTCCGCCGACGGTCGGTTTGTCCTCTATGATCGCCACACGCTTGCCGTGTTTCGTCGCATTCATCGCCGCACCTTCCCCTGAAGGGCCAGCGCCGATCACAACAACGTCGTAATGATGTTCCGCCATCTGTGCAATAACTCCTTATCTGCGAACCGAATTCGCAGTCGCTGCGGGTATGGTTCTGAGGGTAATTTCTATTGGCGGTCCCTGGAGGCATCGTAAGCCAGATCCTCGGCATCGTCCGAACCATCCCGGCCTTCTTCACACTTTTTGACGTTACCACCACAGATTTCACAGGATGCGCTGATACCCAAGGCGCCTATGCCCCCACAAGTACCGCTGATCGGTTTGCGGCCAAAAATCACGCCGATCGACATGGCGGCAACCAATAGCACGACAATGAACAAGACAAGAAGAAACGTACCCATACTGCCCTCCTTTACTGAACCACATACGAGGAAAAGGCGGGCGTCTGATAGGTCTGGAAGCCGCTCTTTTCCCGCACAATAAAATAGGCGGGAATATTGTCCCGTGTTGCCAGCGCCTCGGCCTTTTCCCGCCCCATGACCGTAAATGCGGTCGCCAGTGCGTCGGCTGTCATGCAGTCGTCCGCAATCACCGAAACCGACGCCAGGTTATGGCGGATCGGTTTCCCGGTCTCAGGGTCTATTGTATGGGAATAGCGCCGCCCTTCCGATTCGTAATAGTTCCGATAGTCGCCCGAGGTCGCCATGGCACCATCACTCATCGCAACAATCCGGTTCACCGCACGTTCGCCACTGACCGGCTGCTCAATCGCAAGGCGCCAGCTGTCGCCATTGGGCTTCTTGCCGCTAACCCGAACCTCTCCACCGATTTCCACCAGATAGCTACTCACCTGGTGCCCGTCCAGGTAGCGGGCCACCACATCAACGCCATAGCCCTTGGCAATCGCGGAGAGATCCAGGTAAAGATGCCCACGGGCCCGGATTGACTTCGGGTTCTCGCGCAGCATGAGCCGCTCAAAACCGACCTGAGAGAGCCGCTCGGCCAGCAGGTCTTCGGGCGGAACCTCTTCGGGGCGGGCTTCCGGGCCGAAGCCCCAGAGGTTAACCACGGGCCCTACGGTGATGTCGAAGGCACCATCGCTTAGCCGGGAAATCTCCTGGGCCTTATTCAGCACGGTGTACAGCGAGTCAGAGACGGGAACCCAGTCATTCTGGTTCTCCAGACTGTTGAACCGGGAGAGCTCGGAGGCCGGCTTCCAGGTTGACATTGTCATGTCGACTTCCTGCATCGCCGCCTCAATGCCATCCGCCAGCGCCTGCAGGCGTTCCGGGTCGTCAGGCATTACCACACTGATGTGGTACGTAGTACCGAAAACGCCACCGGAAATTTCCCAGACTTTTTTCTCGTCCTGAAATGAACAACCCGCCAGGGTTGCCAGAGCCAGCGCAAAAAGTGCGCTGACCCAGACTACCCGGGCGGGCAAATACCTTGAGGATGTCATCAGAGAACCTTAACCCCCAAAGTCATCCAGCATGATATTTTCGTCCTCAACGCCCATATCTTTGAGCATCTTGATCACGGACGCGTTCATGATTGGGGGCCCACACATGTAGAACTCACAATCCTCCGGCGCCGGGTGATCCTTCAGATAGTTCTCGTACAACACGTTATGGATAAAGCCGGTCGGGCCTTCCCAGTTGTCTTCCGGCAAGGCGTCGGACAGAGCAACGTGCCACTCGAAGTTCTCGTTTTCGTCCTGCAGCATGTCGAAGTCTTCCACGTAGAACATCTCGCGGACACTGCGGGCGCCGTACCAGAAGCTGATCTTGCGTTTGGAATTCAGGCGCTTGAGCTGGTCGAAGATGTGGGAGCGCATCGGAGCCATGCCGGCACCACCACCAATAAACACCATCTCGGCATCGGTCTTTTTGGCAAAGAACTCACCGAACGGCCCCATTACGGTCACCTTGTCACCCGGCTTCAGGTTGAACACATAGCTGGACATGATGCCCGGCAGATGGTCGGTTCCCGGCGGCGGCGTGGCAATACGGATGTTGAACTTGAGAACACCTTTCTCTTCCGGGTAGTTCGCCATGGAATAGGCGCGAATGGTGTCTTCCTTGTTGATTGCCTTGTACCGCCAGATGTTGTGCTTGTCCCAGTCTTCGTGGAACTCTTCCTCGATATCGAAATCCTTGAACTCGATCTCGTAGGGAGGGCATTCCAGCTGCACGTAACCACCGGCGCGGAAATCCACCTCTTCCCCTTCCGGCAGTTTCAGCACCAGTTCCTTGATGAAGGTGGCCACGTTGTGGTTGGACACAACCTCGCATTCCCACTTCTTGACGCCGAAGAACTCTTCCGGCACCTCAACCTTCATGTCCTGCTTGACAGGAACCTGGCAGGAAAGGCGCCAGCCTTCTTTCTCTTCCCGGTTGGTAAAGTGTGTTTTTTCGGTCGGCAGCATGGCGCCACCGCCTTCGAACACCTTGCACTTGCACTGGGCGCAAGTGCCACCGCCACCGCAGGCGGAAGACAGGAAGATGCCGTTACTTGCGAGAGTACCGAGCAGCTTGCCGCCAGCTTCGGTCTTCAGCGTATGTTCAGGATCGTCGTTGATCTCAATCGTCACATCACCGGTGCTTACGAGCCTGGACCGGGCCGCGAGAATGATCGCAACCAGCGCCAGCACGATAACGGTGAACATGACCACACCAAGAATGATTTCTGTACTCATGGTCTCGCCTTTTCGTTAAACCCAATCACCGGATGCCTTACAGGGAGATGCCGGAGAAGGACATAAAGCCCAGGGACATCAGCCCAACGGTTATGAATGTGATACCAAGACCACGAAGGCCGGGAGGCACGTCACTGTACTTCAGCTTCTCCCGGATGCCCGCCAGGGCAACGATGGCCAGGGCCCAGCCCAGGCCGGCGCCAAAACCGTAGACAACGCTCTCACCGAACTCATAGTCACGCTCGACCATGAACAGTGCCGCTCCCAGAATGGCGCAGTTCACGGTGATCAGAGGCAGAAACACACCCAGCGCGGCGTACAGCGCCGGGATGTATTTATCCATCACCATCTCCATGATCTGAACGATGGCGGCGATAACACCGATGTAGGTGATCAGACCGAGGAAACTCAGGTCGGTATTGGGCAACCCGGCCCAGTCCAGCGCCCCTTCTCTCAACACGTAGTTGTAGATGAGATTATTCACCGGGACGGTAATCGTCAGAACCACGACAACCGCAATACCGAGGCCAATAGCGGCCTCGATCTTCTTGGAAATCGCGATAAACGTACACATCCCGAGGAAGAAGGCCAGTGCCATGTTTTCAATGAAAACCGCCTTTACCAGAAGACTCAGATAATGTTCCATCAGAAGGCCTCCCGGACTTTGTGAGCAGACAGTTTGTAATCAGGCTCTTCAACCTGATCAGGCTTCCAGGTGCGCAGCGCCCAGATGCTCAGACCGATAATAAAGAACGCGCTCGGTGGCAGCAGCAGCAAGCCGTTGGTCACATACCAGCCACCATCACTCACCGGCGTCAGGATCGTGAAGCCGAACAGCGAGCCCGAGCCGAACAGCTCGCGCCAGAAGCCCACGAACAGCAGCAGAACCGAGTAGCCAAGGCCATTACCGATACCGTCAAGGAAGCTTAGCCAGGGGCCATTCTGCATGGCAAAGCCTTCGGCACGGCCCATAACAATACAGTTGGTGATAATCAGACCAACAAACACAGACAACTGTTTGCTGATTTCATAGGCGTAAGCCTTGAGCAACTGATCCACCACAATAACCAGGGAGGCAATGATCGTCATCTGCACGATGATCCGGATGCTGCCCGGGATCTGGGCACGGATCAGGGAGATCGCCATGCTGGAGAAGGCAGTTACCGCAGTCACCGAAATACACATTACGATAGTGACGCTCAGGCTGGATGTCACCGCCAGTGCGGAGCAGATACCCAGAATCTGCAATGCAATCGGGTTATTACTGAAAATCGGTTCGAAAAGAACCTGTTTGGCTGATGCATTTGCCATGATCAGACCTCCCCTTGGCGCAAGTTTTTCAGGTACTGGGCATAGCCACGGTCACCCAACCAATAATTGACAAGGTTTTGAACACCCCGGCTGGTGAGCGTGGCGCCCGACAGGGCATCCACCTTGTGTTGCTTGTTCTTGGTGTTTTCCGTCACCCCGCCCTTGACGAGCTGGATCTTCGGCTCGGTCATATCCTCGCCATAGACCACCTTGCCCTCCCATTGGGCTTTCCAGCGCGGGTTGTCGACTTCACCGCCCAGGCCCGGGGTTTCCGCCTGCTGGTAGAAGCCAAGCCCTTCAATGGTGTTGGCATCGCCCTTCAGGGAAACGAACCCGTAAAGTGTGGACCACAGGCCATAACCGTGAATCGGCAGAACCACCTTCTTCAGCTCCCCATTGTCGCGGAGTATGTAGACCTTGGCGACATCCGGGCGCCGACCGATACCCGCCTTGTCCTGGTCTGCCGGAATGTCCGTAGACAGTTTCGGGTTGGAGGCCGCCTTGTACATGTCGTAACTCATCGGCTCCTTGACACCCACGAAACTGGGTTCCACGTATTCTCCGGTTTTCAGGTTAACCAGCTTGACCTCGAATTTGGCGAAGGCCTCTTCGATCTCGTCCGGGCTGGGGCTTGCCGGCAGCATATCGGCGGCTGCCAGAATGTTGGTCTTGATGTTCAGATTCTGGTTTTTAACCTGCAACGGTTTGAGCATTACGGCGGCGCTCGACACGATCACCGAGAAGAAAACACTCAGTACCAACGCAACCAAAACCGTTCTGGTGACAGTTTCCCTGGATTTAGCCACGTGCAAGCCTCCGTTTGATGTTGGCCTGGACCACGAAATGATCCATCAGCGGCGCGAACAGGTTGGCGAACAGAATCGCAAGCATGATGCCCTCCGGGAACGCCGGGTTGACCACACGGATCAGCACCGTCATCACGCCCACCAGAATGCCGAAGCACCAGCGGCCGGTATTGGTCATCGCCGCCGACACCGGGTCGGTGGCCATGAACATCATGCCAAAGGCGAAACCACCCATGACCAGATGCCAGTATGCCGGCACGGCAAACATCGGGTTGGTGTTCGAGCCGATCAGATTGAACACCAGCGACATGCCGATCATGCCAATCAGGACACCACCGACAATCCGGTAGGACGCAATCTTCATGACCAGCAGGATCAGGCCACCGATCAGGATTGCCAGGGTGGAGGTTTCACCCACGGAGCCCTGGATGGTGCCGATGAAAGCATTCATCCAGCCGATGTTCTGCTGCAGCGCTTCCAGGCCTCCCGACGCTGCCCAGCTCAGGGCGGTGGCGCCACTGAAGCCGTCAACTGCGGTCCAGATGGTGTCGCCGGAGATCTGTGCCGGGTACGCAAAGTACAGGAAGGCGCGGCCGGTCAGGGCCGGATTCAGGAAGTTCTTGCCGGTACCGCCGAACACTTCCTTACCGATGACCACACCGAAGGAGATACCCAATGCCACCTGCCACAGCGGGATCGTGGGCGGGCAGATCAGGGCAAACAGGATTGAAGTTACGAAGAAGCCTTCGTTAACTTCATGGCGGCGCACGGTGGCAAACAGGACTTCCCAGAAGCCACCCACTACGAAGGTCACGAAGTAGATGGGCACGAAGTAGGCCAGGCCATAAACGAAGTTATCCCAGACTCCGGCAGCGGCTCCGGTTACGGCCAGGGCCTGGATAAAGGCAGTACGCAGGCCTCCGTCAGCAATCATGGCCTCCGGATTGGCCGCCAGATAACTGTTGGCCTGAAAGCCGATATTCCACATACCGAAGAACATCGCCGGGAAGGTACACAGCCACACCGTGATCATAATGCGCTTCAGGTCAATACCATCGCGCACGTGGGAGGTGGTGGAGGTCACGCTCGCCGGCGAGTAGAAAATGGTATCTACCGCCTCGTAGAGCGCATACCAGCGCTCGTACTTGCCACCTTTTTCAAAGTGATGCTCGATTCCATCGAGAAACTGTCTGATAGCCATCGTATTAGCCCTCGATCTCGATTCGGGTCAGGTTCTCGCGGAGAATCGGACCATATTCATATTTACCCGGGCACACGAAGGTACACAGTGCCAGATCCTCTTCATCCAGTTCCAACGCGCCCAGCTTCTGCGCCATTTCCGTGTCGCCCACAATCAGTGACCGCAACAACTGGGTAGGCAGGATGTCCAGTGGCATCACCTTTTCATAGACCCCGACCGGCACCATCGCCCGCTCACTACCGTTGGTGGTGGTCGTCATATCAAACCGTTTGCCACCAACCAGCTTGGACAGGTAAATATTCATGATCGAGAACTTGTTGGCACCGGGCGACAGCCAACCCATGAACTCGCGCTTGTTGCCTTCTTCCAGAACGGACACCTGGTTGGCGAAACGGCCCAGATAGGCGCAGGGGCCATCGCCGCGACGGCCACCGAACACGGAGCCGGAGATCAGGCGCACCTCACAGTCTGTGGCAACCTCACCGTCCAGAAGTTCCGGCAGGCTGGCACCCAAACGGGTACGGACCAGCCGGGGCTTCACCGCTTTGGGGCCACCAATAGCCACAATTCGCTCGACCGGTACTTCACCGGTTTCGAACAGTCGGGCGATATCGATCACATCCTGGTAGTTGATGGACCAGACCGTTTTGCTGCCGGATACCGGATCCAGATGGTGGATATGGGTACCGACATTACCGGCAGGGTGGACGCCGTCGAACTGCTGCACTTCGACCGCATCGTGTTTGGGAACGGCAACATTGGAGCCTGGCTTGCCAGTGACAAACACCTTGCCAGTGGTCAGCCTGGTCAGGATGGTCAGGCCGTGTTCAAAGGCCTGGCTGTTCTCACCGATAATAACGGTCGGATCGGCTGCCAGCGGATTGGTGTCCATCACGGACACGAAAATGGAGTGAGGCGCCGAGTCAATTTCCGGAACCTTGCTGTACGGACGCGTTTTAAACGCTGTCCACAAGCCGGATTCGACCAGGTTGTCAACGACCTGCTGGCGCTCAAGGCCGGCCAGATCTGCGGCACTATAACGCGCGAAGGATTCAGCCTCGTCGCCATCGATCTCGATAACGATTGACTGGAAAACACGACGCTCCCCACGGTTGATCTCTTTCACTACGCCGGCGGCGGGTGAAGTATAACGAACGCCTTCGGTCTTCTTGTCCGTGAACAGCAGCGTACCGCGCTTGACACGGTCCCCCTCTTTCACAGCCATCGTCGGCTTCATGCCGTTGTAGTCAAAACCGATCAACGCCACGTGGCGAACGGGTTTGCCGTCTGTAATGGTCTGTTGGGGAGCGCCGCTGATGGGAAGATCCAGGCCTTTTTTGATCTTAATCATTAGCCTCGTCCAATCATCAGAAACTATTCAAAGGATTTGTAACGCCCAACCCCTGCGGCCCAGAAAACGTTGAGAAACGGGGTGCCAGACGTACCCAAAATCGCGCCAATTATAGAGATTAAGGAAACCTATTTCCACCAGAAACCGGAACAGGTTTGTGCCCGAACGTAAACCGCACAACTCACAGATCGGAAAAACAAAAAACCCCGACAGCAAAAACTGTCGGGGTTTTCACGCTTCCCGGGTCAGAAACCCGGCCCGGAGCGATCAGTCGCGCGCGCGCTTGGGGAAGATGGGGTAGTTAACGCCAGCCATCTGATTGACCACCCGGATTACCTGGGCGCTGTAACCGAATTCGTTGTCATACCAGACGTACAGGATCAGTCGCTTGCCACTGGCAATGGTTGCCTGGGCGTCCACGATACCGGCATGGCGGGAACCCACAAAGTCGGTGGAAACGACTTCCGGCGAGTTCACGAAATCGATCTGCTTCTGCAACTCGGAGTGCAGGGCCATTTCCCGGAGGTATTCATTGACACCTTCCACATCAACCTCCTTCTTGAGGTTGAGATTCAGAATGGCCATCGAGACGTTCGGGGTCGGCACCCGAATGGCGTTACCAGTCAGCTTGCCCTTGAGAACCGGCAGTGCCTTGGCAACCGCCTTGGCTGCGCCGGTTTCAGTGATCACCATATTCAGGGCGGCACTGCGGCCACGGCGGCTGCCCTTGTGGTAGTTGTCAATCAGGTTCTGGTCGTTGGTGTAGGAGTGGACGGTCTCAACGTGCCCGTCTTCGATTCCGTACTCGTCCTCAATCGCCTTCAGGACCGGCGTAATGGCATTGGTGGTACAGGACGCAGCCGACAGGATCTTGTCGTCATCGGTGATCCAGTCATTGTTGATGCCATACACGATGTTCTTGATGTCGCCCTTGCCCGGCGCGGTCAGGATCACCCGGCTTACGCCCCTGGACTTCAGATGCAGGCCCAGGCCCGCTTCGTCACGCCATTTACCGGTATTATCAACCACGATGGCGTTGTTAATGCCGTACTGGGTGTAGTCCACCTTGTCGGGACCATCGGAATAGATAACCTTGATGTAGTTACCGTTGGCAATAAGCGCCGATTCCTTTTCGTCAACGGAAATCGTGCCGTCAAACGGACCGTGAACCGAGTCGCGGCGCAGCAGGCTTGCACGCTTCTCCAGATCATTCTCGGCACCACCCTGGCGAACCACGATCGCCCGCAGGCGCAGGTTGTTACCGCCGCCGGCCTTCTCGATCAGGATCCGCGCCAGAAGCCGACCAATTCGGCCGAAACCGTACAGAACCACGTCCTTGGTGTCGTTGTTGGCATCTTCCTCGGACTGGGCTGCGTACTGGCCAATCACGGGACCAATCTCGCGCTGCAGGAAGTCGGTGAGGTCACCGCCCTCTTCCTTGAACTTGACCGCCAGCTTGCCGATATCAATGTGGGCACGGCCAAGATCAAGCTTGTCCATGGCCTCGAGGATCGGCAGGGTGTCGCACACAGACAGCTCGCTATCTTCAACCTGACGCACGAACCGGTGGGCCCGGATGATATCGATAACAGACTGGTTAATGATTGCGCGGCCATAGACAGAAGTCACCACGTTGTTCTTGCGGTAGAGACGGCCGATCAGCGGAATCATGGCTTCCGCAGTGGATTCTCGTTCAGTCCAGTTGGACAGGTACTGATTGATCTGTTCGTGACTCACGCTGTGACCTCGGCAATTGGCACTTGGAAATTGGGGCGCATATTATCCAACTTAATCCGGTCGACCGCAAATACGGGCGGCCAAGACCTTCGTAGACATCCGCTTTCGGCCACAAACCCTGAAAGCCGCCGGCCGCAGCCGCCATGACAGCGTCAGCTCCGGGCGTTAGAATACGCGGCTCGCCGCCTCCCGGACATCCACTGCAGGAGAACCAGACTGCCCATGAGCCAAGGTGCAACCACCCGCCCGCCAGCCCAGACCCTGATCGCCCCGGAGTTTCCAACCCGGCCGGCCGATCATCGCCTTTGGGGCCAATTGCACGGCAGCAGTGACGCGCTGGCCATCTGTGAAAGCGCCCGCGCCCACAAGGGCCTGACCCTGGTCATCACCCGCAGCACCGACGATGCCATCCGCCTGGAACAGGCCATGCGCTTTTTCCTCGGCCTGGCCGCTGAGGAGGATGGTCCGGCAATCAGCGAGGACGGCCTGGAACTGCTGTCGCTTCCAGACTGGGAAACCCTGCCCTATGACCTGTTCTCGCCGCACCAGGACATCACCTCGCGGCGCATCCGCACCCTGCACCGGTTGCCCTCAACCAGCCACGGCGTGCTCGTGGTGCCGGCACGGACCCTGATGCACCGGCTGCCTCCGGTCAGCTACCTCCAGGGCAACACCCTGTTACTGGAAGTCGGCCAGTCCGTGGACATCGCCAACTGGCGGATGCAACTGGAAGCCGCGGGATACCGACACGCGGAGAATGTCTACGAGCATGGCGAATATGCCGTCCGCGGGGCAATCCTCGACATCTTTCCCATGGGGGCCAGCCAGCCCTACCGGATCGATCTGTTCGATGACGAGATTGAAACCCTCCGCACCTTTGACCCGGAGAGCCAGCGATCCATCGATCGTATTGATCGGATCGAACTGCTGCCGGCTTACGAATTTCCCTGGCACAAGGAAGCCCGCTCGGGGTTCCGCAGCCGCTGGTTTGAGCAGTTTCCCAACGCCGACAAGGACACACCGATCTATCAGGATGTCACCCAGGGCATTACGCCGCCGGGCATCGAGTACTACCTGCCCCTGTTCTTCGACGAAACAGCGACGCTGTTCGATTATCTGCCCGGCACAACCCATGTGTTCACGGCGGCGGAGCTGAACGACGCCGTCAGCCACTTCGATTCCGAAACCCGGGACCGCTACGAAGACCGCCGGCACGACCGGCTGCGGCCCATCCTGCCACCTGGCCGCCTGTTCCTGCAGCAGGATGAACTGTTCGGTTACCTGAAGGGGTTTCCACGGGTATCGCTCTCCTCACAAACCTCCGATGCCGCCGGAGCGGTCAACTGCCCGAGTGAATCCCTACCCGATATTGCCATGGACGGCCGCGCTGCCGACCCCTCCGGCCGCCTGAAGCGGTTTCTCGGGGCGTTCAGTGGCCGGGTGCTGATCTGCGCGGAATCCTCCGGCCGCCGCGAGGCGCTGATCGACAACCTGGGAGACCAGGGCCTTGAACTGGAGACACTGGCCGGCTGGCAGGCCTTTGTGCAGGACAGCGACTGCCCGCTGGGGATCACCATCGCCCCCATGGAGCAGGGACTCCTGCTGCCGGAGCACGGGCTCGCGCTGATTACCGAAACCGCACTGTTCGGGGAACGGGTGCTGCAGAGACGGCGACGGGACAAGCCGACGGAAACCGACGATTCCGGCTTCCGTGACCTGTCGGAACTGCGCATAGGCGCGCCGGTCGTGCATATTGACCATGGTGTCGGCCGTTACCGGGGCCTGGAAACCATTACCGTTGAGGGCGATGCCAGTGAATTTCTGATGCTGGAGTACGCCGGCGGCTCCAAGCTCTATGTACCGGTATCCAGCCTGCATCTGATCTCCCGTTACGCCGGTAACGACACCGAGCACGCCCCGCTGCACAAACTCGGCACGGATCGCTGGAGCACAACCAAGCAGAAAGCGCTGGAGAAAATCCGCGACACCGCTGCCGAACTGCTGGATGTCTACGCCCGCCGGGAGGCTCGCAAGGGTTTCAGCTTTGAAGACCCGAAAGAGGCCTACCGGGCCTTTGCCGCCGGGTTCCCCTTCGAGGAGACCCCCGACCAGCAGATCGCCATCGAGTCGGTTATTGAGGATATGACCAGCGAACGCCCGATGGACCGGCTTGTCTGTGGCGACGTCGGCTTCGGAAAAACCGAAGTGGCCATGCGCGCCGCCTTTATGGCCACCTGGTCCGGCAAACAGGTGGCCGTGCTGGTACCGACAACCCTGCTGGCCCAGCAACACTACGAATCCTTCCGCGACCGCTTTTCCGACACTGCGGTACAGGTGGAACTGCTCAGCCGCTTCCGGTCGGCCGGCCAGACCAGCAAGGCGATGGACGCCATTGAAAACGGTAAGGCCGACATCGTGATCGGCACCCACAAACTGCTTCAGGGCGACATCCGGTTCAAGAACCTCGGGCTGGTGATCATCGACGAAGAGCACCGATTCGGGGTTCAGCAGAAAGAAAAATTTAAGGCGTTGAGAGCGGAAGTCGACATGCTCACCCTGACAGCGACACCGATTCCCCGCACGCTCAACATGGCCATGGGCCACCTGAGGGACCTGTCGATCATCGCCACGCCGCCGGCCAGGCGGCTGTCGGTAAAAACCTTTGTCCGGCAGCGTGACAACCCCATGGTCAAGGAAGCCATCCTCCGGGAGATTCTCCGGGGCGGCCAGGTGTACTTCCTGCACAATGATGTCGCGACCATTGAAAAGACCGCCGAGGACCTTCGGGCACTGATCCCTGAAGCCCGCGTGGGCGTGGCTCATGGCCAGATGCGGGAGCGGGACCTGGAACAGATCATGTCCGATTTCTACCACAAGCGGTTCAATGTGCTGGTGTGCACCACCATCATCGAAACCGGCATCGACATTCCCAGCGCAAATACCATCATTATCGAACGGGCCGACAAGTTCGGTCTGGCACAGTTGCACCAGCTCCGCGGCCGGGTGGGTCGCTCGCACCACCAGGCCTACGCTTACCTGCTGACGCCACCCCCCAAGGCCATCAGCTCCGATGCAAAAAAACGGCTGGACGCCATCTCGGAAGCCCAGGATCTGGGCGCCGGCTTCATGCTTGCCACCCACGACCTGGAAATCCGGGGTGCCGGCGAGTTGCTCGGCGAAGAACAGAGTGGCCAGATCGAAAGCATCGGTTTTACCCTGTACATGCAACTGCTGGACGAGGCCGTCAAGGCGATACGGGAGGGCCGGACGCCCAATGCCGACCTGCCACTGAGCCATGGCACCGAAATGAACCTGCGCATTCCGGCCCTGATTCCCGAGGATTACCTGCCGGATGTCCATAACCGGCTGATGCTGTACAAGCGCATTGCCAGCGTGGATAACATTAACGCATTAAAAGAACTTCAGGTTGAGATGATCGACCGGTTCGGATTATTACCGGATTCGGCCAAGAACCTGATCCGCCAGACCGAGCTCAGGCTCCAGGCAGAGGCTCTGGGCATTGTAAAAGTCGATGCTGGCAAGGAATGGGCGCGGCTGGAGTTTGGCAGCTCCACGCCGGTCGACCCGCTGGTTCTTGTTAAAAAAGTGCAATCCGGCCCTGACCAGTATCGGCTTGAAGGCGCCAACAGCTTCCGGTTCCGGCTGAAGGATACGACAACCGGTGGTAAACTCGACGGTGTTTCCCGGATGCTAGGCGAACTGAAGCCTGAAAAGCGTGGCGCATCCGGCTCATGAACGCCCGATCAACATGTGGAGTACTACCCTTGCAGATTGATGGAATTCGCTCGTACCGATACGCGACACGGGCCTTTCTGGCAGCAATTCTGCTGACCTTTGCAATCCCCGGCCATGCCCAGCAACCAGAGCGCGACAATCTGCCACTGGCACCGGGCAAACCCGTTCCGGAGGACTATTACCGCGCTGAATTCGTGATTGTTGAGCGGATTGTCGAGCCCGAGGCGGTGAATGAGCACATGTCGGATCGCGACGTGGAGCCGCCGGTGAAAACCGACGAGGTGCTCTGGTCAGTGCTTCAGGGCGGCGCCACAGAAAGCACGCTGGACCTGGTACCCCCGAACGAGCTGTATCTGGCAAACGCAGCCGCGCGTCTGGAACGCAGTGGCCGGTATCGCGTGCTGGCAAGGGCAGGCTGGTACCAGGCCTTCCCACCGAATTATGAGGGCAGCCCCCTGAGGGTTGCGGTCGGCGACTGGATTGAGGGTGCCGCAACCCGGGAGATAGAAGGCCACATCACCATCGACCGCGAGCGCTATCTACATGTCAATGTTCACCTGAATCACTGGCAGCGCGCCGCGCCCGCACAGCAGGCGCTCAATGAGCCGATGGCCGGACAAATCCCGACGACCGCCGCTGATGGCGCCTCGACGCCTGAAGGCGCAGCAGCCCCGGCCACTGCCTCAACTGGCAACCTGGCCGTTCAAGCGCAAGCGCTGAGGGCTGAACCGGTCCCGCTGGAACTGCTCACCTGGATTCGGGAAACCCGCCGGATGCGCAGCGAGGAAATCCACTTTCTGGACTCCCCCACCATCGGCGTCCTGATTTTCTTCAAGAGCATTGAGGCAGCGGAGTAAGCGCACCGAGGCTGGCTATTGAGACTTCCAGGATGCGCCTGACACCGGACATCCCCTGCTCAATGGCCTCTTCAATTTCTGCCATGGTGATGATGTGGTCGGACTTGCCGGCCGCCCAGTTAACCACCAGCCCGAGGCAGACATAGCGCATACCCAACTCTGCCGCCAGCGCGGCTTCCGGCATCCCGGTCATGCCCACCAGATCACAGCCGTCCCGCTCCATCCGGAGGATCTCCGCCGCCGTTTCCAGCCTCGGCCCCTGGGTTGCCCCATAGACTCCGAAGCCGGAGAATGGCACCTTCTCCGCGCCAGCGGCATCAATCAGAATCTGGCGGGCGCTGTCATCGTAGGGCCAGGTGAAATCAATATGGGTGACCGACTGCAGATCGCCCTCAAAGAACGTACTGGCGCGCCCCCAGGTGTAGTCAATGATCTGGTCGGGGACCACCACCTGCGCCGGCCCCATGTCACGGTGAATCCCGCCAACCGCATTGACGCCGACAACCGTCCGCGCGCCGCTGTCATAGAGAGCCTGAAGGTTGGCACGGTAGTTCACCTGGTGGGGCGGGAGGCGATGAGGATTGCCATGGCGTGACAGAAAGATCACCGGCTGGTCGCCCAACCGGCCATCAACCAGCGGCGCGGAAGGGACGCCCCAGGGCGTCTCGACTTGCCTTTCGCCGGTAATTTCCAGGTCCGACAGGGTTGTCAGACCAGTGCCACCGATAACGCCCACGGGGTGAGGTTTTGCTGACGATATCATTCTGACTCTCCTGATTCATCCAGATCGCCAACGGTCTGGCGCTCCCCGGCTTTTGCAGACGAATCCCCGGAAGCAGCCGCTTTATCCCAGCTGCCTGCCTCCTCACGCTCCTCTGCCGCCAGACGAATACGTTCGGGCAGGTGCAAGGTGCGTGTCGGAAAGGCCACTTCGGCACCGTAACCCACGATAATGTCGCTGATTTTCAGCAGCACATCCTGTTTCACCTCATGGAAGCGAACCCATTCGACCGTCTTGGTAAAGGTGTAAACCATGATATCCAGGGACGACGCGTTGAACTCAAGGAAGTTCACGATCAGGGTCTGGTTGGCGTCTATGTCTTCATGTTGCTCAAGCATGGCCCTGATGTCGGCCACAATCGTTGCAATCTGGCCGACATCGGCATAACGGATACCGATGGTTTCGGAGATCCGCCGGTTGGTCATGCGGGACGGATTTTCAACTGCGATGGTGGTAAACACGGCATTCGGAACATACAACGGGCGTTTGTCGAAGGTGCGCACCGTGGTCAGCCGCCAGCCAATATGCTCCACCGTGCCTTCAATGTTGCGGTCGGGGGAGCGCACCCAGTCGCCCACCTTGAACGGCCGGTCCAGATGGATGATAAAGCCGCCAAAGAAGTTCGCCAGCAGATCCTTGGCGGCAAAACCGACGGCAATACCGCCCACGCCACCGAATGCCAGAACCCCGGACATGCTGTAGCCCAGGGATTGCAAAAGGGTCAGTAGCGCCGTAATTATAACCACGGCCCGGGACAACTTGCTCACCGCGTTGACGGTGGTGTAGTCCATGGGCTTTTTCATCTTCACGGGCGAAACCAATATCGCTTCGCCTTCCTTTATCAGGCGCAGAACCGTCCAGACCAGAACAAACACGAAGCCCACTCTGAGCACGGTTTCATTGGCCTTGAAGATCTCGGCGTCAGAGTACCGGTGTGCCACCTCGGCGGCCCAGTACACCCCCTGCAACCAGACGAATACCACCACGGGTTTCCGGGACGCATGCAGAAGGGCGTCATCCCACAGGTTCCTGGTCTTGCTGAACCGGCGTTCCAGCGCGCCAATTATGTGGCTGGCGATGTAGGCCACCGTGGCGGTGCCGAACACCAGCGCGAACACTACGATTCCCACGCGCCAGGCTTCAGACAGCAGCCCGAAATTCTCAATCCAGCCATTCACCATGGCCACAAGTTCCCCGATCATCGGATTCCTCTGATAAAAAAAGGTTTAACGGATGGTAACGGCGGTGCCCGGCCCCACCCGGCCAAACAGATCAATCACATCGGCATTTCGCATCCGCACGCAGCCATGGGACAGCGGCACCCCCATGGGCTCACTGTTCGGTGTGCCGTGAATGTATATGAAGCGACGGAAAGTATCGACACCCGGGCCGCGGTTTCTCCCCCACTCCAGGCCACACAGCCAGAGAATCCGGGACAGAATCCAGTCGCGACCGGGGTGGGCCAGGGCAAGTTCGGGGTTGAAGACTTCACCGGTAGGTCGCCGGGCCCGGAACACGGTTCCTGAAGGAAGTCCGCCGCCAATGCTGGCACGGATATAGTGACTGCCCCGGGGCGTGCAGCCACTGCCATCCTGCTCTCCGGGACCGTTGAGCGCTGTGGAGACCGGGTAGCAGGCGAGCACCTGCCCGTCTGCACCCAAAAGGCTGAGGCTCTGGCGCGTCAGATCAATGTCGATTCGGGCTGTGGTGAAATGCATTAAAACTGGCCAGGCTCCTTTCGGAATTGAAAAAGAAGCCTAACCGAGAGCGCGGAGTTCAGGCAACCGAGACCTTGCTTCCGGGAGAGGGAATCAGCATGGCGTCTTCAGCCTGCATGCCGGCGGCCAGGAAGGGCACCAGCCGGGCCGCAATCTCCTGAACGGTGGTTTCAACACCCAGCTTGTTCTGCAGTATGTCTCGCAGGGCATCGCTGCTGGACATGGTGAACGCCGTTGCCCCGAGCATGAACTGGATGCGCCAGTAACGGTCGACCGACGACAGCTGCGGTGTGGCTTCCTTGAGAAGCCGCATGAAACGACTGAACGGCTCGCTGTACTCCTGCTCCAGAAACTTCCGGAGGTGCCCCTGGGACTGGGTGTAGGCAAGGCCCAGCAGGCGCATGAAGATCGAGATACCCTTCTCGTTCCGCTGGGGCATTCGCACGGCGCTTTCTGTCAGGGCCCAGAGAGTCTGGTTCAGCGTTGGCGGCTTACCATCACAGCGCTCTTCAAGCTCGTCAAAGGCATTTTCCAGGGTTGCCGAAAACGGCGTCAGAAACCGTGCAAAAACGGCGTGAATCAACGCGTTTTTTGAACCAAAGTGGTAATTGACAGCAGCCAGATTTACTTTAGCCTTACTGGTAATCATGCGAAGCGAGGTTTCGGAAAAACCACGGTCGGCAAACAGCTCTTCGGCTGCATCGAGAATCCGGTCAACGGTGTCAGATTGCGCCATTTTGTTTCAATGCCTCTAGCAAACGTCTGTTTGAAACATACGTTTGAACCGAAGCCATGTCAAGTTCTCGGCTCGGGCTCTGCCGCAACCTCCCGCCAGCCACGATCAATGGCGCTCTGATTGCCCTCAAAGAAAGCCTTCTGGACCCGACTGTACGCCTTCTCCGCCTCCAGCAGGTATATCAGGTACAGCCGCACGTGCTCCCGCCGGTTCAGTTGGCGGGACAGGGAGCGGTTTTCCGACAGCCTCAGCAGATGACTGAAGCGGGCGTTTCTCAGAGCGGGATTAAAATCGGACATCTGCGCGCACTGCCAGATAAGCCCGTCCGTGCCCTCCAGGTGCGCCACATGCCGCCTCGCCTCCCGAAGCATCCGCTGACGGGTAACGATGAGATCCAGATAGGACGGCCTGGAGGTGTAGATATGCCGAACGGAAGGAATTCCCAGCAGCAGGATGATGACAAAAGCCCCGAACCCGCCGCCGGCAATCCAAGCCGGGACAAATCCCGTCAAACCGCTCAGGAACACGAGGGCGGCAATCAGTGCGCTGAATAGCCAAAGGTCCCGGCTCCTGCGCGCTTCGGCCATAGTGTAATTATCCGGCCAGTCGTTCATGGCCAGTAGATCAAAATCCATCAGCAGTACCCGGTCGCATTGTCGCAACATCAGCCGAAGCTTGCGTTGCCGGGACTCCGCCACCACCTGCTCTGAACTGCCGCTGTTTTTTTCACCGCCTTCGTCGGGCCCAGCCTGAAGGTCAGGCACTGCTGACGGATCGGATCCAGGCTCCGACACCGCGGAGTCCACAGTGCCCTCCGGGTCAGGGTCAGGCACAGAGGGCGAAGGGCGGGCAGATGTCGCCGGGGCCCCTGGCACCGGATCCGCCGGCCGGCCGGGCCGCAATACCGGCGCCCGGGCAGGCGTTTTGGCTTGTGAGGCATTGCTCTGGTTTTCTGCCATGGCAGCGTGTCCGGATCAAAATGGGTTATACCAGGTATCGACCATCAAGCCGTATTCTTGAATCCTTTGCTGCCGCCTTGGCATCGGGCGGCCCGCTCGCTATCCTTTGCGCTCCTGCCATACTGGCAGCGGCACACCATACGATGAGGTCAGGTTATGTTCACAGGCATTGTTCAGGGTATCGCAACCATTGAAGAGGTCACTGCCGAACCCGGTCTTAGCACCTTTGTTGTCCGCTTCCCGGCAGACCGCGTTGACGGCGTCAGCATCGGCGCATCCGTGGCTATCAATGGCACCTGTCTGACCGTCACCCGCCAGCAGGGCAGCTCGCTTTGCTTTGACGCCATGCAGGAGACGCTGAGACTGACCACACTTGGGGGCCTGAAAGCCGGGGACGTGGTGAATTTCGAGCGCGCGGCCCGTATAGGGGATGAGATTGGCGGGCACCTGCTGTCTGGCCATGTTCACACGACCGCCGAAATCGTGGAAATCCTGCGGCCGGAAAACAACGTCACCCTCTGGTTTGCCGTACCCGATGAGTGGACCCGCTACATTTTCCCCAAGGGCTACATTGCCGTTAATGGCGCCAGCCTGACCATCGGAGAAGTGCGGGGTAACCGGTTCAATGTCCACCTGATTCCGGAAACCCTCCGGGCCACAACCTTCGGCGCCGCCCACGAAGGCCAGCGGGTTAATATCGAAATAGACAGTCAGACCCAGACAATCGTCGATACCCTGGCACGAATGGGTTATGACCGACCGGCCCCTACTGTTTAATCAACGAGCAGCCCAGACAGCGGTTAGTCAGCCAGTCGGCGATTGCCAGCCTGGAAGACCACGAACTTGGGACTGGCATCGATCTGATCGACCGATGAGAAATACCGCCGCAGGCTACGGTGATAGCCCAGGTGCCGGTTTCCAACCATCAGAAAGACTCCCCCTGGTGCCAGATGCCGGGCGGCCTGGTCGAACAGGCGCTGAGCAATATGATCGCCGACCACCCCACCTTCGTGAAACGGCGGATTCAGGAGTATAAGGTCAAATTTGTCCTCGCCGGGCCCGATACCATCGGCATGTATAAAGGCCTGCAGGGCACCAGGAAACGACCGTTCGACATTGTGGCGGGCGCTGACCACCGCCTGACTGGACACATCGCTGAAGCACACCTGCAGGTCCCGCCGCACCGCCAGCGCGGCCAGGCCAAGTACGCCATTGCCACAGGCGAGATCGAGAATACGGGTGCCGGGTTCGGCCCTGGCCGCAGCGTTCGCCACATGGGGCATGAGTAACCGGGTGCCGATATCCAGCGTTTCCCGGGCAAACACCGCCGGCAGCGCCTCAACCTCCAGATCGCGCTGACCGCTTACAACGTAGCCTTTCCAGGTCCCCGGCCAACCGGCAAGATCGGCACGCCCCTTCCGGCAACGAATAACCCGTGCTTTCTTCCGGGCAGGCAACACCTGCTCGGTGTGAACGGCTTCGGCAAACACCTCCACGCTTCTGGCCGGCACGTGTTTGATCATCCCGCCCGCAAGCAGAACACCGGATTCTGCCAGAACGCCATTGAGCCAGCGCAGCAGCCAGGCCAGATAGTCCGCCTGCCTTGGTATCCGCAGCACCACGAGCTCAAAAGGCCCGGAGGGCGGGTTAAGCCAGCTATACACCGGGCCCGGCGCGACCAGAGTAGGATTGAGTGGCGCATTGCTGCTCAGCGCTGAGTCCAGCGTGGCGCTGTCGGCAACGACGACCGGCGAGAGGCCTGAGAGACCGAGCGACAGGGCGCCGAATTGATCGTCAACAATCAATATTCTGGGCCCGGTAACATCAGCGGCGGCTTTCAGGGCCTCCTCGATCAGAAGCTCGTCCGCCGCATCCCAGGCCCGCAGTTCCGGGGCGGTCGTTCCGGGTCGGCTCAGGGTCAGGTTTTTGGTGGAAGTACCGTCGGAATAAACCAGTTCGGCAGTTGTCATTTCGGGGGTCCTGCGGGCGCTTTTCATAAAAGCGTCATTTTAGGCTGATTATTCTAGAAATTAACCCTAGAGTTGCAGGTGTTCACGCTGAATACCCCCTTTTTTCCGGTTAGCTCCGTTGTTCTGGATGCAAACCTTTCGCCCCTCACCCCAGGGGCTTTTTTTATTTCAGGGCTGACGAAACGCCCGATACACGGTGAAGCGCCGGTCTTCCCGCAACCGCTCGACCGGACCGATGCAGCGCTTCATCAGGGGTTCATAGGGCAGGAAGTTGTTGGCCACCAGGCGAACCTCACCACCGGGAGTCAGGTGTCGCACCACCTCGCGAAGAAACCGCTCGGTCATGGACATATCGGTTCTGACGCCGCTATGGAAAGGCGGATTACTGAGGATCACCGGCCATACACCCCCGACATGAGTGAGGCCGTCCGACGCCATTATGTCACCGGAAACACCGGCACGCCGGTAGGTTGCCCGCGCGCAGGTGATGGCCTGGGACTGAACATCCACCCCATCGACGGTGAGTGACGGCAGCGCCATCTGTTTTTGCCGGGCCTCAAGCCAGGCGCCGATGACGCCGGCACCACAGGCGAAGTCGAGAACGCGGCTGGCTTGCAGAGGCTGGTCGCTGAGGGTGTCAAGCAACATCCGGGTGCCGTCGTCGAGCTCTCCGTGGCTGAAAACACCCGGCAGCCCTGCCACGTCCACCTGAATGC
This sequence comes from Marinobacter subterrani, assembly GCF_001045555.1. Lineage (NCBI taxonomy): Bacteria > Pseudomonadati > Pseudomonadota > Gammaproteobacteria > Pseudomonadales > Marinobacteraceae > Marinobacter > Marinobacter subterrani. Next base: position 1,175,455 of record NZ_LFBU01000001.1, read on the forward strand.
CCCCGCACTCGATACCGGTCCAGCTCAGCCAGTCCTGGAGATCAAACCCGGGCATCGGCTCCACCGACTCTGCGCACCAGACCTGGCAATGCCGGGCACTGTCCACCTTGGTCGCTTGCGGAACCGCCGCCTTCAGCTGTTTGACAGCCCCGGCAATACCCTCCTTCTTCTCGCCAACAAGGACCAGACTGGCGTCTTTCGCCGCCAGCCAGCGCGCCAGGGCCAGGCGCAATTCCAGCTCAGCCCTTGCCTTGGGCAGGAACACCACCAGGGTATTGAAGCGGCCGGCATCCAGAGTCGGGTCCTCATAGCCAAAACAGACCTTCCAGCCATCTCGCCCGCGCAAGGTTTCGCAGACCCCGGCATGCTCACTCATAGCCATGCCGCTGGCCCCGGAAAGTTCGGACAGCAAGCCCGAGGAAGTCACACCCAACAGGGCCACCTCACCCGTGAGCAAGTGGCGGTTCTTCAGCAAGGCTTCGTGGGAGTTGGGCAAAGACATTGAACAGGTAATCCCGCTTGGGTGGCTCGGAAACGGGATACTTTAACCGGAATGCGCCCCCGAGTCTTGCACGCCGAACCAGACACCGAGGGTCAGAAAGTGGCACTAATCACGTTTTTTTGACGCTATTTTACATTATTTTCTATGCGGTCTTTTGACGCCCGGAACGCACTGGCCGGAGAACCAGTTCATCCAGACTGGTTTGCCGGACCATTTCAAGACCTTCCTCACCAGCCACCGACAACCCCATATCCCGGAGAATGCCGTCCGCCACATCGTAGACAAAACCATGCACCGTCAAGGGCTGGCCTCGCTTCCAGGCGTCCTGCACGATACTGTTCTGGCAGACATGCCCCACCTGTTCAACGACATTCAGTTCGCACAGACGGTCTATCCGGTCCTGCACGCCTGGCAGGGCATCGAGCACCTCCTGATGGCGGTCGCGCACGTCCTGCACGTGTCGCAGCCAGTTGCTGATCAGCCCGAAACCTTCATTCAACAGTGCCGCCCGGACACCACCACAGCCATAATGCCCCACCACCAGAATGTGCTTGACCTTCAGCACATCGATGGCGAACTGGAGCACCGACAGACAGTTGAAATCCGTGTGCACAACCACGTTGGCCACGTTCCGGTGGACAAACAGCTCACCAGGCATCAAATCGACAATCTGGTTGGCCGGAACGCGACTGTCTGCACAGCCAATCCAGAGATATTCCGGGGCCTGCTGATTCGACAGCCGATGGAAAAACTGCGGGTCCATGGCTTTGATGCCATCGGCCCAGTCGCGGTTCTTTTCAAGAAGGTGGTCAAGCTGACCCATTGTTCTACTCCGTTAAGTGGTTCCCCACCGCCGATTGAACGGGAATCATGCCCCCAAAGCAATACCTAGATCGTCTGAGTCTCCGCCTCAACCTCGCCATGAGGCTGGTGCATGGTGGTCTGGGCCAGATCCAGAAGTTCCCGCAACGCCACCGAGAACATCGCATATTCCGGCTCTCGCACCCCCTTGAGCTCTGACAGCATGGATTTCCAGCGGTCAATCATTGGCTGTTGCCGTGCCATCCAGGCCTCAACACAGGCCGGCACGTCCTCGGGTTTTTCCGCCAGCTTCAGTACCCCCGTGGTCAAGGCCCGCTGCTGCCAGTCCAGATCCTCACGGAAGCTTTCCCTGGCCAGTGCCTGCCAGTGAGAAGCGGGCGCCAGGGCGGCAATGGCATTGGCGAACCAGCTCAGATCAAGGCGGTCACCCAGTTCGTAGTACAGATTAGCAACCGTCTTCAATGGCATACCCGACGCTTCCTGCGCTTCGATAATGCCAAGGGATGAATACAGGTGCCCGGTGCCGGAAACCACAGACGCCAGCTCGGTCGGTAATCCCGCGTCCACCAGTCCCTGGTGCCGCTTCTCCCAACTGATCCGCGCCTGCTCGCCCAGATATTCCGGCAGGCCTGCGGTAATCGCCCACACGCTGTCGGCAAAGCGCTCCATGTGATTCTGGATACTCAGCTCCGCCCTGCGGTTACGCAACAGCCAGCGCACCGAGCGGCGCATCAGCCGCATCAGATCCTGCATCAGCTGCATCTGAAGCTGCGCCGGCACGTGGAAATCCAGATCTTCAATGCGGTCCCACCAGTTATCAATCCGGAAAACGTCCCGGGCAATAATCCAGGCCAGCGCAATGGAGGCGGCGTCAGCACCGGTAGACTGATTAAGTCGCTCGACAAAGGTAATCCCCATGTGATTAACCATGTCATTGGCAATCTGGGTGGCAATGATTTCGCGGCGTAACTGGTGTTCGCCCAGCTCCTTCGCAAATTTCTGGTTCAGGTCCCGCGGGAACACCTTGAACATCTCGCCGGCCAGCATCGGGTCGTCTGGCAGTGAGCTGTTGATCAGGGTCTGCTTGAGATCGCCCTTCACATAGGAGATCAGCACCGACAGCTCAGGCCGGGTCAGCCCTTTCTTGTCCAGCTTTCGCTCAGACAGGGTGTCGTCATCCGGCAGGAACTCCAGGGCCCGATTCAGCTTACCCTCACTTTCCATGGTGTTCATCAGCCGGCGATACTCTTCCAGCCGGGTTGCCGCATCCTCATTGGCAATACTGAGAGCCTGGGTCTGGCGGTAGTTATTTTTCAGGACCAGCTCCCCAACGTCGTCGGTCATTTCCTCCAGCATGATGTTGCGCTGCTTGAAGGTGAGGTCACCCATGGCCATTGCCCGGTTGAGCAGGATCTTCATGTTGACTTCATGGTCGGAGCAGTCAACGCCACCGGAGTTGTCGATGAAATCGGTATTCAGACGACCGCCCCTTAAGGCGTATTCAATGCGCCCGAGCTGTGTCAGCCCCAGGTTTCCACCCTCGCCGACCACCTTACAGCGCAGCTCGGCACCATTGATGCGCAGGCCATCGTTGGCCTTGTCGCCGACATCGCCATGGGATTCGCTCGTTGCCTTCACATAGGTGCCGATACCGCCCACCCAGAGCAGGTCCACCTGGGCCCTGAGAATATGAGAAATCAGCATATTCGGCGGTACCCGGTCAGACTTGATGTCCAGCAGCTTCTTCACTTCCGGGCTGACCGGAATTGACTTGGCACTCCGGCTGAAAACGCCGCCACCCCTGGAGATGAGTTTGGGGTCGTAATCGGTCCACGCAGACCGGGGCAAGGCGAACAGCCGCTTGCGCTCCTTGTAGCTCTGCTCCGGATCGGGCGCCGGATCGATAAAGATATGGATATGATTGAACGCGGCCACCAGTTTGGTTTTTTCCGATGACAGCAGACCATTGCCGAACACGTCGCCGCCCATGTCACCAATGCCGATGGCGGTGAATTCGTCCAGCGCCGGGTTAATGCCCATTTCCCGGAAATGGCGCTCCACAGAAACCCAGGCACCCCGGGCGGTAATGCCCATCTTTTTGTGGTCGTAGCCATTACTTCCGCCGGAGGCAAAGGCATCGCCCATCCAGAAGCCGTATTCCGCAGCCAGGCCATTGGCAATGTCCGAGAAGGTTGCCGTACCCTTATCCGCGGCCACGACCAGGTAATGATCATCCTCATCGTGCCGGATGACTCGCTCCGGCGGCTGGATGCCGGCATCGACCAGGTTATCGGTGATATCCAGCAAGCCGCGGATAAAGGTTTTATAGGCTTCGATGCCCTCCGCCTGGAAGGCCTCGCGATCCGAAGGGTCTGGCAGCCACTTGGCGACAAAACCGCCTTTGGCACCGACCGGAACAATCACCGCGTTCTTGACCTGCTGCGCCTTCACCAGGCCCAGAATCTCGGTCCGGTAATCCTCGAACCGGTCCGACCAGCGCAGGCCGCCCCGGGCCACCTTGCCGCCGCGCAGATGGACACCCTCTACCCTCGGCGAGTACACGAAGATCTCGAACATCGGCAGCGGCAGCGGCACATCCGGAATCTCTGAGGGATCGAACTTCACGCTGATGTAGGATTTCGGCCCGCCTGCCTCGTTCAACTGGTAATAGTTGGTGCGCAGGGTGGCCTGGATCAGTTCCAGGTAAAGTCGTAGCACCCGGTCTTCACTGAGGTTATCCACCTCTTCCAGGCCGGCGTTGAACTCAATCTCCAGCTTTTGCTGCGCGGCCTGGCACTTGCCCGGGCTCTGGTAACGGGCCGGATTGAAACGGACTTCGAAAAATTCCAGTAGCAGCCGGGTCAGCTCAACATGATTCACCAGCGTATTGGAGATAAAGGTCTGACTGTTGGAGAAACGGATCTGGCGCATGTAACGGGCGTAGGTCCGCAGCAGCGCGATTTCCCGCCAGCTCATGTAGGACGACAGCAGCATCCGGTTGAAGGCGTCGTTTTCGGCCTCCCCATACCAGACCCGGCGGAACAACTCCTCGAAAATCGGCCGGATACGGTGAATATCCACCACATCGCCGGTGTGGGCCTGAAGGGTGAAATCGTGAATCCAGACCGCCTTGTTATTGCGGTTTGTCACGCCGAAGGGGTGCTCACCGAGAACCCGGAAGCCGAGATTATCGAAAATCGGCATCACGTCTGACAGCGGCAGCGGCTGGTCCGGATAGAACAGTTTGAAGTGGAGGGTGCTCTCATCCTCTTCCAGCGCCCGGTAAAAGCTCATGGCGAGGTCGCCCCGGGTGGCGGCCGCCGAAATGTGCTCGAGATCGATCGCCGCTCGCCTCGCCGAGAACATATCGGTATAGCTGGCCGGGAACCCGCCGGCCCAGAGCCGATAGAACTCGTTGCCCTGCTCTTCGCCGTAGGCCTCACTCAGGGCCTCCGACAACCCGTCACGCCAGGACTGCGCCAGTTCTATGACTTTTTCGCGGATCTCCGCCGTTGGCAACTGGCGGTTCTCAACCTGGGGTACCCGGATGGTAAACTGCACCCGGGCCAGCACAGACTCCGAGAAATGGGTAACAAATTCGACATCCTCCGCTCCAAGCCGGTCGATCAGCACCTGCTCCACTTTCAGACGGAGCTCGGTGTTGTAGATGTCCCGTGGGAAAAACGCCAGGCAGGTAACGAACTGGCCGTACACGTCCTCCCGCATGAACAGCTCAATACGACGACGTTCCTGAATATAGAGAATACTTTTTGCCACTCTGAGCAGCTCGTCCGGCTCGATCTGGAACAGCTCATCCCGGGGATAAAGCGTCAGGATCTGCTCCAGTTCCTTGCCGGCATAATCATCCCGCAGAAAACCGGAACGCTTCATGACGCTCTGGAACTTGCGACGAAGCAGGGGGATTTCATCCGGACGCTCGTTGTAGACCCGGGCGGTATACAGACCCAGGAAGCGGCGCTCGCCGACAACCTCGCCCTTGCTGTTGAACTTCTTGACGGCAATGTAGTCCGGGTAGGCCGGGCGATGGACCCGTGAGCGCTGGGCCGATTTGGCGAAGATAAAGATATCATCGGTGCGGGTCATCTCATGCCGGGTACGCTGGGGCAACTCGTTTAGGCGAACCCGATCCGGCCGTTCGTTGTTGACCCGCAGTATACCGAGCTCGGAGTTCTCAACTCGCCGGACCACCATGCCGCTCTTGTCCTTGGCGAAGTCGTATTCGTCGTACCCGAGAAAGGTAAAGTGGTCCCGTGACAGCCACTCGAGAAAAGCCCGGGCCTCCTCCTTCTGCTCCTCATTGATACCCGCGGTGGTGCTGTCCAGTTCCCCGATGATCTCGGTAACCTTCTCAGAAACCACCGGGAAATCGGAGACTGCGATCCGGACTTCATGCAGCACGTTCTGCAGGGCATTTTCCAGGTCCCGCAGATCTTCCGGATTGCTGTGACGGTCAATTTCCAGAACGATGAAAGCCTCGTAGGCCGATCCGGAGGCACTCTTCTTGGTGGCATGCAGCTTTTTCAGCTTGCCACCGCTGTCCCGTTCGACCTGCAGAATCGAATGCTGAATCGAGTGGGTGCCAATTTCCCGCTGATTGATGGCAATGCGCAGGGAGTCAATCAGAAACGGGATATTGGGGTGCAGAATGAAGACCACGGTGTGGGTCGACTGCCAGCCGTCGCTTTCAAGATCGGGGTTGAAAACCGCCACCGACGTTTCTTCGACGGAGCGCTTCTGCAGGAATTTCCAGGCTGCCAGCACGGCACCGTAGGTATCGGCGAATCGTCGGCTGACCAGCTCTTCCAGGGGAATGTGGGCGTAATGTTGCTTGGCAAATTCGCTGATTTTCTTGGCTTCGGTTTTGGTAATCTTCTTTGCGAAGGCCTCAGCCAACTGTTCAAAGAACTGATCCTTGCTGGCCACTGTCAGCGCATTCATGGTCGACCTCAGTAAGTGTGAATTAAACGTAATCACGGTATCGTCACATAAGCATAGTCAAACCCTTGATTTTTGCCGGCCAGACGCCAAAACTGCGGCAACTACCTACGCAAGATACGGGTTTCTCCAGAAAAACCTCATGAGAGGGAGCAGTCACTTCCAATGTCGTTACAGCATACGTTCGGTGAGTTACGGGGACAGTTAGCCAAACGGATAATCGGCCAGGAAAAACTGGTGGACCGCCTGCTGATTGCCCTGCTCGCAGATGGACATCTGCTTGTCGAGGGTGCCCCGGGCCTGGCAAAGACCACCGCCATCAAAGCCCTTGCAGACCACCTGGACGGCGACTTTCACCGCATCCAGTTCACTCCGGACCTGCTGCCGTCCGATGTCACTGGCAGCGAGATCTACCGGCCGGAGACCGGCCAGTTCGAGTTTCAGCGCGGTCCGATTTTCCACAACCTGGTACTGGCCGACGAGATCAACCGGGCCCCCGCCAAGGTACAGTCGGCATTGCTGGAAGCCATGGGCGAACGACAGATCAGCGTGGGCATGCGCACCTTCCATCTGGAACAGCCATTCATGGTGATGGCCACCCAGAACCCGATCGAACAGGAAGGCACCTACCCGCTGCCCGAAGCGCAGCTGGACCGGTTTCTGATGCACGTGGTGATTCACTACCCGTCGGCCGAAGCTGAAAAAGCCATTCTCCAGCTCGCGCGGAACGATTACCGCCAGGGCCTGCCCAAAACAGACCTTCGCCTCACCGCCGAACAGGTGTTTGCCGCCCGGACGGAGGTCGCCGATATCTTCATGGCCGAGGCCGTAGAGCAGTACCTGCTGGCGCTGGTGCTGGCCACCCGGGACCCGGCAGCCCTGGATCCGGAGCTGGCACGCTGGACAGCCTTTGGCGCCAGTCCCCGGGGCACCATCGCCCTTGATCGATGCGCCCGTGCCCTGGCCTGGCTGGACGGCCGGGACTACGTGACCCCGGACGACGTTCGCGCCATGGCCTTCGACGTACTCCGGCACCGGATCCTGCTCACCTTCGAGGCCGAGGCCGAGGGCATGACGGCAGACACCGTCATTGAGCGGCTGATCGAACGTGTTCCGGTGAGTGCCTGAGGCCAACGACGGAAGCAATTCGCGGGAGCCGTCAGGAATGGTGAACACCGAAGCACTAACCCACATAGCCCTGCCCGACCTGATCCGTCTGCAGGCCGATGCACGGGCGTTGAAACTGCCCTCTGCCCGGCCGGTCCGGTCCCGCCAGGCCGGCCTCCAGCGCTCGCCCCAGCGGGGCCGCGGCATGGCCTTTGCCGAAGTCCGGCTCTACCAGCCGGGCGATGACATCCGCAGTATCGACTGGCGGGTGACGGCACGACGGCAGGCACCGCACACCAAACTGTATGAAGAGGAAAGGGAGCGGCCGGTGCTGCTGCTCTGCGATCTCGGGCCCAGCCTGTTTTTTGCCAGCACGGGCGCCTTCAAGCAAGTGCGCTGTGCCCAGCTTGCCTCGATACTCGCCTGGCTGGCCCTGTGGTCCGGAGACCAGGTGGGTGGCATTGTCTTCAACGGCGAATCCCTGAGCGTTCAGCGCCCGGCGCGGCGCAAAAAATCGGTGCTTCGACTCCTGGACACGCTGGCGGAGCAGCAACGCACAGACAGCCGGGAACTGGCCTCCATCGGTGCCTCCAGCCAGACCCGGCTGGATACCGCCCTGACCGAGGCTCGCCGGGTTGCGCACACGGGCAGCCGGATCTTCGTGATCAGCGACTTTCTGGAAATCTCGCCGGACACCGGGAAATTACTGGGCGCCCTCGCCCGCCACAACTCGGTCAGCGCCCTGAGAGTGCTCGACCCCCTGGAAGAAGAACTGCCGAAAACCGGGCGGTTTGCGGTCGCCGGGCCCAACGGCCCGGTCTGGTTTGATGCCGCGAACCCGCGTTTCCAGCAGGCCTGGCACGCCAAAGTGGCCAGCCACCAGCGGCAACTGGAAGACTGTTTCAGGACCTCCGGCGTTATCGCGGCCAGTGTCTCGACCGGGGAGGACCCGGCGACAGCTCTGAAGGCACTGCTGGGGCCGGGAGGGCGAATCGGATGAATCCGCAGGATCCACTCAGCCAACTCCGGGACATTCATCTGCCAGAGCCCGGCGGTTTCTGGCCTCCGGCGCCCGGCTGGTGGGTTCTTGCCCTTCTGGCGACCGCGCTTCTCGCAACCCTGATCTGGCTGGCAATCAGGCGCAGACGCCGGAATCGCTGGTTCCGGGCGGCCGGGGCACAACTGGCAGGGCTTGAGCGCTCGGCCGCCCAGGAACCCTGGTGGTTTATGCAGCTCAATACGCTCCTGAAACAGGCGGCCCGGGAACGGTACCCCGAGTCACACCCCGAAGCGCTGACCGGCGATGCCTGGGTAGAATTTCTGCTGGCCACTGCTCCCAAACACCGGATCGCGTCCCGACCGGTGGTGGAAGCTCTGGTTGAAAGTGCCTGGCGGCCTTCGGTCTCAACGGAGCCCGCCCAGGCACTGGCCTTTGCCAGGCAGTGGCTGGGAGGTCAGAAATGCTGAACCTCGCCTGGCCCTGGGCACTTGTTCTGGTGGCCCTTCCCTTCGTTCTGCAATGGCGTAAACCACGGGGGCAGTCGGTGGATGCGCCGGTGTTGCCGGTTGGCCACTGGCTGTCGGGCCTGCCCGGCGTCACTCGCCGGGGCAACGCTGTGCCCCTGTGGCAGAAACTGCTGTTATTGCTGCTGTGGGTGTTGTTCGTGACCGCCCTGGCACGGCCCCAGTATGTTGGTGAAAAAACCCGAATGCCGGTGACCGGCCGCGACCTCATGCTGGTGGTGGATATTTCGCCCAGCATGGACGAGCAGGACATGATCCTGAATGGCAGGAGCATCAACAGGCTGCAGGCGGTCAAACAGGTTCTGGATGATTTCATCGCCCACCGCAAGGGCGACCGGTTGGGTCTGATCCTGTTCGGCACAGAGCCCTATGTCCAGGCGCCGCTGACCTTTGACCTGGAAACGGTCAGGACCCTGATGCAGGAAGCCGGGCTCGGAATGGCCGGCCGGGCCACCGCCATAGGGGATGCCATTGGCCTTGCCACCAAGCGCCTGCGGGACCGACCGAAAGACCAGCGTGTGGTGGTGCTGCTCACCGATGGCGCCAACACCGCCGGCGAAATCACACCGGACAAAGCCGCCGAGATTGCGGCTGCTGCCGGCGTGCGCATCTACACCATCGGTATCGGCGCCGAATCCATGGTGCAACGGGGCCTGCTGGGCTCCCGCCGGGTCAACCCCTCCCGCGATCTGGACGAAGCGCTGTTGACCCGAATTGCTCAACAGACCGGTGGTCAGTATTTCCGGGCGCGCAGCCTGCCGGAACTTGAACTCATCTACCAGAGCATCGATCAGCTAGAACCCATCGAACTGGAAGGCAAGTTCTATCGCCCGGTCACTGAACTCTATGCCTGGCCGGCCGGGCTTGCCGTTGCCCTGTGGGCGATGTTGTTTGTTTATCGGCGTTTGGGCCTGATGCTGGCCGCGCGCCGCCAGCAAAAGGAGGGCGAACCGGATGTTGGCTGATTTTCATTTCCTGCGCCCGCTGTGGCTGCTTCTGATTCTGTTGCTGCCGCTGATGTATCTTGCCTTCCGCCAGCTACGACTTGGCGACAGCGGCTGGTCCCGGCTGATTCCGGCTCGGCTATTGTCGCCCGTTATCCGCCACGATGGCACCTCCGGCAAGAGCGCCAAGTCCCCTCTTGCGCCGGCGACTATCGCCCTGATTGTCCTGGCCATTGCCCTGGCCGGTCCGGCCTGGCGGCAGGCACCGACACCGCTGAAAAAACCGGGGGACAGCCTTGTGATTGCGCTCGACCTGTCACTGTCCATGCTGGCGACCGATGTCGAGCCAGACCGCCTTACCCGGGCCAAACGGAAAATCCGGGATATTCTGGCGGCACGGGAGGGCAGCCTGACCGGGCTACTCGTCTACGCCGGCGATGCCCACGTGGTCACACCACTGACCGAGGACGCCAGAACCATAGAAGCCATGCTGGATGTGCTCGACCCGGTCATAATGCCTGCCACCGGCAACCGGGCCGACATTGCTGTGGCCAGTGCAGTCGATCTGCTGCAACAGGGCGCCCCCGGTGACGGCCGGATTCTGCTGATCACTGACCAGGTCAGTGAACGCTACCGACCTGATATACGGCAAACCCTGTCCGGAACCGGCTATGCCCTCAGTACGCTGGTCGTCGGAACCGAGGAAGGCGGTCCCATTCCCCTGGCCCGCCGCGGCTTCATCCGGGAAAATGGCGAGATTGTGATCAGCCGCGCCACCCCCGCCGCCCTGGCGGAGCTCGCCCGGAATACGGGCGGCCAAAGCCACCAGTTGACGCTCGATAACACCGACATTAACGCCCTGGAACTCAGTGCCAAAGACTCCGACAACTGGCAGAAGGCGGAAACCGGCCTCACCGTCAGCCGCTGGCAGGACGACGGCTACTGGCTGCTCTGGCTGGCTCTCCCGCTGATCCTCCTCGGCTGGCGGCGAGGCGCCTTCACAGCCCTTGTGATCATCCTTTTGCCGGCGTTTCCGCAACCGGCCGCCGCCATGGGCTGGGATGCGCTTTGGCAGCGCCAGGATCAGAGAGCTCCCGAACTGATCAAACAGGACCCCAGGCAGGCCGCCACCCGGCTGGAGGATCCCGAGTGGAAAGGCTCGGCACTGTACCGGTCTGGCCAGTTTGAGGCCGCAGCCAAGGCATTTTCCGGGGCTGAAGGGCCCCGTGCTGCCTACAACCGGGCCAATGCACTGGCCCGGGCAGGCAAACTGAAAGAGGCCCTGGCAGCCTACGACGCTGCCCTGGCGGCAAATCCGGAGATGGCGGACGCCCGCCACAACCGGAAGATTGTCAAGGAACTGCTGAAGCAGCAAAAGCAGGGCAAAGACGGCAACAAGAGCAACAGCCAGAAAGACTCTTCCGATTCAAAGGGCGACGAAGGCAAAAAACCGCAGAATGGTCAGAACCAATCCGGAGACAATCAGAAACCGGGCGACTCCGGCGGCGACCAGAAGCAGGACTCCGATGCCAGCCAGCGTTCGTCGGGCAATCCCGAAAAGCCCGGCGAACAGAACCGCGAACCGGGCCAGAAAAAGGATGAGCAGAAAGAACAGCCTGCCGAACCGGCCTCCGGACAGCCCGGACAAAAAGAGGCACAAACCGGCGAGGTCCCGGCACCCGCGGCCATTTCCGAGACACCGCTGACCCAGAGCCAGGAACAATGGCTCAGACGGGTGCCTGACAACCCAGGCGGCCTGTTGCAACGCAAGTTTCTGCAACAGTATCAACAACGCCAGACTCCATCCGACGAGGGCGATACACCATGGTAAAACGGTTGATCACATCGGCTGTCTGCCTGTTTCTGCTAATGGCCATCTGGCTGCCGGTTCAGGCACAGGAACTGACGGTCGAGCCTGACAGGACAAAGCTCTACGAGGGCGAGGTACTGACCCTGACCGTCAAGGGCAGCATGGAGCTGGATATCAACCTCAGCAATCTGTTCAATTTCGACCTGTCCAGCCTGCCGAAGCCCGACATCGAAAAGGTCGAGCCCGAGTTCCGGATCCTGGCCCAGAACCAGCAGTACAGCATCAAGACCATCAATGACCAGATGGTGGGTGAGATCACCTGGACCTACCAGCTTGCCCCGACAACCACCGGCAAACTGACCATCCCGGCCCTCACCTTCAATGGCGCGGAATCCAGGCCGGTAACCATCGAAGTCGTGGACGGTACGCCGCCAGAGCAGGCGGGCACCGGCCGGGACAGCTTTATTGAACTGTCTGCCGACAAGGCCGAAGTGTATGTGCAGGAGCAGTTGATCCTGACCGTTCGCCTGTTTTTCCGTGGCAACCTGATCCGGGGCGAACTGTCGGAGCCCCAGCACCCGAACGTGGTTATCGAACCGCTCGGCCGCCAACAGGAATTCTCGCGTTATCGTGACGGCGTGCGCTATCGCGTGGTGGAGCGGCGTTACGCCCTGTTTCCCCAACAGCCCGGCAGCCTCAAGCTGCCTCCGATCCGGTTCGAGGGCCAGGCCCGGGACGCCAACGGTCAACTCAAATTCCTCAGGGACAGCGAGGAGCTGTTTGAAATACCGGTCAAGAAGGTGCCATCGGAGTTCAGCGGGAAAACCTGGTTGCCTGCCAGCAACCTGAGCCTGTCAGACTCCGGGCTGCCGCCCAGCCTCGAGGTGGCAACCGGTGAAAACCTCACCCGGGAAATCCGACTGACAGCATCGGGGTTGCCGGCGGCGACGCTGCCTCCGCTGCCGGATACCACCCCACCGGGCCTGAGAAGTTATCCGGAACAGCCCGAGCGCACCACCGAGACTACCCCGGACGGTCTCAAGTCTTCGCTGACCCAGACCGTTGCTCTGGTGCCCGTCGAACCCGGGCAAATGACTCTGCCGGCGATCCGCATTCCCTGGTGGGATACAACCGCCGACCGGGAGCGGGTGGCCGTGATTTCGGAGAAAACACTGACAGTAACGGCCGCCCAAGGCGCTGCTGCGGTGCCGCCACAGAACACCCCGGAACCCGCCGGGCAAACACCCGAACCTGCCAAGGAGCCGGTTTCACCGGGGATTTCGACACCGGCGCCCAGTCTCTGGTCATTCTGGCCATGGCTCAGCCTGGCATTGGCGGTGTTGTGGGGCGGCACACTGCTGCTCTGGTGGCGGTCCCGGAGGAGCAAGCCGGAAAAACCGCCTGAAACCAGGGAAAACGGGAATGAGAAGATCGCCTTTGACCGGCTGGCCAAGGCAGCTCGGGAAGGCTCAGCAACCACACCGGAACGGCTGGTGGAATGGGCTAACCTGCGCAGCCCCGGGCATGGCTTTCACTCGGCGGCGGAGGCTGCCGGGCATTTCCGGAGCGAGACCCTGGCAACGGAAATGCGCAAACTGCAGGCCCGGCTTTTCGCCCCGACCAGGGACCAGGAGCCCTGGGACGGGGCCCCGCTGGTCAGGATACTGGAAGAAATAAGGGTAACCACCGGAAAGCCTGAGGCCCAAGCTGACCTGCCGCCGCTCTACCCCCGGGGCCTGGCCTAGCCGGCTAACGCCTCCGTTCAGTTGGTCAGTTGCTGGTCGATCACGATGGCGACCGGCTCGCCCTGACTTTTGCCCACGGCCACTGGCTCATCGGTGCCGCCCTGCCAGTCTCCCGGTTGGGCACTGACACTGCCAGACCGGGTCAGCCGCGCTGTGATGACGACCTCTTCGGCGCTTGAGATCCTTGCCCGGGGCGACATGGATTTGCTGTCATCCAGGCGTATTTCTGCGGGCAACTGAGCCGCGGTCAGTCTTGCCACAGCCAGCGGCGGCCCCTGCCGGGCACCAGCCTGGCGCGCAAATACAAACAGTGTGGTATCGGCCGGCACCTGATCCCGGAAGGCCTCGGCAAGGGTTACCCGGACACTGACTCCGGCGCCACCGGCCCCGGGTTGCGCAGCCAGTTCAGGTGGTTCTTCGCCCAGCCGAGTGTAGGCTTCACGGATTCCGCCACGAATGGCGGCAATCTGGGGGTGGTCCGGCGCCACAGCCACAATCCGTTCCCAGTAGTCGATGGCCTTGTGATAGTTCTGCTGGCTGAACGCGTTGATACCAAGCAAGCCAAGGGCATTCACCTCATCGGGGTTCAGCTTGCGAGCCTGTTCGATGGCCGCCGTGACTTCTTCCGTCATGGCACCCTTGCTGTCAAAGAACAGTGCCTGGGCCGCCAGGCCATAGGCAACGGACTCTGCGCGCTTGTCCCCGGAGACACTGGCCGCCAGTTGGCGAAATGCCCAGGCGGCATCAACATAGCGTTCCAGGCGCATGTAGGTGCGGCCGAGCATGGCCCAGCCGTCCGGGTTGTCAGGGCTGGCCTCAAGACGCTCGCGCAGCTGGCCGGCAAGCTCGGTCATCTGCGCCCGCCTTGAGGCATCGGTGGCGTCCATCTTCTGCATGGTGATGAACTGCTCAACCTGGTCCATCGCGCCCCACTGCTGATACAGAAAGAACGTCGCCGCTGGAACCAGAAGAATAGCCACCAGGCCAACCGCCATGGCACTCCTCCGCCCCTTGATCACGGGCTTCAGCTGTTCGTTTTCCGGCACATCATCCAGCATGGCGCCGGCCAGCTCGTCTTTCAGTTGGCGGTAGTTTTCTTCGTCCAGAACGCCGGCCTCGTACTCGCTGTCGAGTTCCTGCATTCTGGAGCGGTAAGCGAGCAGGTTCTGGTTTTTCAGGTCTGCCTGTTTCCTGGCGCCCGCCCGGTGAAAAAAGACCGGGTAAAGCACAAACGCCAGGGCAAGAATGATCAGTACCGTTGCGGCAATCCAGAATGTTTGAGTCATGGAGTTCCAGTCACAGATTCAGAATTAAAAGGGATGGTGGCGTGAACCTCGGGGCCGGTAACAGGGTCAGGACGGTGTATCCTGGTGCTGCCCCGCCAGCATTCTATCCGCGCGGGCCTTTTCTTCCTCGCTCAGCGCCGGGGCATCGGTTCCGGCCCGACGCGAGCGTCTCACCACGCCGACAACCACCAGCAGCCCCACCAGTACGGCGATGGCCGGTGTCGCCCAGAGCAGAATGGTCCGGCTTTCGAATTCCGGTTTATAGCGGACAAACTCACCAAACCGGGCCACCAGTGACTCGACAATGGCCTCATCACTGGCCCCGTCTTTCATCATCCGGTAGACCTCTTCCCGCATATCCGCGGCGATGGGAGAGTTGGAATCGGCAATGTTCTGGTTCTGGCACTTCGGGCAGCGCAGTTCGGCAGTCAGGTTCTGGTAACGCTGCTGCTGGGCCATGGTATCGAAGTCATAAACATCCGCCACTTCTGCCATCGCAGGAGCGGAAATCAGGACAGCAAGGGCAAAACACACAATCCGGATCATCAGCCATTACCCCGGACTTCGTTGATGACCGGCAAGAGTTTCTGCTCCCAGACAGACTCATTGATCACGCCGACATGGCGGTAGCGAACGGTGCCATCGGCATCGATGACGAACGTTTCCGGTGCACCGTAAACACCCAGATCAAAGCCCAGGGTTCCCTTGGGGTCGTATATGGTTTTCTGGTAAGGGTTGCCCAGGTCGTCGAGCCAGACCAGGGCATCATCACGATTGTCCTTGTAGTTGAGCCCGATGATGGGCATGCCTTTTTCTTCCGCAAGCCACATGAGGTCATCGTGTTCCGCCCGGCAGGACGGGCACCAGGTACCCCACACGTTCAGCAGGGTCACCTGGCCGCGAAACAGGCTCTGATCAAGCGTGACATCGGCATTATGCAGATCCTGCAGGCTGAACTCAGGCACCGGTTTACCAACCAGTGCCGACTCCAGTTTGGTGGGATCCCTTCCAATTCCGGCAAACAGCACTACGCCGATCACAACCGCAATGAGCAGGGGAAGAAAGAGCAGGAATCGCTTCATGACACGGCCCCTGCGGAACGGGCGGAACCTGTGTCCGTCACAGCGGCACCGGTATGGGCTTTGCCTTCTGCCCGTTCGCGGATCCGGTAACGACGGTCCGAAATGGCCAGGAAGCCACCGGCGGCCATGAATATCGCGCCCAGCCACAGCCAGCGAATCAGCGGTTTGTATTGCAGGCGGATGGCCCAGGCATCATCCGAGATGCGCTCGCCTATCGCGACAAAGATATCCCGGAACAGTCCGGCATCGATATCCGCTTCGGTCATGACACTCATGCCAACGGAATACTGGCGCTTTTCCGGGTGCAGCTCGGAAATACGTTCGCCATCCAGCAGGACATCAAAGCTGCCGTATTGGGCGGTATAGTTGGCCCCGCGACGCTCGCCCATGTTCTTGAACACAAACTGGTATTCTCCGACCGTGGCGACATCGCCCGGCACCATGCGCACGTCCCGCTCAATGCCGTAATTGGAAACCACCGTGGCCCCGGCCATGGTTATTGCCAGGCCCAGATGGCCGAGCACCATTCCGTAATAGCTGCGGGACTGCCGCTTGAGGCCATGAATGCGCCCGTTCCTGGACGACGATTTGTCCCAGAGATCCCAGAAGGTGGCAACGGTAACCCAGATGGCCGTGAACAGCCCGAGAAACGCCCAGGGCTTGAAGCTCCCGTAACCGATGATCACCGCTGTGCTGGCGACAAGACTGACCGCCAACGGCCACAACAGCTTGCGCCCAAGCCAGCCACCGTCGGTTTTCTTCCAGCGCGAGAAAATACCCGCCCCCATCAACAGGCCTGCTGCCACCGCCAGCGGGCTGAACGTGAGGTTGAAGAATGGCTGACCGATAGACAGCCGGCCCATTTCCAGATAATCCAGAACCAGGGGGTAAAGCGTGCCAATGGCAACCAGCAGGGTGGCGGACACCAGCAGGACATTATTGAGAAGCAGGAAGATTTCACGGGACAGTGACCCGTAGCGGGACCGGACGTGAACCACCGGCGCCCGGAAGGCATAGAGCGCAAGACTGGCAATGATCGTGAATGCCAGCAGGCCCAGCAGGAAGGCGCCCCGCTCCGGATCGGAGGCAAAGGCATGAACCGAGGTCAGCACCCCGGAGCGGACCAGGAAGGTACCCAGCAGGCTGAGTGAGAAGGTAACGATCGCCAGCAGCACGGTCCAGCTCTTGAACACACCACGCTTTTCGGTCACCGCCAGAGAGTGCATGAGCGCAGTACCGGCCAACCAGGGCAACAGGGAGGCGTTCTCCACCGGATCCCAGAACCACCAGCCGCCCCAGCCTAGCTCGTAATAGGCCCACCAGCTACCCAGGGCGATACCCAGGGAGAGGAAGGCCCACGCCACGGTCGTCCAGGGTCGGGACCAGCGCGCCCAGGCGGCATCCAGGCGACCGTTGATCAAGGCAGCGATTGCAAAGGCAAAGGCGACGGCGAACCCAACATACCCCATATAGAGCATGGGTGGATGAATGATCAGGCCGAGGTCCTGCAACAACGGGTTCAGATCCGCGCCGTCTGCGGGCACATTGGGCAACAGGCGATCAAACGGGTTCGAGGTGACCACGATGAACAGCAGGAACCCGACACTGACCATACCCAGCACTGAAAGCACTTGTGAAATCATCACCGAGGGCAGTCGACGGCTGAAGATCGCCACCGCCAGCGTCCAGCCGGAGAGCATCAGTATCCAGAGCAGCAGGGAGCCCTCATGGCCACCCCAGACGGCACTGAACTTGAAGTACCAGGGCAGCATGCTGTTGCTGTTGTTGGCAACATAGGCAACCGAGAAGTCATCGGTGACAAAGGCGTGGGCCAGGATGGCAAAGGCAAGACCAACGAACACGAACTGTCCGGCAGCCAGTGGCCTGGCAAAGGCCTGGAGGTTGTCCCGACCGGTCAGGGACCCTGCCAGGGGCACTACGGAAAGGAGCACTGCCAACAACAGCGCGAGGATCAGTGCAAGCTGTCCGAGTTCGGGATACATCGAAGCCCTCCAGAAACCAGGCGATTAGTTGAAACGTTTAGTAGGTAACTGTGTCGGCGCTGCCGCTGGCCTTGTCAGAGACTTTCGAAGCCTTTTTCAGCGCATCAGCCACTTCCGGCGGCATGTAATTCTCATCGTGCTTGGCCAGCACTTCATCGGCCACGAAGCGACCATTGCTGTTCAGGCGCCCCATGGCAACCACGCCCTGCCCCTCAGCGAACAGGTCGGGAAGAATCCCCGTGTATTCAACGGGGACCGAGGCATTGAAATCAGTCACCCGGAACTGAACCTTGAGACTGTCCGGATCCCGCACAACCGACCCCTCCTCAACCATGCCACCCGCCCGGATTCTGACGTCCACCGGGGCTTTACCGGTGGAAATCTGGGTGGGGTCGTAGAACAGGTTGATATTCTGGCGCAAGGCGTAGGTTGTCAGCGCTACAGCGATGCCCAGCCCCACCAGCAGGAACAGGACAATCGTCAGTCGTTTTTTTCGGATCGGGTGCATCAGCTACCTGCCATTCAGTCTTGGGAAACGTTTACACGGGTGAAGGACGCCGCAGCACCATGGGCAGCCTGCTGTTCGCGTCTGCCGGCCTGAAACTCGTAACCCCGCCGGCAGGACTCAATCACTGCCCTGCGGCGACGTACCGACCAGACCATCATCGCGATCATCAGCAGGAAAAAAGCGCCGTAACTGGCCCAGACATACGGCCCGTGGCCTTCCATCACCAGAAATGCCGAAAAGGAATCGAACGCCATGCTTCAGCCCCTCCCGGCCATGACAAAGTCTTTTACCCAGCGGGTTCGCTGCTCACGGAACAGGATTTCCGTTTGCATCCGCAGGCAGGCCAGCCAACCAAACACCAGGTACAGCCCAAGCACCGAAAGCAGCAACGGAACCCACATTTCCGCTGGCATGGTGGGCTTTTCCGTCAGCTTGAAGGTGGCCGGCTGGTGCAGGGTATTCCACCACTCCACCGAATACTTGATAATCGGGATATTCACCACCCCGACCAGAACCAGCACCGCCACCGCGCGTGCCGCCGACTTTTCATCATTGATCGCCCGGTCCAGGGCGATGACGCCGCCATAAAGGAACAGCAAAATCAGCATGGAGGTCAGCCGGGCGTCCCATATCCACCAGGTTCCCCAGGTAGGCTTACCCCAGACAGCTCCGGTAAACAGCGCGAGAAACGTGAGTACCAGACCAACGGGCGCCACGGCTTTGACAAAAACATCTGCCAGCTTCATGCGCCAGACCAGGGTCACCACCGCCGCGACGGCCATCATGACGTAGATCGACTGGGCAATGAAAGCCGTGGGCACGTGGATAAAAATAATCCGGTAACTGTTGCCCTGGAGGTAGTCTTTGGGTGCGAACGCAAGCCCCCAGACAATGCCTGCCATCAACAGCAGCAAACCCGCCGCCAGCAACCAGGGCATAAGCCGGTTGGCAATCCCGAAGAACCACCTGGGAGAGCCCAGCTTGTGAAAAAATTGCCACATCAGATAGTCACCGTCTTACCGTTACCTTGTTTTAGCCGTTAGACAGGCTGATACGTAGCGCTGCGGCCGATGCAAACGGCGCCAGGGTCAGCGCCAGCACCAGAAATGCCCCCATCAGGGCTACATAAGCACCGACTTCGGCACCGTCTGTAGCGGCCGCCACGGTTCCCGTACCAAAAATCAGTACGGGAATGTACAGCGGAATGATCAACAGGGACAAGAGCACTCCTGCCGAACGTAACCCGAGGGTCAGGGCTGCACCAATCGAACCAATCAGGCTCAGCACCGGTGTACCGATCAGCAGCGTTAGACACAAAACTCCAATGGAGTTCCCGTCAAGATGCACCATCACGCCCAGAACCGGTGTCAGTATCACCAGTGGCAGCCCCGTTAACACCCAGTGCGCCAGGGTTTTCGCCAGCACCAGCAGGAAAAGAGGCTGGGGCTGGAGCACCAGTTGTTCGAGGGTGCCGTCATCAAAATCGTGCCGGAACAGATGATCCAGTGACAGCAACACCGAAAGCAGCGCTGCAACCCACAGGATACCTGCCCCCGCCTCCCTTAGAAATGCCACTTCCGGGCTAACTCCAAGGGGGAAGAGGGTGACAACCATAACAAAGAACAACAGCGGATTGAGCAGATCCTGTCGTTGGCGGAAGGCCACCTTCAAATCACGGGCAAAGACGCCTCGCATAGCTGCCAGGGCGCCTACTGTATCGTCCCTCAATCCCAGAACGGGGCGGACATCAGCATTCATCAGATAATCCTCCGCCCAGAGTAATACGCTGCATGCCCGGCATCCTCAGATCGTGGTGGGTGGTCACAACCACGGCACCACCCTCGGCAGCGCGCTGGCCAAGGAGATGTTCAATGGCGCCGACACCGTCGGCATCAATCGCAGTGAAGATCTCGTCCAGCAGCCACAGGGGCTCATCGGCGATCAGCAGCCTGGCGAGGGCTACCCGCCGTTGCTGGCCCGCCGACAGATTCCGGCAGGGCACATTCTGGAACCCTGCCAGCCCGGTGCCTTCAAGGGCCTGGCGCAGAACCGCTTCGGGAACCGGGCGGCGGCCGGCGGTTAGCGCCCGGAGGTTTTCCACAGGTGTCAGCAACGGCTTGATACCTGGCCGATGGCCCAGATACAGGGTGTTTCTCAGAAATTCTTCACGCCGGCCGGACCTTGGCTGGCCACACCACAGAAGTTCACCGGACCAGGCATCGTTCAGGCCCGCCAGCATTCGCAGCAATGTGGTCTTGCCAGAGCCGTTGGGGCCCTCGACACGGGTAATCGTACCGGGCAGTATGGAGAACGACAGGTCGCGGAACAGAATCCGTTCGTCCCGTTCGCACTGCAGATCGACAGCCTGTAATAGCGGCTCAGACATCAGGGCCCCGTAACCAGGACGATGCGCGGGTGTGCGGCATCGGGTGCATTCGTGACTTGGCCGGCTTGTGCGCAAATACTCACCCATGGCCGGCCGGCGCGGCGTATTATAACGAAAGCGCTTGCCGATTACTCTTGTCCAACATCAAATCAGTGGCGATGAAACTACCCAGCGGACAACAGCCTCCTACGCCTCCTGCCCAGCCGGCATCCCAGAAGCCGGGGCCAACCGCCGCCCTTGAGGCCGGCCGGGAGCCCGGTGCCAGCTCTGCCCGACAACTGCTGGACCAACTCCAGTTGGCAAACCGGGCAACCACCCTGGCGAGGGTCGCCGAGATCATGAACAGGCCGGGAGGAAATGCCGATGTCTTGCTGGATATTCGCGGAAAATCGCTCCTGGTTCAGGCGGCGATCGGAAACACCGAGCTCTCGCCCGGTGACTGGGTCAAGGTGATGCGGGCTGGCAATGAGCTACAACTGATGGGCAAGCTTGCGCCGGCCCCGGAAGCCGGCATTGCCCGTGCCCTGGCCCAGCGACTGCCCTGGCAGCAAACCCTGGATACCGGGCTGGCAAAGCTTATGGGCGCACTGACCCAGGGCCTGAAGCAGGACCCCCTGCCCGGGCAGTTACCGTCAGCGCGGCAGACTCAACCTCTTCCGGAAGCGGCGCGGCAGACCATTGAGCAACTGGTGGCGAGGCTTCCGTCGGGAAGCCGCCCGGCACCCGGTGCTGGCGCGACCACAGAGCCGGCGACTCCGCAACAGGTGCGCCAGTGGCTTGCCGAAAGCGGCCTGTTTGCGGAATCCCGCCTGACCCAGGCGCCCTCCGCTCACCTCCCCGATCTGAAACTGGCCCTCGGCCGGGTGATCACCGCATTGCTGGCGCAGCAGGGCAGTACGCCGGATCAGTTCAACCGGCTGACGCCCATATCAACCCCCGAGTTGATGCAGGCGCCCCTGCAATTCCCGCAGCCACTGGCAACGCCCCAGGCGCCCGGAGACGGTGAGCCACCCAGTGTCGGACAGATGCTCCGCCTGCTGGCCGGCATGCTCAATCGGATTACCGTGAACCAGTTGCACAGCCAGGTGCTGACCGCCCGGGGCGGCGGTGATGCCGCTGCGCCCGCCTCTACCCTGCTGCTGGACCTGCCCTGGCTGACCCCCCAGAACGAGCCAAGGCTGGCACAGGTGCGCATTGAACAGTATCCGCAGGACAGCCAGGCAGACCGGAAGGCCCCGGGGCAAACAACAACCGAGTGGCGGCTTTCGCTGACCATGGACCTGGATGAGGCCGGGCCTCTGCACTTCGATGTCGCCTTGCGGCAGCAGGCTGTCAGTGCCCGGGTCTGGGCCGAAAAGCAGGCGACCTTGCGACAGGTCAACGAGGAGTTGCCCGCGCTGCGGCAGAGCCTGACCGACATCGGGCTGGAGGTAACCGATCTGGAATGCCGGCGCGGCACACCCCGGGCCAGCGTTACCCGGCTTGAACACAGACTGGTGGATACCCGGGCATGAGATCAGACGCAGGCCATCACGACACCAGGGCTGCCGTCGCACTCAAATACGATGGCGACAAGGCCCCCACCATCAGCGCAACCGGCACTCACGAGCTGGCGGAAGAAATCATCCGCATTGCCCGGGAGCATGAGGTTCCGCTGTATGAAAACGCCGAACTGGCAAGCATTCTGGCCCGGCTCTCCCTGAACGAGCAAATCCCCGAATCGCTGTACCGGGTCATCGCCGAAATACTGGCCTTTGCCTTCCATATTCGGGGGCTGACCCCGGAGGACCGGAGACCCGGCCCGGAGGATCCCTGAAGGGATCGGTGAACGTCACACCAGGAGACATTGAGCAGCCCGGGACCTCAGGCAGCCTGGCGCTTCCGAAGCGCTGATACCAGCTCCGCTTCAGGGCGGGAAATCCCGCAGGTATTCATCAGGTCGTCGATATCGGCACCGAGATCAACCAGTCTTGAGGCTTCATCGTAGGAAATTCGCAACGGATCGTTCTGGCGCATCTCGTCCATGGTGTTGCGCAGTTCGTGGAGCTGACGCTCGCAGGCCACCAGACGCTGCCCGACACCCATGCTACCACTGGTGGTGGCGTGCAATTCCCGCCCCAGAATGTCGCAGCGTTCTTTCAGGGAGGCTTTCAGACTGCGCACCTGGCGCCCCAGAAGCAGCCCCTGGACCAGCACCAGAGACAGGGCAACCACGGTCAGCGCCCAGGGAAGGTAGGAAGGAATTTCTGCAAACATGACGGATGTCTCCCGTTAATTGCCACGGAAGGCATCCATCATCCGGCCTGTAACGGGTTACCCCGGATTACAGTGCCGCGATTTCAGCCCACTCGTGGTCTGACAGCATCTTGTCGAACTCGACCAGTATGATCAGTTCGCCATCCTTGTTGCACACGCCCTGGATAAACTTGGCACTTTCCTCGTTACCCACGTTCGGTGCGGTTTCAATTTCACTGGCCTTCAGGTACACCACCTCGGCCACGGAATCCACCAGGATACCCATCACCTGGTTTTCAGATTCCATCACCACAATCCGGGTTGCGTCGGTCACTTCCGCATCCGCAAGGCCGAAGCGCCGGCGGGTGTCGATCACCGTGACCACGTTACCCCGAAGGTTGATAATACCGAGCACGTAATCCGGCGCGCCGGGTACCGGAGCAATCTCGGTGTATCTCAGCACTTCCTGGATCTGCATGACATCCAGACCGTAAGTTTCGTCATCCAGCCGGAAGGTCACGTACTGCAGTACCTGATTGTCCTGGGTCTGATTGGTTTGTCCGCTCGGGGCTGCCATAGCGATGTTTCTCCTCTTGGGCTGCCCGGCGGGCAACCTGATCGTCAAAAAATTAGCGTCAGTGCCCAATACTATAGTTAAGGGCACAAACCGTGCCAGCACGGCTCGGTTTCATTCAGTAACCGTTATTTGCGTCAGCTCAGGTCGAGATGATGCTCCCGCTCGGCACGCACCAGCAGGTCTGCCATGGTGCGTACATCAATCAGCGCGCACATCTGATCAATCACCGTACCCGCCAGCCAGGGCCGCTTGCTGCGGGCAGTCCGCCACCGCACCTCATCCGGCTTGAGGGTAAACGACTGGGCAACATCATCGCAGGCCAGCCCCCAGTCACTGTTATCCAGCCGGATCACAAACCGGTAGTTGTCCCGCGCATCCGGCGGCACCCGCCCCGCCATGATCCATTCCGCGGAATCCACCACCCGGAGATTCTGATCCCGGTCGGGCCGGATGCCCATGTACCAGCGTGGGCTGCCGGGAATTGGCCGGATTTCTTCCTCGATTCGATGGATCGCGCCCAGCAGGATCAGCGGAACCGCCAATTGCAGGCCTGCAACGGTAAAAATAAGGCACTCGAAGGGCTGCTCCGACCACTCCGGACGCGACGGCGGCGCGGCTGGTTCCGGCTCAGGCTCAGGCGTTGCAATCGCTTCCGGCTCCGGCACGACGGTCACCGGAGCCTGGCGAACCACTGGCCGCACAGTCACGGCCGGCGTTTCTCCCAAGGGTTTGGGCGTCTCCTGCCGGGCTGCCGGTTTTTCGGCGGTTTTCAGCGGCGCGGGGCGGGGCCGGGGCTCAGCGCGAAGCTCATTATGAACCGGTTTGGCCGGCGCGGGTGCCTCGGTCTCCTCCTGCAATGCCGAATCGGTTGCGGTGTGCAGCAGTTCGTCAAGATAACTGGCAATGGCGGCGTCCGGGCCTGCGAGCCTTGTCAATTTCCCGTCAGCCATGGCGACGCTCCTTCCCGGAACCCACACGAGCCATCAGGTCATCCAACAGGTGGCTGTAGGCCCGGACACCATGGGTTTCAGCATCAACCGCCGACGGAATCACACCGGCCTGGCTGGCATCCCGGAATTTGGTATCCACGGGGATGGCAAACTGCCACAGGGATTCCCGGTAGGTTTTGCGCAGCAGATTGAGACTTTTCACCGACGCCTGGGTTCGCCGGTCATAGAGCGTTGGCACAATGGTGTAGGCCAGCTCGTTTTTTTGGGAGCGCATGATCATTTTGAGAGTGTGAAGCATGCGCTCCAGGCCCTTGATGGCAAGAAACTCGGTCTGCACCGGGATAATAAGGTGCTGGGCGGCGGCCAGGGCATTGACCATCAGCACACCCAGGGATGGCGTGTTATCCAGAAGTACGTAATCGAAGTCATCCCAGAGCTGGGTGAGCGCCCGGGAGACAATCAGGCCCATGCCCTCCACGCCAATCATCCGGCGCTCCAGGGTTGCCAGTGCCGCACTGGCCGGCAGCAGCGAAAGGCCCCGGCAACTGGTTTCGGTAATTAACTGGGCTGGCAGTCCGTCAGGCACCTTGCCCTGGTGCTGGAACAGATCGAACACGCTGTGGGCGATAGTGTCCGGGTCATAGCCGAACCAGCTGGTCAGCGAGCCATGGGGGTCCAGATCGACCACAAGTACGCGCTTGCCACGCTCAGCGAGCAAGCCGCCCAGCGCAACAACGGATGTGGTTTTTCCGACACCACCTTTCTGATTGGCTACTGCCCAGATTCGCACGCTTTGATTCTCCAGAGAACGCTTTGACGGGGCCAGACTAAAACGGCCCACAATTCCGGTTATCGGCAGGTCCCGGGGCAACTTGAACCGTTCACCCGGGGATTTCCGGCAAGCCTTTGCCGTCGCCTATTGTTGCCGGGAATTAATACAGGAACCGTGCCAACGGAACCATACGCATCTGCCGAGGAGCGTCATGATCGAGCGGTAATTTGCGAGGCACCAGGTACTATCGCATGGCGCCCCGGATGCTGGCGTCACGGGAAATCAGCAACACTACCCGTCGGTTCCTGCGCCGGCCCTCTTCCGTGTCGTTCCGGGCAACCGGCTGGTACTGGCCATAGCCAATTGCTGCCAGTCGCTCGGGCTCAATGCCTTCCATCACCAGCATCCGGACAACAGCCGAGGCCCGGGCAGCGGACAGTTCCCAGTTGGACGGGAACCGGGAGGTACTGATGGGTTGATTATCGGTGAACCCTTCAACACGCACGGCGTTGTCGCGGTTTCTCAATACGGTGGCAATTTTCTCGACCACCTCGAAGGCATCGTAGTGGGGTTCGGCATCACCGCTGCCGAACAGCAGACTGCTGGGCAGGTTCAGCTCCAGCCACTGGTCACTGGTTTCCAGCGTGACCACGCCCTGGTTGATCAGCTCATCAAACTCCATGGTCAACTGGTCCGCCATGGCACGCAGGGCCTCGGTGCGGGCCTGGGCATCCATCCGGGGGTTTTGGGGGGCGTCGGTGACCGCCGGGGGTATCACGCTTTCGGCGGGTGCATTGAGGGATCTTTGGGGCTGGTCACCCACTTCGATGGGCTGGAGGGATCGCTGGGGCGCATTGAACACGCCAGTCAGGGTTTCCGACAGTACCTTGTACTTGCCTTCGTTCACGGACGACACCGAGTACATCACCACAAAAAAAGCAAACAGCAAGGTGATGAAATCAGCATAGGAAATCAGCCAACGCTCCTTGTTATGCAGCTCATCCCGGGGTTGCCTACGTCGGCGCATACATTAACCTGGCCATGCCTACTGCAGGAAGCCCCGCAGCCGCAACTCAATGGATTTCGGGTTTTCACCCTCGGCGATGGCAATAATGCCGTCAATCATCATGTCCTCATAGCGGGTACGTTCCCTGACGATGCCGCGCATCTTGTTGGCCACCGGAAAAAACAGCAGGTTGGCCAGGGCAACACCGTAAATGGTCGCTACAAAGGCCGTGGCGATACCACTGCCAAGAGACTGCGGGTCTTCCAGATTGGTCATCACCTGGATCAGTCCCATGACGGCACCAATGATCCCGATGGTCGGGGAATAGCCGCCCATGGCCTCAAACACCCTGGCCGATTCGATATCACGCTGCTCACGGGATTCCAGGTCCACCTCCATGATGCTCCGGATGGTTTCCGGCTCGGCGCCATCCACCAGCAGTTGCAGGCCTTTTCGGGCAAATGGCTCGGGCTCTCTCTCGGCCAGCCCTTCAAGGCCCAGGAGCCCCTGCTTGCGAGCCTTCACGCTCCAGTCTATGACCTTGCCGATGCCATCTTCCATACTGATGAACGGCGGAACAAAGACCCAACGAACCTGGGTGAAGGCCCGTTTGAGCATCGGCCAGGAGGTCTGAAGAATCGTCGCGGCGAAGGTGCCGCCGACCACGATGACCGCCGCAGGCCCATTGAACAGAGACTCGAGGGCACCGCCTTCCAGCAGGTTACCGCCGAGTATCGCGGCAAATGCGAGAACAACCCCGAGAAGACTCAGGATATCCATCAGCAGACACCTTCCACCAGGCGCGGGCCAACCTCGTCCAGTGACAGGACTTCATCCGTCAGCCCGGCCTTGGCAACGGCCATGGGCATGCCGTAGATGACCGAGGATTTTTCATCCTGGGACCAGATATCCGACCCGCTCTGCTTCATCATGCGGCAGCCTTCCTTGCCGTCGGCTCCCATGCCGGTGAGGATCACCCCGAGGGTCTTGCCCGGAAAACTCCGGGCCAGGGAGCCAAAGGTGACATCCACAGAGGGTTTGTAATTAAGCCGCTCGTCGCCGGGCAGAATCCGCACCCGGGCCTGCCCGCCGCGGTTCTCGATCATCATCTGTTTGCCACCGGGCGCCAGCAGCGCAAGGCCCGGGCGAAGCACGTCGCCATCCTCGGCCTGCCGGACTTCAATCCGGCACAGCTTGTTCAGCCGCTCGGCAAAGGCGGGCGTAAAACTGGCGGGCATGTGCTGGACCAGCACCAGCGGCGCCGGAAAAGAGGCAGGCAAAGCGGTGAGTACCCGCTGCAGCGCAACCGGGCCGCCCGTTGAGGTGCCAATACCGACCACTGCGTAATGTTTGGCGGGGCCCCGGCGGGTAGGGCGTCTGGGCGCTTCCGGCTCGATGCTGGCGCCGCCGGTTGTTGCCCGGTCATGGCCGGCCGGTCGCGGGTGCTGAAGTGTTTCATGCCGGGGCCGGGCCGGCACGGAATCACGGGGTGATCGGGACGCAGTCGGTGCCGGCGGCTCTGGTCTTGCCGGAATAGCCGGCCGGGCGCCGGGCCGGCTGCGGGCGACATCCAGAACCCGGTCAATCAGAATTTTCTGGAGCTGGCTGTTGTCCCTGGCAATTTCTTCGAAGTTCTTGGGAAGGAAATCAACCGCGCCGGCTTCCAGGGCATCGAGAGTTACCCGGGCACCTTCATAGGTAAGCGACGAAAACATGAGCACAGGCACCGGATGCTTGCGCATGATTTCGCGCACGGCCGAGATGCCATCCATAACCGGCATTTCGTAATCCATGGTGATGACGTCCGGGCGCAGCTTCTCGGCAAGCTCGACGCCCTCCCGACCATTGGTGGCAGCACCCACAACCTTGATCTGGCCCGAGCTGGTCAGGATTTCCGTCAGCCGTTTGCGAAAAAACCCTGAATCGTCAACGACCAGGACAGAAACTGTCATCCGCTTCTCCTACCCATTCCATAGTTACCGGCTGATAACGGCCTAACCGTAATGTTGCAGCAGGCTGGGAACATCAATAATCAGTGCGATCCGGCCGTCACCGGTGATGGTGGCACCGGCCATGCCCGGAGTGCCCTGGAGTGCCCGGCCCAGCGGCTTGATAACCACCTCTTCCTGCCCCACCAGCTGATCAACCACAAATCCGACCTGTTTCGTGCCCATGGCCACAATCACCACGTGGGCATTCGCCGGCACTTCCCGGGCTCCGTTATCACGGACCAGCCAGCGTTTGATATGAAACAGCGGGAACACTTTCTCGCGAACCACGATGCATTCGCGGCCATCGACAATGTTGGTCTTGGTGAGGTCCAGATGGAAAATCTCCACCACGTTCACCAGCGGTAACGCAAAGGACTGGTCTCCCAGCATGATCATCAGGGTGGGCATGATCGCCAGCGTCAACGGAACCTTGATGATGATCCGCGAGCCCTTGCCCAGCTCCGACTCGACACTCAACTGGCCATTGAGCTGGCCAATCTTGGTTTTAACCACATCCATGCCAACGCCACGGCCGGACACATCGGAAATCTGGTCCTTGGTCGAAAAGCCTGCCGCAAAGATCAGGTTGTAGCATTCGGTGTTGGTCAGCCGGTCTGCGGCATCCTGGTCATAGATACCTTTTTCCACCGCCTTGCGACGCAGGACTTCCGGATTCATACCGGCGCCGTCATCCTCGATGGAGAGCAGGATATGATCACCTTCCTGCTCGGCTGACAGCGTTACGGTGCCCTGGCGGGGCTTGCCGGCCTTCTCGCGAATGTCGGGGGCCTCGATACCATGGTCAACCGAGTTTCGAACCAGATGTACCAGCGGATCAGACAGGGCCTCCACCAGGTTCTTGTCGAGGTCGGTTTCCTCGCCGTGCATCACCAGATTCACCTCTTTCTTGAGGCTTCTGGCGAGATCCCGCACGACGCGCGGGAAACGACCGAATACTTTCTTGATCGGCTGCATGCGGGTCTGCATGACAGCAGACTGAAGATCGGTGGTGACCACATCCAGGTTGGATACGGCCTTGTGCATGTGTTCGTCTTCGCTCGCCGCACCGAGGCGCTGCAACCGGTTCCGCACCAGCACCAGTTCGCCCACCATGTTCATGATGTCGTCCAGGCGCCTGGTGTCTACCCGCACCGTGGTTTCCGCCGCAGGAGCGCTTTCGCGAGCCGGCATGGCCGGTGCCGCAGCCCCCTTGGCTTCGGGTTTCTCAACGGGTTTGGCGGGCTCCTTCGGCTTCTCAGGCTGCGCCGGTTTTGTCGGCTTCTTTGCGGCAGCAGAGTCGCCCACGGTGGGGCTTCCGCCCTTGCCGTGAAGGTCATCGAGCAGCTTTTCGAATTCGTCGTCGGTGATCAGGTCGTCGCTGCCACTGGCTCCTGCCCCGGCCGACGGTTGCGGGTCTTTGCCAGCGGATTCTTCTTCGCCCGCCGGGGCACCGGCAAACTGCCCCTTCCCGTGGAGCTGGTCCAGCAGCGCCTCGAACTCGTCGTCGGTTATCTCGTCGCCGCCGGAGCTTCCCCGGTCACCGGACGCCTCACCGGCATCTGCTGCCGGTGGGGCGCCTTCGGATTTGTCATCCTGCAAGGCATCCAGTAACTGCTCGAATTCGTCATCGGTGATGTCGCCGCCGTCTGCCGGCTGATTACCGCCGGTCTGTTCCGGCTGCGGGGCCGATGCCGCAGCGGTTCCGCTCTCGGGCCTGGCCAGGGCATCCAGCGCCGCAATCAGTTCGTCCGGGGCGGGTGTCAATTCCTCGTGGTTGCGCACCTGCTCGAACATCGCGTTGACGTTATCGAGCGCTTCCAGCACCACATCCATCAGCTCCGAATCCACCTTGCGCTTGTGATTGCGCAGGATATCGAACACGTTCTCCGCGGAATGGCAGCAATTGACCAGGGCATCAAGCTGCAGGAAGCCCGCGCCGCCCTTAACGGTGTGAAAACCACGGAAGATGGCGTTGAGCAGATCACTGTCATCCGGATGTTGCTCTAGATCCACCAACTGTTCTGACAGCTTCTCGAGGATTTCGCCGGCTTCAACCAGGAAGTCCTGCAAAATCTCGTCATCGGCATCAAACGCCATGCGCTACCCTCTTTATTCAGAAACCGAGACTGGACAACAGATCGTCCACGTCGTCTTGTCCCGAGACTACATCGTCACGCTCATCGGCCTTGATCTGCGGCCCGACGCCCTTCTCTGCAGATTCCTGCCTTTCTTCAATCTGGTGCACCGTGCCCGTCAACTGATCGACATGACCGGCCATCACCACCAGACTGAGCATCTGTTCCTCAACCTCTTTGACCAGGGTGGTGACCTTCTGGATGACCTGGCCGGTCAGGTCCTGGAAGTCCTGGGCCAGCAGGATTTCCGAGAGATTGGCGTACATGGTGTCGGCATCGGTTGTCATGCCGGCAAAAAACCGGTCGATCCGGCCATACAGTTCCCGGAACTCCGCCGGCTGCATTTCCCTGCGACGTAATCGCTGCCACTCATCACGCAGGGCGCCGGCCTCCTCCCGAATGGCATTGGCCAACGGCATGGTCGCCTCGACCAGGTCCATCGTGCGATTGGCCGCCTCGCCGGTCATCTGCACGACATACTCGAGACGATCCGAGGCGTCTGTCATTTTCGACAGAGCCTCCTGCTGCTCCGCATTACGGGGGTCTATCTGAAAGTTCCGGATCGCCTCGTGCAGGCTGCGAGTCAGACGCCCAACCTCACGGTAGAGACTCTGATCCCTGACTTCGCTCAGTTCATTGATCAGGGTCATGGCCTTGGCATATTCTCCGGCATTGACGCACTCAGCCAGTTCGGTGGCCTGACGCTGAAGCTTCTCCGTCACTTCCGGCTCCAGGCCCCGATGGTGCTTTTTGCTATCGCTCATGAGAGCCATCCGACCTATGGTTACTGGATTCTTTCAAAGATCTTCTCGATCTTTTCCTTGAGCACCGCAGCGGTAAACGGTTTGACCACATAGCCGTTTACGCCCGCCTGGGCAGCGGCAACGATCTGGTCCCGTTTGGCCTCTGCGGTCACCATCAGCACCGGCAGGGTTTTCAGGTTCTCATCCGCCCTGACCGCCTTGAGCAGATCGAACCCCGACATACCCGGCATGTTCCAGTCGGTAACCAGAAAATCGTATTTCCCGCTTCTCAGCATCGGCAGCGCCGTGTTGCCGTCATCGGCCTCATCGGTATTGGTAAAGCCGAGATCACGCAGCAGGTTCTTGATGATCCGTCGCATTGTGGAAAAGTCATCCACAATGAGGATTTTCATGTTCTTGTCCAAAGGGACCTCCAGTTAGTAACACCCGGAATTCATTTGACCTTTCTGCTCGAAGTCTAGCAGGCCGTTGATTTAACCGCTTATTGTCGGATCTTTGCTTCGGTTGTAAAGCATCGGTTACCAAAAACTACAGACGGTACCGTCGCGGACACACAAAGGCTGTGATCAGTTGCCGGCATCCTGTTGCCAGTCCGACAAGCGCCCCCGGAGGCGCAAGGCGGCCTGGCTGTGAATCTGGCTGACCCGGCTTTCACTGACACCAAGCACGGCGCCGATTTCCTTGAGGTTCAGCTCTTCCTGGTAATACAGGCTCAATACCAGCTTTTCACGCTCCGGCAGCTCTTCGATCGCTTTCGCGAGGCTGTGTCGGAAGGCATCGGACGACAGACCTTCGAGCGGGTTGTCCCGTGGCTCTGTCTGTTCTATCGGCAGCTCGCCGGATTCATTGAGCTCATCAAGACTAAAAAGTCGGCCGCTGTTGGAATCGGAGAGGTAGGAATGGTACTCGGACAGTCCCATGCCCAGTTCTTCCGCCACTTCCATATCCTGGGCTTCCCGGCCAAGGCGATCTTCAACGGTCTTGATGGCCTGGGATATACGGCGGGCATTACGATGCACGGAACGGGGTACCCAGTCACCCTTGCGAATCTCGTCCACCATGGCACCACGAATCCGGATACCGGCGTAGGTCTCAAAGGTTGCGCCCCTGGTAGAGCTGTATCGCTGGGCGGCTTCAAGAAGACCGATCATGCCGGCCTGCATCAGATCCTCCAACTGAACGGAGGCAGGCAGCCGGGCCATCAGGTGCAGGGCAATTTTCTTGACCAGTGGCGCTTGCTCCTCAACAAGCTGAGAAGGCTTCTGGGCACCCGACTGGTTATAGAGTCCAAGATTATTCGCCAATGTCATGTATCCAATGTTCTTGTTTGACTGGATCCGATTCAGACTTCGACGAGCCGCTCCACAAAGAATTCCAGATGACCGCGGGGAGAGGAAGGCAGCGGCCAGTTATCAACTTTCTCCGCCAGAGCCTTGATCGCCAGGGACGCTTTCGATCTGGGATAGGCATCCAGCACTGCGCGCTGACGCTGCACCGCCTTTTTGACAGCTTCATCGTAAGGCACCATACCGACGTATTGTAGCCCCACGTCCAGGAAGCGCTCGGTGACCCGGGTCAGTTTCTCGAAGAGATGACGCCCTTCCTGCTCATTTTTCACCTGATTGGCAAGTATGCGGAACCGGTTGGTGCCGTAATCCCGGTTCATGAGCTTGATCAGGGCATAACAGTCGGTGATCGAGGTGGGTTCGTCAACGACCACCAGGAGCAGCTCCTGGGACGCTCTCAGAAAACTCACCACCGACTCGGAAATGCCTGCTGCTGTATCGACAATCAGGACATCAATCTGGTCAGCCAGTTCGCTGAACGCGCTGATCAACCCGGCATGCTCCATCGGGCTCAGTTGGGTCATGCGCTGGGTGCCGGACGAGGCCGGAACGATCTTGATGCCCCCGGGGCCATTAACAAGAACGTCCCTGAGATCACACTCCCCGGCCAGCACATCCTGCAGGTTGCGGTTGGCGGTAATGCCCAGCAGTACATCGATATTGGCCAGCCCCAGGTCGGCATCGAGAAGCACCACCCTGCGGCCTTTCTGTGCCAGGGCAATTCCGAGGTTAACCGACACATTGCTTTTGCCGACTCCACCCTTGCCGCCGGAAACCGCGATCACCTGTACAGGTTGTGCTTTGCTCATACTGTTTTTTGTCTCTCGCCACGTTTAGCGGGTGCTGTTGCTTGACGCTTGCTGCCGTTCTGTACTGTCTCGGG
This sequence comes from Marinobacter subterrani, assembly GCF_001045555.1. Lineage (NCBI taxonomy): Bacteria > Pseudomonadati > Pseudomonadota > Gammaproteobacteria > Pseudomonadales > Marinobacteraceae > Marinobacter > Marinobacter subterrani. The sequence continues at coordinate 1,208,789 of NZ_LFBU01000001.1, forward strand.
CCGGTTCTCTCACGCGCCCTCTGCCACCGCCTGCTGTTGCTGGAGGGTCCTGAGCCGGTCAACGGCCAGTCGCACCAGCGGAACAGCCTCTGCGTGATGCAGGTCTTCGGGAATCTTTTGCCCGTCTGTGTAATAGGCCACCGGCAGGCCGGTTTCCATCACAAAGCCGAGAGACTCGCCCAGTGTCAGGGCTTCGTCAATCTTGGTCATGACGCAACCTGCAAGATTTGCCATCTTATAGCAATGCCAGACGGATTTCATGATACGCGGCTGGCTGGTAGCCGAAACCACCAGATGGGTCTTGATATTGTGATGGCTGCGCGCCAGTTCGGCCAGTTGTTCCTGATAACCTTTGTCGGCACTGGTGAGCCCGGCGGTATCAATCAATACCAGGTGACGGTCTGACAACTCGTCCAGAATATCATCCAGGCTGTGGCTGTCATCCACCACGCGAACCGGCACGTTGAGGATACGGCCGAAAACAAACAACTGCTCGTGGGCCGCGACCCGGTAGCGGTCGGTGGTGACCAGCGCCACCGAATCAGCGCCATGCTTGAGGACATACCGCGCGGCGAGCTTGCCGATGGTGGTGGTTTTACCCGATCCGGTTGGCCCTACCAGGGCGTAGACGCCGCCCTGATCCAGCCATTCCAAGCGTGAGGTCCGAACCCCGGTGCACAGCATTTTCAGGGACTGCTTCCAGCCATCTTCCAGGCGCCCGGCTTTGTGACGACGGGAGAGTGATCCTGCCAGTTCGCTACCGAGCCCGAATTCCTGCAGCCGTTCGGCCAGCCTTTGCTGAACCGCCGTAGTGGCCGGAACCTCAGGCTCCGGCTTGCGGCCATGCATCAGGTCTTTCAGGGAGCTGATTTCCGCGCGCATCTGCGCCAGCTCATCGGAATAGGCCACCCCGGACCGGGCCGGCGCTGCAACTTGGCCACCAAACCCGGCCTCAACAGATTCCTTGACCGCTGCAAACGAGCCACCCGAATACCCTGCGCCGACGGAGGCCCTTTTTTCCCGGACCTCTCGGATCCGATCCCTTGACCGCCCCAGTTCGTCCTCAAGGCGACGGTGCTGGTCGGCTTGCATTTCCGCCAGTCGCGAGCCATTGGTGGCCTCCTGTGCCTGGTCGCCCAGGCGCTGGCGCGCCATGTTTTCGTCATAGTCGAGCGCCGTCACGATTTCGACGCCACCGTCTACCCGGCGGTTTGAGAGAATGACGGCGTCCGGCCCCATCTGTTCGCTGACCTGTTTCAACGCCTCCGCCATGGACTTGGCAAAAAACCGTTTTACTTTCATGATGCCTCTTCCTCCACCGGCAACGCCGTGCCGGCGCTGTCCGCTCTGTCATCCGCGCCGTTACTGGCCAACGGACGCCACGATCGTAATCTGTTTGTTGTCTGGCACTTCCTGGTACGAGAGCACATGCAGGCGCTCTACACCGTAACTGGCAAACCTGGCCAGAACCGGCCGCAGGGGCCCGGACACCAGCAGGATGGCCGGCTTACCAAGCATTTCCTGGCGCTGGACACTCTCCTGGAGCGAGCGCTGGAGCTTCTCAACCATGTTCGGCTCCAGAACCAGGCCAATATCTTCCTGACCGCCGGATTGTTGACTCTGCTGAACAGACTTTAGCAATAACTGTTCCAGATCCGGATCCAGGGTAATCACCGGTATCTCCGATTCGTTGCCGCAGATGCTCTGGACAATCATCCGGCGCAGTGACTGGCGGGCGACCATGGTCAGCAGCTTCGGATCCTGGCTCTTCGGGTGGACATTGACGATCGCCTCGGCGATCGAGCGCATATCCCGGATCGGCACTTCTTCGCGCAGCAGATTCTGCAGCACCTTGAGCAACAGGCTGATAGAAACGGTGGTCGGTACCAGTTCCTCGGCGAGCTTGGGTGAAACTTTCTCCAGTTGATCCAACCACTTCTGGACCTCTTCATGGCCCAGCAGCTCATGGGCGTGCTTCTGCAGCACCTGGTTCAGGTGGGTGGCGACGACCGTGCTGGCATCAACTACGGTGTAGCCCAGGGTCTGGGCCTGGTCTTTCCGGTCCGGCTCTATCCAACAGGCATCCAGGCCAAAGGCCGGATCCTTGCCCTCGATCCCCTCGATTTTTCCGAATACCTGGCCGGGATCGATCGCCAACTCCCGGTCAGGGTGAATTTCTGCCTCGGCAATGGTCACGCCCATCAGGGTGATGCGGTAGACGTTGGGCATCAGATCGAGATTGTCGCGGATATGCACCGACGGCATCAGGAAGCCGAGGTCCTGGGACATCTTCTTGCGCACGCCCTTGATCCGGCTGAGGAGCTGGCCGCCCTGGGACTTGTCGACCAGCGGAATCAGGCGGTAACCCACTTCCAGGCCGACAATGTCCACGGTTGCAACATCGTCCCAGCCCAGCTCTTTGGTCTCGCCGGGCGCCGGAAGCTGCCGGCCCTGGTCGCTGCCGGCATCACCGCCCGGAGGCAGGTCCCGGCCGGCAGGCCGTGGCGCACCTGCGGCCCCGCCGCGGCCCGGAAACACACCCTCTTCTTCGATGGTCTGGCGCTGCTGCTTCCAGATATACCAGGCGGCGCCTCCAGCCAGCGAACCCAGGCCAAGAAACGCGACATGGGGCATGCCGGGAATCAGGCCCAGGATGATCAGGATGCCGGCGGAAATGGACAGCGCCTTGGGCGCACTGAACATCTGCTGAAGGATTTGTCCGCCCATGTCCTGGCTGGAGGTGACCCGGGTCACCATGATGGCGGCGGACGTGGAGAGCAGCAGCGACGGGATCTGCGCCACCAGGCCGTCACCGATGGTCAGCAGGGCGTAGCGCTGCATGGCCACACCAAAATCCAGACTGTGCTGCAGCATGCCGATGGCCACCCCGCCCACCAGGTTGATCGCCAGAATCAGCAAGCCTGCTACTGCATCACCCTTTACGAACTTTGACGCACCGTCCATCGAGCCATAGAAATCTGCCTCCTGGGCAATTTCCGCCCGCCGATGCTTGGCCTCATCCTGGTTGATCAGGCCGGCATTCAGGTCGGCATCGATGGCCATCTGCTTACCGGGCATGGCATCCAGGGTGAAGCGCGCACTCACCTCGGACACCCGGCCGGCACCCTTGGTCACCACCAGAAAGTTGATAATCATCAGGATGGCAAACACCACCAGGCCAACCGCGAAGTTGCCGCCGATCAGCACCTCCCCGAACGACTGGATAACCTTACCGGCGGCGGCACCTCCCTCGTGGCCGTTCAACAGCACAATCCGCGTTGACGCCACGTTCAGCGCCAGGCGCAGCAGGGTCGCTACCAGCAACACGGTCGGGAAGGACGCGAATTCCATCGGCCGGAGCGCATAGACACACACCAGCAGAATGACAATTGAGAGCGTGATATTGAAGGTAAAGAACACGTCGAGAAGAAACGCGGGCATGGGCAGGATCATCATGCCCAACAGCCCCATGACCATGACAGGCACACCCAGGTTGCCCCGCGTCAGGGTTTTGACATTATTGAGGACTAAAGCTCTGTCCATGCCGGAAACGTCTCCGATTAGCCGTGCCTGCTGGCGTTGTAATGGTCGAAAATCTGACACCGTGGCGTCGTTTAACAGGGGTATCGCAAGATCCGTACCACACTCCCGAGCATTTCCCTTATCGGCATTTTTTGCGGCCTGACTCGCCTTGCCAGATGCGGTATCCTTGCGCCATTTGATCGCGACAGTAAAAACTCCAACCAGACGCACAGGTGACCCCATGCCAATCCACGAGGTAAAGCACCCCCTGATCCGCCACAAGCTCGGCCTGATGCGCCGGGCGGACATCAGCACCAAGAATTTTCGTGAGCTGGCGCAGGAAGTCGGCGCGCTGCTGACCTATGAGGCCACCAAGGATTTCAATCTGCAGGAAAAGACCATCGAGGGCTGGGCCGGGCCGGTGAACGTGGAACAGATCCACGGCAAGAAAATCACCGTCGTGCCGATTCTTCGCGCCGGCCTGGGCATGCTCGATGGCGTGCTCAGCCTGATCCCGGTTGCCCGGGTAAGCGTGGTCGGCCAGATCCGCAACGAGGAAACCCTGGAAGCCAGCACCTACCTGGAAAAACTGGTCGGCGAGCTGGATCAGCGCACGGCCCTGATTGTCGATCCGATGCTGGCCACCGGCGGCTCCATGATCTCCACCATCGATCTGCTCAAGAAGGCCGGCAGCACCGAAATCCGCGCCCTGGTCCTGGTCGCCGCCCCGGAAGGGATTGAAAGAGTCCTGAAGAAGCACCCGGACGTATCCATCTTCACGGCCTCCGTTGATGAGCGGCTGAACGAGAAGGGCTACATCCTGCCCGGGCTCGGCGATGCCGGCGACAAGATCTTCGGCACCAAACAGAAGGACGTGTAAGCATGCAGGACCATACCAAGGACCCAGTCTGGAAACAGGCGATTGCCGGCTCCCAGATGCTGCTGGTGGCGTTTGGCGCCCTGGTTCTGATGCCGCTGATTACCGGGCTGGATCCCAACGTCGCGCTGTTCACGGCGGGGCTGGGCACCCTGATCTTCCACGTGGCGACTGGCGGCCAGATTCCCATTTTCCTGGCCTCGTCCTTCGCCTTTATCGCGCCGGTTATTGTCTCCAAGGGTCGGTTCGGCATGGAGGAAACCCTTGGCGGCCTCACGGCCGCAGGTATCCTCTACATCCTCCTGAGCGGCCTGGTTCGCCTCCGGGGCACCGGTTTTGTCCGTCGTCTTCTGCCCCCGGTCGTTATCGGCCCGGTCATCATGACCATCGGTCTTGGCCTGGCTCCGGTCGCCGTACACATGGCCTCCGGCCGCACCGGCGACGGCGCCACCCAACTGATTCCCTACGACACCGCCATCTGGATCGCCATGACCTCCCTGGCGGTGACGATCATCATGTCGGTCTGGGCCAGCGGCATCTTCCGGCTGATCCCCATCATGTTCGGGGTTATCACCGGCTATATCCTCTCGGCCTTTGCCGGCATCGTGGATCTCACGCCAATCCGGGAAGCCGCCTGGTTCGCGGCACCTGACTTTGTTGCCCCGGCCTTCAGCTGGGGCGCGATTCTGTTCATGATTCCGGTGGCTATCGCCCCCGCCATCGAGCACATCGGGGACGTACTGGCCATCGGAAATGTCACCGGCAAGAACTACCTGGAAAAGCCAGGCCTGCATCGCACCCTGCTGGGTGACGGCCTCGCCACCAGTGCCGCCTCCATGCTCGGCGGACCGCCCAATACTACCTACTCGGAGGTTACCGGCGCCGTCATGCTGACCCGGAACTTCAACCCGAAGGTGATGTGGTGGGCCGCCTGCATTGCCATGGTCCTGGCTTTCGTGGGCAAATTCGGCGCCGCCCTGCAGACGATCCCGGTACCCGTCATGGGCGGCATCCTGTGCCTGCTGTTTGGCTCCATCGCGGTGGTTGGCCTGAACACGCTGATCCGCCACCAGGTCGATCTGTCCCAGGCCCGCAACCTGGTTATCGTGGGGGTCACCCTGGTGTTCGGCATTGGCGGAATGGTTCTGGGCAATCTGGAAGGCATCGCGTTGTGTGCGGTGGCTGCCATCATCCTGAACCTGGTGCTACCGGGCGGCCGCGAGGCATGGGGTAAAGCCATCTATGAGCACAAAGCCGACTGACAGCTCCGGCATCAGCTTCACAGCCCTGTATACCGGTGCGGTCTGGCACCGGTACGGGCTCTCTGATGACGCCCTCGCCACGGCAAAAGGCCGCTGGCTCTACCACGTGATGACGCCCTTCGAGGCCGCCAGCAAGGCGGCCATTGGCGGCAACATCCGTACCTTTCTGCTCCAGCGCCACCTGATCATTGACCACCTGATCGACCAGGCGATCCGGGACAAGGGCATCACCCAGGTACTGGAAATCGCCTGTGGTATGTCGCCCCGGGGGATCCGGCTCCGGCAACGGCATCCCCTGCTCCACATGGTGGAAGCCGACCTGCCCGACATGGCCGGCCGCAAGGCACTGCGACTTCTGGCCACCGACCGGCTGGGCGACCATCACCAGGTCACGCCAATCGATATCCTCGCGGACTACGGTGAATACCAACTGGAAAAGGTGATCGACCGCGTGTTCGACAACACCCGGCCGGTGATCATCATTACCGAAGGCCTGACCAGTTATTTTTCGCTGGAGACTATCACCCGGTTCTGGCAAAGGCTATCCGCCGCCATGGCCAGGCGTCCGGGCTCGATTTACCTCTCTGAAAGCTACTACCTACCCATCCAGCCGCTGCTGAGCACCACCCTCAAAGCCCTCGGCCGCTTGCTCGGAGCAGCCACCCGAAGCCAGGTTACTTTCCACTTCCAGACCGACGAGCAGGCCAGTGAGCATTTCCTGTCCTGCGGTTTTGCTTCGGTCACGGCACATAACCCCCGATCCTGGTACCGGATTCTGCCGATTCCCGAAAGCCGCGGGGAGCCGATGGTTCGGGTTATTGAGGCTGGCAGCTGATCTGACCATCAACCCCTGCCCCAGCCTGCGGGTTTCGCAGGAGGAGGTTTGTGGGGTTGCCTCCCAAAAACCGCTACGAGCACGTCCATGTGCGCTTGTTTCCGGCCATCCTTGGCCTCCAACATTTTTGGGAGGCAACCCCACAAACCTCGCGAACCTGAGAAGAATCCGCCAAGGCCTCGTAGGTTGGATTAGGCGAAGCCGTAATCCAACAAAAAGGAGTGAAATCGAAATAGCACTGTCGGATTATGGCTTCGTCTAATCCGACCTACAGTCAACCTTAGTATTTTTCGGCAATATCGATGGGTTTGATAAGTGGTTGTGGGCGGCCTTTTCAGGACTGTCTGTGGCCATGGATGGCCACAGCCAAGCGCACATGGATGTGCTCGTAGCGTGTCCTGAAAAGGCCGCCCGCAACCACGCTTACTCCCAAACCTACAGGCTACAAAAGGAACCGAACTCCAAACTAAACATCCCGCCGCAAATCCGACGGAATAGGCAAATCAGGCATGCCGGGCTTGGGCCCGCGCCCTTTGCGGAACTGACGAAGCTGGAACACATAGGCGAGCACCTGGGCAATCGCCATATAGAGGCCATCCGGTATCTCCTCGCCAATGTCAGTATTGTGATAGACCGCCCGGGTCAGCGGCGGTGTGCGCAGGATCTCGACCTTGTTCTCGCGGGCGATTTCCATGATCTTGAAGGCAATCTCATCGGCGCCCTTGGCCACCACAACCGGCGCGCCCATGGCTTTCTGGTCGTATTTCAGGGCCACCGCGTAGTGGGTCGGGTTGGTGATCACCACGTCTGCGGTGGGCACGTCCTGCATCATCCGGCGCTGAGCCATTTCTCGCTGGAGTTGGCGAATCTTGCCTTTGACCTCCGGTTTACCCTCGGTGTCCTTATACTCGTCCTTCACTTCCTGCATGGTCATCCGGAGTTTTTTCTGGTGATCAAAGATCTGGAACGGCACGTCGATCATGGCAATAACGATGGTGGCGCAGGACAGCAGGAAGAAGCTCCAGCCGAGGGTCCAGAGTACATGCTCCATGGCGGGCACCGCCGGCTCTTCGGCGATGGCCAGCAGGTCTTCGGTGCGCAGGTTGAGGATGAGGATGGCAATGGCCATGACCAGGCCGACTTTGGCGATGGCTTTGACCAGTTCGATCAGCGAACGCAGGGAGAACATGCGGCCAAGGCCCTTGATCGGGTCCATGCGGTTCAGTTTGGGTGCGATGGCTTTGCCGCTGACCAGGAGGCCGCCGATGCCGATGGAGCCGAAGATCGCAGCAATCAGGAGCATCACGAGGATGGGCGCGAGTGCCAGGGCGGCTTCTTTGGCGGAGGCCAGTAGCTGGAGGCTCATGTGCCCGGTGTCGTAGATGGCGGAGCGCTCGATAACGAAGCTGTCGCGCATGATGGCTTCAAGGGATGCGCCCAGGCTGGTGCCGAACATGAGCAGGCCGCCAGCGCCGGCCAGGAGTACAGCCATGGTGGCCAGTTCTTTTGAACGGGCAGTCTGGCCCTCCTCCCGGGCCTTTTCGAGCCTTCGGGGGGTGGCCTCTTCCGTTTTTTCCTGACTGTTGTCGTTTTCTTCGGCCATTCTCTTGGTCCAACTTTCAGAGTTCCGGGCGGGGCTGATGGCTTCCCGAAACACGCTCCTTGCGGCACATCCCTGTGACGCTTGGGCTCCGCCATCCATGGCTCCGCACAGTTTCGGGAAGCCATCAGCCCCACCCTTAACCAGACTCCGAGATAAATCCCGGGAACAGATCAGGCTTGATCAGGGCTGCCGTTGGAGCCCCCGCATGAAATCAAACGTCTCTCTCGTGTACTGCTCAAAGTGTGGCAGAAAATTGGCGTGCAGCACCCATATGGCAAACAATCCAAAAATCAGGCCAATCGGGAACCCCAGGGCGAAGATGTTCATCTGGGGCGCGGCTCGGGTCATCACGCCGAAGGAGATGTTGACGATCAGTACCGCGGTGACGGCCGGCAGTGCCAGCAGCATCGCGGAGGCAAACATCCAGCTTATTCGGTGGGCCAGTTCCCAGACGCCGGCCTGCCCCAGGCCTTCCATGCCGATGGGCATGGAGCGGAAGCTTTCGACGAAGACTTCGAGGGCGACCAGGTGTCCGTTCATGGCCAGGAACAGGAGGGTGATGGTGATGGTGTAGATCTGCGCCAGCACCGGTACGTTGATGCCGTTGGCCGGGTCGACCATGGAGGCGAAGCCGAGCCCCATCTGCATGGCGATCATCTGCCCGGCGATGACGAAGAGTTGCCACAGGGCGGTCAGCGCAAAGCCCATGCCGACACCGATCAGGATCTGTTGCAGGCTGATGACCACGGCGTCGGCGCTCAAGGCATCGACCTGTGGAACCGGCGGGATCATGGGCACGATAAGTATGGTCATCAGCAAGGCAAGGCCGAGGCGCACCCGGGCCGGTACCAGTTGGGTGCCAAAGATGGGGACTACCATCAGAAAGCTGGCCAGGCGGAACAGGGGCCAGAGATGCTGGCCGACCCACTGGCCCAGGAGGTCCGCGCTGATGTCCGTCGGCATCATGGGTCAGCCGATCAGGTAGGGGATGTTGGCGAACAGGCGGTTGGCGTGGTCCAGGAGCTGGGTCAGCATCCAGGGACCCCAGACGATGATGACGATCAGGGTAATCAACAGGCGCGGCAGGAAACTGAGGGTCTGCTCGTTGATCTGGGTCGCCGCCTGGAAGGTGCTGACAACCAGGCCAATAACCAGCCCCGGGCCGATGATGACCGACGATAACAGAACGATCAGCCACAGTGCCTCGCGCAGGATATCGATAACGGTTTCCGGTGTCATGACTCCCCCTATATTCCGTAACTGGCGGCCAGGGTGCCCATGATCAGGGCCCAGCCGTCGACCAGTACAAACAGCATGATCTTGAAGGGCAGAGAGATGATGATGGGCGAGAGCATCATCATACCCATGGCCATTAGAACACTGGCCACTACCATGTCGATAACCAGGAACGGGATAAACAGGATAAACCCGATCTGGAAGGCGGTCTTGAGCTCGCTGGTGACAAATGCCGGCATCAGTATCCAGAAGGAGACATCCTCCGGCGTGTCGTAGGTCACGTCAGCAATTCGCATGAACAGGGCCAGGTCGTCTTCCCGGGTCTGTTCCAGCATGAATTTCTTGAACGGCTGGCTGGCCAGCTTCACCGCTTCGATCGAGGTCACTTCTTCCTGCAGATAGGGCTGCAGACCCACCTGGTTGGCCTCTTCCAGAACCGGCTTCATGATGAAGATGCTCAGGAACAGCGCCAGGCCCAGCAGGATCTGGTTCGAAGGCGTGGACTGCAGGCCGATGGCCTGACGGAGAATGGCAAACACCACGATGATGCGGGTGAACGAGGTCATCATCATGAGCATGGCCGGCAGGAAGGTCAGCGCGGTCATCAGCGCCAGGATCTGCAGGGTTACCGAGTATTCCTGGACGCCCTCGCCCGAGGCCGGCGAGACCGTGAAGGCGGGAATCGCTGGAATGCCAGTCGATTCCTGGGCCAGTGCCAGCGGCGCCCAGGCCAGGCCGGCCAGTACAATCAGGGACGGGATCAGTCGTTTGAGCATCGCGGCGAGCATGGGCCTAGTCATTCCTTGTCGGGGAGGTCCAGGATTTGCCGATCATGCTTTGCAGACGGCGGGCGAAATCACCGGAATTGGCATTGCCAGGGTCGACAACCGGCTCGTCAAATACGTGCAGGGTCCGGATCGCCGAGGGCGTGATTCCCAACAGGATCTGCTGGCCGCCCACCTCGATCAGCGCGATCCGTTCCCGGGCGCCAATGGCCATGACCGACACCACCTTGATGGCGTTGTTGTTCATTCCGGTCATGCCGTTCATCCGGCGGATAATCCAGGCGCAGCCATAAATCACCGCGATCACGGCAACCAGGCCCAGGCCAAGGCTGACGATGGTGCCAAGCGTATCCGGCGCCCGGGCCGGGGCCGCAACGGCCGACTTGCCCGCCGTTTCCTGGGCCAGGGCCGGAGCCGCCAGTACCAGCAGTGCGATACCCGGGAGTCTGGACCACATATTACTTCTGCAACCGTTTGATGCGCTCACCCGGGCTGATCACGTCGGTCAGGCGGATACCGAATTTTTCATTCACCATAACCACTTCACCGTGGGCAATCAGGGTTCCGTTGACCAGGACATCCAGTGGCTCCCCCGCCAGCCGGTCCAGCTCGATCACCGAGCCCTGGTTCAGCTGCAGAAGGTTGCGTATGGGAATCTGGGTGTTGCCCACCTCCATGGAAATGGTGACCGGGATATCGAGAATAACGTCGATATCCGGTGCCGGGCCGGCGCCCCGGGCGGGCTCGGTTCCGGTGTCAAATTCCTCCATGGGGGCGGTCTGAACGCCATCGTCTGCGTCTGCGTCTGCGCCAGCCTCGGCCATGGCGGCAGCCCACTCGTCTTCACGGCCACCTTCATCACCGGACTCCTCCATGGCTGCTTCCCACTCGGCAGCCAGCTTTTCATCTTCGCTGAGCTCCTGCCCGCTTTTCTTGTCGTCGTCAGCCATTGCGTCCCACCTTCAGTTGTTTCTTTACTTTGGGCAGCGTTGCCCGTTCGTGAATTCTCAGCGCCAGTTTTCCATCGCGGGTCCCCATCGTGGCTTTGTAGATGGGAATGCCATTGGCGGTCACGGTCAGGTGCTCCGGCATTTCCACGGGGATGATGTCTCCGGCTTTCAGTTTGGCAATATCCCGCAAGGAGATGCGGCGACGACACACCGTGGTGTTGATCGGTACGTTGACTTCCTTGATGTCTTCCTGAAGTGCGTTCACCCAGCGCTCATCAACGTCATCAATATCGCTCTGAACCCCGGCGTCCAGCACGTCCCTGATAGGCTCAATCATGGAGTACGGCAGGGCAAAGTGGAGCTCACCGCCGCCGCCGTCCAGCTCGATATGGAAGGTGCTGACCACCACCACTTCGCTGGGGCTGACGATATTGGCCATCGCCGGATTGACTTCCGAGCTGAGGTATTCGAAATCGACCTTGAGTACGGCGTGCCAGGCCTCTTTCATATCGGTGAAAACCTGGTTCAGAACCATCTGCACGATGCGGGTCTCGGTCGGCGTGAATTCCCGGCCTTCGATCTTGGCATGCCGCCCTTCCCCGCCGAAGAAATTGTCCACCAGCTTGAACACCAGCTTGGCGTCCAGCACGAACAGGGAGGTGCCGCGCAACGGGCGTACCTTGCACAGGTTGAGGCTGGTAGGCACATACAACGTGTGGATGTATTCACCGAATTTCATGATCTTGACGCCGCCGGTGGACACATCGGCATTGCGGCGCATCAGGTTGAAAAGACTGATTCGGGTATAACGGGCAAACCGTTCATTGATCATTTCCAGAGTCGGCATGCGACCACGGACAATGCGATCCTGACTGGAGAGGTCGTAGGACTTTATGCCGGTTTCATCGGTCTCTTCATAGGTATCAATGTCGCCATCGTCCACCCCGTGGAGGAGGGCATCGATTTCATCCTGTGACAACAAGTCCTGCATACGTAGTCCTGCCCCTTCGTAGTCCTGCCCCTGATAGGCTGCGCCCGTGCCCTATTGCACGACAAAATTTCTGAATAACACCCGTTTGACGGCGGGTTCACCTTCCTGTTCCAGCACCTGGTTTACCGTTGTAAGCATTCGCTCGGCCAGGCCTCTGCGCCCCTCGGGCGTCTGCAGATCATTGAACTCGCTTTTGCCCAGAAGCATGATCAGCTGGCTGCGAATCAGCGGCAGATGCAGCTGTGCCGCCGCCAGAGCCTGGGGATCCGTCGCCTCCAGAGCCAGGTAGACCTGGGCATAGCGCTGGCGCCCCTGGGCCTGCACCGTGGTAACCAGGGCCTTGTCAATCAGCAGGTAGGTGCTGGGTACAAAGGCTTCCTCTGTTGTCTCGCCGGCCTCGCCATGGTCTTCACTCATGAAGGGCAAGCCGCCCCCTAGAAACCACATGGTTCCCACCACCGACAGCACAATCGCCATAATAATGACCACCACCAGCATGATGATCAGCTTCAGTTTGCCTTTTTTGGCGGGAGCCGTTTCAGACGCGTTGTTTTCAGCCATAGTAATCGCTTTGCCAGAAATCCGTCAGAGGGAGCGTTTTTCCGTGACTTTCAGGATTGGATGCAAAGGACGGGCCAGAAGGCCCAACCTTCCCGTTCAGAACAGCAGTTTAGCGTTGCCAGGAAGGATGGGCAAAAGAGATTGGAGGGCCGGGCAGGAACAATCAGGCGAAGATGTCTACTTCGCCCTTCCAGCTGAGATCAAGGTGACCGGAGTTCGGTTGATCATCACCGGCATCCGCGTCTGCCAGTGACGATGCCCGGCCACCCGAGCCACCACCATCGCCGGCGCCCTGGTCGCCGGTCTGCTGCCTCGGCGAATCAGACACATCGAACCCGGCCAGAGAAAGCCCCTGTTCCCCGAGCATGTCGCGCAGCCGGTGGGAATGCAGCTCAAGCTGGTCGCGCACCACCGGATTGGCAGCGTGAACCGTGATATTCGCCTGCTCGTTATGGACCCGCACCTTGACTTCCATCGGCCCCATATCGGGCGGCGTGAGATGGATTTCGGCAACGGACATATTCCGGGCCGTCAGCCAGCTCAGTTTACCGACGAGCTTGTCACCCCATTCGGCGTGACCAACCGGCACGTCAATCGAGGTGGCATAGCTTTTTAGAGGCCCTGCTGTCTCGGCCGCCAGCTTTGCTGCGACATTAGTGCCACTGGCTCCCTGCTGGGAGACCAGATCAAGAGCCGACTGAAAACGGCCCGAGGTCAGTGCTGTATCCGGATCCGCGTTCCCGCCAAGGTCGGTAAGTGCTGCAGCCTTGACGGCTTCGGTTACCGTGGCATCCGTCTTGACGCCTGCAGGCAGCTTGCCGCCCTGGCCCAGAAGGCCGTTGAACAGGGCCACGCCCGGGGCAGCCTGCTGGCCGGACATGCCCGCCGCCACCGGAGACCCGGCCATGGGCGCTGCGGCGAACAGGCCGGTCTCACCCGAGCCACCGGCTTTCGGGCTCAGCCAGGCCTGCAGTTCAGCAAAGGTGAGAGGCAGCGCCGTGGCATCCTCGCCAGCCACCTCCCCGATTACTTCCGCCTCGGCAGCCTTTGGCTCTGCCGCATCGGAAGACTGCACGGCTTCGCCATCAGCTTTTTCGGCGGCCACCTCCGTCTCGCTGGCAGGCCTGCCCTCGCCGGAATCAGACTTGGCCGGCCGAGCTTCATCGGTGGCACTGGCATTGGCGTTGTTGTCGGCGTTGTCCTTCTGTTCCGCTTTCTGGCGGTCCAGGCGTTTCTGCTCCGCCCGGGAGACGGACTCGAAATCGCTCGTTCGTTCGGCCGGATCCCGACTGCTGCCGGATCTGGACGGACCTGCATCCTTCTGGATACCGGGCGCAGGCGTTTGGGGGAGAACCAGTTGGGCCATGGCAACCTCTTGCCGCTTTTCTCAGGTTGGCGCCCCCAGCTTGCCGGACTCCGGCCAATTCAGGGGCAATACAGTCACACTTGCACAAAGCAAAGCAAATGCGGTGCCACCACCTCCCGGACTGATCAATCCGGCGCTATAAAGCGCTGCCAGTCAGCGAACCAGAAGCCCCTCCAGCCGCTCACCTACCTCACGGAACTCCGCGTCAATAGCCGCCAGCAATGCCGGGACGTCTTCCAGACGGGACGCCTTTCCCGCCAGTTCAGCTTTCAGGTTCAGTTCACCAAGGCGGGGAGCGCCGATATTGATGCAGCTACCCTTGAAACTGTGGGCGGCCTTGGCGAAGGCATCGCTGTCATTTGCCGCCAGCGCTTCCCGCAGGCTTCGGATTCTGTCCCGCGAATCCTCAAGATAGGTATGTATCAGAACTTCAAATTCATCTTCCATGACGTCCTGAAGCTCAGCCAGTGCTTCCTCGTCAAGGTGTGGTTTATCACTCATGACCAACCCCCTGGTTCCGTTGATAACCTCTAGGTTGCCTCGCTTCCCGGATTCGCTGAAGCGCCACTAAAATGCCAATCATAAACAATTTCAACATGGTTACCCTGCTCATGAAACCGGATCGATTCAGAGAGCCGCTTCAGCAATAACAGCCCCCGACCCGCATATCGCCTGCTTCGACCGAGATGAACGCTGGATGTGGCGCCCGGATGGTTCTGGAAATCAAAGCCCCGGCCGCTGTCCTCGCAGACAACACGCAGCCGGCCACCTTCCGGTTTCAGCGAATGATGAAGGGTGAAGCGAATGTAATGGCCCTCGACGTTGGCCAGGCGCCGCCTGCGCTCCTGATAGTAACGCTCAAACCCTTCCGGCGAATGCTTCCATTCCGATGGCAACTCCAGCACGCCATGCTCCAGGGCATTATTGTAAAGCTCTGCCAGCAGGGTATAGATCTCACCGCTTTTACGCCGCAGCCCCGGAACCTCCATGCAGATATGCAGCAACAGCGGCAACGGACTGAACTCCCCGAGAGTCTGCTCCCGGATTTCATAGCTGCAGCGCCACTCCGCCGGGCCGGCAAGCGCAGACGGCATGGCCCGGTCGGGCACGGCCGAGAGGCCCGCCTGATCGCTCATTTCCAGGCAGCAGAGGGTCAGATCGTCGCCGTCCGTGAAGCCGCCGGTAAACCGGTGAACCGCGGACATCATCGCGTCAAAGGGGTGATCACTGGCATCCAGGTGCGCCAGGGCCTGGTTCACGCCCTGTTCGCCAAAAACCTGGCCGGAACTGTCCGCCGATTCCAGGAAGCCGTCGGTCATCAGCAGTAGCCGGTCTCCGGAACCGGCACCAAGCCGATCGAACTCAGCGTTGAACTGTTCTGGCGGAAGTATGCCCAGGGGCAGATGCTGGGAAGGCAGCGCCTGCCGTTCACCCGAGGCGCGAATCAGCCAGCCGTCCGGCAAACCGCCGTTCCAGACCTGAACCTGGTTGAGCTTGAAATCGGCCTCGATCATGGCGCCGCAACAGAACATGTCGGTGGGTAGAATACGCTTGAGCTTCTGGTTGATCTCGCGCAGTACATCCTGGCCGTTGAAACCCTTGCTCGCCATGCCGTAAAAGATTTCTGCCACCGGCATGGCACCGATCGCCGCCGGCAACCCATGGCCGGTAAAATCGCCCATGAAGATGAGCACACCGCCGGCCGGTCTCGGCGAGGCAAACAACACGTCGCCATTGAAAATGGATTGTGGCGATGCATGGTAGCGGATGTTGCTGGCCCCCAGGCAACCGGAATGGGCAACGTTGTCGAAGACCCGCTTGGCGATTTCCTGCTCTTCCGTCAATTGCCGGTTCCGCTCCCGGCTCAGATCCCGCTGTTCAGACAGGGCCTGGTGCATCAGCCGCATACGGTTGAACGCGTTGATCTTCGCTTCGATGATAATCCGGTTGTAGGGTTTTCCCAGAAAGCCGTCACCGCCGGCCTCCAGGCAGCGGGCGAGCGCGCCGGCCTCGGACAGGGAGGTCAGGAAAATCACCGGAACCAGCCGTTCCCCGGCCAGGGATTTGATCTGCCGGGCCGCTTCCATGCCATCCATAACCGGCATAAGGGCATCCAGCAGAACCAGATCGGGCGCTTCCCGCCGGAACAGGGCCACCGCATCGAGACCATTGGAGGCTTCCAGAACCTGGTGGCCCAGCCGCTTCACAAGCGTTCTGAGAATCAGCCGGTCACTGTCGGAGTCATCAGCAATCAAAATTCTGAGTGGTCTGTGTTCTGCCACGGAATCATCCATGAGAACTCCGGCAGTGCGCGGTCATCAGCGAATAGTGAACAATTGCTCGAAATTGGAAATGGAGAGAATGCGACGTACATCGTTATTGCAGTTTTCAATGACAATACGGCCGCTGTCGCCACCGGCGTAATCCCGGAGCAATAACAGCATGCCCAGGGCCGAACTATCCAGGTAGGTGGTCTCCGAGAGGTCTATGATATAACCGCGGATGTCCGGATCACCATGCTCGTAGGCATCCCGGAATGCCTGATGGGTGCTGAAGTCAAAGCGCCCTTCAATCCTGATAACAAGTGTCTGACCGTCATCATCGCGGCGCGTCTGAATCGGCATTCCAAAACCTCCAAAGGCGTCAAGAGCAGAATTCCACCGGCCCTGCACGCCGGCTTTTCATGGGTTAAGGATAGCTGAGTGACCTGAAATTGCATCCGCATTTGTTTGATGCAGGGCAAGATTCAACGCTGCCGGCGGTTAAAGGCCCTGCCCGCGGCCTCATCCGAGAGCTTCTGCTCGCGCAGGTCCTGCGCTCTGAGTTCCTGCTGCCGGCAGGTATCAATGTATTTTTCCATACCACGACGCCGTTCCCAGGCTTGCTGCCATTCCTGCCTGCGCAGCTCGAACACCTTTTGCGCCTGGTCCAGCTGTGCCTGCTGCTGCCCGATCACCTGATCCAGTTGCGCGATGAAGGCCTGCCAGGCCTGCAGGCGGGACACCTGAACCACACCTTGCTGGCTGTCCCGGATCTGCTGGCGATACTCCTGCTGATAGCGGTTCAGGTTTTCCACCTGTTCACGCTGCTGGTCAACCAGTTTGCGGGCATCGCCCATACGCTTCAGGGCTTCCTGCTCCTTGCGCTCCTCCAGGGAGAGCACCACGGCCAGCCGCCGGGATTTCAGCATCAGCCGTCACCTCCGCCGCCGGCGGGATTGGGTACCGCAGACTTGCGCCGTTCCGGGGACCGGCGCTCCGGCACCACCGCCAGCAGCTGTTCAATACTGTCGTTCAGTGGTGCGCTCTCGTTCAGCCCCTGCTGCAGAAACTGGCGCATATTACTGATGTGGGTAATGGCAAAGTCGGTTTCCGGGTCGGAACCTTTCACATACGCACCCACGGATATCAGATCCCGGGCCTGCTGATAGCGGGAATACACCTGCTTGAATCGCTGCGCCCGGGAGAAATGTTCGGTTTCGGTAACCTGCGGCATCACCCGGCTGATGGAAGCTTCCACATCAATGGCCGGGTAATGCCCCTCCTCGGCCAGCCGGCGGGACAACACAATATGCCCATCGAGAATCGCCCGGGCGGCATCGGCAATAGGATCCTGCTGATCGTCGCCTTCGGTGAGCACGGTATAGAATGCGGTAATTGAACCGCCACCCGGGCGGCCATTGCCCGTGCGCTCGACCAGCTGCGGCAGTTTGGCAAACACCGATGGCGGATAACCCTTGGTCGCAGGCGGCTCACCGACGGCCAGGGCAATCTCGCGCTGGGCCTGGGCATAACGGGTCAGGGAATCCATCAGCAGAAGCACGCGCTTGCCCTGATCCCGGTAATATTCGGCAATCCGGGTGGTCAGCATGGCCGCGCGCAGGCGCATCAGCGGGGAGTCATCCGCCGGTGAGGCCACCACCACAGAGCGTGACAGTCCTTCCTCGCCCAGGATGTCCTCGATGAACTCCTTGACCTCCCGGCCCCGCTCGCCGATCAGGCCAACCACGGTAATATCGGCATCGGTGAATCGCGTCATCATGCCCAGCAGCATGCTCTTGCCCACGCCACTGCCGGCGAACAGGCCCAGCCGCTGACCCTGGCCAACGGTCATCAGCGCATTGATCGCGCGAATGCCGACATCCATGGACTGGCGCACCGGCGCCCGGTTCAGGGGGTTGATGATATCGCCGGTCAGGGGCACCCGGGCTTCCGCCTGCAGGGGGCCCTTGCCGTCCAGGGGTTCACCGCTGCCATCGACCACCCGGCCCAGCAGTTGAGGGCCCACCGGCACCCGGCTGGCGGCCGCAAGCGGCAACACCCGTGCCCCGGGTTTGAGCCCCTCAATGGCGGTTAGGGGCATCAGGTAGACCCGGTCATCCTCGAAACCCACCACTTCGGCTTCGACATTACCGGTGCCCTGGCCCGCGATCACACACCGGTCGCCCACTACCATGGGGCAACCAACGCATTCGAGGGTCAGGCCGACCATACGGGTCAACCGGCCGGATAGCTCAGGCTCTGGCTCGTTGCCAATATAGCCCCGGAAGCGGTTCAGGCGGTCAGCGAGGCTCGAGGTCATCGCCGTCATCCTGGTTTCGTGCCGGCGTCGGGGCGTCTTCGGCCCGCTCCGGTTCCTGCGAATCAAGTACATCACGATGGAAACCGGTCAGATCGTCCATCAGTGAATCCAGCTCTTCGGTTTCCCCAGCTTCACTCTCGCTCATCTGTTGGTCCAACATGCCCTGAACCGCCCGCTGAAAGCGCTTCTCAACGGTGAAATCAACCAGGCTGTGGCGGGTTTCCACCCTGCAGCCACCGGGCAGAATGGTGTCGTCTTCAATGACCGAAGCGGAGGTTTCGAGGCGTGCAGCCACGTCCCGGACGGTTTCGCAGTCGTCCGGGTGAATATGAATGCGGATGTTTTCGGCGGTGGAAGGAAGCGCCTCCAGGGCCCGGCGAACCACCTGCCGGATCTGGGACGAATCGATGCTCAGCTCCCGGTAGACCACGGCCCGGGCCAGAACGGTCGTCAGGTTGACCAGAGCGGTTTCCAATTCGTCTTCGTGGCGACGAATGGGCAGCAGCAGCTCGCCCATCAGATGCTCCAGACGGTCAACCCGGGTGTCCATTTCCTTTCGGGTGTCTTCGTAGCCCCGGGTCTTGCCCTGCTCACGGCCTTCCGCCAGCCCGGTCTCCAGGCCTTCCTGATGGCCCTGCTGACGACCTTCCGCGAGCCCGGACTGGTAACCCTGCTCGCGGCCCTCGTTGTAGCCATCTTCCCGCGCCGCCTGGCGAATCTCGTCTATGTCCGCGGCCGTCAGGGGTTTGACGTCCCGCTCTTCTACCCGGGCCACCTCGTTGCCGCGCTCGTCGAGCAACGGCAGCTCCCAGCGCTCATAGGCTGTCAGCTGTTCCTTGGGAATCCGGTTGAGGTCGCGGGTGGAATCTTTCATCACATCATTTCTTCGCCAGCGCCACCGAGGGAGATTTCACCGGCCTCGGCCATGCGGCGTGCGATGGTAATAATATCTTTCTGTGCCGACTCCACTTCACTGACCTTGACCGGCCCCTTGGCCTCCAGGTCATCCTGAAGCAGCTCTGCGGCACGCTTTGACATGTTCTTGAAGATTTTTTCCTGCACCTGTTCGTCGGCACCCTTGAGCGCCACCACCAGGACTTCCGAGGACACTTCGCGCAACAGCGCCTGGATACCCCGGTCATCAACCTCCTTGAGGTTGTCGAACACGAACATCAGGTCTTCGATGGTGCTGGCAAGATCCGGATCCATATCCTTGATGGAATCCATCAGGTTGCCTTCGATGCTCCGGTCCATGAAGTTCATGATGTCTGCTGCTCGCTTGACGCCGCCAATCCGGCTGGTCTGGGAAGCCGCACCGCCAGAGAACTGTTTCTCGAGAATGTCGTTCAGTTCCTGCAGGGCCTGGGGCTGGATGCTTTCAAGTGACGCCACCCGCATCATCACGTCCAGGCGGACCTTGTCATCCAGCGTGGCAAGAATTTCTGCCGCCTGGTCCGGATCCAGGTAGGAGATAACGATGGCCTGGATCTGTGGGTGCTCGTACCGGATGATGTCACCCACGGCCCGGGGCTCCATCCATTTGAGGGTGTCGAGCCCGGTGGTGTTGCCACCGATCAGGATGCGGTCAATCAGGCTGGCGGCCTTGTCGTCGCCCAGCGCCTGGGTCAGCATTGCCCGGATGTAGTCGTCATTGCCCACGCCGAGGCCGGTCTGGCCGCCCACGGCATCGACAAACTGGTTCAGCACAAAGGTGACATCGTCCTTGCTGACATCTTTCATCTGCGCCATGGCAACGCCCACACGCTGAACCTCTTTCGGCCCCATGTGTTTCAGAACCTCAGCGGCGTCCGCCTCACCCAGGGACATCAGCAGAATGGCCGCCTGCTCCACCCTCGGAATTTTCCGCTGTGGCTTCTGCGGTGCGCTGGCACCTTGCGGATTGGCTTGTTCAGTCATCGACGTTCACCCACTGGCGCATCACCTGTGCAACCCTTGCCGGGTCTTCCGAAATCAGGCCTTTCAGTGCATTCAGCTGCCTATCATAACTGTCTGTGGCACCCGGCAAAAGCAGATCATCCTGGGACGTCATGGCCTTGCGCAGTTCATCTCCGCCCTCGATCTGGTCCAGGCCGTCATAGCCGCTGTCCCCATAATCGCCGCTCCGCTCCCGGCGTCCGCCACCAGAGAGGCTTTTGAGCGTCGGGCGCAACAGGCCCAGCACCAGTACCAGAATCACGAGCCCCGCCAGCACCTGCTTCATCAAGTCCCAGAACCAGGGCTGTTGCCAGAAATTGGGAGCGACGAATTCAACGGCTTCTTCCGGTGCGAATGCAGTATTCATGACCGTAACACTGTCGCCCCTGGCTGCCGAATACCCCACGGCATCCCGCACCAGCATGCTCAGACGCTGCAATTCCTGCTCGGGCCAGGGCTGGAATGTCACTTCGCCGGTCTGGGGGTCGACCACTCTCATGTCGTCCACGGCCAGGGCAACGGTGATTCGCTTGATGCGACCGAGCTCCTGGCGCGTGTAACTGACGGTGCGGTCCATTTCATAATTGCGCGTCGACTCGCGACGGATATTCACCGGCTGGGGCGCAGGCCCCTGGCCATTCCCGCCGGCGGCCTGCTCTGGCACTGTCGCGTCCGCCGGCGGCTGGTTGGACAGGGCGCCGGGAATGCCTCCTTCGGCGCCAGCGGCGCGCTGCTCGGTGAGCTCACGCTCGCTTCGAATGGCCTGCTGCTCGGGATTGAACAGCTCGGCCGCCTGCTCGATCGAGGAAAAATCGAGATCGGCCGACACCTCTGCGCGATAACGGCCATCGCCCACAATCGGTGCGATCAGCGACGCGACGTTACGGGTCAGCCGCTCCTCAACCCGGGCTGTGTACTCAAACTGGTCTGACATCCGGTCGGCATTATCCTGGCTCTCTTCACCGGTGAGCAGGTTGCCGTTCTGGTCAACGACGGTTACGTGTTCCTTGTTCATCATCGGAATGCTGCCGGCAACCAGGTTCACAATGGCGCTGATCTGTTCCTGCTCCGGACGCCCGCCGGCGAACACTTCAAGAAATACCGAGGCCGAGGGTTCTCGGGCATCGCGGACGAAAACCGATCGCTCCGGGATAGCCAGGTGCACCCGGGCATTGCGCACACCGCGCATACTGGCAATGGTACGCGCCAGCTCTCCTTCAAGTCCCCTGCGGTAGCTGATGGTTTCCATGAATTGGGACGTACCAAGGCCCCGCTCCTGGTCAAGCAGCTCATAGCCGATGGTCTTGCGGTCAGTCACACCCTGGGCCGCCAGCTTCATCCGGGCGTTGTAGAGCTGGTCTGACGGCACCAGCAGGGCGCCGGTGCGCGGGTCCATCTTGTATTCGATGCCGCTGTTCTCAAGGATGGAGGTGACGTCTTGGGGGTTGTAGGAAGACAGGTCTCCCACCACCGGCTGGTAATTCGGTTCCTGGGCCCAGAGCACCACGGCCAGTCCCAGAGCCACGCTGGCGGCGAGACCAACCATCAGGCCAATCTGGCGCAACAGGTTCAGACGGTTGAAGCCCAGGAACAGATCGCTCCGGCCCTCGGGCGCGTCGCTATCCCGGGCGGCCGGAACATTGGAGGTACTGGTTTCTGCGGGTACGCTGGCCATGTCTCTGCTCCGTTATCAGATCGGCATGTTCATAATGTCTTCGTAGGCCCGGACCACCCGGTTACGCACCTGGGTCAGCGCTTCAAAGGAGACAGAGGATTTCTGTGCAGCAATCATCACACGGGTAATATCCACGTTCGGGTCGCCCATCTCGTAGGCGGTGCGCAGATCCCCGGCGGTTTGCTGGAGGTCATTGACGTTGTTCACGGCCTTGCCCAGCATGTCGCTGAAACTCGCAGTATCCTGGGTTTCCTGAACCTGGCGGGGGCCGTCGATGCGGCCACGAACCGATTGATCCTGCTCGACTCGCTGGTTCTGCATCATCTGTGAACGCAGGGACCGGATATCGGACAAAACACTGTTGATGTCGGCGCGCTGAACCATAACTCTCTCCTGGCTCCGCCCTGCCACGGGCGAAAATTCTCTTGGGACTCGGTTACACCGAACAAAGCAAGCAGCAGGCCAACTGATATTTATTTTTTAATATCATACAGTTAATTTATTCTTCAGGAGTGCAGGCAACGTCAACGTCGGACTTTTGACAATACAGCGGGTCGTGCACAGGGTCAGTACAGACAAAAAAATAGCACCCCGGAGGGTGCCAGTGAAGGAGTTCGTTTGCAGGGGTCAGGCCATGGCCATCTCGGCATCCAGATCGATTCCGGCATCGCGCATCTGGGCCAGTTTGTAGCGGAGCGTCCTGGGACTGATCCCGAGTTGCTCTGCGGCCCGATTGCGACGCCCACGCTCTTTCCGGAGGGTCTGGATAATGATACGGAACTCCTGCTGGCGCAGATCATTGCCCAGTGAACCCGCCGCCTCGGCGCCCTCCTCGAACGACGGCTGAGCCGGCTCTTCCCGGATAACCGGGTGGCCCTGGGCGACGTCTGTCGGGCGTGACGGGTAGACATCAGCCGGCACAGGGGCCGGCGCAACACTGTGAATATCGGTGCGGCCGGAGATGCCCAGTTCCAGGCACAGGTCATCGGCGTGAATCACATTGCCCTGATGCAGCACCAGGGCCCGCTGAAGGGCATTATCCAGCTCCCGGACATTGCCCGGCCACCGGTGGGCCATCAGGGCAGCCCTGGCGTCCGGCGCAAAACTGATCCCCGTCAGCTTCATCTTCCGGCAATGCTTCTTCAGCAAGGATATCGCCAGCGGCATAATGTCCAGCGGCCGCTCCCGCAGGGGCTGCCAGTGCATGGGAAATACCGTCAGCCGGTAGTACAGATCTTCCCGGAACTTGCCTTCGCGAACGTAGTCGGCCAGATCCCGGTTGGTGGTCGCCACCACCCGGACATCCAGGCTGATGGTCTTGCGGCCGCCCACACGCTCCACTTCCCGCTCCTGCAATACCCGCAGCAGTTTGGACTGGAGCCCCGGATCCATTTCCGAGATTTCATCCAGCAGGATGGTGCCGCCGTTGGCCTGCTCGAACTTGCCCGGCGCAGACGCCACGGCACCGGTAAAGGCGCCCTTTTCGTGGCCGAACAGAATCGCTTCCAGCATGTTCTCGGGAATCGCAGCGCAGTTAATTGCCACAAAGGGCTGATCCGCCCGGGGGGACTGCTGGTGAATAAAGCGGGCCAGCACTTCCTTGCCGGTACCGCTTTCGCCGGAGATCATCACCGTGGAATCACTGCCGGCGACTTTTGTGGCGAGCTGGAACATGCGCTTGCTGACGGGATCTTCGGCCACCGGCTCATCGCCGGATTTCACCCGGCCGCCGCCCACCACCTTGCTGACCGCATCCACCAGGACCTGTGGCTCGAAAGGTTTGACCAGGTAATCGGTAGCACCCGCCTGCATGGCAGACACCGCATCGCTGATCTGGCCGTAGGCGGTAATCAGCATCATCGGCAGGCCGGGATAGAGGCGCTGAACCTCGGCCAACAACTGATGCCCGGACAGTCCCGGCATGTTGACATCGCTGACCACCATGTCCACTGGTGCCTCGGCCAGCCGCTCCAGCGCCTCATTGGCATTGCGCGCTTCCCGCACCCGGAACTTCGCCAGTTCAAGCGTGGTAACCAGCGCTTCCCGCAGGTCATGGTCATCTTCAACAATCAGAATCTGGGCCTTGGCCATGGTTGCCTCCGATCAGTATTTGTTACGCAGTTGCGGTACACGCAAGGTGGCGACAACGCCGCCCTGCTCCGGCGATTCGATGGAAAAGTGCCCCTGGTGAGCTTTGATAACAGCCTGTACCACCGCTAGCCCGAGCCCGGTGCCATGGGATTTGGTGGTGTAGAAGGCCTCGGTAAGACGGTTAACCTCTGACGGCTCAAAACCCGGGCCGTTATCCAGCACCCGGATGACCAGTTCGCCGGCCGCGTCCGCCACCTGGACGATCACACTGGTTGCGCCGGCTTCCAGGCTGTTGTTCACAAGGTTGGTGCAGGCGCCGACCAGGGCATCCCGGTTGCACATCAGGCGACACGCCTCGGAAACTGTGTCCTGCAGCGTCACCTCAGCTCCGGGTGCAGGCCGCAGCCCACCAATAGCGGCAGACAACGCTGACACCAGCTTGCCGGCGGAGAGCTCCTCGGCCAGCCGGGTTTCGCCGCGGGCAAAAATCAGCATGTCCCGTACCTGCTGCTCCAGGTGGGTCAGGCGGGACATCAAACGGGAGGCACAGCGCTGGCGCATCTCTTCGTCCAGGTCGTCCTGGCTGAGATGGCCACCGTAGAGAATGGCCGCCGACAGCGGCGTTCGGATTTGGTGCGCAAGAGACGCCACCATCTTACCCATGGCGGAGAGCCGCTGGGCGTGGGCAAGCTGGGCCTGGAGATGGCGGGTTTCCGTCAGGTCGGTAAGCAGAATCAGCTGGCCGGGCTGGTTTTCCATGGTCCGGATTTCAATGCTGACCCGGCGGCCATCCTTCAGGGACACCTCGTGTCCGTCATCCCGGCGTGGTGCAAAGCAGCGCTGAATCACATCAATCCAGCGGGCGCCGTCCAGGGGCTCCCCCAGCAGCGCAATGGCGGCCGGGTTTGTCTGGGTGACCACGCCCTGGCTGTCCAGAACCACCACACCCGCAGGCAATGCATTCAACAGGGTCGACAGCCGGTCAGCCAACTGCTCCTTTTCTTCCAGCTCCCGCTGGCGCTGCTGCGATTCCTGGGTCAGCTCGCCGGATAACTGGTTAACCCGGGATTCCAGAGTACGGTAGGAGTCAGTGATCTGGCGTGACATCCGGTTGAACAGCTCCAGAGCGGAATCCACTGCCTCGTCTTCCTGCTGCGGAAACAGCGCTGTCACCTTGTCATTTACGTCCGCTGCCGCATTCGCTTGCGCGTTTCCGGCCCCGGGCTGAAGAACAAATTGTGCCTGACTCATAACCTGACTCCCCGATGGGTCCATCCGTTCGGACCCCGTAATTCGGATACTTCGTATACAGGTTGATAAGCCAGCACCGTGCCAACTTGAATTTTTCGTTATATTTCAGAAAGAAAGGAAATCACCAGGCGGGCGAATGACAATTTTACGTCGGCCAGAAACGAGAACGGCGCCTCAGGTTACAAACCCTTGACGCCATTCATGAACGCTTTTCCAGCCATCCTGCGACGGCTCATGACCCCTCGGATTCTTCCTCCCGCAGGCCGTACTTTCGCACTTTCTCCACCAGAGTAGTGCGCCGGATCCGCAGTTTTTCGGCAGCCCGCGCGACCACGCCGCCCGCCTCATCCAGCGCCTGC
This sequence comes from Marinobacter subterrani, assembly GCF_001045555.1. Classification (NCBI taxonomy): domain Bacteria; kingdom Pseudomonadati; phylum Pseudomonadota; class Gammaproteobacteria; order Pseudomonadales; family Marinobacteraceae; genus Marinobacter; species Marinobacter subterrani. Next base: position 1,234,669 of record NZ_LFBU01000001.1, read on the forward strand.
TGGATCAACTGTTTCTCAAGGTTCGAGAGGTAGTCTTTCAGATCAATCCCGTTCACCGGCAGCAACGCTGGCGCGTCCAGCCCGACCAGCCCGGGTATGCCCGATGGCATTCCGGTGTCTTCCACCGGGCGGTTCTCGTCGTAGTCGTCGACATACCGGAACTTCTTGGGCAACTCCTGCACCCCAATCACGCCATAGGGGTGCATGATGGCCAGGCGCTCGACCAGGTTGGCGAGTTCACGCACGTTGCCCGGCCATTCATGGTGACAGAGGCTCATGATCGCTGCCGAATTCATTCTCAGGGAGCCGCGCTTCTCTTTTTCCATCCGGGCGATCAGTTCGTTGATCAGCAGGGGAATGTCCTCTATCCGCTCGCGCAACGCCGGCATCTCTATCGGAAACACGTTCAGACGGTAGTAAAGATCTTCCCGGAAGTTACCGGCCTCGATCATGTCCTCGAGGTTCTTGTGGGTTGCCGCGATGACCCGGACATCCGCCGACTGGGTGCGATTGCTGCCCACCCGCTCAAAGGTGCGCTCCTGCAGGACCCGCAGGATTTTGACCTGCATATTGAGGGGCATATCGCCGATCTCATCCAGAAACAGGGTACCGCCCTCGGCCAGTTCGAACCGCCCGACCCGGGCGGTAATGGCGCCGGTGAACGCGCCTTTCTCATGGCCGAATAATTCACTTTCCAGCAGTTCGGCCGGAATGGCACCGCAGTTAACCGGAACAAAGGGCTTTTCTCGGCGGGAGGAATGGTAATGCAGGTTGCGCGCCACCACTTCCTTACCGGTACCGGATTCGCCGGTGATCAGAACACTCACATCCTTGTCGGCCACCTGCTCCATCAGCTGCCGCACGTGCTGGACCTTGCGACTGGTGCCCACAAGGCTGCGGAAAAGCTGAAGGCTCCGCTGCTGGCCGCGTTCCCGGGACCGGCTGAACTGATCCCGGTAGATCTGGGCCCGGTAAAGCGAATCGACGAACTTGGTGTAGTTCAGCGGCCACTCCATACGGGCAATGATCCGGGCGTTATCTTCCTCTGAGAGGCCCTTCAGTTCCCGGCCATCGAGCAGCAGCAGAGGAACGCCCTTGACGGCCTTGCAGATGGTCGCGATGGTCTCAACGGCTCCGGCATCCTCCCCGTTTACCACCGCCGCCGATAGGCCGGAAAGGCTCTCCTCGTCACCATTGCGCAACAGTGCCTTCGCCTCCTCGCCGGCAAGGACCTGTTCCTCGCCGATGAACTCGAGAATGGTGACCATGTCCCGTAATCGTGACTCATCCTCGCTTAGCACCAGCACTTTGTTATCTTTAGACATTCACCAGAATCTCTTGAGGGATTTGTGCGGTATTTAAGACTGTCAGGGCGAAAGAGTCAATTTTATGACGCTATCTTGGCCGACTTGAGGAAACGTTTTGATAGGCTTTTGCCGCACTGCGGTTCCGGTTCACCCCTTTCAAGCCGTCTTCCGCTTCTTTGCGGGCAATCCGGGCAGATTCATCTGCCGCGTCAACAAACTGCTGCAGTTCTTCCAGCCGGAGCCTGACCGGCTCCGGTTCCAACTCCCCCGCCTCCAGTGCTGCCAACAGGGGCTCAACCGCCGGCTTCACCCTGTTGTTCAGCTGCGCCATGGCGCCCCAGTCCTTGTCAGCCAGGGCGCGACCGAGATCCGCCAGCAGACGGTCAAGGTGTTCGAGATGAGCGTTTGAATCTGCCATTCCGGTCTCCAGTTCACTCAACGGCGGGCGGCCCGACGGGCTGATGATGCCGTGAACTCGCTGTCCCGGAACCCCGGGTTGAAGTCGTATGCCGGAAAACCATCATCCAGGCCATCAACGTAGTACCGCGCCGCTTTCAGGTCGTAGGTCATTTCCATGGTAGTCCAGAACACCGGCTCACTGTAATAGCTGATGTTGTGAGCTTCTGAAACACGCCACAGGTTTCCCTCGGCATCGTACTCCTCAGACGCCAGAATCTGCCAGCTGTCCTCGTCAACATAAAACACCCGGCGGTCATAGATATGACCGATGCCGGTCCGGCGCCTGGCTTCGACAACCCATACCCGGTGCAACTCGTAGCGAGCCAGCTCCTGGTTGATGTGGCCGGCGCGGATCACATCTTCCGGCTTCACGGTCGGGCCGTGCAGTTTGTAGGCGTTGTAGGGCACGAACAGTTCGCGTTTGCCCTTGAGCTCCCAGTCATACTGGTTCGGAGCACCGTTGTACATGTCTTTCTGGTCCACAGAACGCAGTGAGGAAGAATTCGGCAGATCCGTCTCATAGGCCAGATTCGGGGATCGGCGAAGGCGGCGGGACCCGGCGTCATAGCGCCAGGCAAGGCGGGGCGAACGCACCTGATCGAGGGTCTCATGAACCAGCGTTATGGTGCCCGCGAGCGAAGACGGCGCGATCGTGTCGGTCTTCAGGTAGAAGATTTTGTTATCGATTTCCGCCAGCTCCGCGCCTTTCTGACTGTAGGCAAAGAAGTAACTGTAATCGTTGACCACGGGGTTGAACGAGCCGTCTACCTGGGGTGTAGCCGATGAGCTTCGAAAGCGGATCTCCTCCCCCCGGTAACGCAGAATATGGTTCCAGATCACCTCCAGGCCATTGGCCGGGATCGGGAACGGGCTGGTCATAATGGTGTTCCGGACGCCATTGCCATTATCAAGCAACTCGGCGGTCACTGCGTTTTCCCGGGATTTCCCGTAGACGTGCTCGGGAAATGCCGCTGTGCGCCGGGTCCGGTATACCGGCATGAAAAAATCCGGGCCATACTTCTCCAGCATGGCAATATGGCCATCGGAGAGCCTGTCCCGGTATAGATCCAGGTTGTCGGCGGTAATCACAAACAGGGCTTCATCCTGGGGAAACGGATTTGCTTCTACCTGCCCTTTGCGCCAGCCGGCCGGAGGCTGGGTAAGCCCGCCGGTCCATTCGGGAATCGTCCCCGAGGCGTTGGCGCCGCGCTCAGCTCCGACCGGGGTGAGATCGGCACCCAGACGCTGGGCTTCGGCCGCTGTAACTTTGGACAGCGCCTGTCCGGACAAACCGAGTAGAACCGCGGCAACACCTGCAACAATAGGGCTTCGCATCCCGTACACCTCCAGAAATTCATGCAGTTGGGCAGCCGCAACGATCGAAACTCGCACAGCCGGGCGCCTTTTTGCCAAATTCAAACGGTCGTTTCAAGCGAATGTTTGTATTTTATTGTGAAGCCTGTCCGAACGGGCGGTGCCTGTCCGTACCTGACGAGCCAAAGACAGCGGAAGAAATTTCGCGGCAGAAATGGTATGCTGCAAGATTACTTTTCTGGGTTACGCCCGCGCTCTGGGACTGCAGGTACTTCATGGCCTCACAATGGCATTCACTGGTTTCGCAGAAGCTGTTTCTCGCCCGCACACTGCTCGGTCAGCTTGACCGGTTCACAGCTCAGAACGAGGAGTATGCGCCCAACGAAGCGGAACAGGCGTTACGCCGTGAAGCGGCGATTCAGGGGGCCATCGAGTTGATCTTGCGCTCCAGGCGCCTGCTTTTGGTGATGATTGCCCGGTTGTATCAGGAAAAGTCTCGGGAACCTTCAACACTGACCGAACTGGCGAGCGTGATCGGAGAGGAGTCCCGTGAAATAGACCGGCTGCGGGAGCTTGAGCACCGGGCGGGAAGCTGGTGGGACCATCTGGATCAGTTGGAAACGGCCCAGGGCCGGCCGCCAGCCACCCGAAAAACAGTCAGCACGGAAAATATCATTGCGATATCCACTGACTCGGGCCCGGACCGGTCGGCCCCGGCATTGCTGAAAACACTCAATGCCGTCAAAAACTTTGCCGATGATCTGGAAGAACAGCACAGCGAATGGTAAACGCGCCAAGCCGCCCGCTATCCGGATCGCACCAAACTAAAGGTTTACTGAATGTCACCTTCGTTTTTTGAAATCGTACAACTGACCAATGGCGATTATGCTCTGCGCCGCATTGACGACGACAGCGCACCACTGGTGAGGATCTCGTTCTCGGAAGAAGCCCGGGAAATGATGGAAGACCGCGACCTGTCCGTTGCCAAGGCGATGATCGCAGCAGGTATTGAGGCTGTCGGCAGCGTTGAGCACAACATCGACTGGGACGATGACGAGCTGGACGCCCCGGACAGCCAGCCTTCCTACACCCTGCACTGAGCGATTAACGCTGGCGCAGCACCACACCGTGACTATTGCCCTCGGCGGAAGCCTTTTGCAGGGAATCGAAGGCCGCCCGCCCCAGCTTCCGGGTCCACATGACCACCGCATGGCATGTCCCCGCGCTCAAGGCGCGCTCAGCCAGTTCCTGGGCAGGGTATTCCGGTGTTGAGCGCAGCACCAGCAGCTCCCCGGCAATAATCCCATGCATCTTCTGCCACTTGCTGACAAGCGCCTGGGGCGGATCAATCCATGCCAGCCAGCGCTTTTCCTGATTAAGCTGAGTCAGCATCGGCAACAGCAACTGGAAGTTTTCCACCTGCCCCTGGGGCAGGATAATTTCCGTTACATTTCCGGTGGCAGGCGCCTCAGAGGTATCCGCAGTCCGTCGGGCGCGAATAACAGAACGTCGCTCGCGGGCGGCGGTTGCCGGCACTGAACAGGACAGAGCATTATGTTGGTAAGCCAGATTCTGGTTGAAGCTCAGTTGTTCCATAATTCACCCATTTCTCAATAAATCTGCGGCTACCCGGACTGATCAGTGGAGATCAGAGCGGCGGATCACACCCACACCAAGACCTTCAATGAACAGCTCCTGTTCTTTCAGGTCGACTTCGATGGGCGCGAACTCCTCGTTCTCGGCAATCAGGTAGACTTTCGAGCCTTCCTTCCGGAAGCGCTTGACGGTGACCTCATCTCCCACCCGGGCAACGACCACCTGGCCGTTATGGACATCCTGGGTGCTGTGCACTGCCAGCAGGTCCCCGTCCAGAATTCCGATGTTCTTCATGCTCATGCCCCTGACCCGAAGCAGGTAATCAGCCGACGGTGAAAAGAACTCCGGCCGCAGGGTGCAATGATCCTCGATATGCTCCTGTGCCAATATCGGACTGCCGGCCGCCACCTGGCCGATCACCGGCAGACCCAGATCCTCTTCCGCCTCAGGCAGACGGATGCCCCGGCTTGCTCCGGGCACCATTTCAATGGCGCCTTTCCGGGCAAGCGCCCGCAAATGCTCCTCGGCGGCATTGGCTGAACGGAAACCCAGTTCGGCTGCAATTTCTGCACGGGTGGGCGGATAGCCGGTCTCGTCGACGTATCGGCGGATAATGTCCAGTACCTGGGATTGCCTTGCTGTAAGCTTCATTAAGCTGCTCCGCTTGGTCAGGGCCGGTGTATCCGCTTTGAAGCGATCTCTGGGGGCGCCGGCCGTCCTGTCTTTATATACAGTGTTTTGACTATATACAGTGTTTTATCCAGTGTAAAGTCCGCTTCCGGATTTTCTCTCCGGTGCTTAACAATGACGATGAATAAGGGTGTGATATGGTGAAACCCTATTTCCCTACCCTCAGGAAGCAACATGACGCAGAGCAGGGCCTGCAGGATGCCGGACATTGTCACGACCGCTGACGGCAATGAACGCAGGGTTGGCGTTGAAATTGAGCTGTCCGGCCTGGGCTACGACGAACTTGTGGCTCTGGCTGCCCGGCTCCTGGGCGGCACGCCGGTGCTCCAGTCACGTTATGTCACCAGCCTTGAAACCGCGGTTGGCGGGTTCACCATCGAGCTGGATTCCGACCCGATCAAAGACCTCGATCTGGCCGATGCGCGTCTGCCCCGCTCTATCCGGGAACTGGGCGGCCAGGCGATGGACGTGATTGATGCTGCCGCCGAACGAATCGTGCCACTGGAAATCATCAGCCCACCGCTGGCATTTTCCAATCTCGAGATGGTCGAATCCCTGGTTGACAATCTCCGGTCCGCCGGTGCCCTGGGCAGCCGTGATGCCATCTATTTTGCCTTCGGCCTGCAGCTCAACCCCGAACTGCCCGACCTCAGGCCAGCCACCCTGGTGCGCTATCTCCAGGCCTTCGCGTTACTCTACGACTGGCTCAAGGCGCGGCACCAGCTTGATATCAGCCGCAAGTTCACAACCTATATCGAGCCCTGGCACAGCCGGTACGTCGAGCTGCTGATAGACGATGATTACCAGCCGGATCTGCCGCAACTGATGGAGGATTACCTGGAGTTCAACCCGACCCGGAACCGGGCCCTGGACCTTCTGCCCCTGTTTGCCCACCTCGATCGTGAACGGCTGGGCCGCTACGTTCGGGACCCGAGAATCAAAAGCCGCCCAACCCTGCATTACCGTCTTCCGGATTGCGATATCGACAACCCCGGCTGGCACTTTTCATCGGTCTGGAATGACTGGGTGGTTCTCGAACAACTGGCCAGCCACGCCGATGATCTGGCGCAGCTTCGGGCCGTATTTCGTGAACGCCGCAAACTCAGCCTGCACAATCTGACCCACAGCTGGCTTGAAACCACCGAAGAATGGCTGGTCAGGAAGGGCTATGCCTGAGGTGAACCCGACCCGGGAGCCGGAAATACCGGGCCTGACCGTGGGCATCAGCGGCCCGGCACGAAAAAGCCTGGCGCACCGGCTGATCAGTCTTGGCCTGAGACTACATGGAGCCCGGACCTATTACATCCGGCCTGGTTCACGGGTGGATGTCTCCCTGCTCGACGGCCTGGTGTTATCCGGTGGCACCCACGTGCACCCTGAACGCTATGGCCAGCAACCGAAGGTAACGGCCCGTTATGACCGCGCGCGGGACGCTACCGACCAGTCGCTTCTGGAACAGGCGGAACGCATCGGCATTCCTGTACTGGGTATCTGCCGGGGGGCCCAGTTCATCAACGTGTTCCACGAGGGCACGTTGTGCCAGAACGTCACACCCTTGCGGGTCAACACCCGGCACCGTCCCCTGCTGCTGCCCCTGCAGACGGTTCGCCTGGTTGAGCACAGCCGGCTGAGGGAGCTGATGGATTCTCCGGTGATCGGTGCCAACCGGATTCACAGCCAGACGATCAGGCGCCTGGGCCGGAACCTGCGGGTTACCGCGGTCGATAATGATCTTTTTGTTCAGGCCATTGAAAACACCCGGGGGCAGTGGCTGATGGGCATTCAGTGGCACCCGGAGTACCTGCTGTACCACAGCGGGCACAGGCGCATCTTCGGCGAGTTTGTCGAAGCGGCGCGACGATTCAAACTGGTACGCCTGGAGCCGGACACCGGCGAGGCCTGATATCAACATACATCCCACAGGAGGAAATTCCATGGCCGGACGGAACCGAAAGTCCCGTTTTCTTCTTACCCTGGCACTGCTGGTGCCCGTTATGACTCTGGCGGGGGAAGTTACCCTCACCGGCGAGGGCAGTGTGCGCTATGAGCCGGACAGCGCCCGGCTTGAGTTCACCGCGAACGCAGAACATGCGCTGCCGCAGAAGGCCACGGAAAAAGTGGCAACCCTGGTGACGCAATGGCGGGAAGGCATCAGCGCCTACCGGGATCAGTTGGACGACTACTCCGACTCCACCGTCAATCTTTACACCCGCACCCTGCCCTCCGAGCAACGGGGTGAAGAATTGCAAAAGCTGGCGGTCGCCTCCCAGACAATCAGTTTTACCATCAAGGACCTGAGCCTGCTGAACCCCTTGTTACAACAGGCTCAGGCGCTGGGGCTGGACTACAGCCTGGGGCCGTACCAGTTCTTCCACTCGGATGAGGCCGGCATGGAGCAGGAGGCACTGGCCCGGGCCATTGCCGACGCAAGGGCCCGCTGCAGCTTCGTGGCGGAAAAACTGGGCCAGACCTGTGGCGAGGTCGTGACGATCAACGTTAATGGCGGCCATCGGCCGGTGCCGATGATGATGGCCGAAGCCAAAGCAATGTCAGATACCGTCTCGAGCGTGGGCGAACGGGAGATCCGCGCTTCAGTCAGCGCCACCTTTGAGCTGGACTGACCTCAGAAATCCCGGGTATAGAATATGTCGAGGGAAGCCGCCAGGCCGCTGGCGGCTTCCAGATAGAAATACTTGCCAAGATCGTAGCGCAGCGCGACCGTCGTGATCGGCTCGAAAACCCCGACACCATACCGCACGCTCAAATCGTCGGTGAGATAGCCACTGGCCACCACGGATGTCTGCTCGCCGGAGCCTTCGGCTTCCAGGGTGAGCTGGCGAATGCCGAGTTCCTCGCCAATCTGCCCCGTCACCTTGTTGGCCTGGGTCAGGCCCAGCGACAGTGCCGCCCGGGTCATCTGCCCCTGGTCGCCACCGCCTTGAGGAGGGCGCCCCAGGATCAGGTAGGACAGAGCATCCGTTTGTGGCATATCGGGATTGGAAAAGACCTCGGTCTGGGGTGACTGAACCGGCCCACTGAGCCGAATACCGGCGATGACAGTACCGACCTCCCGCACCGCCTCGATATCGAGGTAAGGTTGCGCCAGGTTCCCGACAAACAGCAACCGGGCTCTTTTCAGCTCCAGCTCCTGGCCGTAGGCTTCATACCGGCCATTGACCAGACGCAAGGTGCCACGGGTGTCCATGTTGTCGGTAATTCTCAACGTGCCTTCAAGATTACCGGTCAACCCGAAAGCCGCGAACGTCAACTTGTCTTCGCCCACCACAACCGTGACGTCCATCTCCAGGGAGCGGACAACCGGTTCTTCTTTCTGAGCACCCACGATCACTTCATCTTTTGACACCGATACCGCCTGCGGCGGCAACCCTTCTATCTCGATACTACCCCTGGGCACACCAACCTGACCGGTTACCTGCAACGCCCCTTCCCGAAAGGCAATCTTGAGGTCCGGCGCTATCTCAAGCCGGGCATAAGGCTCGATGTTAAAGGGAACCCGCTTCCCGGTAACCGTGATTTCACCCTCTGGCGCCCGTTGCCAGTCGAACTGGCCATCAATAATGGTCTGGCTTCGGGCGTTACTTTCGATACGGCCACTGAGCTGCGCGGAATAACCATTGAATTCAAGACTGGCGACCACCTCTTCCAGGGGCACCGGCAGCGTCGGGTCCGAGATCCGGCCGTTGGTCAGGTGCACCGCGCCGTTCACCGCCGGCTTCATCAGCGGGCCGGAAAGCTGGCCTTCACCATCGATCTGGCCAGCAATGTCCTGGATTCCGGTAAACAGGCCGGCAAGGGCGAGGTCCAGCCCCTTGAGCCGGAATGAACCATCGACCCTGCGCTCCTTCGCGGTGGGATCAAGCCCCAGATCCAGGGAAAACTCGCCAAGCTCGGGCCCCTTGAGTCGAACATCCAATTTGGCCCGCTGTGGCTTGAGGTTCATTTCGGTGGTAAAGGCGTTATAAGCCAGAGGCTCCCAGTCACCGTCAACCAGTACCTGGAACTCGCCGTCTCCAGCGTCCAGGAAAATCCGGCCATCGGGGCCGGCATCCGTGACCGAAAAGTCAATTTCCCCGTTAATCAGCGCATCCCAGCGTAGGGTTTCCGGCAGAAGCGGTGCCAGAGCCCCGGTCGGGAACCGGTTGATGGTGTAGGCAATCCGGGGCACCGGGAGCAACGTCTGGTCCTCGGCGCAGACACTGCTTTGCTGCCAGCGCCAGCAATGGTTGCCAAAGGTCAGCTCACCGCTTTCGCTGAAAGCCAGAGCGGCCGGGGATTGTAACTGCCAGCGCTGGTCCTGCTCTGGCAGAGCAATCAGCCCTCGGGCCAGGGCGCCCTGCCAGGTTTGCCAGTCTGGCCCTGCACCGCCCTCAAACGCGAGCTCCAGGTTGGCCTCGGCATGGCTGGCGCTGACGGTAATACGGTGCTCAGATTGCTGACCGTTCGCGGTTACTGTCAGCGCTTTGAGCTCCTGCCCGAACGCCGCGATATCAGACCCCTCAAGGCTGCTTGTCAGTCTCATCCCCGGTTCCAGGCGGGCATCGAGAGTCAGCCTTTCTGCCGCCAGTTTTTCCTGCCAGCTCAGGTTCCGGGCGCTGGCCTTCAGCACCGCCGTCGGATCCGTGGGGGTACCACCTGCCTCCAGAGTCGCCTGCAGACTGCCCGCAAGCCCCGGCAGTATGGCCTCGGGCCTTGGCACGGCCAGCGCCAGATTGGTGCGCAGGCGATCACCCCAGACACCGCTGCCTTCAAGCGTGTTCTCACCCACCGCCAGTTCAAGCCCGGAAAGCTCCCAGTTGCCCGACGAGGTATCCAGGTTGCCAACCAGAGAGGCGGGGTTCGAGCGCCAGGCTCCCTCGAGATTCCAGCGCGCGCTCATGTCCGGTATCTCGCCGTCCCGGAGCTGGCCTTCGGTTTTCACCTCGCCGCTGAGACTGGCTTCCAGGGCCGGCACCCAAAACCCCGGATTGAAGTCCTTGAGCTGCAACGCCGCCTGCCACGCCACCGCGCCGGCATAGTTCACGGATCCGTTACCCACCAGTGAGCCGGCGCCGGTGACCAGGGCAAGGTCCGTCAGCCGGACTTTCTCCAGGTCGCCATCGACCGTGGCCGACACTTCTGCCTTGCCCTGGGGACTGTCCACCTCGGCAGTCAGCTGCGCCTGGTAATTGCCTTCCTGCCAGCTAACGGTGCCATCGAGGGATTGCAGGGAGACCGGCGGCGGCCCCAGTTGGGGAACCAGCGTGTACCAGGGAAAACCGCGAAGCCGCAGGTCTGCACTGGCGTTCAACCCACCGATCCAGTTCACCTTCCCGGTCGCGACCACGGTATCCTGGCCACTCCCGGATTCGTTGGCGGTCGCCAGTTCGATACGGACATCCTGCGCCGCCTCGGTGGTGACCAGCCCCTCGAGCAGGAGTTTTACCGGCCCTGTGGTGCCGGGAAGTCGGGCCTGCCCTCGGGTACGGAAGCCGTTTTGCAAGCTGCCCTGGGCCTCGACAAACCAACCCCGGAGCATCAGGGTTTCCGGCAGCGCAGGCGTCGCCAGGAACTTGTCGGACGTCACTTTCAGGCGGGCCGGGAGCGCCGGATCCAGCGGCTGGACCTGACCTTCCAGGCTGGCCTCGAGATAGCCACGGCTGCGGGCGTTCACCATCAAGTCCCGGACACTCCCAGAAAGCGTGGCCTCGACAACCCACTCATCACCATAGGGCGGCGGCAGACTGGCCGTAACCTCCAGGTTGACCGGCCAGTCCCGGCGGGTTTCGACCCGGCCGGAGGCGGTAACCTTGTAGTCGTCAAGCCGATACAGGAGTCGGTCAATGTTCCAGGCGGCGCCGGATCCGCCGGCATCCAGCTCCAGCCGATCCCAGATTTTGGTGCCGTTGAAGGTGAGCGTCCCCATCCGGACGCCGGTGACTCTCAGACCCAGGGGCAGGTCCACGCCGGGCAGGGTTACGCCGCCGGAGCCACCGGATTTATCCGCCGGTGGCAGTTGGGTAATCGTGAGTTTCTCCGCCTGCAGTGTGTCCAGGCAGAGCTGCTTGCGGAGCAGGCAGGACGGAGACCAGTCCACCCGGGGTGCCTGCACGATGACCTCAACCCCGTAGCCCCGCCATTCCAGGTGCCGGGCCTGCCACTGCCCCAACAGCGAACCACGGCCATGTGTTACCTGCAGTCCCGGCACCTGGTCGATCACCCAGGCGGTTCCGGTTTCCGAACGCAGGGCCAGAAGAACCGCCGAGACAAGCAGAACGGGCAGGAGCACCAGTAACCCCAGGCACAAAAGCAGCCAGAAACGCAGCCGGTGCCTCGCCCCTGGCCGCTTCGGTTTCTGGTCTGTGGGTTGTTCCGGCGTCTGCGTCACAGCTCAGGCCCCATGGAAAAGTGTATGCGCCAGCCCCCGCCAAATTCCGGGTCCAGCCCCTTGGCTATGTCCAGGCGCAGCGGTCCGACCGGACTGATCCAGCGAATACCGACACCAGCACCGGTGGCCAGGGGATCGCCCAGATCATTGATGGCGTTACCCTGGTCCACAAACAGAGCCGCCCGCCACTGGTCGGCGAACTGGTACTGATATTCGACACTTCCAACCATCAGATAGCGGCCGCCCACCGGAACGCCGTTATCGTTCTCCGGCGACAGGGTCTTGTAGCCATACCCGCGCACACTCTGGTCACCACCGGCGAAGAAGCGCAGCGATGGAGGAACATCCTCAAAACGGTTGGTGGCAATGCCCCCGATCTGAAACCGGGCCAGAAAACGGTGGTTACCCGCGAGTGTATACAATCCCTTTGCCAGCGCATCCACATGGAGGATATCCACGTCGGAGAGAAGCGCCGTATGCGATCCGGTTGCGTTAAACTGCAACCGGTAACCACGGGAGGGATCCAGCGGTGAGTCAGCGTGGAGCTTGGAATAACCAACGCCCGGCAGGAGCAGGGAGCTGGTTCCGGTCTCATCATTGCCGATGTTAAAGCGCTCCCCTTCCCAGCGCAGGGACAATACCTGCAGCCAGCCATCCTCAAGCTGGTGCTGCCATTGTTGCCCGAACGTCAGCAGTTCCGATTCGACGTTTTCAATGTCTTCTCTCTGATAACCACCGGTCAGTCGGATCAGGTCGGTCATGGGCGGGTCCAGCGGCAGTTCATACCAGGCGCTCAGGCTCTGCCGGGGTTGGGACAGCTCGGTTTCCGCGCCGCGTTTATGGCCCTTGGGGTTGATCCAGTGCTCTCGCCAGGTGCCCCGCAACCGTGGCCCGACGTCGGTGGAGAAACCGATACCGGCGGCCACCGAGCGCGGCTCGCGCCGGGTAAGGGCAACGCTGACCGGAATCACGCCCTTTTCAGCGTTGGCCGGGGAGGCGTCGATATCCACCCCCCGGAAATAGCCGCTGTCCTGCAAATCATTGTTCAGTTTTGCAATCTTGTCGGCATGATACGGTGTGCCCGGCTGGAAGGTAACGAACCGGTTCAGAAGATCGGTTTCAAACCAGTGCCCTTTCTCGAAGGTCACGTCTCCCAACAGGTATCGTTCCCCACTCTCGTAGATCAGGGTGATCGCGGCCGTCCGGGCTGCAGGGTCGACCTTCAGGGTATGGGTGACAAACTTGCCGTCAAAATACCCCCGGCGGCGCGCCCGGGTCTGGATGGTCTCCCGGAGATTGGTGTACTCGCCGTGATTGAGAACCTCGCCTTCCGCGGGATGGACCGGGAGATTGCCGGTAAACGGCCTATCGGAGGAGGCCGGCCCCCTGATTTCAACAGTGCGGGAGGTCACCCGGACCGGCTTCCCGGGATCGATGGACAAGATCAACGTGGCCGTTGTTTCCGAATCGCCTTCCCGTACCCGCCAGTCAATCGTCGGGCTGTAATAGCCAAGAGCCCGCAAGGCTTCTTTGGCCTGGTTCACCGCCGTGGGTGCGTAGCGACGAAGATTTCCCTCGCTGCGGCCTTCCACGTCACCAATAAAAGCCTCGGCATTGGCCTTGAGATTGGGGTAATCCCCTTCCATCTGCACGTCGACCTGTTGCGCCACAGCCCAGCCAGGCAGCCAGCAGAGTAACGCCAAAAACAGCCGGATCCGGCCCGGTTTCGCAACTTGGTAGTTTGATAGCATCCGGCTATTTCAGTATTGGTGGTAACAAGAAAGATTTCCGTTCAAGCGTGGGAGTTTAATGGCACCTGGTCAAGTTAATCCACGGTTGGCCGCACCGCCTCCGGAGCCCGGCGTCCGGGCGAGTCGTTTGTACTGACCAAATAAGCTAACCTGTCAGGTACTTAGCAACAGTTGGCAACAGACCGGACCCAGGCGAATGCTGAAGATAAACCGAGAAAACCTCAAATCCAGCCACCAGCTCATCTGGTTTATCATCGATTTCCTGATGCTGGGGCTGCTGATTCTCAACCTGGCATTCATCATCTGGGATTCGATCTACAACTTTGTCGCCATCCAGAATCTGCTGAAAGAATACGCCCCCACTATCCAGTCCATGTACCACCCGATCCATGAGCGGTTCATTTTTTACGATCTGGTGTTTGTCAGCATCTTCCTGACCGAGTTCTTTGTCCGCTGGGGCTACGCCATCAAGGCCAGGGTCTACGACCGCTGGTATTTCTACCCGTTTATCCACTGGTATGACCTGGTCGGCTGCATTCCTGTCGGCAGCCTGCGCTTCCTCCGTATTCTCAGGGTGATCTCCATCATCTATCGCCTGCACCAGTACAAGATCATTGATGTTACGAGCACCAGAATCTATCAGTTCCTCAATTTCTATTACGAAGCGTTTATGGAAGAACTGTCGGACCGTATCGTGCTCAAGGTACTGAGCGGCGTGCAGGAGGAAGTGAAACGCGGTTCCCGGCTGTTCGAAAACATCCAGCAGGACATTCTCTACCCGCGCCGGGACATGCTGTCAGACTGGATTTCAGCCCGGGTCGCCGAGGCCGCCCGGGAGGGCTACGTCCCCAACCGCGGCGCGCTCAGAAGTTATCTGGAGAGCCGGGTCGATAATGCCCTGAAACAGAATCTGGAGCTGTCACGCCTGAAATACCTGCCCATGGTCGGGCCAACCATCCAGGAAACCCTGGAAGAGGCAGTGGGCGACATTGTTGCCAATGTTATCCACCAGATCCTTGATGACCTGGCTTCGGCGTCCAACCACGCCTTCATTGAGGACATCGTGAACGTTTTCCTTCCGACACCCGAGGAGGGGCAACCGGATGAAGCCCGCAATGAGGCACTGATCACCCTGATCATCGAGATCATTGATGCGGTCAAGGGCCAGGTGAAGGTGAAACACTGGCGCTCAGAGCTTCCCTGAGCCACTGGTAACCGCTGACTGACTACTCAACAAAAAACGAGAACATCCATGGATTCACCGAACCGTCCCTTGCACTCTGCATTGCGCTCTCCATTGCACTATCAGCCGGCCCATGAACTCCTGGACCAACTGGAGGCCGGAACCCTGACCAGCGAGACACTGGTCAGCAGCCTGCTGGCTCGAATCCGCGAACACAACCCGGCCATCAATGCCATTGTAACCCTGGATGAACAGCGGGCGCTGGCCCGCGCCCGGGAGGCGGATAAACAACGCGCGGCCAATGCCATAAAAGGCCCGCTGCACGGTCTGCCGCTCACCCTGAAGGACACCTGGGAAGTGGCGGGCATGGCCTGCACGGCCGGGGCGCCGGCACTGAGAAACCACCGGCCGGACACGCATGCCGATGTCGTCCAGCGGCTGGAGGACGCCGGAGCGATCATTCTGGGCAAGACCAACGTGCCGATCTATGCCACCGATCTGCAAAGCTACAACAAGCTGTTTGGTGTCACCAATAACCCCCACAACCCCGCCCACACACCCGGCGGATCCTCCGGTGGTGCGGCCGCGGCGCTTGCTGCCGGCATGACGCCTCTGGAGGTGGGCAGTGATCTGGCCGGCTCCATACGCACGCCCGCACACTTCTGCGGCGTATTCGGCCACAAGCCAACCCGCGCGCTGGTTTCCTTCCGGGGCCATATTCCCGGCCCCCCGGGCACCCAGTCCCGGCCGGATCTGGTCGAGGGCGGCCCAATGGCCCGCAATGCCAGGGATCTCGAACTGCTGTTGCGAGTCATTGCCGGGCCCCGGCCTGCCGATCAACGCAGTTGGGCCCTGAACATGGCGCCATCCGGGCTGCAGGGCCTTGATCAGGCCCGTATCGGCTTGTGGCTGGAAGACCCGCTGTGCCCGGTGATGGAGGAGCTGTCCGAAGGCTATCGCACCCTCGGCAAAGCCCTGGCCGACAGGGGGGCCCTGGTGACTGAGGCCAGCCACCCTCTGCTCAGCCTGGAGCATATCCTGCCGCCTTACTTCAATCTTCTGGGCAGCTTGCTCAGCACCTCCCTGAAACCCGCTCAGCGCCGGCAGATGAAATGGATCGCCCGGCTCGGCCCCTGGTTGCGGTTTCTCGGCCCCACCACGGCGTTTATCGATGAGTACGGCCGGGGCGTGAATCAGCCGGTGCATCAATGGACTGTCTGGAGCGAAATGCGGGAGAAAATGCGGGCGGAAATCGAATCCCTGTTCCGGGAGGTGGATGTGTTGCTCACCCCGATAACGCCGACAACCGCCATCCAGCACAACCATACCTACCCGGTGTTCAAGCGGCGTATCACCGTTGCCGGCCAACCAAGGGCCTATATGGATCAGTTCTGCTGGATTGCCCTTGCCACCCTGCTGGGCCTGCCAGCCACCTCAGTGCCCATCGGGCGGACTGCAGAAGGCCTGCCGTTCAGTGTTCAGGTGATCGGTGCGCCGGGGATGGACCTGACGACCATCGGCTTTGCGCAATTGCTGGAGGACGCGGGGCTTGCCGGGTTTGTTAAGCCGGAGGGTTTCTGAAAGGCCGGGCGTCAGTTTGGAGGAGATAAAACGAACAAAGCCCGCGAAAGCGAGCTTTGTTTCAAAAATGGTAGCGGGGAGCGGACGCGATCAAGCGTTCGCGGCGCCGACAAAGCAGCACGCAGTGCTGAAAAAGAGTCGGAGACTCAAAAGCCCCGGCTTAAAAGCAACAAAGCCCGCGAAAGCGAGCTTTGTTTCAAAAATGGTAGCGGGGGCTGGATTCGAACCAACGACCTCCGGGTTATGAGCCCGACGAGCTACCAGACTGCTCTACCCCGCATCAAACTTTTACTCAAAACTGTTTGTTTCTCAGGGAACCCCTGATCAACGTGGCGCGCATGGTAAGGGCTCGGCCTGGACTTGTCAAAGGAAAGTTCTGAAGTTTCCAAAACTTACCGCTCCAGAATGGCCGTAACCCCCTGCCCGCCGGCCGCGCAGATCGATATCAGGCCGCGGCCACTGCCTTTTTCCTCCAGCAGCTTGGCCAGGGTTGCAACAATACGCCCACCGGTAGCAGCGAACGGGTGGCCCGTGGCCAGGCTGCTGCCTTTCACATTGAGTTTAGCCCGGTCGATGCTGCCCAGCGGCTTGTCCAGCCCCAGGCGCTCCTTGCAGAAGACGGGATCTTCCCAGGCGTTCAGGGTACACAGAACCTGCGCAGCGAACGCTTCGTGAATTTCGTAGAAATCAAAATCCTGAAGCGTCAGCCCCGCTTTTTCCAGCATCCGGGGCACTGCGTAGGTCGGCGCCATCAAAAGCCCCTCCTTCTTGTCGACAAAATCGACCGCGGCAACTTCAGAGAAGGTCAGCCAGGCCTTCACTTCGCAGTTGTTCGCCTTCGCCCACGCCTCACTGGCCAGCAGCACGCAGGACGCACCATCAGTCAGCGCGGTGCTGTTGGCCGCCGTGAGCGTGCCGTTCTCCCGGTCGAACACCGGCTTGAGCGTCGCCAGCTTCTCCAGGGTCGTGTCCGGCCGCAGGATATTATCCCGTTCCAGGCCCGCCAGCGGGGTCAGCAAATCGGTAAAGAATCCCTCCTCATAGGCCTTGGCCAGTTTCTGATGACTCTCCCAGGCCACGCGGTCCTGGTCTTCCCGGGCAATCCCCCACTCCTTCGCAGTCACCTGGGCATGCTCACCCATCGACATCCCCGTGCGCGGCTCACTGTTCTCCGGCACCTCCGGCTTCAGATACCCCGGCCGGAACCGCGCCAGAATCTTCAGCCGCTCACCGGTGGTTTTGGCCCGGTTGAGATCCAGCAGAATCCCCCGCAGACCCTCACCCACACCAATCGGCGCATCGGAGGTCGTGTCCGTACCCCCAGCGATACCACACTCAATCTGCCCCAGGGCGATCTTGTTGGCCACCAGAATCGCTGCCTCCAGCCCCGTCCCGCAGGCCTGCTGAACATCATAAGCCGGCGTCTCCGGCGCCAGCCCACAACTCATCACCGACTCCCGGGTGAGATTGAAATCCCGGGAATGCTTGATAACCGCCCCGGCGGCCACCTCACCCAGCCGTTTACCCTGAAGACTGTAGCGATCCACCAGCCCCCGAAGCGCCGATGTCAGCAACTCCTGGTTACTGATCTTGCTGTAGGCGGTGTTGGACCGGGCAAACGGAACCCGGTTACCACCAATGACCGCAACACGTCGAATCCCGGAAGGGGCGGTACTGGTCTTTTTTGCGGTGGGCGTTTTGTTTTGAGTAGTTTTCGGTGCCTGTGCCATGATCATTACATTCCTTTTTGAGATATCTGCGTTGTCCGAAGAGGCATCGGGGGTGGGCTTCCCAAAACCGTGCGGAGCCAGGGATGGCGGAGCCGAGCGTACATGGACGTATTCACAGCGTGTTTTGGGAAGCCCACCCCCGATGCCTCCGCACCCAAGTCAAAAATCCGTAAATGCAAAACAGTTTAGCGAGAACACCATGTGGCTCATTGGCACCCCTGACAACACCCTACAGGCATTGAGTCAATCCAAAAACTGTCCGATTCTTTACCCTGTAGGACAATCCGCAGCCAGTCAACCAATTGCAACCAACAAGGAAGCCCCCATGTCCGACCTCTACCTCAAAATAGTAAACACTGCCGCAGGCAAAACCGCAGCCCAAACCCTCGGACTGCCCGCACCCGTGCCCCTGAAGCGCCTCAGGCGCACCGACCAGCCGTTCATTGAAGGCGACATTCTCATCGGCGCCGCCGGCGGCGCAAAAGCCGTAGCCACCCTTGGCAGCGTACTCAGCGCCAGCGCCGCCAACCTGCACCACGCCAGCGGTAACCAACGGCTGAACGACTCCGCCAAAGCCGGCAACAAAGCCCAGCCACTGGAACTCGGCGCTGACATCCACCAGACCTTCTCAGCCCTGGTGTTCGACGCCACCGGCCTCAGGAGCCCGGACGACCTCCGGGCGCTGTACGACTTTTTTCACCCTACCATCAAGAAACTGGGCGGCAACGCCCGTGTACTGGTGATCGGCCAGAATCCCGCCAGCTGCCGCAAGCCCCCCCATGCCGCCGCGCAGCAGGCGCTGGAGGGTTTTGTCCGTAGTGTCGGCAAGGAAATCGGCAAAAAGGGTTCCACCGCCAACCTGCTGTGGATGGCGCCGGGCGCCGAAAAGCAGCTGGATTCCAGTGTGCGCTTCTTTCTCTCGCCCCGCTCCGCTTACGTCTCCGGTCAGGTGGTCAAAATCGGCAAGCGGGAGTCCTCCAAAGCCACCAACCCTGTTGCGCCACTGACCGGCAAGGTTGCCCTGGTAACCGGCGCCTCCCGGGGTATCGGGGCCGCCATCGCCGAAACCCTGGCCCGGGACGGCGCCACGGTCGTCGGCCTGGATATCCCGCCGGCCATGGAGGAACTGGAGAAGGTCACCAGCGCCATCAACGGCAAGGCCCTCGCCTGCGACATCACCGATGCCAAAGCCCCGAAACTGATCGGCGATTTCCTTGAAGAGCATTTCGGAGGCGTGGACCTGGTCATCCACAACGCCGGCATCACCCGGGACAAAACCCTCGGCAACATGCCCGAACACTTCTGGGACATGACCATTGCCGTGAATTTGAGTGCGGAAGAACTGATTGATGAGGAACTGATACACCGGGAACTGCTGAAAGAAAACGGGCGAATCGTCTGCATCTCCTCCATCAGCGGCATTGCCGGCAATTTCGGGCAGACCAACTACTCCACCGCCAAATGCGGGGTCATTGGCTATGTCGAGGCCATGGCCCGGCAGGTGAGAAACGGCGTCACCATCAACGCCGTGGCCCCCGGGTTTATCGAAACCCAGATGACTGCCGCCATGCCCATCACCCTCCGCGAGGCCGGCCGCCGCATGAACAGTTTGTCCCAGGGCGGACAACCGGTTGATGTTGCCGAAACCATCGCCTGGTACTGCAGCCCCGCCTCCAACGGCGTCAATGGCAATGTGGTGCGGGTTTGCGGGCAGTCTCTGATAGGCAAGTGAACATGGGGTCAGATGAAGATGGGGTCAGATGAACTTTTCATCTGACCCCATCTTCATCTGACCTCGATTTCCAGGCACAAAAAAAGGCCGATCCTGACGGACCGGCCTTTTCGGAATTCTGGTGGGTGGTACTGGGATCGAACCAGTGACCCTCGCCTTGTAAGGGCGATGCTCTCCCAGCTGAGCTAACCACCCGGGAAAAATGGCGGAGCGGACGGGACTCGAACCCGCGACCCCCGGCGTGACAGGCCGGTATTCTAACCAACTGAACTACCGCTCCGCATCAATTCTGGCCCGTGAGCCTGAACCTGAAACCGGACGGGGTGATCCGGTGATGCTTTTGAAAGTGGTGGGTGGTACTGGGATCGAACCAGTGACCCTCGCCTTGTAAGGGCGATGCTCTCCCAGCTGAGCTAACCACCCGCTTCCAAGCCTTCAAAAGGCGCTCACCTGATTGCCAGCCTTGCTGTCTCAACCAAGTGAGAGGCGCATTTTAAGCATTTGGCTGACGGTGTCAAATATTTTCCGGAACTTTTCTGAGAAAACCTGCAAGCCGTTAGAAACCGGACGGTTTTTAAACAATTCTAGTTTTCCCGCGGGGCCTTGCCAGAGGGTTTGACAGCGCGTATCGCCGGACGAGTCTGGCCAGCCTGCCGGGCTTTTTCCTGCAGTGACAGCTCACTGACACGGCCACGCCTGTCTTCCGGAACGGCCCGGTTCGCCAGCGAGCAGTTCAGATCGTCAAGCCGCTTCTGAAGATCGCCCCAGCTGTCCAACAGTTGGGGAACGACGTTATCCGCCAGTTTCTCGAATCTGAGACGAAGAGAATTCTTGCGAGCCATTGGTTTTTAACTTCCTGAGTCTTTCACCTGTCCACAGTGTAGTCAGCCCTCAGAAAATCCACCAGCCGCCGCCGGATTCGGCTTCCTCTTGCCGCTCTCGCTCCCGCTCCAGCCGGGCGTACTCCCGTTCCAGCTTTCTGATCTCGCGGTCGGTTTCCAGAGGCACTGTCGGTCCGCCACCAAACGGCCAGAACCAGGACGCAGATTCGTACTTGCCCGCCTCCTTCAGGCGCTCGATCTCAAGCTCGCGTTCCTCCTCAAGCCGGGTGAGTTGCCGCTCGTAATCAATATCCTCGGTGGTTTCAACAATCGACGTGGCCGCATGGTTCGGCGCCAGCAGATCGCTGTTCAGGAAGCGGGTGGAGACAATCTCTTCCGCCTGCATTGCATAGTCCCGGGTGACCAGCTGCAATGCGCCCTGGGCCAGCGGGTCATCGGGGGCCAGTTCAGGATGCCGCCGAGCCGGCTCCGAGAGTTCATTGTACCGAAGGTAATAGATCTGGCCGGGCTCAACCTTCAGGGTGGCATCGGCAATCAGGCTGAGGCTGAAAGAATTCAGTCCTTCCAGGCCCAGCAACGGTCGGCGCATGGCAATGTGACGCTCCCCCGGGCTGACTTCCAGCCAGGTATAACTGTCGTTTCGGATATTGAAGTAGTGTGTGTCGTCGATATAGACGCTTGGCGCCTCAATCTCGTCAGCCGCCCACTGGGAGTGGGGCCGGTAAAAATACAGCAGCGCATTCCGGTGATCCCACTTTTCATTGGCGATGTGCACGAAATCGTGACCGGAAACCGGGTGCAGGTAGGAGCCAACACTCTTGCCGATCGACTGGTAGACCGTGCAACCCGACATCGCCAGCAGCAAAGACAACAGGGCCAGCGGCCGGAAGACAGACACAATAGAGGGCACTCGGGTTTTCATTGTTGTTAACTCTTCATCCTGATTGCGAGTTGCCTGATCATAACAACTGCCAAACGGCAGAAATGAGAGCTACCGCAAGGGATGACTACAAACCGTTACAAAACCCGAAATGCCCTGCCTCCACGCGATCGCTCGCCCCTGCTTGCGGCCCCCTCTACTGGGCCCGGAGCCGGTTCACCTCCTCAGACAGCCGGATCAGGCGAGAGGTCAGCTGTGAGCGGGATGCATCAATGGATTCCACCGTCCGTTTGAGGCTCGCCAGCTCGTTCCGGAGCTCCTTGACCCCGCTGCCGCCGGCAAGCTGATTGACCGATCGCTCCAGAGCGGCAACCCGGCCTTCCAGCCCGTTTATTCCCAGTTTTTGCTCGCGCTCAAAACGCTGAATCCGGTTCTCAACCAACTGGTCCACATCCGCCATCTGCTTGCTCAACCGGGTAAGCTGCTCCGTCGCCTGCCGGTTTGCCTCCTGCAGGGCCGTTACCGAGGTTTCAGTCTGTTGCTTCACGGAGGCGATATCGGCCGAAAGCGACGTGCGGACCTTCTCGACGGAGGCTTCAAGCGCATCGATTGCCTGCGTGCCCTCAGCCAGCCCGGACTCCAACGCCGCAATCCGCTCCTGCTGTTCATCCAGACGCTTCTTGTTGCGCTCATTGGCAATCACCCAAAGCTTCCGGATCTCACTGTCTGCAGCATCCAGCCGCTTCTTCTGGGCGGCAATCTGGTCCTCCAGCGAGGCTCCCCGTTCCTGAAGGTTCTCCCCCGTCTCGGATAGATCCCCCTGGAACCGGGCCAACGCCAGCTTGCTCTGCCGCGCCCAATAGTCGGCCTCTTCAAGCTGACTTTCGAGAGCCCGCACCCGCTGGCTCTGGGAATACCAGGCGACACCCGCACCAACGGCCACCGCAATCACCAACAACCAGAGCACGGCCAGACTCCCGCGACCACTGCCCCCGTTACCGCTCCTGCCGCTCCCGCCGGCACCGGATGGCGGCTCACGCCGCGGTGGTTCGCCCTTCCCGGCGGACGATGGTTTCGGCTTCCTCTCCGCCGCCCTGGGCTCGGCACTGCCAATCGGTCGCTCGGCTCTCAGCTCATCATCATCTGGACGGATGGGTTCCATTACAGCTCCTGACTATGGACGGTTTGAACAATAAGGATGGATAATACCTGCACTTGTTCGCATGTGAAAATGAAGCCGGGCTTACGCGGCCACTGCCACGAAGCTCAGGGGGCAGGATGGAGGCTCTTTCCGGAAATGTCTGAAGCCATGAATGGCTTCAGTCAAGCGCACAGGGATATGCTCGTAGCGGTTTCCGGAAAGAGCCTCCATCCTGCCCTGCCTCCGAAGCCAGAAGTTTGCATGGTAGGTAGCCAAAACATACAATGGCCGGCTTTCCAATTATCACAGGACTGTTGCATATGCAGCCGCTTGTAGGACTCATCATGGGTTCCAAATCCGACTGGCCCACCATGGAACACGCCGCCGACATGCTCGAAAAACTCGGCGTGCCCTATGAAACCAAAGTCGTCTCGGCCCATCGCACCCCGGACCTGCTGTTTGACTACGCCAAAACCGCTGCCGATCGCGGCCTGAAAGTCATCATCGCCGGCGCCGGCGGCGCAGCGCACCTGCCAGGCATGGTTGCCTCACAAACCGCCCTGCCCGTACTGGGCGTACCGGTTCAGTCCAAGGCTCTGAACGGCCTGGATTCCCTGCTCTCCATCGTCCAGATGCCCGGCGGCATCGCAGTTGGCACACTGGCCATAGGAAAAGCCGGGGCCACCAACGCTGGCCTGCTGGCAGCACAGATTATCGGCACTTCAGACGACAACGTCCGAAAAGCCGTGGAAAAATTTCGCTCTACTCAAACACAGACAATACTGGCCAATCCTGACCCTCAGGATCAGTAATCAGAACTGGGTGCCAGGCCCCGGAGCCAAACTCCGGAGAAAGGAGCCTTCGGGAGATGCCCTTCCAAAACACGCTACAAGCACGTCCATGTGCGCTTGTTTCGGGCCATCCATGGCCCTCTACAGTTTTGGAAGGGCATCTCCCGAAGGCTCCCCCAGCTTTGGGTGGTTCATCATAAATGGCACCATGGTCAGACGAACTAAGCCACGCGTTGACTCCCAAGTCTGCTGAGCGGGGTGGAAACCCTTTTCCAAAACTGTGCGGAGCCATGGATGGCGGAGCCCAAGCGTCACATGGACGTGCCGCAAGGAGCGTGTTTTGGAAAAGGGTTTCCACCCCGCTCACACTCCGAAAGTCAGACGCTAATCGCCAAACACTGGCAGGAGAACACAAATGAGAATTGGTGTACTGGGCGCCGGCCAACTGGGAAGAATGCTGGCACTGGCCGGATACCCACTGGCCAAGACCTTTGTTTTCTATGACATGTCCGGCAGCCCCAGTGCCGGCCTTGGTGAAGTCATCATCGACCGTGACGGCCAATACCTGGACGACTTCCTGTCCCGCGTGGACCGGGTTACCTACGAATTTGAACACCTGCCGGTCGAGGTTGCCGAGAAAATCGCCGCCCACAAACCGGTACACCCCTGCCCCCGAGCCCTGCAGGTGTGCCAGAACCGCGAGGCGGAGAAAACCCTGTTTGGCCAACTGGGCATCCCCACGCCGGAGTGGAAAATTGCCGACAGCGCCGCCGCCCTGAAAGCCGCCGCCGAAGAGCTTGGCTGCCCGGTGGTGGCAAAATCGAACACCGAAGGTTACGACGGCAAGGGCCAGGCAGTCCTGAAAAGCCCGGAAGATGCCGAGGCAGCATGGGACTCCATCGGCCATCCGCGCCTGATCGTGGAAAAATTTGTCGACTTCCACCGGGAAGTCTCGATCATCGCGGTCAGAGCCGAAGACGGTGATCTCGCCTTTTACCCGATGGCGGAAAACACCCACCACGAAGGTATCCTGCGCTACTCGATTGCCCCGGCACCGAAGCTTGAGAGACACATCCAGGAAGATGCCGAGCGATACATCAAGGCACTACTGAACGAATTGGATTATGTCGGCGTACTGACCCTTGAGCTGTTTGAGACTTCCGAAGGCCTGGTGGCCAACGAGATGGCCCCGAGGGTCCACAACTCCGGGCACTGGAGCATCGAAGGGGCGATGACCAGCCAGTTCGAAAATCACATCCGCGCAGTAAGCGGCCATCCCCTGGGCAATGTCGCTCCCCGCGGGCTGAGCTGCATGATCAACATCATCGGCGAGCACGGCGATATCGAGCGCATCCTCGAACTGCCCTATGCCCACGTTCACCTCTATAATAAAGGGGAGCGGCCGGGCCGTAAGCTGGGCCATGTGAACATTCTTGCAGACAGCTACGAGGAGCTGGTGTGGCGTGTAAAGAACTGCGCGCAGTTCCTGCCCGGCAGCCCGGAGTTTAAAAGTTCTTTGACAGCAAAGGGTTGATCTGACTCAAATCGACCCTATATTAGGACGACGTACATTCACATAAATAGAGAGACAGGGAGAACGACCTCATGGCATTTGAACTTCCCGCACTGCCTTACGAAAAGAACGCACTGGAACCGCATATCTCTCAGGAAACCCTTGAGTACCATTACGGCAAGCACCACAACACCTACGTAACCAAGCTGAATGGCCTGGTCGAAGGTACCGATAACGCCAACAAGTCTCTTGAAGACATCATCAAGAGCGCCAGTGGCCCGCTGTTCAACAACGCCGCGCAGGTGTGGAACCACACCTTCTACTGGCACTGCCTGAGCCCGAACGGTGGCGGTGAGCCGACCGGCGCAGCCAAGGAAGCCATCGAAAAAGCGTTCGGCTCCTTCGAAGACTTCAAGAAAGAGTTCAACGACAAGGCCGCCAACAACTTCGGCTCCGGCTGGACCTGGCTGGCGAAGAAGGCCGACGGCAGTGTTGCCATCGCCAACACCAGCAACGCCGAAACCCCGCTGACCGGTGCCGACAAGCCGGTACTGACGGTCGACGTGTGGGAACATGCGTACTAC
Organism: Marinobacter subterrani; assembly: GCF_001045555.1. Lineage (NCBI taxonomy): Bacteria > Pseudomonadati > Pseudomonadota > Gammaproteobacteria > Pseudomonadales > Marinobacteraceae > Marinobacter > Marinobacter subterrani. The sequence continues at coordinate 1,260,148 of NZ_LFBU01000001.1, forward strand.
ATAGACTACCGCAACTCGCGCCCGAACTATCTGGAAGCCTTCTGGAACCTGGTCAACTGGGATTTCGTGAACGAAAACCTGGCCTGATCCGGCCCAGTTACCCAGTGCAGCGATTAAACGCTGCGAGACACGAACGCCCGCCCTGCGCGGGCGTTCGTGTATGTGTCATTGAAAAGTAATTACAAATTGATACAACCACGCCCTGAAATCTTTGGAAAAATCGCCGATACTCAGTTCAGTTATCCTTACTCTGAACCATACGTACAAGTAACCCTCAGGGTGAGATTCCACGCGCCGTGATTCATACGCTGCGCTATCGCCCCGAGGAAACCGGATTTTAACAGGCCTGAATGCAGAACTCCTTTGAGGTTGAACATCGCCTGGGCTATCGAATACTACGGTGGATCCTTGCCGTGGCCCTGGTAAGTGGTGTTATTGTCAGCACCATTCAGGTGATCCTGGACGCTCAGCGCGTGTCCGCCGGGCTGGACAATGACGCCGGCCAGACCATCACCATGGTGAAAGACGCGGCAACCCAGGCCGTGTTCAGTATTGATGCCGAACTGGCCCAGCAGGTGGTAGACGGCCTGTTCGCCAAGGAAGCCATTCACAGGGCCCGCATCACCCACCCCGACGGTGACCCCCTCGGCAATCGCAGCCGCCCGATGCAGGAGGCCGGCTTCAGGCCCCTTACCGACCCGATTTTTGGCGCCGAGCGCCACTTCCGCGAGCCTCTGTTCCGGGAAGGCCGGCCGGAGACTGTCTACGGCTATCTGGATGTTCACTACGACACGGCACCGGCGGCCGGTACCTGGCTGGATCGCGCGGCTGTCACCTTTGCCTCGGGGATAGCAACGGCCCTTATTCTCGGCATGGTGCTTTTTTACGTCTTCCACCTGTTACTCACCCGGCCACTGCTGCGAATCGTCCGCTCCGTCAAGCAGGTTGATCCGGCCCACCCGGACGACCGCCTGGTCACCATCCCCTCCGGCCACCAGAAAGATGAACTGGGCTTGTGGGTGAACGCTACCAACAACCTTCTGGTCGCCATTGGCGACAGCCAGAAACGCCACCGGGAGGCTGAGGACAGGGTCAGCCGCCTGTCGCGCTATGACCAGCTGACCGGCCTGCCCAGCCGCGACACCTTTATGGAATTGCTGGTGCGCAACATTGAGGAGGCTGGTACGCGGAACACCCAGCTTTCGCTGATTGTCTGCGGCATTGATGATTTCAAGTCGGTGAACGAGCAATGCGGTTTCCGCACCGGCGATCTCATTCTGCAGACGATCGCAGACCGGATGACCCACATGCTGGACAATGCCCGCTTCACCATAGCCCGACTGGGCAGCGATCAGTTTGTGATTGTTGAAAAGGGCCTCCGGGACGGCTTCCAGGCGGCAGATACCGCCGAGCGCATCCTTGACTGCATCAGCATGCCCATGCTGGTGGAGGACCAGAACATTGCCATGACGGCAACCATGGGCGTTGCGCTGTTTCCGTCTGATACCGACCAGGCCGACCGGCTGCTGCAGAGCGCCGAACAGACCATGACCCTGGCCAAGCAGAACGGCCATAACCACTTCCAGTTCTATGTCGCCAGTATCGACCAGGAGATCCGTGACCGGAAACAGCTGGAAAAAGACCTGGCCCAGGCCCTCGCCAATCATCAGCTCCACCTGGTGTACCAGCCCCAGATCAACCTGGAAAGCAAGCGGGTGATCGGTGCCGAGGCGCTGCTACGGTGGGAACATCCCACCCGCGGTCTTGTACCGCCCGATTTCTTCATTCCCGTGGCCGAAGCCAATGGCTCCATCGTCGAGATTGGCCAATGGGTTCTGGACCAGGCCTGCTGGCAGGCAGCTCGCTGGGCATTCGGTGGCACCCCGCTGCGTATTGCCGTGAACCTCTCGGCCGTTCAGTTGCGTCAGGATTCGATTGTGGATGACATTCTCGACACTCTGAGGCGCCACAAGATTCCGGCCGGCCGGCTGGAGCTTGAAGTAACTGAAACCAGCTTCATGACCAACCTGTCCGATGCCGTGGCCAAACTGCGTCGCTTGCGCAAGGCGGGCATCAGCATTGCGGTTGACGATTTTGGTACCGGCTATTCATCGCTCACCTACCTCAAGCAGATGCCGGTTCAGCACCTCAAGATCGACAAGCAGTTCATCCGCGACCTGCTGGTGAATGAGGAAGACACCCGGATTGCCAATACCATCATCGACCTCGGCAAGAGCCTGAACCTGACGGTCATTGCCGAAGGGGTGGAAACCGCCGAGCAGGAATATTATCTCAGCCAGCGCGGCTGCCAGCTGGCCCAGGGCTACTACTTCAGCAAACCGCTTCTACCAAGCGATTTTGAGACCTTCGTAAAAGGCTTCCACGAGAAAATCCTGGAAAATAACACCTGATTCACCACCCTGAGGAGTTGCCATGGGAACTACCATCATTGGCCTGATTGTTATTGCTGTTGCCGTTATTTATGTGGTTTTTATCTACAACCGCCTGGTTTCCCTGCGCAATCAGTTCAAGAACGGCTTTGCCCAGATTGATGTTCAACTGCAGCGGCGCCACGACCTGATTCCGAACCTTGTTGAAGCGGCCAAGGCCTACCTCACCCACGAAAAGAGCACGCTCACCCAGGTTATGGAAGCCCGGAACAACGCCGTCAGCGCCCAGAAAGACGCCGCCGGGGACCCCGGTGAAACCACCAAGATCCAGCGCCTGGGCAGCGCTGAAAACCTGCTGACCAAGGCCCTCGCCAACTTCTACGCCGTGGCCGAGAACTACCCGGACCTGAAAGCCAACGAGACCATCCAGCAATTGATGGAAGAGCTTTCCAGCACCGAAAACCGGGTTGCCTTCGCGCGCCAGGCCTATAACGACGGCATAATGAGCTACAACATCTTCCGGGAGCAATTCCCCAACAACGTCATTGCCGGCATGTTTGCCTTCAGGGAAACTGCCCAGTTGCAACTGGATTCACCGGAAGCCCGCCAGGCACCGAAAGTGGCTTTCTGAGGCTCCGGGCCATGGCTCATTCCGGGTTCTTTCAGCGCCAGGCTCACGCCCGGCGCAACACCAGCCTGCTGGTGTTTCTGTTTCTGACCGCGGTCGCGCTTATCACCCTGGCGGTGTGCCTGGTGGGTTACTTTGTAACGCGCAGCGAATCCTCCGGCCTCGCCTTTCACCACTGGTTGCTCTCCAACCACGGGCTGCTGACCGGTGCCACTGTCATACTGCTGATTGGCCTCGGGTCCCTGCTGCGCTGGGTTGATCTGGCCGGCGGCGGCAGCCGGGTCGCAAAAATGGTGGGTGCGCGGCCGATTGAACCGGACACCCGGGATGGCGAGGAGCGCAAACTGCGCAACGTGGTTGAGGAAATGGCTATCGCCAGTGGTGTTCCGGTACCCGAACTCTATGTGATGGATCAGGAAACCGGCATCAACGCCTTCGTGGCGGGCTACACGGCCAACGAAGCGGTGATGGTGGTGACCCACGGGGCACTTACGCAGCTATCCAGGGACGAGCTGCAGGGTGTGGTTGCCCATGAGTTCAGCCACATCTTCAACGGCGACATGCGCCTGAACGTGCGTCTTATTGCCCTGCTGGCCGGCATACTGATGATTGGTCAGATCGGCGGTTTCCTGATGCGCGCATCCTTCTATCGGGGGCACCGCATTGGCCGGTCCCGGGACGGTCGGGCACAGGCCGCCATGGGCATTATCGGCCTGGCGCTGTTGGTCATTGGTTACGTCGGCGTGTTCTTCGGCCGGCTTATTCAGGCCGCTGTCTCCCGGCAGCGGGAAATGCTGGCAGACGCCTCTTCCGTGCAGTTTACCCGCAATCCCGACGGGATCGCCGGCGCTTTGTTCAAGATCGGTTTGAAGGGCGGCTACCTGGACACCACCAGCCACGCCAGCGACATGAATCATATGTGTTTTGGCGAGAGCGCACGGATGAAATTCACCAGCCTGCTGGCGTCTCACCCGTCTATCGACGACCGTATTAACGCGATCCAGCCCGGCATGCTGGCCCGGCTGCGCAGCCGGCTCCGGGATACCGAACCGGGTGCCACTCTGTATCGGGGCTCGGCCCCGGGCGATTCATCGGGGACATCCGCATTCACCGCCGCGGCATCCGAGATTCTGGGCCCGGTCACCGGACAGGCGGCGCGAACTTCGCCACTGGCTTCCCGGACAGAACCGGCAAACCGCCCGGTCCGCCGCTTCTCGAACCAGGTTGGCACCATCAACCGGCAAAGCGAGGATTTCGCCCTCGGCTTCCTGAGCCGGCTTCCGGCTACCTTCCGCAACCTTCTCTACACCCGGGCCGGTGCGGTGCAGCTTTGCTATGCCCTGCTGATCAGTGAGCTTCCACGGGACCAGCAGTTGGCAAGACTGACCGGGCTGGCATCTCACCCGGTGTTGGGCAGCCAGCCAGACCTGCTGGAAAAGCTGCTACCTGCCCTCGACAGCATTGGTGATGGAGTCCGCTTCCCGGCCCTGGAACTGGCCATGCCGGCCTTGCGCAAGCTGGACCCGGAAGAGCGGGAAATGCTCATTGCCAACGTTCAGAAACTGGTTGCGGCGGATAACCGGGTCAGCCTGTTTGAACTGGCGCTGACCAGCTTCCTGCACCGGCATCTCGGCACTGGTGCGGACCGGGTGGTTCCTGTTCGCTACAAGAGCTACAGGCCGGTATTGCCAGCCCTGCAGAGGCTTCTGGGCCTTCTGGCACGGGCCGGCTCACCATCCCTTGTGGAAGCGGAAACCGTTTACCGGGAGGCAATGGCAGGCTTTATTGATGCCGGGAGGCCGCCTGAGGAGGTACCGGAGAAAGTCACCATGCGCCAGCTTCAGGAGGCGCTAGTGGTGCTGAATGGCCTGTCGCCGCTGCTGAAACCCGCGGTCATTGACGCCTGCGGCCACTGCATTACCCACGACGGCAAGGTTGAGCCCCGGGAATACGAGCTGATGCGGCTGGTGGCGGACCAGATGGATTGTCCGATGCCGCCACTGCTGGTCTAGCGCTTACTGCACCCGTGTGCTGCTACCCGCGTCAAACAGCTCGTCGATAGGCGGCTGGGCACCTCGCTTGGGCAGGCCGAGCTTCTCCCGCACATTGAGATTGACGTCCCACAGCTCGCGGTATTTGACGTCAGTGGCCGCCACCGCGTCTGCCTTACCCAGCATAATGGTCGGCTTCAGGAACACCAGGAGGTTCCGCTTGACCCGGCTGGTGGATTCGGACGAGAACAAACGCCCGAGAAACGGAATGTCGCCCAACAATGGTACCTTGCTCTTGGTGACCTGGGTGTCTTCCCGGATCAGCCCGCCAAGCACAATGGTCTCGCCATCGTCGGCCAGTACCGTGGTCTTGATCTCCCGTTTGTTGGTTACGATATCCGAGGCATTCTCAATGCTGTCTGCAACGCTCTCCGTGGTCTGCTCAACCACAAGGCGTACCAGGCCATCCGCGCTGATGGTCGGGGTGACTCTCAGGGTGAGGCCGACGTCCCGACGCTCAATGGTTGTAAAGGGGTTGGTGGCACCATCGGCGTTGGCGGTGTATTGCCCGGTCCGGAAGGGCACGTTCTGGCCCACGGTGATTTCCGATTCCTGATTATCCAGGGTGATGATACTGGGTGTGGACAGCAAGTTGGCCGCCGTGGAGGTCGAGAGAGCCTGCAACAGCACACCCCAGCTCACGCCGTTTTCATTGCGCTCGCCGGCGCCGATGGTAATCCCGCCCACGGCCGGGGCAATCACGGAATTAGACAGTATGGCGGTGAGCACATCACCCAGGCTGCGCCCGACATTGCCGAAGTTGGTGCCGACCACCGGCGTCGATCCGCCGGACTCGTCTCCGGCGGCCAGCTGTACACCCAGATCACGGCCCATTTCATCACTGATTTCGACAATGGCCGCTTCGATCATCACCTGAGCCCGGCGTACATCCAGCGCCGCCACAATCTGCTCGGCCTCCTGCATCAGCGACGGTTCACCGCGCACCACCAGGGCATTCAGGCCTTCGTCGGCAAAGACCGCAAAGGAACTGCCCGGATTGCCGCCCCCCGACGCCGACGCGGCCGCGCCGGTGCCTTCTTTCGCCACTTCCCCCATGACACCTTTGAGGATCTCAGCGAGGTTTTTGGCATCGGCATGCTTCAGGCGAATCACCTTGGTGGTCCCGCCGGTTGCCGAAGGCTGGTCCAGCTGTTCAATCAGCCCCCGCATCTTGTCGCGGAAAGCTTTATCGCCCCTGAGAATCAGGCGGTTTGAACGCTCGTCAGCGGTAACACTGTAGTCATTGGCCCCGGCTTCTCCGGCGGTCTTACCCAGTTGGGCGGGCGCCAGTTCCTGCAGCAGAGTCACCATGTCGCCAACCCAGGCTTCGTCCAGCTGAATAACCTCCACCTCGTATTCCGGCGGGGTATCCAGTTCCCTGACAATCTGTTCGATCCGCTGGATATTGGAGGAATGGTCGCTGATGATCAGCGCATTGGCCGACGCCACACCGGCCAGGTGCCCGTATTTCGCCACCAGGGGCCGGAGAATCGGCACCAGCTCAAGGGCGTTAGCGTTTTCGATCGGGATGACCCGGGTAATCAGCTGTTCCGAGGGGGTTTCCTTGAACCGGGAAAGGATTTCGGCGGACTGTTTGGCATCCACCTGTTGCACAACCTTGATCACTTCCTCGCCGGGAATCGCCGTGAAGCCATGCACGTTGAGCACCGCCAGGAACAGGTCGTAAATCTCGTCCTTGTTCATGGGCGCGCTGGACAGCACCGTCACCTTGCCCTTAACCCGCGGGTCCACCACAAAACTGTAGCCGGTAATGTCTGCCACCTGGGTCACGAAGGCACGAATGTCAGCATCCTTCAGGTTCAGTCGCCAGGTCTCCTCCTGCCCGTATGCCAATGACATCATCGGTAACAGTATAAGCAGTGCAATGGCCCGTAACAGATTGGTCTTGTGGTTATACATCTGGCGATTTCTTCCTGTTTCGATGAACCCGGTCAGCGCCACTGCTCGGGTATGGCATAACTGATGGTGAGGATGGATCCGTCACGCTCGATTTCGATGTCCAGCCGGGGCTGGCCCCGCCAGCTTTCAAGCAGGGCTTTGTCCTGGCTGATATCCCCCAGCCGCTGGCCATTGATGGCGGTAATCACATCGCCGGCCTGCAGGTTGACAGCGTTGAGCATGGCGTTAGAGCCGTCATAAACATACCCGGACATGCCGCTGTCATCCACCGGGCTAAGCCCGTAGGGTGCCAGTGCGGCGATGCCCTGGCTATCAATCTGTTCACGGGCGGTGGCCAGAAACGCCTCGGGGGATGATTCTGCCGGCTCCGCTGCAACTTCTGCAACCAGATCCGAAGATGCCGGCTCTTCGAACGTCAGCGACTCATAACGCCCTGCCCGCCGAATCAGTACCCGCCCGGGCTCCACCTCCGCCAGCTCGGCATTGCCGGGCAACAGGTCCCCTACCTTGTAATACGCTGTTTCACCATTGCTTCCTGCAACTATAGCACCGGAGTCTTCCGGGCGCTGCGCCACCAGTACGCCTTCGAGCCGCAGACTCAGGCGGGTCTCCGGCGCGGAACGGCGAACAGCATCGGCAACCTTAACCGGCTGTGCCGAACGGCCAAAAAAGTCGTAGATGGCGATGGACCCGCCCGGACGCCCGCCGGAGGCCAGATTCTGTGCGCCATCCGATACCGGCGCGCGGGGAACCGGCCGGTCATCCCAGGCGATGAGCCAGGTAATCCGGGCCATGGCCACTGCCAGATAGAGCACCAGCGCCAGCAATAACAGATTGGCAAGGGTCCGGGCAATTCTGGCCTGGGCGTGAATACTCGGCAGTGGCATATTATCCGGCCCCCGGAATGAGTGGCTGACGCACCCGGAATACCACATCACCCGGGCTTGCAGAGTCCGGCCAGGACTGACCAGCCAGGTCCACCATGCGCTTGTAGACCCGCAACTCCATCATTCCGTTCCAGAGTATCGTTGCATCCGCCGCCGGGCCGTCGCCGCCCTGCCTGGCGATGGTGAGGGAAACGCCGCCCTGGCCGGCATCCACCGTATCGAGCGTCGCCTGCATCGGCGGGAACTCGGCCTGGCCCCGCTGATCTCCCATGGGCCAGGTGACCAGGCCGCCTTCCCAGCGCCCGAGGCCATCAGCCCGGGTAAGCCGGTTATCGGCCCAGGCCATTTCCAGGCGATCGATCGTCACATCACCCTCGATCATTGCCCCACCGCTCTGACGGATGAGTTCTTCAAACTCGGCAACCGTTACCCGGCCACTTGCATCCAGCCGGGCACTGGCTGGCCAGCCAAGCGTAACATCGCCTTCAAGGGAGGATTGTGACGATTCCACCACAATATTCAGCGGCAGTTCCAGGCTGGTTACCGAAGGCGCCTGCAGGCGCCAGTCCACACGGAGCGGAAAACCCGCCACAACAACGCCGGCCTCACCATCCCAGAGTGTGCCAGCGACTTGCTGCACCTGTACTTCTGCCGGTAATGGCACATAGCCGGACGCCTGCTGCCAGACCCAGCCGGCGGGCACCAGAAACACCAGTGACGCCAGATAAACCAGGGCACCCAGAAACAGCAGCAGAAACACCTTGCCGGGGCGCAAAAAAGACTTTTGTTCAGCGTCACTCATTCAGCTACACACAGAAAGCAGGCCGGAAGCCGAGTCTAGCAAAGGCATGGGGCAAGTTCATGACAAAAAAACAAAAAACCCCGCGCCGGTGTGAACCAGCGCAGGGTTTTTCAGGATAGATCGGGCCACTTTCCGAAGACCGGAAGGTGGCCGGGATCAGGCCGGCATTACATCATGCCGCCCATGCCTCCCATTCCGCCCATACCACCCATGTCCGGCATACCGCCGCCGGCTTTCTCGTCTTCCGGCTCGTCCGCAACCATCGCCTCGGTGGTGATGATCAGGGAAGCCACGGAAGCAGCCGCCTGCAGCGCGGAACGGGTGACCTTGGCAGGATCCAGAATACCCATTTCGAGCATGTCGCCATAGGCTTCGGTCGCAGCGTTGTAGCCGAAGGAGCCATCGCCTTCGCGAACCTTGGCAACCACCACAGAAGACTCACCGCCTGCGTTGTAAACGATCTGACGCAGAGGAGCTTCCATGGCACGGCGCAAGATGTTGACACCGGCTTTCTGCTCTTCGTTGATGGCGTCCACCTTGTCCAGGGCAGCAATGGCGCGGATCAGGGTGACACCGCCACCCGGCACGATGCCCTCTTCAACCGCAGCGCGAGTGGAGTGCAGTGCATCCTCAACCCGGGCCTTCTTCTCTTTCATTTCCACTTCAGAACCGGCACCAACCTTGATCACGGCAACACCGCCGGCCAGCTTGGCAACGCGTTCCTGCAGCTTCTCCTTGTCGTAATCGGAGCTGCTGTCTTCGATCTGCTTGCGGATCTGCTCAACCCGGGCTTCGATATCGCTCTGGGCGCCCGCGCCACCGATGATGGTGGTGTTTTCCTTGGTCACGTTAACGCGCTTGGCGGTACCCAGATCGTCCAGCGTGGTGTTCTCCAGAGTCAGGCCGACTTCCTCGGAAATCACGGTACCACCGGAGAGGATGGCGATGTCCTGCAGCATTTCCTTGCGGCGGTCACCAAAGCCAGGCGCCTTGACAGCGTTGACCTTCACGATACCGCGCATGTTGTTCACCACCAGGGTAGCCAGCGCTTCGCCTTCGATATCTTCGGCGATGATCTGCAGCGGCTTGCCCGCCTTGGCCACGGATTCCAGCACCGGCAGCAATTCGCGGATGTTGGAGATCTTCTTGTCGACCAGCAGAATGTACGGGTCTTCCAGCTCGGCAGACATGTTGTCCTGGTTGTTGATGAAGTACGGGCTCAGGAAGCCACGGTCGAATTGCATACCTTCAACCACGTCCAACTCGTCTTCCAGGCCACGACCTTCTTCAACCGTGATTACGCCTTCCTTGCCAACCTTTTCCATCGCGTCGGCGATGATCCTGCCGATGGTCTCGTCGCCGTTGGCAGAGATGGTGCCGACCTGGGCGATCATCTTGCTGTCATCGCACGGCTTGGCCATCTCGCGGATCGCCTTCACGGCTTCGGTAGTGGCCTTGTCGATGCCACGCTTCAGATCCATCGGGTTCATGCCGGCAGTCACTGCCTTCACGCCCTCGTTAACAATGGACTGGGCCAGAACCGTAGCGGTCGTGGTGCCGTCACCGGCAGTATCGTTGGTCTGGGAAGCGACTTCCTTGACCATCTGGGCGCCCATGTTCTCGAACTTGTCTTTCAGCTCGATTTCCTTGGCGACAGACACACCGTCTTTGGTGATGGTCGGCGCACCGAAGGATTTCTCCAGAACCACGTTACGGCCTTTCGGGCCGAGGGTTACCTTGACTGCGTCCGCAAGAATGTTGACACCCGCGACCATGCGCTTGCGGGCGCTATCACCGAATTTGACTTCTTTTGCTGCCATGTCTTCTATTCCTGTTCGTTAAACCGAAAATGTTGAACTCATCGGATTAATGAGCGTTCGCGCGAGTTGCCTCAGCGATCACTCAAGCACGCCGTAAATATCGCTCTCGCTCATGATGAGCAGTTCCTCACCGTCGATTTTGACGGTGTTTCCGGCGTACTGACCAAAGACCACGGTGTCACCCACCTTGACCGCCAGCGCGCGGGTTTCGCCGTTCTCGAGGATACGGCCATTGCCCACGGCAATCACTTCACCCTGGGACGGCTTTTCCTTGGCATTACCCGGCAGCACAATGCCACCTGCGGTTTTCTCTTCTTCTTCCTTACGGCGCACGACAACACGATCGTGTAGCGGACGAATTTTCATTGCTCGGTTTCTCCAATAGTCAGATTAATGTGGCAATGACATTGTTGATGTAGGTCGGATTAGCGAAGCGTAATCCGACAAATTGCCCGGCTTGATAACCAACTGTTTTCAGAGGAAATCAGCCCGCAGCGAACTTGTGGTTCCTATTTGGGGTAGCAGGTAGGGGTTTTCAACACCCCGGAGGAAAATTTTTTCACTTTTTTTCGATGCGATCGCGATCGGATTCCGTTTCATCCTGATACTCGCCTTCAATGATGTCGCCGTTACTGTCACGCTCGAACGGTCGCGAGCCGCCAAAGGGGTTCTCGCGGCCCCCAAACGGTTCCTGACCAAACGGATTGCCGCCGCCGGCTCGAAACGAAAAGCTCCGGCTCTGGCCAGCCACCACCATCCGCTTCAGTGCCTGGGCCGCCAGCCAGTGCCGGGTACCCGGAATCAGGCACAGGAAGCCGACGGTATCGGTGATGAACCCGGGAGTCAGCAATAGCGCCCCGCCCACCGCCAGAATCAGCCCTTCGGCAACCTCTTTGGCCGGCAACTCGCCACTGTTCAACCGCTGATTGGCCCTTAATAACGTCGCCAGACCCTGCTGGCGCAAAAGCCAGGCACCGATTACGGCGGTCAGCAGCACCAGCCCGACGGTATTGAACACGCCAATCATGCCGCCCACCTTGATCAGTACCGCCATCTCGGCAATTGGCAGGATGATGAATAAGAACAGAAACACGGACATCGGGACCTCAGGGTCTGAACAGGAATTTCGGAAGGTCTGGTATACTCGCAGCCCTTCAGTTCTAACAAGAAGCCACGCACATGGCTCGTCGCACCAGTGACACCGGGCCTCCGTGGAATGTTGGAGGCCATGGATGGCCGAAAACAAGCGTACATGGACGTACTTGCAGCGGTTCCACGGAGGCCAGGTGTCACTGGTGCCAGCACCCAAGCCGGATGGCAAAGGTCAAAAAGACGCACAGCAACCGTAAACCACCTGATAACAGTAGTTAGGGCAAAACATGAAACTTCAAGATTCCGTGATTGCAATTACCGGTGGCGGCCAGGGTCTGGGCCGTGCCATGGCCGAATACCTTGCTGCCAAAGGCGCAAAGCTGGCACTGATCGACCTGATGCCGGAGAAGCTGGATGAAGCCGTCACCGCCTGCGTGGCCGCGGGCGCCGAGGCCAGAAGCTACGTCTGCAACGTCGCGAAAGAAGCAGACGTTGAGGAAACCTTCGAAGCCATCGTAAACGACTTCGGGCACCTGAACGGCCTGGTTAACAACGCCGGCATCCTGCGGGACGGCCTGATGGTGAAAGTGAAAGATGGCGAAGTCGAGCGCCGCATGGAACTGTCCCAGTGGCAGGCCGTTATCGACGTCAACCTCACCGGCGTGTTCCTCTGCGGCCGCGAAGCCGCCACCCAGATGATCAAAAACGGCGACCAGGGCGCGATCATCAACATCGCCTCCATCTCCCGCGCCGGCAACATGGGCCAGAGCAACTACTCCGCCGCCAAGGCCGGCGTCTCTGCCCTGGTGCCGGTCTGGGCCAAGGAACTCGCCCGCTACGGCATCCGCTGCGCCGGCATCGCCCCGGGCTTTATCGAAACCGAAATGACCGCCTCCATGAAGCCGGAAGCCCTGGAAAAAATGACCGCCGGCATTCCGCTGAAGCGCATGGGCAAACCGGAAGAAATCGCCTCGGCGGCGGCGTTTATCTTCGAGAACGATTATGTGTCCGGGCGGATGATTGAGGTGGATGGGGCTTTGCGGCTCTGATCTTTTGGGAAGGATGATCGACAAGTGTCGGATTACGGCCCGCTGGGCCTAATCCGACCTACAATTGCGGCGCCACGGCCGCACCCCCCATAGCTCGGATTCCGTAGGTCGGATTCCGTAGGTCGGATTAGGCGAAGCCGTAATCCGACAAGAACCATCCTCCCCACCTCCAAACCTGATCCACCCACCTACTCCCGCCCAACCCCAACCAACAAATCCTCATCAGCCGCCCAATCCACTGGCAAAATCCCCTCTCGAACAAACCGATGAAAACTGGAATACGGCCAATCCGATGCCCTCGCCACATACCCATGCTTCACAGGGTTGAAATGGATGTAATCCACATGTCGCTCAAAATCACGACCATCCCGGATCGTATGCTCCCAGAACCGCTTCTGCCAGAGCGAACCATTTACGCAGGTTGGAAGCCCGGGAACACCTTTAACTCTCTTGGTGAACCCGGTTTTTATCAATCGCCAACGTCTGGAGAAATCATGATCGTCTTCGGGCAATGTCCATATGCTGTGGAGATGGTCGGGGAGTACCACCATGGCCTCTATTGAAAAAGGGAAACATCGCTTGACCGAGCTGAATGACGACCGCAGGCAGGCAACGGCAGTGGCGGAACTGAAAACAGGGGCGCGATTGGCAGTTACGACGGTGAAGAAGTAGGTGCCGCCTTGTACGCGGTTTCTGCGGTAGTTCATCATACGTCCTTGTATGGGCTGGTTTTGTCGGATCAAGGCCCGTCGGGCCAAATTTGACCTAGGTTGCTATTCTGACCTGCGACTTTGGAGCTCTGGGTTGTCGGATTACGGCTTTGCCGAATCCGACCTACTTTCAATCTGACCTATGGTTGCCATTGGAATTGGCGCATTTGGACGCGGCCGTTGGTGACCTCGACGCCCTCGCTCTTCAATCTGCCAACCTGGGTTTCGTAGGCATCGGAGCCTTGCGGGAAGGCGATCTGGCCGTTACTGCGGATGACTCGGAACCAGGGGATATCGTGGCCGGCGGGGAGCTTGCCCAGGGCTCGGCCTATGTATCGGGCTTGTCGGCCCAGGCCGGCCATGGCGGCCACTTGGCCGTAGCTGACGACGCAACCGGGCGGAATGGCGGCGACGACTTGCCAGATTTTTTGATCCTTGGTTGGTTCGGACATTTTTTCGGCGTCTCGTTCTTTGTCGGATTACGCTTTGCTAATCCGACCTACAGCGTCTGGATTTGTCGGATTACGCTGCGCTAATCCGACCTACGTTACTGCGCTGTCGTTTCACTCCTCGCAAATGTAGGTTGGATTAGCCGTAGGCGTAATCCAACGTTTTCTGTCGGATTACGCTGCGCTAATCCGACCTACGTTCCTGGGTATCAGGCTGTGCTTCATTTCTTGGCGCCAGGGCATCCAGGCGCCTGCCCTGGCGGATCAAAAACATCGCCAGCAGTACCGCGGGCACGCCCATTACAGCCGAGACCAGGAAGAACTCGGCATAGCCGAATCCTGCGACCACGATGCCGGAGAAGCCGCCGAGGAATTTGCCTGGCAGGGTCATCAGGGAGCTGAACAGAGCGTACTGGGTGGCGGTAAACGAAGCGCTGGTCATGCTCGAGAGCCAGGCGATCAATGCCACATTGGCGATGCCGCCGCTCAGGTTATCGGCACTGACCACCGCCGCCAGCGTCACGAGATTGGGCGGATACTGGGCCAGCAGAACAAACAGCAGGTTGGTGGCTGCGGTCAGGATGGCACCGAGCAGCAGAATGCGCCGCACGCCGTAACGGACCACCATCACGCCCCCAAGCAACGAACCGGCGATGGTCATAAAGAAGCCAAAGATCTTGGTTACGTCCGCCACTTCGGTCTTGCTGAACCCCATGAAATCCAGGTAGAACGGGTTCGCCATCACCCCCATGGCGATGTCCGCAATCCGGTACACCGCCACCATCAGCAGAATGGCGATGGCCAGTTCTTTATAACGGCGGAAGAAATCCAGGAAGGGCCCGGCCACGGCCGCATAGAACCAGCCGACCAGCCTCGCCAGCCGGGGATGGAGATGGGTGCGCTTGCCGGCCTCCTGCTCGATCTTGTGGGCAATGTCCTGGGCCGCCGCAAAATGGTTTACCCGGGGTTCGCGCACAATCAGAACCGTCAGGGCACCGACCCCCACCAGGGCCGCCATCACCTCGTAAGACACCTGCCAGGACCAGAATTCCGCCAGATACAGGGCGCCGGCACCGGCCACCAACAGAGCCAGCCGGTAACCGAAAATATAGGTCGCCGCCAGAGCCGCCTGCAGCCGTTCGCCGGCAATCTCGATGCGGTAGGCATCAATAGCGACATCCTGGGTGGCAGAGGAAAAGGCCACCAGCAACCCGCACAAAGCCATCATCTCCGGTGCCACCGTGGCATCCACATGGGCCATCAGGTAAAGCCCCGTGGCGATGCCGGCCTGCGCGAAGATAATCCAGCTCCGCCGCTTGCCCAGTAACCTGTCCAGCAACGGCAATTTCAGGCGATCGACCACCGGAGCCCAGAACACCTTGATGGAGTAGGTAATCCCGAGCCAGCTGAAGAATCCGATAGTGGCCGTTTCCACCCCGACATCCGCCAGCCGGGCGTTCAGGGTGGAAAACACCAGCAGAAACGGCAGACCCGCCGAAAAGCCCAGAAACAGCAGGGCAATTACCTGCCAGCGAGTGTAGGTGTACAGCGTATCCCGAATCAGGGAAAGGCGGGTGCCGGTTACGATGGTAAAACCTCCGGATCAGTCTCGGAAATTGTTGAACTGCAGCGGAATATCCAGCTCGGCTTCGCGCAGCAGGGCAATGGCTTCCTGGAGGTCATCGCGCTTCTTGCCGGTTACCCGGACCTTGTCGCCCTGGATACTGGCCTGGACCTTCATTTTCTGATCCTTGATCATCTTAACGATCTTCTTCGCCATATCCGTTTCGATGCCCTGCTTCAGCAACAGATGCTGCTTTACAAGCTTGCCGGACTTGCTGTCGCCATCCTCGGCCAGCGCCCGGGAATCAATATTGCGCTTGGCAAAGGCCATCCGCAGCATGTCCAGCAGTTGCTCCAACTGGAACTCCTGCTCGGCGCTGATGGTGATGCCCTTGTCGTCCAGTTCAACGTCTGCCTGAACGTTCTTGAAGTCCCAACGGTTGCCCAGTTCCCGCTTGGCCTGGTCCACCGCATTGGTGACTTCGTGCATATCGATTTCTGAAACAATGTCAAAAGACGGCATGGTCGTTATTCTCCGTTACGCTGAGCGGGTATACTGAGGAAAAGCTGAAAGTGGGGTCAGATGAAAGCGTTCATCTGACCCCGGGTTCAACCCCGGGTTCACATTCCGCGCCCGTTTGATTTGCAGGGAATCATACCAACCTGCAGCCTACACCGCACCTGACAACGGACTGGTAAAAGTAGATAACAATGCCAAATCTGGACCTTCCCATCCTCGTAGTAGACGACGCGAAATTCAGCAGTATGGTGGTTGGACGCACCCTGCGAAATGCCGGATATCGCGACGTACGCATCGTCAATAATGCCCCTGAAGCCCTGCAGCTGATCGAGCAGCGCCCGGTAAGCGTGCTGATCGCCGACTGGCTGATGCCCGAAATGGATGGGCTGGAACTGGCCGACCAGGTGCGCCAGCAGGACGAGCAGAACAACCACTACACCTACGTGATCCTGCTAACCGCCCGTGAAAGCGTGGAGGCACTTTCAGAAGCTTTCGACCGGGGCGTGGACGACTTTATCTACAAATCCGATATGACCAAGCAGCTGATCCCCCGCATCTTCGCGGCGGACCGCATGGCCGACCGGCAGAATACCCTGCTCCGGGCCAATTCGCTGCTGATCGAGAACAACCGGGAACTGGAGTCCACCAACATCATTGATCTGGAAACTGGCCTCTGCAATACCAAATACGGCAGAGAGCGGCTGAACAAGATGCTGCGCCATGCCGAATCCCGGGGTGGCTCTTCAGCCTATGTGCTCTGCGGCATCCGCAACTGGCAGGAACTGAAACGCAAACACCCGCCCACGGTAATGAGCGAACTGGCCATCGGCATCGCCCGCCGCCTGAGCACCCTGATCCGCCCCATCGATGCCCTGTGCCGCGTGGGCGACAACCAGTTCGCCATCATCGCCTACTTCCCGACCAGCGACCATTGCACCACCACCGCCTTCCGGCGCGTGTTCGACGGCATCAACCACAAGGCCCTGAAAACCACCGCCGGTTATATATCCGTGGAAGCCGGCATGGTGCTGTGCAAGGCCGATGCCCAGAAAGGCACACCCTCGATTCAGGAGGTAGAGCGGGCTGCCGTGCAGGGGCTGGTGGATGCCTACGATACCCGGCGGTTTACCGAGACGGCTCCGGAAGTTAGTGCAACGGCATAATCAGTTTGTCGGATTACGGCTTCGCCTAATCCGACCTACCCTTCCTTCGAAATAACCTGGGGTCAGATGAAAACGGGGTCAGATGAATAGTTCATCTGACCCCGTTTTCATCTGACCCCGCCTTCACATGCGGTAACACTGCGACACACTTCACAAACAGACAGGAAGGCGCGCAAGACTTATTCTGCAATTGTGGATTCAAGCAGTATCCCCCATGGCGGAGGAGCCGTGTAGTACCTCCGCCGCCATATGGGGAAACGAATCCACCGGATTAACGAATTTTTCAGGCACTTTCGTTCTTTCCTTGTTTTTTAGGCCAGCTTTTTAGCTGGCCTTTTTATTTTCTCCTCAAGTCCCCCGGCGTCTGCCCTGTCGCCGCTTTGAACTTCCGGTGGAAAGACGTCGTCTCGCTGTATCCCAGCCGGAAGGCGATATCCGGAATACTCATTTCCGTGTTTCGAAGGTAGTCCTCCGCCATCTGCTGGCGAACGTCATCCAACAGTTTCTGATAAGACATCCCCTCCTGCCCCAGTTTCCGCTGCAGGGTTCGGCTGGTCATCCCCAGATCCTCGGCAATCATGTCCTGCCGGGTAACGCCGTCTGCAAGTTGTTTCTGGATGCTCTGCTTCACCCGGCTAGTAAGATCCGTATCCGAATCCAACAAGGCCAGTTGAGATAACGCGTGAGCCTCGAGGGTCTTCCGCAACAACGGATCTGGCTGGCGCAGTCGTGTGGACATAAGACTCTGGTGCAGAACTACGCTGTTCTCGTCGGCCCCGAATTCCACCGGGCACTGCCAGCGCTCAAAGTAGGCTTTTTCATGAATGCCTCCCGGGGAGGAGCGCCGAAGCTTTACCCGTAGTGGCGAAGCCTCATGATCATCCGCCAGCCAGCGGGCATAGTTGATCCAGGAAGCAAACACATTGTCCACGACCTGAGGCCATACCACCGGATCGGTAAAGTTGCAGGTCCACACCAGGGCGACTGCATCACCTTTCATCCGCAAGCCCGTGGTGCCCATATCCCCAACCAGCTTTTCATAGGGAGCGATTCGGGTAACCGCCTCGGCCAGGGTGGCACAACTCATGGTGATGTAGCCCAGCACGCTGTAGGAGCCCGGTTGCACGTAATCACCGGTTTCCAGGCCCAGGACAGGATTGCCCGTTGCTTCGGCAAGCAGCCTGATAAACGTTTGGAACTGCTCGCCATTCAGGCGACCGTCGTCAGTATCGAGAATGATTGGCTCGAGGCCTGCTTTGCTGAAAAGAGGGGTGGTATCAATGCCTTTGGCATCCGCGTAGCGGACATATTGGCGAAAGGCGGAGACAGAGGCGGTTCCTAGAGGAGGCATGATAGCTGAGATCGTTGTTGGTATTTTGTCGGCCAGTATAACCAAAAACGTCGAAATGCGGATTAAACGGGGTCAGATGAAAAAGGGGTCAGATGAAAAGTTCATCTGACCCCTTTTTCATCTGACCCCAGGTTCACGCCTTAAAGCTTGCGGCCTTTCCCTGCAGCAATCCGCAGGCGCAAGGCATTCAGCTTGATAAAGCCTTCCGCATCTTTCTGATTGTACGCACCCTGATCTTCCTCAAAGGTGGCAATCTTCTCGTCGAACAGGGAATCCTCAGACTTGCGGCCCACAACGTCCACATTACCCTTGTAGAGCTTAAGGCGAACGGTACCGTTAACATAGTGCTGGGTCTGGTCGATCAGCGCCTGCAGAGCCTCACGCTCCGGGGACCACCAGTAACCGTTGTAGATCACCTCGGCGTAGCGGGGCATGATGCTGTCTTTCAGGTGTGCCACTTCGCGGTCCAGAGTGATGGACTCAATGGCACGGTGGGCACGCAGCATGATGGTGCCGCCCGGTGTTTCGTAACAGCCGCGGGACTTCATGCCTACGTAGCGGTTCTCGACGATATCCAGGCGACCAATACCATTCGCGCCGGCTACCTTGTTGAGGGTTTCCAGCACTTCATGCGCTTTCATCTCCTGACCATCGATGGCAACAATGTCGCCCTTCTTGTAGGTCAGCTCAACGTAGGTCGGCTCATCCGGCGCAGCTTCCGGAGACACACTCCAGCGCCACATATCTTCCTCGGCTTCCGCCCAGGGATCTTCCAGGTTGATGCCTTCGTAAGAGATGTGCAGCAGGTTGGCGTCCATGGAGTAAGGGCTCTTACCCTTCTTCTTCTCCACCGGAATGTTCCGCTCATCGCAGTAGGCCAGCAGCTTCTCGCGGGAATTCAGATCCCACTCACGCCAGGGCGCAATCACCTTCACACCCGGCTTCAGCGCGTAGGCACCCAGTTCGAAACGCACCTGGTCGTTACCCTTGCCGGTGGCACCGTGGGAAATGGCATCGGCGCCGGTTTCATTGGCGATATCGATCAGACGCTTGGCAATCAGGGGACGGGCAATGGACGTACCCAGCAGGTACTCACCCTCGTAGATGGTGTTCGCGCGGAACATCGGGAACACGTAATCGCGCACAAATTCCTCGCGCAGGTCCTCGATGTAGATTTCCTTAACGCCCAACGCCTCGGCTTTCGCCCGCGCCGGCTCCACTTCCTCGCCCTGGCCGATGTCGGCGGTGAAAGTCACCACCTCACAGTTATAGGTATCCTGCAACCACCGAACGATCACGGAAGTATCCAGGCCACCGGAATAGGCCAGCACCACCTTTTTGATATCAGACATGCCCTTGCTCCAGACTGAACCGAATGGATATGAACCGGGGATGAACATGGGGCCAGACGAACGCGTTCGTCTGGCCCCTCTTTAAGAAAGCCCCGAGTACACTCAATAAATAAGGCGCATATTGTACGGGAGAGCGGGGGGAATGGCTATTGGGAGGAACATGGAGTCAGATTGAACATGGGGTCAGATGAAAGCTTTCATCTGACCCCGTCTTCACTCAGACCGCCTGCTGCTGACCCATCGCTTCCTCACGAATACCATCCCAGCCTTCCTTGATGGAACGCAGCAGGTTAGCCACCTCGTCCAGCTTGGCCGGGTCATTTTTGGCGTTCGCCTCGAACAGCGACCGCTCCATGTAGTCATACAGCGCTTCCAGCCGAACCGCCAGTTCGCCCCCCTGGTCAAAATCCAGGAAGCCACGCAGCCCACCAATAATCTCGATGGCCTTGGTGATCAGCTTGCCCTTGCCCTCAAAATCCTTCGCCTGCATCCGGGCCTTGGCCATGTTGATGCGTTCCAGGGCGCCGCTGTACAGCAGCTGGATAAGCTTGTGGGGATCGGCATCGGTGATGCTGGTTTGGGTGTTTACCCGCTGGTATGCCTGTAAGCCGTTCATATTAGACCTCGCTTGTCTCAAAAAACCGACTCTCTGTCATCAGTTCTTCTGGTTGTTCTGGGGGGCCAGTGCGGCCAACTGCTGCGTGATGTAATCCCGGGTGCTGTTCAATTGCGCGATCAGCGAATCCGCGGCGCTGAACTGGGAAACCAGGCGTTCACGGTAAGAGGTCAGCCGCTCTTCAAGATCCAGCCGGTCCTGCTGAATATCCTCCAGGGATCGGTTCAGGCTCTCCGTGCGAGAGGCGATGGCACCGTCCGCACTCAGGATGCCGGTCACCAGGTTAACCGTCCGTTCAGCCACCCCTTCAATAAAAGTGATCGTGCCGCGGCTGCCGGTGTCCGTACCCGTCACCCTGACCTGAAGTCCGGACGCATCACCCCGGTCTGAGCCCAGAAACAGAACCTGGCCATCACCTTCGGCCAGTTTCCCATCAATGGTACCCGCTACGTCCTGCCCGGCGGTTCCAGTCGATACAGCCAGACCATAGACCGAACCATCCTCAACGCTGGTAATGCTTACATTTGAGCTGTCACCGAATTTCTCGGAGGTAAACCGTAAGGCGCCGGTGCTGTCCAGATCTACCGCCACTGACGTACCGGCGGCCTTCAGCGCGCCGCTATCATTGAACTTGGCCTGAATCTGATCAACCAGGTCCTGGGGCGTTGCATAGGTCCCCGCATCCAGCGTGATGGAAACAGACGTACCGCCGTTAACCTCAAAGGTAATTTCATCATTGGCGGTGGTAATGGAAACGTTCGAGCCAACCGGTGCGACACCCGAAAGGGAACCCTGGGTCGCAGCACGGGTGATATTGATGTCGTAACTGCCGGGAACTGTACCGGTGCCGCTGCGCACGAATTCGATCTGGCTATCGGAAGCCCGCCCCTGTTCCGCGAACAAAGCGGTCACATCGTCAGGATTCTGGGCCAGCTTCTCCTCAAATTTCGCCCTGTCAAGCTCAAGGCCGCCGGTGTCCGGATTGGTTGATATACCGACATCCGCCAGGGTTCTGACACTGGCATTCTCAAGCCCCGGAACCACCCGGGTCAGCAGATTGCGTAACTGGTTCTGGATACCGCGTACGGTGGAATCACCATTGAGAATCCCGCCCCGACCCGCTTCCGCATCATAACCCGCCAGGCTGTCGATCGTGCCCTGAAGCGCATTGAACTTGTCGACAAACGACTGGACACGATCGGCCACCGCGCCAAGGTCCCGCTCAACCTTGATAACCGACGTCACGCCCTCTTCCTTCACCTCAAAGCTCAGCCCGTCAATCACGTTTTCGATATTGTTGGAAGAACGGGAGATCTCGATACCGTTAATCCGGACCTGGGAGTCCTTGGCGGCAACGGTTTCGGTCAGATTGCTGGTGGTGCCATTAAAGGCGAACTGCGACAGGCCCACCGCGTCGGTGTTGTTGCCGTCATCGTCATTGACCGTCAGGGAGACGGCATTGGCAGTGCCGGTTTCCTCGGAGGACATCACCAGCCGGTAGCCATTGCCGGTATCGATTACACCCGCGGTCACACCCATACCGGATTCATTGATTTCGTTGGCCAGGCCCTGAAGCGTGTTATTGGTGCCGTCGATGGTAATCGTCTTACTGGAGTCCCCGGACTTCAGAGTAATACTGCCGGTGCCAACCGTGGTGGCATCCTTGTCGGCAAAGGTACCCGATGCAAGCGACTGTGCCTGGGCCAGGGTGAGTACCTCCACCGTGTAACTGCCCCGCCCGGCTTTGCTGTTATCCAGGCTCACTTCGACGCTTTCGTTGGAGGATGTCGCGGAATAGGCGGTCAAGTTGTCGGCCGCGCTCAGTTGGCGCATGGGAAGGCGTAGCTCGGTTACCGCACTGCGTAACTTTCCGTAGGCGGACAACAACGCTTCACTTTTTTGCGTTTCGAGCGTGAGCCGGTCCTCAGCAGGCTTGCGCTCTGCGGCCACCAATTGGTCCACGAGATCGGAGCTCAGAACTCCCGAGCCAATCCCTAATGATGAAATTCCGGCCATAACGGTGCCTCCTCATAGGGGCAAATTTCTCTACTGACTACTTTATCGGCAAAAGGCGGCAAAACTTTGCCATTTTCTTTCGCCTATTTGTAACAACCTGTAACCTGCCTGAAATTCCGAAGGCCAAGCCGGGGTCAGAAGAAAGCCTTCTTCTGACCCCATTTTCATCTATGCACAAAACGCAAAACACCGCCGAACCCTCTCAGGTGTGGCGGTGCTGAAATACCGTCGTTTCCATTAGTACAAAAGCGGCAAACCCTTACACTTTAATAATAAACAACGTCAGCAGTTCATCCATCTGCAATTTTTCTGCCAATCTCAACAGAGCTAGAGGTATTCATCGCTCAACTTACCACCCATTAAAAACAGCAGAAACCTGAAAACCGGGCGTTCTGAGTTTACTGTAGCAGAGACAAAACCTGCTGCGGCCGCGCGTTGGCCTGCCCCAGCACCGATATACCGGCCTGCTGCAAAACCTGAGCCTTGGAAAGCCTGGCGGTTTCTGCCGCGAAATCCGCATCCAGGATTCGGCTGTTGGAGGCGCTCAGATTCTCGACGGAGGTCGCCAGGTTGGCGATTGTGGATTCGAAACGATTCTGAAGCGCGCCCAACTCACTTCGTAGCCTGTTAATCTCGGTCAGCGCATTGTCTACACGAATCACCGAATCCTGCGTTCCTGCAACAGTTGTTATATCAACACCTTCAAGCGACCCCGCCGGGCTGGCTTCCGCCGCATCGAACGCTGCCACAAGATCCGTCAGGTTACCGGTCAGAACAATGGCCTCACTCGAGGTCACGCTCACCGTGCTGCTCTCTGGGTCCAACACCGCAAGCGCTCCGGGCACCTGGGCGTTGATAGCCGACACAAAGTCGGCCGTTGTTGCAAAGTCTCCCACAATGTCAACGGCCTCGGCATCGCCAACCTGTATGGCGAAATCGCCCTCGGCCAGGCCGTCGGAAATGGAAGGAACGCCATCAGTCGTATCAGCGGTGTTTGAAAAGCCTGGAAAAAACGCTGTACCGCTGTCGAATTCCGTCGTTGAGAAGTTCGTGCCATCCTCCCGCAAAATCGACAAAGTTCCATTAGTAATGGCCTCCGTCAGATCTGCCGAAGCGCCAAGATCGAGGCTGTACCCACTCTGCACACCGCTTCCATCATTCCCAAACCCCGCGCCGGTAAAGCCCGCGACCATTTGGGCAACTGTCACGCTGCCGAACGGGGTGTCGTTGGCCTGAACCATGAGCGAGTTGCCGTTTCCGTCATCAAACGTCAGTTGGTAGATGTCGTTACCATTACCAAAAAATCCATTGCTAAACGTTCCCAGAGCAAGTGTGGCAGGGTTCCCTCCAGCGAGAGCGCCATCAAAAAGCGTAGCGCTGACCTCAGCCTTTGCACCCAGATCCTGCAGGCGACTGCCCGTGAGCGAGGTGATTCCGATCGCCTCGCCAGCGTTCGCACCCACTTGGAAACTCAGCTCGCCGAGCGAGCCGTCCAATACATTCAAACCGTTAAACGCCGTCTGGGTCGCAATCCGGTCGATCTCATTGAGTCGTTGCCGCACCTCATCATTCAGAGCTACCCGGTCGGCCGGACTGTTCGTCGCATTGGCAGACTGAATAGACAGCTCCCGGATTCGCTGGAGGTTGCTGACGACCTCCTGAAGTGCACCTTCAGCGGTCTGCGCCAATGAAATACCGTCATTAGCGTTTCGCCGGGCGACGTTCAGGCCTGATATCTGAGATTCAAAACGGGTCGAGATAGCCAGGCCGGCGGCGTCATCACGGGCAGAGTTAATTCGCAGGCCTGAAGATAGCCGTTCCAGCGCGACCGCAGACAGAGCGGATGATTGTTGCAACTGACGTTGTGCGTTTATTGATGCAACATTGGTGTTGACGCTCAAGACCATCACAGCTTCCTCTTGAAATACTGCCCTGCTTGAGCAACTCAGGCGTCCACTGCGCCCCAGTGCGGAAGTAAGCCAGGGCCAGCAAAAAGCGCCCCGGAGGTTCTTTAGACTTTTATGTTAAACAACGTCAGCGGTTCATCCTGCTGCAATTTTTCCGCCAACCGCAAAGCCACTTCATCAGGAATCTGGCGAATCACTTCCCGGGTCTGCTGATCGACTACTTTTACAACCGTCTGCCCCAGCTCGTTATCCACCTCGAACTGAAGATCCCTCTGAACACTCTGGACAAAATCGTTCAGTTGCGACACCGCATCATCCAGATCCTCCCGCCGCGCCTCATTCTGTTTCTGAAGCTCTTCCGCCCTGGAAACATTCTGAGCGGCGGAAGCCGGCTTATCAGTCGCAGCGGGCCCCACTGATGAAGAAACCGGGGCGGAGGCATTCCTGCCTTCGGCCGGAGATGACGAAATTGCCCGAGCCGGTACTTGCTCACTGGTTGGAACCAGCTTCAGATCCGGGCTATTCAGGTTAACGCCATTCATAGCTCACCTCGCTATTCTCTCTAACGGCGGAGAACCGGAACCCGAAGGTTCCGGCTCTCACCGCTCGCCCCTGTTTACTGCAGGAGGGACAGAACCTGCTGCGGACGGGCGTTGGCCTGGGCCAGCACCGAGATACCGGCCTGCTGCAGTACCTGAGCCTTGGACAGCTTGGCGGTTTCCGCCGCAAAGTCCGCGTCTAGGATACGGCTGTTGGAGGCGCTCAGATTCTCGACAGAAGTCGCCAGGTTCGCGATGGTAGACTCAAAACGGTTCTGAATTGCACCGAGTTCGCCGCGCAGACTGTTTACTGTCTTGAGCGCGGAGTCCACCCGCTGAATCGCGTCGTTGGCGTTATCGACAGTATCCACAGTCACACCGCCGAGGTTGCCGGAGACACCGTAGTTATCAGTTCCACCAATCACTCCGCTGGCGTCAGTGACCGAGAATGATTCCAGGGCATTGATGCTTACGGAGCCGTACTGGACGGTGCCACTAGCTGTGACGGTAGACGCGAAGCCTTCGCCACTTGCTGCCCCGGAAGGTGCCGCTTCGCTGATCGAGAAATTCTCGCCGTCGGCAACAGTGAACTTAAGCCCGGCAGAACTGGTCTCGACTGACAGGCCTTCAATACCCGCGGAGTTGATCGCATCCGCTACCTGATCTTTTGTCGCAGTGCCGCTGGAGGCGATATCAACAGAAACAGTAACTGCATCTGCATCGCCAACCTGAAGTGTCACACTATAAGTCGATCCACCAGTGCTGGCTGCATCATCAACAGCACCGAATGCCAGGTCTTTAACGTTCGTTGCCGATACCAGTGACAGCCCATTGATATTTTCAGCCTCGATCGCCTCAGCAACGTCCTTGGCACTTGCGCCAGAGGCGACAGTGACATCAACAGCATCAGCAGAACCAACCTTGATACTAAAGGTGCCACCGCCGGAGCCTATAGCCTGGTCACCGGTAGAGGCAATCTCGCCAATGGAGTCCTTGGTAGTGCCCTGGGTGAGGTCGATGCCAATAGTTTCGCCAGCATTCGCGCCCACCTGGAAGTCCTGACGACCAAACGAGCCGTCGAGAACCTTGAGGCCGTTAAAGGCAGTCTGCTTGGAGATACGGTCGATTTCTTCGATGCGCTGCTGAACCTCATCGTTCAGGGCGGCGCGGTCAGACGCACTGTTGGTAGCGTTCGCGGACTGAACCGCGAGCTCACGGATGCGCTGCAGGTTATTGGTGATTTCGTCCAGGGCACCTTCAGTGGTCTGGGCCAGGGAGATGCCGTCATTGGCATTCCGGGTGGCGACATTCAGACCGGAGATCTGTGACTGGAAGCGGGTGGAAATTGCCAGGCCGGCGGCATCATCTTTTGCAGAGTTGATACGTAAGCCGGAAGACAGACGCTCGAGCGCCTGATTGGACAGTTGCTGAGACTTGTTCAGCTGGTTCTGGGCGGAAATTGACGCCACGTTTGTGTTGATGCCGAGAGCCATGTGCTTCTCCTTAACCTTTGTGTCTTCAGTTAAAAGGTTTAGCGACCGATGTCTCGCCCCGGTGCGCTGCCCTGTTGATCAAGTTAACGGCCATGCCCCGGATTGCTTTAGGCGCTTGCATAAAGTTTTTGTAAATTAATGTAAATCATGCCAAATAAACGGCAAAACCCTGCCTTTGCCGCCCTTGCCATACCTCAGGGCCGTCGAAAACGATTGGATTTAAACTATATTTTTCATAGACATAATGGGCAAATAGAACAAATGGCACACAATTCGCTTATTCCCCTGCAACGCTCGAAAAAAGAAACCGCCGACACCTGAATTTCTCCGAAACAGGCGACGGCACCCATAACAGGGGAATGACAATGCCTCAGGTAATCAACACGAACATTGCTTCACTGAACGCCCAGCGCAACCTCGAACGCTCTCAAAGCGAAGCGAACGTGGCGCTGGAACGACTGTCCTCCGGTCTACGTATCAACTCTGCCAAAGATGATGCCGCAGGCCTGGCCATTTCGACCCGATTTGAATCACAGATTCAGGGCCTGAACGTCGCCACCCGGAATTCCAATGACGGCATCTCCCTGGCCCAGACCACCGAAGGTGCGCTGGCGGAAGTCATTTCCAATCTGCAGCGCATTCGGGAACTGTCCATACAGTCTGCCAACGCCACTAACAGTTCGTCCGACCGGATTGCCCTCGACCAGGAGGTGCAGCAGAGAGTTGCTGAGATTGATCGTATCGCCAAGCAAACTACCTTCAACGGCCTCAAGGTGCTGGATGGCTCATTCGGGATCCAGAGTTTTCAGGTTGGCGCGAATGCCGGCGACACCATTGATGTGAACCTGTCCAATGGTTCAACAGCGGAGGACATCGGCAAGATCGCGATTGCCAGCGGCCTGACAGTACCGGCCACAGGGGGAGGCACCTTCTCGGTTGAAGTGGGCTCTAACGATCCCGTGACGGTTGAGATCGCCTCCGGCGCATCGGCCGCAGGCGTCGCCACGGCGGTGAACGACGCAAATATACAGGGCGTGGCACTGGCAACAGCTTCCAATGAACAGACCCTCGCCTTCAACGACGTCCCGGACAGCGCGGCTACCGGCGGCGGTCAATATACCGTCACCATTAAAATAGGCGACGAAGACCCGGTGACCGTTGCCGTGCCCGTGAGTTCCGGAGGCGCAGTCACCAAAGGCAACGTTGCTGCGGCGTTAGAAGACGCCAACATCCAGAACCTTGAAGTGTCCGAAACCACCGGCGGCCTTAAATTTACCGTTCGAGGCGGCGAAGACCTCGTGATTACCGAAGGTGGAACCGGAGTATCTGGCGTAGCTGGATCTGGCGTAGGCTTCAGTGAAGCAGTCATCGGAACCTCGGGGACGCCGCTGAAAGGGGATATCAAGATCCAGGCCCTGGAAGCCTTCACCATCAACGACACCAATGGTCTTCTTGGCGCCTCAGGCTCGACGGACTATTTGACGACAGGCAACCTTGAAGGCGTGAGCATTAAAACCGTTGAAGGCGCCAACGACGCCATCATCCGGGTTGATTCCTCACTCACCTTCATTAACGCACTGCGCAGTGAACTCGGTGCGGTTCAGAACCGGTTCGAGTCGACCATCGCCAACCTCTCTACCACCAGCGAGAACCTCAGCGCTGCCAACAGCCGGATCAAGGACGCGGATTTCGCCAAAGAAACGGCGGAGCTGGCCCGCACACAGGTGCTCCAGCAGGCAGGCCTGTCGGTGCTCGCACAGGCCAATGCGCGGCCCCAGCAGGTGTTACAGTTGCTGCAGGGCTAATGCCCCTCCAGTATCAAAAAAAACGGGCCTCGATTGGCCCGTTTTTTTATCCCTCAACCACAGTCTCCGGATCGTGGATGGTCATCTCAAGCCATCGCCGGCCCTCACCGGTCGACTGGTCGGTGATAACGCTGGCATAGTGCGCCGGCACCGCTTCAAGAAAGCCGGCAAAGGCTTTGCTCCAATGAGCAGCAACAACAGTCGCCCCTGAGTCATCCGCGGCCGCCATGGAGTGGTAGAGCCCCACTGTCATGTAATGCATCAGAGTACCACGCAGCAAATGCTGAGCCACATACTGTTCGGGTTGAGGCACATTGAACCCTTTTGGCGTTTCAACTATCTGGGAGGCATCAATCAGCGGAGCCATCAATCGTACAACATCCTTCTTCCCTCTCAGTGACGAACGCAATATCCGTCTGAGATTATCCGCGCGGCCAGAGAGGAAGGTCCCGACCTTAGCCAGGCGCTGTTCCAACTCAGGGTCATGGTGAACCTCAACCAGCCCGGCAATGACGCTCTCGGGGGCCGGCTCACTGACGGCCCCATCCAGAATCCTGCCAATCGTGCCGGCAAAATTGTCAGGCGCAAGCCATGGGGCCCCCGATATGACTGCCCCATCCGCACAATTCCAGACCTGAATGTCGTCATCTCGCTCCCGGGCCCAGTGCAGCAAGTTCTCGACACTGCGCATCGCGGTGAAATAGTCCGAGCGTGTGAAGATCTTGCCGCCGTCAACGGCATCCACTTCAATGAGTTTGCCTTCCAGAAAGTTCTTCCGGGCCAAGTCGTTCAGTAGTACCGACACTTCACTACTCTCGTCCCGGCTGCCATAAACCGAACCGGATGCGTGGTGTTTGGTTCTGTCTTTAAATCCGTAGTCGGTCCCAAACAGGAAGAAGTTCCGGAAGCCAAGCTGCTGGAAAATGGCGAAAGCCGCGTTGGTGCAGGTGGGGTTACAGTGCTCGAAGGCATACTGTTCAAGCCGGAACCCCTTGGGGGCCGGATTGTCTCTCTTGGCGTAGAGAACCACCTCATCAAACAGCCCCGGCACGAGCGCGTTGATCTCATTCACCGCAATCAGAGTGATGCCCTTCAACTTGTCCCGGCCAATATCGTTCAGCAACTGATAGATCAGATAGTCCGGGTCCAGCTCCACGTGAAAATCCGGAGTCACCCCGTTGTTGATCAGGGCTTTCAGGCCGGTACCAGCCGATACCAGGGTGATGGTATCTCGGCACTCGCGAATCAGAGGTAGCCGGTCATCAATGGACGGCCCGCTCCCGGCAATCACGACCGGTTTGTGAAAGCTGCCGGTCACGGAGTTGCGGAGGAACTTGCTGCCGGCACGCAGATTGAACGCGGTGTTGTTCAGCCGCTTCATTTCATCGTCATAGTTGCCCCATGAGGCAAACAGCGTTGGCAGATCCTTGCGGATTTCCTCGGCAATGCTCCGGTTGATGTTGCAGGCCTGGTGGTTGAAGTAAATAGTCATGGCTGGATGCAGTGGCACCCGTTTATTCAGGTTACGCTCTAGCAGCTCTTTGAGGTTCCGCTCCGTCGCATCCACGCCGATCGCAAACCGGATATCGTAGCCCTTCCTGGACAGAAAGCGATCGCAAATCGACTCCCAGTCCACCGTAAACAGGCTGGCAGCGAACTTCTCCTCATCCGGTTCAAAGACAAGGGCATTTACCACATCAGCGCGCTCTACCAGGGCTTCGATCTGATAGCCGAGACCGCACCCGAGAAACACAATGAATGGAAAGAAATTGCCCATAGGGTAGCCGGCAAACTCCTTTTCGCGATCGGGCAGCATCTCCAGGCAGTGGCGAATGCTGCGACTGGCAAAGCGGGGGTAGTTGTAACCGCTAACACTTGGCGGGCGGAAGGTCTTCAGCTTCTGATAGGGCTCATTGTCCGCCAGGAACATCTCGGCTTCACGCAATCCCGTCGCTTTCGCCCGTCCCTGATAGAGGCTTCTGCCCTCAACCTGCAGATCGACATCCGATTCAACCGGGCTCACTACCAGCTCCACCCGCTTCATGAGCAGGTTTCCGTAATGCTTGTGTATGGCTGGAAACCGCCGCTTAAAGAATTCGAGATTTTTTGCTTTTCGCCGTAGAAATGACTCAGCCGTTTCTTGTTGATCTGGGCGCATCGGTTCAACCTTGAGTGGGAATAATCACATTGCCCCAGAGTTTAGCGGAATGTCCCCGCCGAATAAAAACCAATCCAGAAGCCGAAAATCCACATCAGAACTTGGCACACCTTTCGCAGCACTGCTTAAAGACATCTAATTGCGCCAAAAAAGCTGCAGATCAATGCCACCACCATTGGCATTCCGAAAACGAGGTATCCCATGCAAGCCAAGCATCAAGTTCAGGTATCCCAATCCCAACAGGCCCAGGTTGCCCGCCTGCTTCTGCAGGCCAATCTTGCCTACGGGGAGTCCAACAGCAATGGCCTCAGCCATATCCAGCGGCTGAAGGCGCGCCATGAATGCCGGGACTACCTGACCGGAGCGCTGGTTATTGAGCCACACAACGCCGGGGCTCTGGGGCTTCTGGGCCGGGTGGAATTGGACGAAGGTCAGCTTGAGAAAGCCCACACCCTGTTCAACGCCAGCCTCACCCATCAGCCGGGCCAGGCGCAGCAGTATTGCAACCTGGGCTACTGGGCTTTGAAAACCGAGCGGCCAGCGCTGGCGGAGCAGTATTTCCTTGAGGCCCTGGACTGCGACCGGCAATCCGCCGCCGCTTTCTGCGGTGTTGCCCACTCCAAGCGCTTGCAGGGGCAGTTCGATGTGGCCTACCTGCATTACCGCAAACTTCTGGAAACCGGTGCCGAATGGGAGTCCGTCTACAGCGGCATGCTGACCTGCGCCCAGCACCTGGACGTGAACAAGGCGGATTCTGCCCTGGCCCGGGATGCCATTGCCCTGCTCCAGCGGGATGGATTGCCGCATCAGGAGCTTGGCCGGTTTGTCAGTGCGATCATTCATCAACAGTACGATCTTGATAACCCGGATGCCCGGATTTTTCTGGAAGCTGCCTGCGAGGATGAACTGCTGATCCTGGCCCTCCAGAAAACCCTGATGCCCAATTCGGCCGTTGAGGAACTGGTCACCCTGCTGCGCCGGGCGATCATTGCCGAGGTGGCACAAGCCGTTGAACTGCGGGATGAGCTCCAGCGTCTGGCGCTGGCCATTGCAGAGTATGCCGACAGAACCGGCTATGCGCTGGCTGCCGAAGACGATGAAGAGCGACTGGTCTCTGCCATTAACAACAGCATCCAGGCCCAATTCGCTCTTGGCGAGGAACAGGATGGACTGATCGGCTCGCTGATGATCAGCGCCATGTACGGCGCCCTCTTCCAACAGAGTTTTGCCGTCCAGCTGGGCCAATGGAACCTGGTGGACTGGCCATTGGCGCTGCAGCCGGTTCTGGCCGCCAGCTATTACAATAGGGCCGAAGAGGAAGCCATCAAGCAGAATTTCGATGAGAAATCCGAGGAACTCTGCCTGGATAAGACCGAGATTCCCCAAGCCTGGCCGGCCTGGTCGCAGCTGGCCTATCGCGCCGAAAGCAGCCTGAAAACCCTGATGGCAACCGAACTGGGGCTGACCACCGAGAGCCTGCCGGCCACCCTGCGCATCATGGTCTGCGGCGCACAGTCCGGCCAGCGGGCGATGGAACTGGCCAGTTACCTGGACGATGTGGAAGTCATCGCGGTGGATGAATCCCTCGCCAACATCGCCAAAGCCACCCGCATGGCAAACGAAATGGGCATGGACAACATCGTGTTCTGGCCCTGGTCCATCGCCCAGCGTTTTGTGGCCGATGGCCACCAGGTGCACTGGATTGAAGTGGGCCGTCTACCCTCACCGGCCATGACCAACCTGTCACTGGCGGCACTGGTAAACGAAGCCACCGGGTCCGGCGCCGTGGTTCACATGCACACGGCCATTGCTGAACAGACGGCAGGGGACAAACAGATCCGCAAACTGGTCAACGACCACAAGCTCCGACCCACCCGCCAGGCCCTGCGCCAGCTACGTCGAATGGTTCTTACCAACCGGAACGATGCTACCTGGCAGGAACTGACCGCCGACGCCGACTTCTACAGCCTCGGCGGCTGCCGGGACCGGTGGTTCCGGCCCCAGGATACCGCCCAGCTGAAAGAGCTGATGGCGATGGTGAGCAACGAAGTGGAGTGGAAGCTGGTAAAAGCCCGGGATGAGGATGGCCACAGTTTGGCGACCGGCCCGGTTCAGAAGCAGATTCAGGCCGAGGCGCTGGGGAGTGAGGTGCAGAGTCTGATGGGCCAGAATCTGAGTGTTTATTTCCTGAAGCGGCGGTGAATTGGGTTCAGGTCTGGAGTGTCGGATTACGGCTTCTCGTAATCCGACCTACGGGGTTTGGGGTGTCGGATTACGGCTTTGCCTAATCCGACCTACGCGATGGAATTTGCGGGTATGGGTAAGGAATTTGCGGGTATGCCTAAGCCAAGTAGGTCGGATTAGGCGAAGGCCGTAATCCGACAAAAAAGCACCTCTCCACTTACCGGAGAAGGCGCAATAAAGAATGGCGGCTCCTTTGGAGCCAACATCCTTGTCAGATGTAAGGAATCAAAGACTCCCCATACAAATGCAAGTCCTCAAGAATATGCCGCCTCTCCGGCGTCAATTCCGGGTCCGCCGCCAGTCGCTGTAATTCCTGGGCATACGCCTCCAAAGACCGCCAGCCCTTCTTCGGATGCATCAACCTCTGGCTGCGGAACTCCTCCCAGCGCTCCAGCTCTTCACCCATCAGACTGCCGGGGTAATTCCGGGCGCGGTAGCGGAACAGCAGTTCCTGCAGGCGATCATCTTCGAAGGTCACATCCTGCTCACCCAGGGCTTCCACCGGCTGCTCCAGCACCCGGTTCAAGGCTTCCCTGTCAGCTTTGCTGATGAAACCACCGGCGTAAAGTTGCTCATCCGGGTCAGTGAGATCGCCCTTGTGGGGCTGATCAAACGCCTCGGCAATTCGGCGCGGTAAGTCGGGGGCTTTGCGAAGTATGGCCAGATTGGCCCGAAGGGTGTCGCCGTCCAGGGCCAGCTCTTCCAGTCGTTCTTGCGACAAGGTTGAAAGCATATTCGCCGGCGCCAATACCGGGCATTTGTTCAGTTGCACACCTTTCAGCGGAAAGCGGCTTACGCCCTCCCCCAATTCCGCCTGGGAAGTAAACACCCGCTCACGAATCTGCTCAGGGCTGGCGTTAATCAGCTCGCTCGGGTCTTCCCGCAGGTCGTAGACAATCACCAGGTTCTTGTTGGTGGGATGCTCAGCCACCGGGGCAACCAGGGCGCAGCAACCCCGGCTGGCCGGGTACTTGGCGGAGATGTGGAACACCGGCTTCATGGTGGCGGTATCCAGCATGGCGCGGGCGGAGTGTTTGTCTTTGTTCTGCAGAACAAAATCAAACAGCTTGGGCTGCTTCTCCTTGATCAGCCTGGCCACCGCAATCGTCGCCTCAACATCCGACATCGCATCGTGGGCGGCTTCGTGGGCAATCCCGTTGGCCCGGGTCAGCTCTTCGAGCCGAAAGCTGGGGCTGCCGTCTTCCTTGCGGGGCCAGTTGATCCCTTCCGGACGCAGGGCATAGGTCAGGCGCACCATGTCGATGATGTCCCAGCGTGAATTGCCGTTCTGCCATTCGCGGGCGTAGGGATCGCGCAGGTTGCGATAAAGGGTGTGGCGGGTAACCTCGTCGTCGAAGCGCAGACTGTTGTAGCCCACCACACAGGTGCCGGGCTGGCTGAAGGCCTCGTTGATCTGGGCGATAAACTCTGCCTCGGGGAAACCGTCTTCCAGTGCTTTTTGCGGGGTAATGCCGGTAATCAGACAGGCTTCGGGCGATGGCAGGTAATCGTCCGCGGGTTTGCAGTAAATCACCAGCGGCTCTTCAATCACGTTCAGATCCGCATCCGTGCGCACACCGGCAAACTGGGAAGGCCTGTCGTGAACCGGGTCTACGCCGAAGGTTTCGTAATCGTGCCAGTAAAACGAGCGGATCAAGGGGCTAAGCTCCTGCCGAATGGGTTAATCTCAGGCAGCAGTTTAGCATTTAAAACAATCGGGTACCCATATCCTGCCGATGCGTCTGCAACCGCTCCACGCCGCTGTTAATCAACTGGTTCATGTTCACGGTCATGCTGGTGGGCAGATTGATGAACACGCCTTTGCCCGCATTGATCACATTGGCACCATCCGGGCTCTGCCAGTCCACGTCTTCACGCTGAAAGCCAATGAAGAAGTCGTCGGTGAAACCGGTGGTGCCGTCGGTATTCTTTTCTCCGACAATGATCGACTGCAGGTGAGTCAGGGGGGCGCAGTTAGTGGCCGCGCCCTCGGTACAGTTAGCCGGGGCAGCGGCAGGGTCGACAATACCGATATGGCTAGCCCGGAGAGATGTGACTTGGGCATTCTGGTCAAGCAACGTCGCGTCGTATACCGCGCCGGAACCATCCTCCAGCTTGAGGCCAATGTTGCCGCTGAAGCTGCTGGTCAGCGAAGAGACGGAACCCCGCGCCTGTGCGAAGCCCATCCGGAAACCGGAAAGCTTGCCCTCGACGGGATCTTCCGCAAGCTCTATGTAAGGCTGAACGGCTTCGAAATGCACCGTATCGCCGGAACTGTAGGTTCGGCCGTTATACTGAACGCCATCAACCCGCGCAATGTGTCCCAAGGCCACATGCTGGGCGGCAAAATCCGCCCCGCCATCTATTTCGCCGACTTTTATATCATCCACATTGATCCGGGTTTCAACATCCATGCCCAGCGTCATGCGGGTAAACTCATGAGGGTTACCCGGAATGTCCTGAATGTTCTGGATCTGCATAAAAGCCTGCCCGGTCACCTCGCCCATGGTTGCATCAGAAATGGGCTTCAGCTCGGCCTGGGCAACGGGCGCAATACCCAGGCAGAACAGGGTGATGGCAGCGTATCCATACGCTTGCTGTCTCATAATTGTTGTCTCTGAAGTAGTCGGTTGGAACCAGTTTTCGACGCCCGGCTCCGCTGCAGCCCGGTTTGTTTTTGGTTTCCCGGTACCCGCAGGCGGCTGTGTCTTGCGATCTTTTTATTTGCCGCAAACTCACTATAGCCAAGGCAGATCGGCCAATAGAGTGAGCAGAGTCACAATCACCGCTTACAATCCAGTAATACTCGGTCAAATTTGAACACAGTCACAAAACGTTCCATCCTAGATACTTACAGGACCTTACCAAACGTTACGAATGCTGTAGCGAACGTGTACACAACAACCTCCACTGGTATACTTGCCGACTTTATAAGTAACCCCCAACGGCCACCTGAATGACCACCCGCATCCTGATCTGCGACGATTCCGCGCTTGCCAGAAAACAGATGGCCAGAACTTTGCCGGCAGGTTTGCAGGCGAAGGTCAGCTTCGCGGTGGACGGCAAGGAAGCGTTGGCCAAACTGCGGAACCACGAAGCCGAACTGATGTTCCTGGATCTGAACATGCCGGAAATGGACGGCTACCAGGTACTGGAGGAGATCCGCACAGAAGATCTGCCCGTGATGACGATCGTGGTCTCCGGCGATATCCAGCCCGAGGCCCGGGCGCGGGTAAAAAAACTCGGCGCGATTGATTTCATCAAAAAACCGACGGACACCGACCTCGTGATGCGCCTGCTCATGGAGTATGGCGTCTACCGCCCCGGAGAACTCGAAGACGCCGCATTACAGGATGCCAGCCTCCAGAGCAAAGGCAGCACCACACCGGAAATCTCCGTTTCGCTGAACGACTACCTGCAGGAAATCGCCAACGTCGCCATGGGCCGATCCTCGGATCTGCTGGCCCGCCTTCTCAGGGTGTTTGTGAAGCAGCCCATTCCAAGGGTGGCCTTCCTGGCCAACTCGGAACTGCACATGGCGATTTCCTCTGTCAGCAACAGCAATACCTACTCCGCCGTTTGCCAGGGCTTCACCGGTGCCGGCATTGCCGGTGAGGCGTTACTGCTGTTCGCCGACGCCAGCTTCCGAGACATGGCAGAAATGCTGCACTACGAAAACCTGGAAGGCGAAGCGGTTAACGTGGAAGTGTTGATGGACATGTCCAGCATCCTGTTCGGCGCCTTCCTCAAAGGCATCGGCGACCAGCTGGATCTGAAGCTTGGTCTCGGCCACCCCACCGTACTGGGCCAGCACCGACAGATCACAGAACTCCTGGAACACCACAGCGCCCGCGATGAACAGCTGCTGTGCATCGAAATCTGCTACACGCTGGAAGACCGTGACATTGAATGCGACATGCTGGTGCTCCTCACCGAGGATTCAGTGCCCTTTCTCGAAGATCGTCTGCAATATCTGGTGGACTGACCCATGGCCATGACCGATTTTGAAGCCAACTCTTTCCACTGGCTGGTGGACATGCTGGAATCCGTCGAAGTGGGCCTGGTGGTGCTGGACCTGGATTTCCGCGTTCAAGCCTGGAACGGCTTCATGGAAAACCACAGCGGCATCACCGCCAGCAAGATCCGGGATCAGGTGCTGTTCGATGTCTTCCCGGACATCCCCAAGGCCTGGCTGGCCCGAAAGGTAGACGCCGTTGCCCTGCTCAATACCCGGGCTTTTACCTCCTGGGAGCAGCGCCCTTACCTGTTCCGGTTCCGCAATACCCGGCCGATCACCGGCACCGAAGAATACATGTTCCAGAACCTCACCATCAGCCCGCTCTCCGGGGTGACCGGAGAGGTCGAGAAAGTGTGCCTGATGGTGTACGACGTTACCGACATCGCCAGCAGCAAACGCGCCCTCGAGCGGG
The DNA here is from genome assembly GCF_001045555.1 of Marinobacter subterrani. Classification (NCBI taxonomy): domain Bacteria; kingdom Pseudomonadati; phylum Pseudomonadota; class Gammaproteobacteria; order Pseudomonadales; family Marinobacteraceae; genus Marinobacter; species Marinobacter subterrani. The sequence continues at coordinate 1,297,103 of NZ_LFBU01000001.1, forward strand.
CCAATGAGCAACTGGCCACACTCAGCATGACCGACCGCCTCACCGGCCTGCTCAACCGCGGCACCTGGGAAAACCTGGTGGACGCCGAATTCGAACGCTACCGCCGCTACGGCCATACCACCAGCCTGGTGATGCTCGACATAGACCACTTCAAACCCGTCAACGACAGCCACGGCCATCTCGCCGGTGACGAGGTGATCAAACACACCGCCAGCATCACCCGCAACGCCATCCGCCAGTCTGACAGCGCCGGCCGTTACGGCGGTGAAGAATTCGGCATCATCCTGCCGGAAACCGATGCCGAAGGCGCGAGAATCATCTGCGAACGCATCCGGGAAAGTATTGAGCTGAGTGTCGTAGAAACCAGCGTGGCGCCGATTCGCTACACCATCAGCATTGGCATTGCCCAGCTTACCGACGAACCGGAAAACTACATGCAGTGGATGCAGCTGGCGGATGAGGCACTGTACGCGGCGAAAGAGGCCGGCCGGAACCGGGTGGTGGTGCGTTAAGTCGGGGTCAGATGAAATTGGGGTCAGATGAAAAGTTCATCTGACCCCAATTTCATCTGACCCCATTTTCGAGATTGAGCTCACAAATCCGGCGGATAAAACCCGGTAAGGTTTCATTGCTACGATCACCAACCGTCACAAGGATGTGATGCCATGCCCAGACCAGGAAGGCTCTGCCCTCCCGGCGTGCCTCAGCACGTCATTCAACGCGGCAATAATCGCCAACCCATTTTCAGGGGGCGGGTCGATTATGCTTTTTATTCAAAACTGATGGAGCAATACGCGGAAGAACACGGCGTTGCCCTCCATGCCTGGGCGCTGATGACCAATCACGTTCACTTTCTTGCCACGCCCTCGGCAGAGCACAGCCTCTCGAACTTCATGCAATCAATAGGGCGGCGTTACGTACGCTATTTCAACCGCCGCTATGACCGAACCGGCGGCCTGTGGGAAGGCCGATTTCGTTCCTGCCTGATTGACTCAGAGAACTACCTGCTCAGTTGCCAGCGCTACATCGAAATGAACCCGCTAAAAGCCGGCATGGTAAACAACCCGGAGGATTACTGGTGGACAAGCTATCAGTGCCATGCACTTGGAAAGCCGAGTAATATGCACCAGCCTCACGAACTCTACCAGTGCCTGGCCAAAACCCCGGCCGACCGGAAGCGGCGCTACATACAGCTCTTTAACGTGCCCCTTCCCGATCACGTTGAGGCCAGCATAAGAAAGACGGTTAACAACGGAAAGCCGCTGGGCAGTGAGGAGTTTCGCCGCAGATTTGGAGAGAGATGAAATTGGGGTCAGATGAACTTTTCATCTGACCCCAAACTGGCGATCAGTCCTGCTGCCAGCTCTGCACCGCTTCCTTGCCATGCTTCTCACGCCACTCATTCAGAGTCTTGTGATTACCGCCACGGGTTTTAACCACTTCACCGGTATGCGGGTTCTTGTAGGTTTTCAACGGGCGCTTCGGGCGGGTGCCAGCGGTTGAATCGGCTTTGCCACCGGCCACAGAAGGATCAATTGCAGAAAGAATCTGAAGAACGTCTTTGGGAGACTTGTCGTATGTCTTCATCAGATCGCGGACTTTATTTTCAAAATCCAGCTCCTTTTTCAGGGACTGGTCTTTTTCGAGTTGTTCCAACTCTACCGCGAGCTTTTCCATAAGCTGTTTTTTCTGATAATAATCGTTAATCTTTGCCATGGAATTAAAACCTTATTTATATAGGGGTTTTAAAATCTGATTGAATTTGACTGAGAGTCGGAACTGATAATATACAAATCCAGGTATTTTGGCAAAATCATTTATGATAATTAATAAAAAGCCGGTCAATCTGACCGGCTTTTTGAACGTAACTGGTCAAATAACAGACTTACAATCTGAGGTCTGCTTCACCTAGGGGCAGCACACCCTTCAGATCAAACAATACACCACCGTCTTTTAAATAAGCCCGGAGTTCTGTTGAAGACTTTCCGGCATATTCCCGGTGTGGCACCGCAAGAAACACCGCCTCATAGTCACCGGCTTTCGGGGTATTCACTAAAGAAATACCATACTCATGCAAGGCTTCCTCATTATCCGCCCAGCAATCGGTAACATCCACCGAACACCCGAAATCTTTGAGCTCACGGATAACATCCACCACCCGGGTATTGCGTAAATCCGGGCAATTCTCCTTAAAGGTCAGGCCCATCACCAAAACCTTTGAAGACGCAACGGTATGGCCTGTTTTGATCATTGCCTTGATAAGTTCCGCAGCGGCATACGGGCCCATATTGTCATTTACCCGACGGCCGGCAAGGATAATTTCCGGGTGATACCCGATAGCCTGGGCTTTATGAGTGAGATAATACGGGTCCACACCAATACAATGCCCGCCAACGAGGCCAGGTTTGAAGGGCAGGAAATTCCATTTGGTAGCAGCGGCCGCCAGCACTTCATGAGTATCAATCTTCAACCGCGCGAAGATCATTGAAAGCTCATTCATCAGCGCAATGTTCAGATCACGTTGGGTATTCTCGATAACCTTAGCCGCTTCAGCCACCTTGATGGAACTGGCCTTGTGGGTACCGGCCGTAATAATGCTCGAATAAAGCGCATCCACTTCACTGGCAATCTCCGGAGTGGAACCGGAAGTGACTTTCATAATGGTCGCCACCCGATGCTCCTTATCACCCGGATTAATCCGCTCCGGGCTATAACCGGCAAAGAAGTCCTGATTAAATACCAGCCCGGAAACCTTCTCCAGAACCGGCACACAGACCTCCTCCGTTGCCCCGGGATATACCGTGGATTCGTAAATCACGATATCGCCCTTTTTCAGAACCCGGCCCACCGTTTCACTGGCTTTTACCAGCGGCGTTAAATCCGGCGTTTTGAATTCGTCAATGGGCGTGGGCACCGTCACAATATATATCTGGCAATCGCGAATGCCTTCCAGATCGTCGGTAAACGATAACCCTGATGAGACGGCCAATTCCTCCCGGGATACTTCCCGGGTAAAATCAACACCGTCTTTGAGGTCCGCAATGCGTTTACCGTTGATATCGAAGCCGACGACTTCCCGTTTTTCACCGAAAGCGGCGGCCAGGGGGAGACCGACGTAGCCTAAACCGATGACTGCAATTTTTTTCATTTGAAATCCTTTCCCAAGAAATTAACCCGGCGTCGTTTCGCGCTATCCAGTTGGGATAATTATGTCTGTACCGGGCGGGGATTGAAAATATCTTTTCAAGGCCTGCTAAGCTTCTGGTCACCTGGCAGCAGATATGTTCGCTGGGGAAATCGAAAACATGCTTAAACGTCCTTGTGACTGCTATCACTTGCCTCTCGGGCCAAGTGCTTTGGGCTTGGCCTCCAACCTACTGGTAGTCAGATTCCTTAACCGGAGAATTTCTGCTGATGTCCTGTGTAGCAACCTTACCAATAATGCTTTTGAGGTATTTCGGCGCCAGTCCGAAGCCCGGGCGAACACTTCGTATATCATCACCAGTTATCACTTTGCCCGCTTTGATATCATTCACAAAGTACAGAGAGCGGCGAAACAGCGCATTCCCCTGTTCGCTGGATTTTCGCCCGTAATCCACCTTGCCCAGAGCCTTCCAGGCCGTCTTGCTATTTTGACAAAGCGCCTTCATATCCGCAGGTTCTAGTGAAAAACTGTCATCCGGGCCACCGCCAGACCGGTCAAGGGTAAAGTGCTTCTCAATGATGGAAGCTCCCAGAACAACACTGGCAATTGCGGTTGTATTGTCCAGCGTGTGGTCAGACAAACCGGTTACCAGCCCAAAACGCTGTTGCATATCCACGATGGTGCGCAGGTTATAGTCCTCCGCTGGTGCAGGGTAGCCACTTACACAGTGGAGGATAGCCAACTGGTTACAACCCGCTCCCCGTGCTGCATTGATGGCTTCCTGAATCTCTTCAGCGTTTGCCATTCCCGTGGAAATAATCATCGGTTTGCCGGTGCGAGCCACGTACTCTATCAACGGCAAGTCTACGGCCTCGAAAGAGGCTATCTTGTAAGCTGGCGCGCCCAGATCCTCGAGCAGGTCAACTGCAGTGGTATCAAACGGAGAACTGAAAATCGTGATCCCCCGCTCCCGGGCACGATCGAAAAGTGGCTTGTGCCACTCCCAAGGCATATGGGCCTCTTCATACAATTCATAAAGCGTTCGTCCGTCCCACAACCCGCCCTTGATTTTGAAGTCGTCATCGTCGGAATCGAGTGTGATGGTATCGGGCCTGTAAGTTTGTAACTTCACAGCGTCCGCGCCAGCCTCAACCGCCTCATCAATGATTTTCAGGGCGGTTTCGAGCTTGCCATTATGATTGGCAGACAGCTCTGCAATAATGAAGGGACTGTGCTTCTGCCCTATTTTACATCCGGCGATTTCAATTTCTGGCCATTCATTCATCAGACGCACCCAACATTCTCAGAATTCTTTCCACCATCAGATCCCTTTTTTCCGACCAGTCCGTGGCCAGCAGTCCCAGGCAATAAATATCGACGAATTCACCATCGACTTTATGTTGCTCCCTGAGAATTCCTTCAACGTGAAACCCGAATTTCTGATGTAATCTGATTACACCATCATTGAAAGCCAAGACTTCGCAGCAAAGCTTGTGGAGATTCAAAGCCCCAAACGCATAATCCAGCGCAAGCATCTCCATGCGGCTCCCGGTTCCACGCGGAGCCTCCGGTGCAGCATAGAACGCCCATGAGGCATTCCTATTTTCCTGGTCGATCTGGCTGAAGCCAACAATGCCCTGAGCCAGCCCCTGGAACTCGTACATGAAATATTTGCAGGCATCGCTTTCTCTGGCTCGCTCCCACCACCGCATGTGCTCATCGAGAGAGATTATATGGCGCGTGTACATATTCTGCCGAACAGCCGGCTCATTCCGCCACGAAAGCATGAGCTTGAGCTCGTTTTCATTGATGTCCCTGAGACACCCTAATTTTTTATTCTCGTAATTCATGATCACCCCCTAACTCGAGCAAGGTAGCGACAACCCGGAATACACCCTGCCCATCGGTTGTTGCAGCAGCAGCCTTGGACATTGCTATCAACTGACCCGGGCATGAATCAATGTCTTTCAGAACTCCAATAAGGGAGTCTTCAAAACGCTCTCCGCTCTCCAGGATCCTTACCGCTCCGGTTCCCTCAAGTTCACGGGCCGCAAAAACCTGATTCTCCGCAACAACAACCATCGCAGAAGGCAAACCAAGACAGCACCTTTCCCAAATCGAAGAACCGGCGGCCCCAATTACAAAGTCCTGTTGCTCCATCACCTCAGCCATGTTTCCGATGCCTACAAGAACTTCTACTTTCAGTTTTATGGAGCCTGCCAGCCTTCCGATATCCTCAACCCATGGAGAAGAAGGCCCCATAACAACCGTCACGTTCTTTTCCTGATACCACTCCAGAGAATCCAGTACTCTCAGGGCGCGATGAGTGAGATTATCCTGATCGACACCACCTATACTGATGAGCATATTCTGAAGCTTTGGCCGAATCCGTCTCTGCAAACTGGAATAACGCAGTTCAGAGAATTCCGGGCGCAATAATGAGAAATGGGCGCCGCACAGCAATCTCGCTTCAGGAGGAACTAGTTTCCGGTAGCTGGCAGGCAAACGACCGTAGGTTTGGTCCAGCAACAAATCGCAGTCGTGCTCCCGATCCGCAAGATCATCAATCACCATCAGGCGTTTTGCGCAGCCGGAAACGAGCGATTCCCAGCGATAATCCAGGGCATAGTGATCAACCACCAGCCAATCAAGATCCATTCCAGCCAGGGCCGCGAGAGTTCCAGAGGCATCCGTTATCCAACCGGTTCCCAGCCAGGAGGCATGGGGTGACTCATTGTCAGAGGGGCTCGCATTAACATCAGGTTCAACCGGTGAAAGCACCAACACCTGATGCCCTCTGGCACTCACCACAGCCTCAAGGCTCCCCGGTTTTTCGCGCATTACGAAATAACACCGGGCACCCGCCTCTGCCAACGCATCTGCCAGGGTAAGACAGCGCATAACGTGGCCGGATCCAATCAGCGTGGACGCATCGACCCGAAAGGCAATCGAAAGCGAATCACTCATTGCGCGCCCGGGCCCTCACGGCTTCGAACAGGTATTCCGCTGATTCCCAGTCCTCCAGCGTATCCACATCCTGCACACGATACCTGGGAATCGGAACCCCGAGGGAGTCCGGCCCAAATATAACCCGCTCCTCAAGCCAGGCCTCTGCGGTCCCCCAATAGAACTGCCCGGCATCGTGCCAGGCTTCTTCCAGATCCTGGGAGCGCGTTGAAAACTGTTCGGGATGAATCATTTCTACCCTGCAGCCATCAATCAGGCGCAGTGCCCGCTGAATGGGAAAGGCATAGCTGGTCACAGAAAACGCAAAGCTGCAACCGGCCGCTTTAAGCCGGCGCTCTCCTTCCTTCAGGTCTGAAAGCGTCACAAATGGGGCCGTGGCATAAATACAGCAGGCAAGATCGACAGGGTGGCCCGCCTCTAAAAACCACTCTACCGCGTGCCGGATAACCGGGAGAGTCCCGGTGTAATCGTCCGAAAGACTCGCCGGCCGCCTGAACGGCACAGTCGCTCCATATTTCCGGGCAAACTCGGCGATCTGCTCGTCATCGGTTGAAACAATCACCTCGTCAAAACAACCGCTGGCGCGAGCAGCCTCAATGGACCAGGCAATCATCGGCTTACCACAAAAATCACGGATGTTTTTGCCCGGAATCCGTTTGCTGCCTCCGCGGGCCGGAATAATAGCAACGTTCATACCTTCAAAGCCTGCTTCAGCGCCGCAACTACCGCATCTTGCTGGTCGAAGGTCAAGCCATGGAACATGGGAATGCTGATCGCATCGCGGTAGTAACGCATGGCTTCCGGAAAATCATCGGGCGCAAACCCCATGGACGCATAGAAGGGCTGGGTATGAACGGGGATGTAGTGCAGATTCACGCCGATGCCCTGCTCTCGGAGAGATTCGAATACCTGCCGGTGACTGACGCAAATCTCATCCAGCTTCAGACGGATCACATAAAGGTGCAGCCCGGAATAACTGTCATAGTGCTGCCAAGGAGTTATTATCGGCAATTCAGACAGTAGCCCGTCATAACGTGCGGCCAGTTCATGCCGCCTCGCAACAAAACTGTCCAGCCGGTTCATCTGGCTCACGCCAAGGGCCGCCTGCAGTTCAGTCATACGGTAGTTGAAGCCAAGAACTACCTGCTGATAATACCAGGGGCCGTCTGGCTCATGAGTCATCCTGGCGGGGTCACGAGTGATGCCGTGGCTGCGCAGCAAGTCCATCCGTTGTGCCAGTTCCGGATCATTGGTTACAGCCATACCGCCTTCCGCAGTGGTCACAATTTTTACTGGATGGAAGCTGAACACCGTAATGTCGCTGTAACGGCCATTGCCGATGAACTCACCCTGATACTTCCCGCCAATTGCGTGTGACGCATCCTCGATGACCCGAAAACCATAACGGTCGGAAAGGGCTTTGATCCGTGCCATATCGCACGGTTGACCACAAAGATGAACAGCAACGACCACCTTCGGCAGCCGGTTTTCAGCCCTGGCCTTCTCAAGTTTGCGCTCCAGCCCATCCGGGCAAAGATTGTAGGTGTTGGGGTCTATGTCGATAAAATCGACCTGTGCGCCACAATAAAGTCCGCAGTTCGCGGAAGCCACAAAAGTGAGGGGCGAAGTCCACAACCAGTCACCTTCACCCAACTCCAGTGCGACACACGCAATGTGCAGCGCCGACGTTGCACTGTTAACGGCCACACCAAAAGCCGCCCCAACATGACCAGCGACCTTTTGTTCAAACTCGGGAACTTTTGGCCCCTGAGTCAGAAAGTCCGACTTGAGGACTTCAACTACCGAATCGATATCCTGTTGCGATATTTCCTGTCGCCCATAGGGAATCATGAATCAGATACTCCCGATCTTTTCCCGGTTGGCGTCAATCCAGGTGCTCAGCTCATCGTCCGACATCCACTCGGTATTGTTGTCGCTGGAGTAGACGAAACCTTCAGGGACTTTTTTTCCGTCCTTGATTCTCGCCGTATCCGCACTCCAATCGTGGATTGCGGGCAGAATCTTGAAATGCTCTGGATATTCATAAGTGTAATAGGAATCTTCCGCACCAATCATCTGCTCGTGAAGCTTCTCCCCCGGGCGGATACCAACAATTTCCTGCCTGGCGTCAGGCGCAACAACTCTGGCAAGGTCCGTAACCTTCATGGAGGGAATCTTCTTAACGTAAATCTCACCACCTTCCATGTCTTCAAAGGCGTGCCAAACCAACTCCACGCCTTCTTCCAGCGAAATCATAAAGCGCGTCATTCGATCATCAGTAATGGGTAAAACACCCTGATCCTTAACCGACATGAAAAAAGGAATGACCGACCCGCGGGACCCCATCACGTTGCCATAGCGAACAACCGCAAAGCGCGTTTCATGCCCGCCAGCATAGGAGTTTCCAGATACAAACAACTTGTCAGAGGCCAGCTTGGTAGCACCGTAAAGATTGATCGGGCTACTCGCCTTATCTGTAGACAATGCCACAACGCGCTTTACCCCCTTATCGATACAGGCATCGATAAGGTTCATGGCGCCGTTGATATTCGTCTTGATACATTCGAAGGGGTTATATTCGGCAGTGGGAACGATTTTGGTAGCTGCTGCATGTACCACGAAGTCAACGCCATCCAGCGCCCGATAGAGCCTGTCTTTGTCGCGCACATCCCCTATAAAAAAACGAACTCGCTGATCACCAGTAAATTTCTTTGCCATCTCCCACTGTTTCATCTCATCCCTGGAAAAAATAATCACTTTTCTTGGATTATATTTTTCAAGAAGCATCGGAACAAAGGTATGGCCGAAGGACCCTGTGCCGCCGGTGATCAGAATGGAACTATTATCAAACATCGGGAGTCTGTATCCTCAGGTCGTTTTTTTGCAATGTGCATGAATTACCAAGAGCATTTATGCATCATATAAGAAGCCACCCACCTCTCTCTACTCAAAACGCCCACACCATCGGAATCAAACCAACCGCTGTTGTCCCCACCAGAATACTCAGCGGAAAGCCAATCCGAAAATAGTCAACAAACCGGTATCGCCCCGGGCCGTAGACCATCAGGTTCGTCTGGTATCCCAGCGGCGTCATAAACGAGGCCGAGGCCGCAAACATCACCGCAACGGCATAGGGCATGAAACTGACACCCAACTGCCCGGCCAGGGCGATGGCTATGGGGAACATGAGCACCGCTGCCGCGTTGTTGGTGATCACCTCGGTAAACAGCACGGTGAGCAGGTAAATCAGCGCCAGTGCCACCCAGGGGGTCAGCTCGCCGAAGCCGAGCAACATTCCGGCAACCCATTCAGCCGCACCGGTCACCGTCATGGCGTTACCCAGCGCGAACGACGCGGCAATCACCACCAACACCGGCAAATCCACACTGCGCCGGGCGCGGCTTGCTGTAATGCAGCCGGAAACAATCATCGCGGCGGCGGCGAGGAACGCAGCTTCCATAATCTGCAAAAGCCCGGAGGCGCTCACCAGCACCATCAGTGCCAGTATCCCGAGCGCTCTTGGTGCCTTGCGGAAGTCCGGCGGCGTGGAATCATTGAGCGCGCTCACCAGCAGAAAGTCCCGCCGGAACCGGTACTGCTCAACGAACTGATGGCTGGCCTCCAGCAACAGGGTATCCCCCATCCGGAACGTGATATCGCCAAGCTTGCCCGGCACCCGCCGGCCCTCCCGGGACAGGGACAGAATCACCGCGTTGAACCGGGTGCGGAACCGGCTATCACGAATCGTCTTGTTCAGTGCCGGGAATTCCGGCCCGAGCACCACCTCCACCAGGCAGCGTTGGTGATTTTCCACCTCCAGCTTGTGCACACTGCCATTGGCGGGTTTCAGGCCCTGGATACGGCGCAGCTCACTGGCGCACTCCGGTGCTCCCACAAAATAAAGCCGGTCTCCGGCCTGCAGCGTCCGGTCCGGCTCCACGGCGGTAATCAGGCGGCCACCGCGATCAATTTCCGTGAGATAGCCATAACTCAAGGCCCTCAGCCCGGCCTCGGCGATGGTTTTACCCACCAGGGGGCCCGGAGCCATCACCTCCACCTCTACCCCGTATTCCCGGACCTGGTCCAGCTCCTCGATCACCCCGCCCCGGTCCGGCAGGATCCGCGAGGCAAAGAGCACAAGAAACGTGCCGCCCACGAGCAGCAAGGGAACACCAACCCAGGCCAACTCAAACAACCCGAGATGAACGCCAAGACGGCTCTGAAGCATGCCATCCACGACCAGGTTGGTACTGGTGCCGATCAGCGTGCAGGTGCCCCCCAGGATGGCGGCATAGCTCAAGGGCAACAAAAGCTTGGAGGCCGGCACTCCAAGGCGCTGGGCCCAGCCCTGAATGGCGGGGATGAACATGGCCACCACGGCGGTGTTATTCATAAACGCGCTGAGCATGCCGGTCGGCACAATCATGCGCAGCTGGGCCCCCTTCTCGGTTTTCGGGTGCCCCAGCAACAGGCGGGCAATCCACTGCACGGCTCCGGTCTCCTTCAGCCCGGCCGCCACCACATAGAGGGTTGCTATGGTGATCACACCCGGATTGCCGAAGCCCACCAACGCCTCTGCCGGGCCCAGGATGCCTGTAATCAGCAGAAACGCCAAAGCCGCCATCAGGATCAGATCAGCGGAAACACGGGTGAGTGCGAGTGATGACAACACCGTGAACAGCGTTATCAGCGTTACTATGCCTTGCCACTCCATGGAATCAATCCTTGCGGGTAATCAGCTCCCGCTCAAGCAGGTAGGCAATGAGAGAATCCACACACTCGTCCACCGAGTGCCGGGAGGTGTCCAGGCGGATCTCGGGGTGTGCCGGCACATCATAGGGCGAGTCGATCCCCGTGAAGTTCTTGATCTCACCCGCGCGAGCCTTCTGGTAAAGCCCCTTGGGGTCGCGCTCCTCGCAGGTGGCCAGCGGCGTATCCATGAACACCTCGATGAACTCACCCGCCGGGAACAGTTTGCGAACCAGGCGCCGGTCACTGGTGAACGGTGAAATAAAGGCACTCATCACGATCAGGCCGGCATCGGCAAAGAGTTTGCACACCTCCCCCACGCGGCGGATATTCTCCTCCCGATCGTCGTCGGAAAAGCCCAGATCCTTGCACAAACCGTGGCGGACGTTGTCACCATCCAGCAGGAACGTGTGGTACCCGCGCTTGTGCAGGGCCACATCCAGGGCGTTGGCAATGGTTGATTTACCAGAACCGCTCAGGCCGGTGAACCACAGCAGGCAGGGTTTCTGGTTCTTGTTAACCGAACGTTCGGCGCGGGTAATCTTGTGATCGTGCCAGATTATGTTGTTTTCCAAGACTTTGTTCCTTTTTTTAGCCACGGACACTCACGGACTCACACGGACGGAAAAGAAAAAACGGACAATTTTAATGTCTTTTGTCCGTGTGGGTCCGTGGCAAAAAGCATCAGCCAGCCCAGAATTCCGCCATCGTATCCAGAAACGATTGCAGTTGCCCCGCCGGCAAGGCATTAATCCCGGCCGCCGCCTTTCGCCCACCGCCGGTGGGAAACTGTCGGGCCACTTCATCGGCGCCAGTGCGATTGTTCAGGGGCGCGCGAATGCTTACCTGAAAACTGCCGCCGGCCTTCTCGGTAACAATAGCGCACGCCTTACCGGGATTCCGGTTGGCAAGTTCATTGCCCAGCACGCCACTCACCCGGCGCGCCCAGGCTTCATTAGGCAGGTTCACCAACAGTGAGGTCTCGGTTTCAGAGAGTACCGGTGCCGCCAACCCCTTGGCCATATCCGCCTTGTAGCCATCCTGCAGTTGCTGCCATGCTGGCGGCGCGGAATCAATCAGATCGAGAGGGTCCTCAAACTTCACGCACTCCCGGAACACATCCGCGGGGTGGAAATGCAGGTCCTCAACCGAATCACCATACCCATTGTAGTTGATGCAAACGCCGAGTGTTTTAAGTGCGCCAGCCTGGTCAGCAGACAGACCGGCTCGGGCCGCCAAATCCTCCCCGACAGCATTGAGATTATCGCCAAAGGCAGCCGCAATCGCCCAGTGATGAAACCGGCCACCCAGATACTGATCCATCAACAGGCTGGTGCAGGTAGTTGGCTGGGTATCGATCAAGGCAGTGAAATTGGGGTTATCAGGCAGCGCCTCACCCGGGAAGTGATGGTCCACATATAACACGGAGCAGCCCGCGGCAAGCAGTGAATCCACCGCACTCCGGTTTTTATCGAGACTGATATCAAGGATGTTAACCCGGGCAGGAGCACCGGCCGGCACGCGCCTGGCCAATGCCGTGTCTCTCTTGACGCCTGTAATGAGTGTTGTGTTCACAGGCTCGGCGAGGCGAAGCTGGATCAGTGCACAGATGCCATCGGCATCGCCGTTAAACACATCGTAAATCTGCATACTTTCTCTTTAAATAGAACACCAGTGGCTCTTTAATAGAATACCAGGGGCGACCAGACTCCCGGCTGAAGGAGGGGTCTGACCCCACGGGGTCAGACCCCATTTTCAGGAGCATGGCCGTAGATCCGGAGTCAACGGCGAACCTGGGGTCTGACCCCGCGGGGTCAGACCCCATTTTCATCCTCGGAGTTAACGGTCAGTTCGTGGCAGGGGCCGGTAACGCCAGAAATTGGCAGAGTCAGTCTCCTTTTTCACATCTCTCAAGACGACATTTTGCCTTGCGGTATACATCGGCCCTCTCGCGTTTGCCTACGGCGATAACAGTCACCGTAACCGTCTCATCCTGAACTTCGTAAACAAGCCGGTATCCGACACTTCGCAGCTTGATCTTGTAACAATTCTCCAATCCTGAGAGGGCATCTGCGGCAACGTGAGGGGTATCGAGCCGTTCCTCAAGCTTCTTCTTGAACTGCTTCCGGATCGGCTCAGCAAGTTTTTTCCATTCTTTCAGCGCAGACGTCTTGAAAGCAAGCTGGTATTCAGAGCTCATTCAGCGCGACCCGCACGCTCGGCTCCGAACGGCGCTCTCGCACAATTTCTGCAAGGCTCTGGTCATCAAGACGCTCCAGCATGGCCTCATAGATATCGGCCGGCACACAGTAAAATGCCGGCTTATTTCTGTTGAGCACGGCCACAGGGAAGCCGTCTCCATCACGAACAGTCGCCATGGGATTCTTTTTGAGCTCTGACACACTCGCAGTTACTTCTGAATAGATTGGACTAGTCATAACCATTCCTCGAGACCAGTTAATAGGTCTTATTTTAAGCAACGGGAAGGTCAGTCGCAAGAAACATTATAACCATCGTAAAAAAGGGGTCTGACCCCACGGGATCACATGAACAATCCCGGCCTGGTCATAACACCACCCGCTTTACCACAGCCTTTGGAAACGAAAAATTAACCAACAGACCAAGCTCTTTCCCTGTGGCTTTGAGGTAGTTGATTAACTGCAGTTCCTGAATCAGCGCCTTCTGGTAGACCGACTCCAGAAAACCTGCTCCCAGGTGCCGGTATACCTCATACACACAGCCGGTAATACGGTAGCAAAGCTCTTTTTCCTTGAGCATCTTATATCCTTATTTTTAAGAACCTTTTTGCCACTAAATCTTTATCTTTTCCATGTCAGGCCGCGTGATCACGTTTTGGGTGGGTCTGGTCGCCTTGGCCGGCCAGCAAACCCTGAATGCTAATATCCTCATCCAACGAATCCCAGTGAATACCATGGACACTCAGATCAAAGTCTTCCCTGGCTTTTTTCTCGGCATGCAGCAGACGCGGAAACCAGGCCAATGGAGCACCGATTGTGCGACCGTCGGAAATGGTGACCCAAAGATTATCTTCGTCAAACCAGACTTTTTCAGGCGAAATAGTCATACCACGCTTCCTCAAACCTCTGTCGGTTCTGCTCTGTTACTTCCAACAATACTCTAATTGTACGGGCATCAAAACCATCATTACGCGCTAGCGCTGCAGTTGGACACAGCCAGAACTTGGCTTCTTTGCCCGAAGCTCGAACATGAACATGGGCAGGCTCCAGGGGGTTGCCCTCGTTCGAGTAGAAAAAGAACTTGAACCCCTGATACCGGAAAATAACTGGCATAATTACTCCGCTACTCGGGGATCAAAACCTGAGGCTGAGCCAGCAGCCCTTCCAACTTGGTCTTCAGCGCCTCTTTTGCGCTTCGATCCCCATGCACCACCCGAATCTCCTTCGGAGCCTGAGGAATACCCTGGACAAACCGAAGCAAATCACTCTGCCCCGCATGCGCCGAGTACCCGCCCACCTGATGAACCCGCACCCGGATATCGTAGCGCTCGCCATCCAGCTCAACCCAGCCACCCCGGGGGCCATAGGTCAGAATGTCCCGCCCCGGCGTACCGGCCGCCTGATAACCCACAAACAAAACATCATTGCGCTGATCACCCAGCATGGCTTTCAGGTAGTTCACCACACGGCCGCCGGCGCACATACCGGAACCGGCCAGAACCACACAGGGGCGATGGGAGCGGGCAAGGTAATCCACGGCATTCAGATGGTCTTCATGGGAATTGATCACAGTGAGCTGCTCGAAGGACAAAGGGTGCCGCCCCTTGCGAACCCGTTCTGTGGCTTCGGCATCCCAGTAAGGCTTCAGATCGCGGTAGATGCGGGTGAATTCCGCGGCCAGCGGGGAATCGACAACGATTTCCAGAGACTCCCAGGTGAAGGAGGGGTCTGACCCCGTGGGGTCAGACCCCATTTTCACGAGCTTGCCGGCAGATTCGGAGTTAGCGTTGAAGTCGGGGTCTGACCCCACGGGGTCAGACCCCTTTTTCATGCCCGAAGGTACGCCGTCACCACCAAACTCATAAATCAGACTCTCAATCTCATACAACAACTCCTGCGTCCGCCCAATACTGAACGCCGGCACCAGCACCGTGCCGCCATCCTCCAGCGCATGCTCCAACACCGCCTTCAACCGGCACCGCCGAGTCTCCCGATCCTCATGATCCTTATCACCATAAGTACTCTCAATCACCAACCGGTCCGCCCGCTCCGGCGATTCCGGCGCCGGCAGCAATGGGGCATGCGGCGCGCCCAGATCACCGCTGAACACAATCCGCTCCTCAACATCCCCCACACGGGCATCACACTCCACATAAGCCGAGCCCAGAATATGCCCTGCCCTCTGCAGCCGAACTGCCAGCGAGCTATCCCCCTCGGAAAACACCGAATGCCACTGGCCATAGGGCACCGGCACCAGCCGGGAACGAATCAGCCCGAGAACCCGCTCAATCAACCGGCGATCCCGCGTGAAACCAATCTTCAGGGCATCCTCCAGAATTTCCGGCAGCATGATGGCGGAAGGTTCCGAACAAATAATCGGCCCCTCAAAACCCGCCGCCAGCAAATAGGGTATGCGGCCAACGTGGTCGATATGCACGTGGGTAACGACCAGGGCGCGGATATGCCCGATGGGGAAATCAATGGAGAGATCAGAAGCGGAAGCGCCGCGGCCTTCGTCCTGGCCCTGGAACAGACCGCAGTCTATGAGAATGCCGGCCGAGCTGGAGGGCATGAAGGTGGGGTCTGACCCCACGGGGTCAGACCCCGTTTTCATCCCCGGAGCAAACCCCGTAGGCGCCGTTTTCAGAATCTCCAGGATTTCCCCGCAATCAAACTCATGGCTGGCCCGCATCAGCCGGTTCAAGGTCTGCTCTACCTCGCCCCAGGCCATGGCTACCTCGCGCGCCATCATGATGCGCGGATGGGGCGTACGGCCTTATCGGTGGAAATCAGAACAAAGCGCTCCACACCGGCGGCAGTAGCAGCCTCGGCAACATGGAAGGCACCAAACACATTGTTCTGAACACCCTCAATATGGCTGATGTCGTAAACCGGGATGCCATTGATCAGCGCCCGGTGATTGGCTTTTCGAAACGTTATAAAGGCTGAGGGACGATATTCGGTGCCCTGCTCCAGCGCGTTCCGCTGACAAAAATAAACGCCAGTGCCCCATAAATAACCGGCACCGACCGGGGAATCAGTACTTCAAGCCAGTAACCAAGCAGGATTAAAGTAACCGCAGAAATGCAGACGCTGGAGAAAATGTGGAAACGTGAGAGGTTCAGAAATCGTTCAAACATAACACCCCTTCATGTCGACTGCTCCTTGAATTTACCGCAATTAAGTCTTTCAACCACAGAGCAGTCACGACTGAAATAACGACAAAGCGTAAATCAGTTCTTGCCTGGCACCCGATCCCCTGCACCCTTACCTGCCACCGTCATAAAGATATACTTGAAGTAAGCGCCAACCGTCAGGTTCTCAAGCATTTTCTGATCTGTCTCTGCCAGCAATTTCGGGGTAGACATATCTATATTATTCACCTGTGCCAATCCCGTAATACCCGGGCGAGCAGCCAACACACCCCGGCTTTCGCGTTCCGCGATCAGTTCTTCCTGATTGAACAAACAAGGGCGAGGGCCTACCAGGCTCATCTCACCCTTGAACACATTCCAAAGCTGTGGCAGCTCATCCAGCTTGGTGCGCCGAAGGAAGTGACCAAACGGCGTAATCGCACGGGCACTGGCCAGGTGGCTTGCAACAGAGGCGGTGTCCTTTTTCATGGTACGGAACTTCACCAGCGTAAACGGCTTTCTGTTACGCCCAACCCGCTCCTGCCGAAAAAGCGGAGAGCCGGTGTCGAACAGGCCGATAACGGCCAGAATCAAAAGCACGGGAAAGCCGAACAGCAAACCAGTGAACGAAAAAAAGACATCAAAAACCCGAATCAATAGCCAGCCCCCAAACCAAAACCGCTCCAAAGACAGCGGAACCGGTGTTTTTCATCGCCAACAATCCATGGTGGACGTCATCATTTTGAATAGACCTTAAAAGTGCCGGATAGTAACATTCGGCACCGTTGCGATCACGCCTTCCCAATCAAAAGACAGAACGCTGAATAATTCCATGACACGCCCAATCTCTACTACCGATTCCATCATTCAATCCAGCCACATTGCCTTTGGCACAAGTGGCGCCAGGGGGCTGGTGGAACAGTTTACAGCCGATGTATGTGCCGCGTTTACCGTCGCTTTCTTGCGTGAAATGCGAGCCAGATTCACCTTCGATCGTGTGGCCATTGCCATCGACCGGCGCCCAAGTAGCCCACAAATGGCGGCCGCCTGTATTGGTGCCGCGAACAGCCTCGGGCTGAAAACAGACTACTGCGGCGTTCTCCCAACGCCTGCGCTGGCACTGCAATCCATGACAGACGGCATCCCGGCGATCATGGTTACCGGCAGCCACATCCCGTTTGACCGCAATGGCATCAAGTTTTATCGCCCAGACGGCGAAATCAGCAAAGCCGATGAAGCAGCCATCATCAGCAACCCAGAGATCCTGCCCAACTACCAGCCCACTCTGCCTGAGCCATCCAACAGAGCGAAAGAAAACTACATTCATCGCTACACAAGCCTCTACCCGGCTTCCGCACTTGCAGGCCTGCGTATCGGGCTTTACGAGCACTCGGCAGCAGGCCGCGACATAAACCGGGATATTTTCGAGCGACTGGGCGCAGAGGTTATCTCCCTCGGCCGCACCGAAAGCTTCGTGCCGATCGATACCGAGGCGGTCTCTGAAGAAGACCGCGCCCGCGGGCAACAGTGGGCCGGGGAATACCAACTGGACGCGCTTTTCTCAACCGATGGCGACGGCGACCGCCCGCTACTGGCCGATGAAAACGGGAATTGGTTGCGAGGTGACATACTCGGCTTGCTGTGTGCGCAACACCTGAACGTAGAGGCTCTTGCCGTACCGATCAGTTGTAACACCGCAATCGAACTTAGCGGTGCCTTCAAAGCCGTAGCGCGCACCCGAATCGGCTCGCCTTACGTTATTGACGCCATGGAGAAACTGAATCACCACACCTCCGTAGCCGGCTTTGAAGCCAACGGCGGCTTCCTGACTGGTTCCGATATTGAAACCACAAGCACCACCCTCAAAGCGTTGCCAACAAGAGACGCGGTGCTCCCGGCACTGGTCGCCCTCAGTGCGGCGAGCAAAAAAGGTGAACCACTTTCCCACCTGCTTGCGACCTTGCCACAGCGTTACACCGCAAGCGACAGGCTAACCCAATTCCCTACGGACAAGAGCCAACTGCTCCTGGCAACCTGGAAGGCAAATCCTGAACGCCTCGCCACAGACCTGGCTCTTCCGGCTGATATCCGATCTATCGATTTCACTGATGGCCTAAGAGCGACCCTGCAGAATGAGCAGATTGTACACCTGCGCCCCTCTGGAAATGCTCCGGAACTCAGGTGCTATTGTGAAGCGGAGACACCTGAAGAGGCCCAAGCCTTACTTGAAGCGGGCATGCAATCCTTGCGAAAGCAGGCATGAACCATCGGTCAGTTACAAAGGGCATTGTGATGGGCGTATACAAAGGCGACAGCAGGAAGGGTGAGATAGAGATACTGGAAGAAAGGGAGGTCTTTCGGAATCAATACGCCACGCTAAGCAATGACAAAGTCCGATTCCCCTCAGGCACCACTGGTGAGTACCTGCGGTTTCGCTGGAACGCCCCCTACGGCGTTATGGTTTTTGCCCGTAACCCAAATGGCGATCTACTGTTGATTCGCAACTTCCGCCACGAAACACGGGCATGGCACTGGGAGATTCCCAAAGGCTTTGGTATGGAAAACCTATCCCCGCAGGCGTGCGCGCAAAAAGAGCTGGAAGAAGAGACCGGCTACTCTGCCCAAGACTGGCGATTGTTCCGAACGTTCCAACACGCGGAGCACAGAACCTACCTGTTTGAGTGCACAACCCAGGCACTAGCGAACACGGCAAAAGAGCACAGCGAGGCCATCACGGGGTGCCGCTTTTTCTCAAAGAATGAATGCAAACAGATGATGATGGACGACACCGCGGTAACCGATGCTACCACGCTCTTTTTGATAGCCTACATTCAACTGGCAGACGTATAAAGGGTCTCAAGATTACTGCGCGCCATAACCCGCGCGCTGATTTGATCATTCTGCCCGCTTGTCATGATTTCGGTGTGGAAATCCCGCTTTTCCAGTCCAAAACGCGCTTCTTCCCGCTTACCTTTTCGGTCCAGCAGCTCACAGGCAAAGAAGTTGGCCAACGATAACAAGCCGCCACCCAGCACATCCGAAAGCACCAGGCCCAGAGAGAACACGCCGCTCTCATGCCCCACCTTCATGACCGGCTTTATAAGCCTGCTTGCACCCGTAGTGATCGAGGCCTTTCGGCCAAGATGTTTATCAAGGATATAGCGATCAATAGCAATCTGGTAATCCTGCAGCGCCTCCATGACATCCTTCAGTTGCCCTTCCCGTTTGATCGCACCGCCAGACAGGTTTTGAAAGCGTCGGAATTCGCTTGAGGAACGCAACCTCAACACATCCTCGATAGACAGTTTACGAAGTGCATACTCGTACGAGCTGAGATCAAGGCCGGAATACATTGCCAGCTCTTTCACTCCCTCTACCGGCTGCGCCTCCGATGCTTTGGCGTCGTAGGCCAGCTCAAATGACGCCTGGTGCACCGGTGAATAAATCGGATTGGCTTCCATTACACTAGGAATCCCTGTGACATAAGGCGCATCGGAGAACTGCACAATCTGCTCCCGAAACTGCTCCCAGATCCGTTCCTGTCCACGGGCGCTCAAGATTTTGCCCAGCCCCTCATACAAAAAAATCCGCCCAAGGCCATTATTTCGAGCCGATTCTTCTTCCATCAGAGCGAGCAAGAGCGACTGCGTATCGTCACCAAAGACCCTGGCAGCCGATTCACGACGGAAAATATCAAAGACATTACTGGTGTAATGATCCCGCAGTTGCGCATAGTGATATGGGCGAATGTCGCATAATTTACTCATGCTCTGGAGATCGTCGTCCTGGAAAAACTCTTCAACAACATCAGACCGCTGCTTGCCCTCCCTTGCAAAGGCGTCCCGCACCTTGGTAAGCGGCTGCCCATCCACCGCGTCTTCGGTTGCCCGCACCGCGATGGATATCAGAGAATCATCCAGCACCAATCGGAAATCCGGATCGGTACTCAAAAGGCGGCGAAAGTTCATGCAGTTAACGGCCTGCGCATCGGACAACATCAGGCGCTCATTAAAGAGCAGGGCATGTTTGAAATAAGCCGAAAATGCATCAAGCCTGTTTCTATCCCAAGCCAGAGGTACTTCGGTATCTGCGAGCATCCAGTAGGAGGGGTTTGTCATAAAGCATATCCTCAATTCAACCAAATACGTTCCGGTAAACCATAACCGTCTCCTTCACGCAGCGGCCCCAGGTGAAGCCCTCTGCTTGCAAGAGCCCGCCTGAAATCATTCGCTTCCTTTGTTCATCATTTCCCAGGGCCAGCGAAAAGGCATCCGCCAAACCGACTAAATCATCCGGACTTTTGTGTAACGCGGCATCGCCGACCACCTCCGGCAAAGATGCCTGATTAGAACAAACCACGGGCACGCCGGACTGCATCGCCTCCAACACAGGAAGCCCAAACCCCTCATAAAGCGAGGGAAACACAAACAACCGCGCCGCTGAATACATTAGTGGCAGCTCTTCGGCCGGCAGAAATCCCAGGTACTTAGCCCAGCCTTCACGCTCCGCATCTTTTATCCGGGCGTGTATGTCGTCACTCTTCCAGCCCCGGTAGCCAGTGAGAACCAGCGGCCACCGCTGCCGGACAGACTTTGGTAACTGCTCATAGGCTTCCAATAGCCGGATAATGTTTTTTCTGGGCTCAATCGTACCAACGAACAGACTGTAACCCTGGTACGTTAGACCGTATCGACTCAGAACCTTACGAACCTCGCTTTCAGTTCTAGGGCGAAATTCTGGGCCAGCCGCCAGGGGAATCGCGTGGATTTTTTCCAAGGGCCAGCCAGCAAACTCTGCCAGTTCATGGCGGGTGAACTCCGAATCCGTTATCAGTGCGTCTGCGGTATCCAGTGTTTTTCGAAATTCCCGCTGAAGGTATTTCACCTTAACCGGATCAAAACACTCGGCCCATTTGAACGGAGACAAATCATGAAAGGTGGCCACTTTTCGGCCCGGAAAGGGAGGCAGAAAAAAGTTGGGGCCGTGGTAGATAAAATCTTCATGGCCTTTAAGAGCCTGCTTCCTGAGAATCGGCATCAGCAGCCGATAGGCCTCCATAGCGAGACTGCTCTTCTGCACCAATTGCTTCAGGCCATGGGTTCCACCAGACGAACTGGCAGGCTCCGGCAACCCGGGCAAGAACCGGGTGCCGGAAAAGAGTTTGAGCTCTTCAATCTCGTCGCTCGACTGCATGCCCTTCGCGAGCTCATAGGCATAGCGGCCGATACCCGTTAACGGGAAACGAACCGGCTCAACAGAAAGGATGACCTTCACGCATCACCCATCAGCATCCATCGGAGCGTCTCTTCCAGTTCCGGCGTTTGCCACTCGCCAATGCAGTTGCGAAGTTTGGAGGCATCACCGCACAGGGTTTTTACCTCGTTGGCTCGCACAAAGGCTGGGTTCACACGCACCTCGATTTCATGGCCCGAAATCTCGGAACACATTGCCAGAACTTCCCGCAACGAGTGCGTTTTGCCCGAGGCAACATTGAAGGTTTCGCCGACCGGCTGTTTTTCGATCAGCTTCCGATAAGCCTGCACCACGGCGCGCACATCGCTGAAGTCCCGCCACACGTCCAGATTGCCAAGTTCAATTACATCCGCCTTACGTTTGAAATGCGAAACAATCTTGGGAAGCAGGAAGTTCTCCGCCTGACCAACGCCACTGTAATTGAAGGGCCTGGTCAGCGTAATCGGCAGACCCGGCAACCAGGTTCTGGCCATGTACTCCATAGCGACCTTGCTCACGCCGTAGTCGTTGGCTGGCGCAGGCGGCGTACTTTCATTGAGTACGCCGCCTGCCTGGTTACCATAGACGTTAGCGCTGCTGGCCAGCAGAACACTGTCTAGCGTTTTGCCGGAAGCGTTGATCGCTTCCAGCAAATTACGCGTGCCCATCAGGTTCACATGGTAAAACCCGTTAGGGTCTCCATGGCCAACGAAAGCAAGGGCGGCGAGATGGATGACCACATCCGGCTGCACCTCAGCCATTACGGCTTTCAGGGCCGCAGCATCGGTGAGATCTGCCTGGACGTAATCGGCAGACGCCGATTCATGACTGCCCAGGCCAACCACGCCATAGCCGGCGGCCCGAAGTTCGGAGACCATATAACGGCCGGTAAAGCCTTCGCTACCGGTAACCAGAACCCGTTTTTGCATCAGAACGAAAACCCGATTTTATTCCGGCGAAGATCGGCTTCCACCATCATCTGGCAGAGCTCTTCAAGCGTTGTTTTCGGCTCCCAGCCCAGTTTTTCGCGTGCCTTGGACGGATCGCCAATCAGCAGCTCTACCTCGGCGGGGCGATAGAAGCGCGGATTCACTGCAACGATGGTTTTTCCGGTTGAGGTATCTATGGCCTTTTCCGCCTCACCCTCGCCTTGCCATTCAATCCGGATATCCGCAGCTTTGCAGGCCAGCGTTACGAAGTCCCGCACGGTTTCCGTGCGGTTCGTGGCCAGCACGTAGGTATCCGGCTCATCGGCCTGCAGCATGCGCCACATTCCGTCTACGTAGTCTTTGGCAAAGCCCCAGTCGCGCTTGGCGTCCATGTTGCCAAGCTCCAGCACATCCTGCTTGCCCAGCTTGATACGGGCGATGGAATTGGTGATTTTCCGAGTCACAAATTCCTGACCGCGCAGCGGTGACTCATGGTTGAACAGGATGCCACTGGTACCGAAGATGTCGTAAGACTCCCGGTAGTTAATGGTCATCCAGTGGGCATAGAGCTTGGCCACGCCATACGGGCTTCGAGGATAGAACGGCGTATCCTCCTTCTGGGGAATGGCCTGGACCTTACCGAACATTTCGGAGGTTGACGCCTGGTAGAACCGGATTTTCGGGTTCACAATCCGGATCGCTTCCAACAGGTTAACCGGGCCAAGCCCTGTGATGTCACCCGTGGTGATCGGCTGATCAAACGAAACACCGACGAAGCTCTGAGCCGCGAGATTATATACCTCCATGGCCTCGGTCTGCTGCAGCAGGCGGATGCTGGAGGAAAGATCGGTCAGATCGTATTCAACTAGGTGAAGATTTGGGTGCTGGTCGATACCCAGTTCTTCGATACGCCAGAAGTTGACTGATGCGGTGCGACGAAAGGCGCCATAAACGGTATAGCCTTTGTCAAGTAGGAGCTCAGCTAAGTAGGCTCCGTCCTGGCCGGTGACGCCGGTAATGATTGCTTTTTTCACTGCTTGTCCTTCTTAGCTAATTTTATCAGTCGAAAATCGGAGTGAATTGTTTGAAAGGTTGTCTCTGATACATTAGCGACATCTAAGTTCGACACTGAGGCTCAGATTCCATCACCAACACAGCTTCCGACTCTGTTATTGGGCTTGGCTCGGAATCGTCTATCAAAACCTTCAAAAGCTGCAGGGCACTCTCCCTCCAGGTAAGCCAGGGCATGTTGTCCGAAATCGGGTGATCACCCTTTGCATAAAGGTCGATCCAGCACTTAACTGAATCCGCAAGATCCTTGGGATGTTCGCTATTAAAATAATAGGCGTTGTCTCCGGCTACTTCGCGGAAAACAGGAATATCTCTGGCGATCACGGGGATTTTGTGTTGAGCAGCCTCAATTAATGGGAGACCAAAACCCTCACCATAGGAGGCGGCAAGCAAGCACGTGCTGGCCTCGTAAACCTTTTCCAAGTATTCATCACTGATCCCTTCCAGCCAGACGAAGCGCTTGTCACGCTCGGGGTGAACTCGAAGACGATCGACAAGCCGTTCGACCATCCATCCCTGCTTACCCACTATCACCAGACTTACCTCAACCTCTGATTGCCAGAGTCTTTCAAAAGCGTCGAGAACTTGAGCGTAACCCTTTCGCGGTTCAATTGTCCCTACCATCAGAAACGTAACGGTGGAGTCTAGGCGTGATAAAACTTCACTCGCATCATCGGGGAGCCCTTTTGTTGGGTGGCTTTCTTGAATATCAGCACCTAAGTGGAAATATTCCGTCTTAATGTTGGGCATAGTTTTAAATCGACATTTATGCCAATTTAAAAATTCATCTCTAACTGACTTAGAAATACAGATTACGCCATCACTCTCGCTTATACAGTCAAGCCAACTGATATGACCTTGAGAATCATTGTTACTAAAATAGTTTTTGGCCACGACAGGAAGGAGGTCATAGACGACAAAAAACACCTTCACACCACGTAAACGTAGATTAGAATACAGCCTTTGGTTTGTTGCAGCAATGACATAGCCACCCGCTAAATCGAGACCCAAGAGAATATCGCCGTCCTCCGGCTGGATTTTTTTCTCAGAGCCTGAAGGCCCAGTACTATTCTGGTTTTGATCCAAAAAATTTTTATTCTTATGATAATAAGACCATTTACCATTTGCCTCGCTTAGATAAACAGGGACCACTTCGTAGTTTTTAGGCTGATTCTTGACAAGTTCAAGTAGTAAAGCGCGCACCACGCGCTGAATTCCTGTACGAAAATCGTTTCGACATACAACTGAGACGTCAATATACAGCCTAGATTTTCCTTTTATAACCTGATCAGATAGCAGTCCATAGTGAAACTCATGACACTCTCTAAAACCTTTATCACAAATTATCTTTACCAGGTTTTGAGCACTCTCCGTCCAGCTTTGGTGTAATACCAAACCTCGATTACCAAAAGAATTGTTAATATAGCTTATAATTGAAGAGCTTATGTCTTGAGGTAAGTTACCGGTAAAAAAATGAGCGGAAGAGCCAAGCACTTCTCGGAAGACTGGGATGTCACGAGCTACTATGGGAATTCCATATTGCGCAGCCTCAATAAGAGGTAACCCGAACCCCTCACCATATGACGCTGCAATCAAACAACTGCTCAATGAGTAAACCCTTTCTAAGTATTCATCGCTAATCCCTTCAAGCCAAAATAGACGCTTTCCAAGCTCTGGGTGTGCTCGAAGAGTTTCTATGGTTTCAGGGATGTCACGCCGTAACGTGTTAGGCAGACCTTTCCAGCCTTCAGCCCCAACAATGACGAGGTTGACGTCAAAGTTCGCTTCCCAGAGCATGCTGAAAGCCTCAATGGCTTGCAGATAGCCTTTACGTGGCTCAATGGTGCCAACCATTAAAAAACTGCGGCGTGAATTGAGTTGTTTTAGAACTTGCGCAGCATTCTTTGGCATACCAGTACTAGGTGCAGAACTCGCCACATCAAATCCGTGATGCGACCATCCAATACGAAAACGACGTTGACTACGGCGAAGGGCACCTTTTTCTTTTAACCAATCGGCTAGATCAACAGCAACGCTTCTGGAAACACAAACTGCGCCATCGAATTTCGCTATTACATTTAACCAATTGGCATGATTGAGATCTGCGCCTGGCGGAAAGACTTCAGGAAGCCGGACAGGCAATAAATCATGAACCATAAAATAGATAGAAATGCCATGATTGCGCAAGTTTTCGAATAGCCCTCCACGATCAGCTTCAACCAATATCTCACCGGAAAGATCTAGCCCCAAGACAAGATCTCCAGATTCGGGTTCAATCATCTCGTCAGAAAGTCCCTTTAAGGGGCATCCGAGCAAAGCAAGCGTGTAACTGCATGCACTCCGATAGTGCCACTTTCCACCTGCATTACTAAGATACACCGGCTCGACACGGTAACCTAATGGTGGTTTTTTCAACAGTGATATGAGGAGGGCCCGCGCAACCCTCTCAATTCCTGTTTTAAGATCACTTCGGCAGGTGGCTGTCACATCCAGATACAACCGTTTTGCCCTTTTATGAGGGGGATGATTTAGGGCTAAGACTTCAGCCAACTGCATCTTCTCAGCCTCCGAAAATGCGAGAGCCGGCTTGTTCGCGAGCGATTTGATAACCCCACGCAGACCATTGGCTGCACTCGAATAAACAGTTTCTATCGCTTCAGCATACTGCCGGGCGCAGGTCTCCGGGGCATGGTGCGTCAGTATGCGCTCTCGTGCACGCTCGCCGAATTGACCGCGCAATTGCGGAGATCGCCAAAGTTTAACCAGAGCGTCCTCCAACTCACTGTTTTCAAAATCGTCCGGAAGTTTCCAAACTACATCCTCGTCGAGGTCGGCCATGCTGCCGTTGGCATTGACGATGGTCGGGAGACCGTAATTCATGCAGTCGAGTACTGTTCCGGAGGTTTCGCCACGCGATAGGGTTCGCAACTGGACAGCGGCATCTGCAGCGGCGAGGTACTGCTCGAACATCTTCCTGTCCGCCCAACCAGTGATACGGATAGTTCCCTTCGCTCTGCCCCTTCGGATAGTAGCAAGCAACTCCTGCCCATAGTCACCCCCATGGTTCTCGCCAACAAAGACAAGATGACAAGAGTCGCCTCGAGCTAGGTCAGACTCCAGCCAAACATCTATGAGGCGCTGGTTGAGCTTCGAGGGTCCCAGCATGCCGAATGCGCATACCAGGAAGTCCTCATTCCCCAGCCCCAATGCCTTGCGGGCTTCGGCACGGCCCACCCTAATACGGGAATTGCGCAGATGGGGAACGACCGCCGAGCCATCCGGTTCACGCCCGTACCACTGGCGAGCAAGCTGAAGCGAGTGCGGCGAATGCACGATAATGCCCAAACTATTCTGGATAACGCTCAAACTGCATGGGTAATCCCTGACTAAGTCCGCCGTTTCTTTAACGTGAAAGCGATCATAGAGCGCCTTGTAACCGTGGCTGGTATACAACTCCTTAGACCAATATCCCGGTGCACGTCCATTGACGTCAACATGAGCCACGACGTCCGAGAGGAAAAAGTCATGTAAAACCACAACACCGGGGACAGCCTCAAGCAGGTCAAACATGTGCTCGTGAAACGGCGAATTACCGACGTGGTACAGAACCCGATCATACTGTTCGCCATTCTCGACAAACCATTGCGTAGATCGCATGGGGCAATTCGCGTTGATCCATGGGTCTTCAATCGCCTCTTGCGCTACGATGACCTCAATCTCATAGTGCTTTGCCAATTCGGGCAGCAGTTCAGCACTGTAGTCCGCTATACCGGTTCGCTCTGGGGGCAGGGGTGAAACATAGGCGAGCCTCGGGCGTGGACAATCACCCGTTCTGACTGACGACGCTATTTGGCGATTGGAGTGCAGGCGCTCCATAGCCGCGATCGCTCGCTTGGCCGTCTCATCCCAGGAAAACTTCTCAGACTGGACCTTGGTATTCGTGACGAGGCCCGCCCGAAATTCTTCATCAGACAGCGCGCGCGCCATGATTGTTGCCATCTCTTCGTCGTTACGAGGGTCGAATAAGGCTTCCTTCCAGCCGATCATCTCAAGCAGACTGGGCGTATTCGTACCGATCACCGGAGCCCCACAACGCATGGCCTCCAATGCAGGGAGGCCAAAGCCTTCATGCCAAGAGGGAGAGACGAAGAGTGAGCAAAGATTGTAGAGAACTCGAAGATCCTCCTTGAGCACAACCCCTGTAAGAATTACCGAGCTCTTGCCCAAGCCCTCTTTCCCAGCCAAATCTTCAAGCAATTGGCGACTTTCTGGCTCCGCGGAACAAACAATTGCCAGTTGGTAGGTTTCACGCATTTCCCTCGGCAATTTGGAAAAGGCTCGGATCAAACCTTTGATATTTTTCCGATGATCGATGCCACCGGTATACATGACGAACGGGCGATTCAGGCCGTAGCGGGACCGCACTAAAGATTCTTCTTCATCTGAAATATTGAGTTTCTGAAAGTAGGATTCCGCGGAAGTAGAGACATTGACCACCCATTCCTCGGATAGGCCAAGTTGCTCAATGCCTTCCTGCCGGGAAGACTCGGAAATAGCCAACCAAATATTGGCTCGGCGCATGGAATCAATTTTTTCGGAATACCACGCGGCAACCGTTGGCTTCTCAAGGTAAGGTTTACGGTAACTGAGGGGATTAAGATCGAAAAGCGTTACGGACGTTGGCACCTTACTGGAAAATAAGCCCACACTGGTTACGGTGTCATCCTCGAGACCCTCGAACAACGAGCTAACATGCACCACATCGGGATTAAGGCTGGCGAGAAACGCTTCCCGAACCAGCTCCGCCGCGCGGCGGCGCAATTGATTGGCGTCATCAGCGAATGCCACATTAGCCGGCGCATGCCAAACACGGATGTTACCCTGCGGCAGCAGGCCGTCGAAGGCGGCGCGGATGGGTTCGATGGTCTCCGGGAACAAGCCGCTGAGGGCGAGAATGATCTCGTGTTCGCCACGATTAAGGATGAGTGCCTGGGTAAAAGCCATGGTGTAACGACCGATACCCCGACGGCAATTTGAGGCCTGCGCACCCTGCATATCAATCACAATTCGCATTACTTGCGCTTCCTGTTCTTTTCAATGGCCACTTTCAAGTCTTGGTATATCCGCCGAGCATGCGGCGTTAGGTGTTCTAGCTCTGCTGGAACCTGACGATCATTTGAGGTCTCAAAAACGACTCTTTGCCGCCCAATACTGATAAGTCGATTCTTTAGCCTCGGCAAACGACCGATTACTTTTATCAGCAACCGCTTTAACCGTGGGCGCCTCTGAACGAAAAGAAAGGCATGTTGCAGCACTATTTTTATTCGACCTCGAACTGGATGCTGAACATCCTTGAAACCTTGACCAAGTGTTCTTACCGGCGCCGTTATGCGCCATGATCGGCTATTAAGCAAGGCTTCGATATTTGCCACCGCCTCACCTGCTCTAGCCGCGGCTTCACTTGCTCTGCCTTCAGCTTCACTTGCTCTGCCTTCAGCTTCACTTGCTCTAGCTTCTGCCTCACCTGCCCTGGCTTCTGCCTCACCTGCCCTGGCTTCTGCCTCACCTGCCCTGGCTTCCACCTCGCTTACCTTCACGTCAATGCTCAGTGCTCTGCTATCGAAGCGAGTAAGTAGCGTATCCAGGCTCAAGCCGAATTCTTTTGCAAAAGCATTGTCAAACCTGCCCATTACCTCGGGCTCAGCCTGCTTCTGGGCAACAACCGCATAATCCGGGCTGACACCATTTAACAGTTCGCGTAGATTCACATCCGCCTGGCTGACTAACTCTTTTGGCTCCTGCAAACGCAAAGTTTTAATGCGCTTAAACCCCGAGAATTCAGCAGCAAAAGATAATAATTCTGACGGAATAGGGTTTTGATGAGTTGGGTCCAAGTAAAAACTACGCGTCCCAACGACTATGTTCTCTGGATTAGGCGTCTCCATGATCAGCAAACCGCCAGGCTTCAGCGCACGCATTGCCTCGCTGATCAGAAAACGAAGCGCTTCGAAGGATATGTGCTCCACTACATGAAATGCTGACACTAAAGCGAGAGAGTCGCTTTCGACAGCCTGTATGTATTCCAGAAGGTCACTTTTTTCTGCGGAGAGCCCTTGGTCTGTGCAGCCTGCGAGCATACCTTCATCGATATCTACACCATGACCGGAGAACCCCAACTCCGTTATAAACTCAAGCCACTCACCACGCCCACAGCCCAGATCCAATGCGCGTGCCTCAGGATAAACGCTTAATAACGGTTCCAGAAAAGGCTGATAGGCCCTCAACCGACTTTTAATCAACTCTCGCGAGCCACGATATTTTTCTTCGAACGCTCGGTAAAATTTATCTGTCATTCCAAACACCTGATTTGGGGGGGCATCCAGGCAACGCCAACAAAACTTTCTACGGATGTGTTGACTACTGAAAACACCAGCACGTGGTCTCTCCACTCATAATTTCGAGCTACGTGGGTGTCATCGCCATGCATAGCTACCGAGATCGAGTAACTGCCTTCTCCGAGATTGAGGTCAAACGAAAACTCCTGCGTGGCCTCTTTCCCTTCCGGTAAGTCACGAAGTATCTGTTTATGATGGAAGGTGTTTGTGCCAAATACCGGCTGGCCCAAACGATCTTTAATCAAATAGCCAACCACAAGGTCATCAACAGGTTTCGTGCATCTGAACGCAACTTGTAGCTTCACTGCCTGACCCACGGTTGCGACCTCGATCGGTTGCGCCTCCGAATTCAAAAGTTTTGCCGAGACCAGGGTTACATCCCCTGTACCAGAAACTGTCTGAACCTTTCCGTCATCGCGCTTAACCTGCTCGACTTTATGATTCTCCCTGTCCGCCAGCATCGCGTTGTAAAAATCCATTACTGACTCAGGATCACCCTCCATCGCCAGCTTTCCAGAGTTCAGCAGAATGGCTCGGTCGCAGAGTGCCTGGATGGAACCCTTATCGTGAGAAACCAACATAAGGGTTGTGCCCTGATCTCTGAACTTTCGAATGCGATCAAAGCTCTTGTGCTGAAAATAGGCATCACCCACCGAGAGAGCCTCATCAACGATCAGGATGTCCGGCCGCTGCGCGGTGGCAACGCTGAATGCCACCCGCATCTGCATTCCGCTGGAGTACATGCGTACCGGTTGATCCATATAATCACCGATTTCAGCAAACGCCTCTATCTCAGGCATCAGGTGATCAATGTCTTCGACCGTCAGTCCAAGAAGCTGCCCCGCCATGTAGCAATTCTGTCTGCCCGTGAAATCCGGGTGAAATCCCATGCCCAATTCCAACAGGGCCGCTACCCGGCCTGTGATTTCAACCGATCCGGTTGTCGGCATGGTGGTACCGGTGATCATTTTGAGCAGAGTGCTCTTGCCCGCCCCATTCATGCCCACAATGCCCACGGCTTCGCCCGGGCTGATCGTGAAATTTATGTCTTGCAGAACCCAGGTCAGCTCATGGCGCATCTGGTTGCCGGGAAGCACCCATTCAGCTAACCGAGACCAGCGAGTGGGGTATTTTTTATAGGCTTTTCCAAGGTTGGTTACGGTGATCTGTCCCATCAGAGCTCGTCCACTATTTCGCCGGCGTGTTTACGGAACAGCCGCATGCCCGTTAAACAGAAGAAGATGCCCAGAACAAGTATCGGCAAAAGAGCCTGCCAGTCCGGGAGCTCGCCACGGGCCAGAATTGTCTGATAAGCGCCCATCAGTCCTACCATGGGGTTGTACCCCATCAATTCTTGAGCCCTTTCTGGCAATATGGTAATCGGGTAGACAATTGGGGTTAACCAGAACCAAAACTGAAGAATTACACCGAATGCTTGGCCTACATCCCTGAAAAACACGTTGAGCACCCCCAGCGTGATGCCCAATCCGATCGCAAAAATTACCTGCACAATCAGCACCGGCACAATCGCGAAGTAAACGAGCCCCGGAAACGTCCCGGAAACTATCAGAAACAGAGAGAACAGCCCAAAGATGATCGCAAAATTGACCATTGCCGTTGCAACCACGGTGACGGGCAAACACAGCCTGGGGAAGCTGAGTTTTTTAAGCAAATTACCATGCTCAAGAAATGTATTCTGGCCCCGGCTGACGATCTCTGCGAACAGACCCCACGTGAGAATACCGGCACAGAGGTAGATGCTGTAACCAAAGCTGCTTTCCACGCCCGGCAGTTTCGCTCGCATGATCTGGGAGAAAATGATCGTGTACACGATGATCATGGAGAGAGGCTGAATAACCGTCCAGGCGACACCCAGCAGGGAGTTAAGGTACTTGGACTGGAATTCCCGTTTTACACTGCCGAGAATAAACCCGCGGTATGCCCATAAAGCATTAAGAGCGCCCATACGTATCCTCGAATCGAACGATATCATCTTCTCCCACATAGGCGCCCGACTGAACCTCCACCAATTCCAGCGGTACTTTACCGGGATTGGTCAGGCGATGGGTGGCTCCAATGGGGATAAAGGTGGACTGGTTTTCGGTGAGCAGCTTTTCTTCACCATTGCACTCCACGATGGCGGTGCCTTTTACCACTATCCAGTGCTCTGCGCGGTGGTAGTGCATTTGCAGCGACAGTTTTTCCCCCGGCTTCACAGTAATGCGCTTCACCTGGAAGCGGTGGCCTTCGTCGATGGACTCGTAGTCACCCCAGGGGCGGTAGACTCTTACGTGGGCGTGGTGCTCGGTGCGTTCCTGCACCTTGATTTCCTGCACGATTTTTTTAACGTCCTGAACGCTGTCTTTGTGAGCCACCAGCACGGCGTCTTTGGTTTCCACGATTACCATGTTATCCACGCCAACGGCGGCGACCAGGCGGCTTTCGCCGCGGATGTAGGAGTTGCGGGAATCGTGGGTAACAATATCGCCAATGCACACGTTGTTATTGCTGTCCTTGTTCTCCACGTCCCACAGGGCTGACCAGGAACCGAGATCGTTCCAGCCCGCGTCGAAGGGCACTACGGCGGCTTTTTCGGTTTTCTCCATCACCGCGTAGTCGATCGACTCGTCCGGGCAGGCCTGAAAAATGTCTGCGGGCACTCTGTCAAAGTCGGCGTCCTGCTGCATGGCACCAGCCGCTTTTTCGCAGGCTTCGAAGATGTCCGGGCGGGAGTTTTCCAGCTCTTCCAGGTACACCGAAGCCCGGAAAATGAACATGCCGCTGTTCCAGTAGAAATTGCCGGCTGCGAGAAATTCTTCGGCGGTTTTCTGATCCGGCTTCTCGACAAACCGGCTCACCCTGAAGGCTTTCTCATCGGCCCCGAGAGCTTCTCCAGCATCGATATACCCGAAGCCGGTTTCCGGGCCTGTGGGTACAATGCCGAAGGTCACCAACCGGCCTTTTGCAGCCTCCTCGGCGCCTTGGCGCATCAGGGCGAGAAAGCGCTGGTCGTCATCTATCAGATGGTCAGACGGCAATACCAGGAGCAAAGGGTCTTGCTTACGCGCTTTCTGTTGCATGGCAACCAGGGCGATTGCGGGGGCGGTATTGCGGCCGAATGGCTCGAGCAATATTTTGTCCAGCTCAATACCCGCCTGCCTGGCCTGTTCAGCCACAATGAACCGGTGCTCCTCGTTGCATACCACCGCCGGCGCCATGGCATTCAGGCCGGTGGTGCGGGCAAGGGTTTGCTGCAGCATGGTCTGGCTGCCGGTCAGGCGGATAAACTGCTTGGGCATCAGGGTGCGGGATAAGGGCCAAAGGCGCGATCCGGTGCCGCCAGCAAGAAGAACAGGAAGTATAGATGTATCTGCCATGTAGTTCGCCTGTAATACGGTAATGATTAAATGGAATCAGGTTCCAGCAGTTTCCGATAAAGGTTCAGGTATCTCTCGCCCACCTGGTTGCCGGAAAATACGCTGTCAAATCGCTCCCGTCCAGCCAGGCCCATGCGCCGCGCTTTTTCGGGGTTTTCGTGCAATTGCTGCATGGCACCGGCCAGCGCTTCGGAACTGCGCGCCGGCACGACCAGGCCGGTTTCACCATGCTGATTCACGAAGCTGGTGCCTGTTCCGATCTCACAGGTGATTAATGGCAGGCCATGCAACTGCCCTTCAAGCAGGGTTACTCCGAAAGCCTCTGAGCGCTCGCAGGAGGGGAAAACAATCGCTGCGGCCCGCGCCATCAAGGCCTGTTTGACGTCATCACTTACGAAACCTGCAAATTGTACACTTTTTGCGCCAACTCGTTCTGCCTGTTCCCGGAGTGCTTTCTGTTCCGGGCCGTGGCCGGCTATAACCACGGGCAATCCCGTTCGGGCCGCAGCCTCAATCAGGAAGCGCAACCCTTTGTAATAGCGAAGCACACCAATAAACAGGAAAAAACCCGACCCGTAGGACTGCTCAACGGCCCGCAGCGCCTCTTCACTCGGAGGCTGATAACTTTCCGGTGCCAGGCCCAGGGGCACAACTTCAACTCGCGGTTGCAAACGCTGCAATAAACGGCTTGTGGCGAGGTAGTTGGGCGATGTGGCGACAAAACGGCCAACCTTCCGGAAAAAAAGCCAGCGCAGCGGCGCGTAAAGCTTTTCCAGCAGAGACTGGCGGATAATGTCGGAGTGATAGGTTACGAGAACCGGCTTTTGAGCACCCGAAAGCAGGTGTACCAGATCGGCAAACGGCCAGGGGTAGTGGATGTGAATCAGATCGGCCCACTCTGCCTGCTCCCGGTATACCCGAAAGGCTTCAACGCCCATTGAGCAGGATGCCGGCTCAGCCTGAACCGGCACGCGTATCACCTGCCCTTCTGGTAGCTCGAGAGTCTCCACATTCTGCACGTGGGCCATTGTAAGCACACGCTGAACCACGCCGTGTTTCCGGGTGGAGAGACAAATCTGATGGATCGCCTCTTCCACGCCGCCGTGGGTTTCTGGCAAATACGTTCGGTAGAATTGGAGCACTCGCATTGCTTACTTCGGCGCTCCGTTTTTTTGGCAGTACTCATCCTGCATGTATTGGAAAGCACTATTGGTGGTCTTGAGCCCGGCATCCGGACATTGACGGGCCAGAAGCTTCAGGCTGAGCTCCAAATCCCCCATAAGCTTTTCCATGGCAGGCCGAAACCCAACGAGGCTGGCAAGAGCACGCAGCCATCGGTCAGGAAGAGAGAGCAGTCTGGTGGGCCTGGAGGACGATTCGGCAATTATCCGCAGGAGATCCGGCGTCGAGACGGGCTCGGGGTCAGCCACATTCAGCTCAAAAAATGACCACCGGTGTTTTTGCAGAAGGCACAACACCACCATGAGCAAATTCGCCAGCGCAAGTACACTTCGGCGATTCCTTACCCCACCCAGGGGAACCGGCAACCCCGATAGCGCCAACTTTCTGAGTCTCGCAAAGTTTGCCTTGGCTTGAGCGCCATAGACCAGGGGCAGGCGAAGGCAGCAGATCTGCAGCTCGTCACTCTGATAGCCTTTCAATATCGCCTCCGCCTGGCATTTGCTGCGGCCGTAGTCATCTTCCGGCTGAAGTATATCGCCCTCTGCGAAGGGCGGGCGCCCCGAGGTTGACTCGCCGTATACTTTAACACTGCTGAGAAAAATCAAACGCCGGACACCAGATTCCCGGCAGGCCTTTGCCAATGAGTCAACGGCATGACAGTTTACGCGGAAAAGGTGCTCAACTGCTGAGGGGTGTTTTTTCAAGGGGGCGTGGGCCAAAGCGGCGCAATGAATAACCGTATCGACACCCTGGAGGCAAGGGGTCCATACCGGGTCGGCACCCAGGTCCCCGATGGCAAACTGGTCGGCGCCATTGCCTCCGTTTCGGCTCAGCTCACGAACAGAGTAGCCATCTGCCCTGAGGCCTTCGCAGAGATACTGCCCAACGAAGCCTTTGGCGCCTGTGACCGCCACCGTCCCTGACTGTTCCACTCGTACCGACCTGAAATTGCTTGATGTCACTGAAGTCCGACCATGCTAGTCTCACCGCATTCCGGACACTGTCTTTTTCGCCCTGATAAAAACGCGCAAGGTTATCATAATGAGCCGGGGTTGTGTCGCAGAACGGTATAAATTCTGTAACGGAAGAACATCTTTTTAGTCCGTATCCAGCATACACCGGTGAAGCCTCGCTAAAGCGGGAGCCGGTGTATATTTCCCGGTTTACCTGAGGCCTGAGGGCTCCGGGAACTTTCACTTACACTGCGCCCCTGAAGCCGGTCTTCAGGTTTGTACGAAGGTGAGTAGCCCGTTGGCGCGTTACGCATCAACTCAATGGCGGCCTCGTAATCAAACCTCTTGCATGCCGAAACCAGCTTCGAGAGCAACGCCTCAACGCTCGGCCAGGACAATGATTCTTCCCGGGCCATCATGATTCTTGGGTGGACGGTTTGAAGAGCATGCTCTCCGATCAGCAGCTCTTCGAAGAGTTTTTCTCCCGGCCTAAGCCCGGTAAACCGGATTTCAATATTTCCATGGGGATCAGCTTCCGTTTTCTCGGTAAGCCCCATCAGCCGGATCATTTTCCTCGCCAGATCGGCAATTTTTACCGGTTCTCCCATATCCAGAACAAAGACCTCTCCGCCCTCCCCCATGGCTCCGGCCTGGAGCACCAACTGGCTGGCTTCCGGGATGGTCATGAAATAACGGATGATATCGGGATGGGTGACGGTTACAGGGCCTCCATCGCGAATCTGGTCACGAAACAGCGGCACCACCGAGCCGGATGAGCCAAGCACGTTGCCGAAACGAACCATAGAAAAAATGGTTCCGCCCTGGCGCTGCGCCAAACCCTGAAGAACGAGTTCGGCCAACCGCTTGGAGCATCCCATAACGTTGGTGGGCCGTACCGCTTTGTCAGTGGATATCAGTACGAAGCGCTCAACCCCTGCCGCGATGGCCGCCTCTGCGCAGTGCCAGGTTCCAACCACGTTATTCTGGATGCCCTCCAGAATATTGCCCTCAACCAGAGGAACGTGTTTGTACGCTGCGGCATGGTAGACAATGTCGACACCAAACGACTGCATGATTACCTCGTTGCGTCGCCGGTGTATAACGCTGCCAAGAAGCGCGTTTATTTCGACCCCGAGGTTCTCGACTTCGTTGATGGACTTGAGTTCGCGTTCAATGCTGAACAGGCCGAATTCGGACTGCTCAAGCAGTACAATACCGGCCGGCCCGTTGCGCACGATCTGACGGCAGAGCTCCGAACCGATAGAGCCCCCTGCGCCAGTGACGAGCACCACTTTTCCGCTGAGGTTCTTCGCCACCACGGCTTTGTTCGGCAAAACCGGATCACGCCCCAACAGATCGGCAATATCGAGCTCCCGGATGTCGTTAATCCGGGCCTGCCCGGCAACCAGTTCCGACATCGCCGGCACGGTCTGTACCGGAATAACCAGCTCCTCAAGGGTTTCAATCAGTTCCCGCCGGCTGATTGAGCCCTTGTCCTCAAGCGCCAGAAACACACGCTGAATACCCTGTTCTCGGGCCGCACGCTTGATGTGTTCAACCGGGTACACCTGCAACCCGGCAATAAGAGATTTGTGTTTTTGATGATCGAGAGACACAAAGCCCATGGGCCGGTATTCCGTGCCTTGCATCAGGGCAAAGTGGAGCTGGAGCGCCTTCGGACCTGTCCCTACGATAAGAACGCGCCCTTTGGCTTTTTCGCGGGGCCGGTTGATCATGGTACGAAATGTGAACCGGGTGCCCGCTACCATAATGAAAAGAAACGCCCCGTATATCACCGGGACAGATCTGGGCACCAAAGCCTGGAAAACAAAGCCGGAAAGAATAAGCGCCAACGCAGAGGCTGCAACTCCAGCCATCATCACCATCAGCGCTTTTTCGCTGATGTATCGAATGACCGCCCGGTAAAGACCGATCCTCACAAAAACGCCAATGGAGACAAGTATGGTAAGACCAAACGTCATCCATTGTCGCTCATTGGGCATCCAGGCCAGATCTTCGAAACGCAGCGCAAACGAGGTCCAAAACGCAATGCTGATAAAGCAGAAATCGGCGAAAACCGAGACCAGGCGTTTTTGCGGCCTCGGTAACTCAAACAACCATTCTCTCAATCGAAGGAAAAACGTCATCCGTGCCTCACTCTGTCCCTCGCCCCTTACCAGCGAAAGTCAAAAAATATACCAGTTTCCCGCAGCAATGAAATACGGATTTAGCACATCCTGCTTGCCGTATTTTAGCGGCTGCCCCTCCAGAGTCTCCACTTTACCACCCGCTGCCACCAAAACAGCCTGAGCCGCGCCGGTGTCCCACTCGCAAGTAGGCCCTAACCGCGGGTAGATATCGGCATGACCCTCAGCAATGCGGCAGAACTTGAGGGAGCTGCCGGCCTGCACCAGTTCATGCTCGCCGATCTGCTCCTCTATGAACGCTGTTGTTTCCGGGTTCAGGTGGTTCTTGCTGGCCACCACACGCTTTACGGCTTTCGGTTCGGCAACGCGGATGCGGTGAACTCTGCCAGTGCGATCCCTTTTGTGGGCGCCCTCGCCTTTCAGCCCCCAATAGGCCTCATGCAAAGCGGGCGCGGTGACCACACCCAGAATGGCCTCTCCATCCTCAATCAGGGCAATATTAACGGTGAACTCCCCCGTGCGCTGGGTGAAATCCTTGGTACCGTCAATGGGGTCGACTAGCCAGAACCGGCGCCAGTGCTTGCGCTCCTCCCAAGGAATATCCTTGCCCTCTTCGGAGAGGATGGGAATGTCCCGGCTGATGGTGCGCAGGCCCTGGGTGATGATGTCATGGGCGGCGGTGTCTGCGGCGGTGATGGGTGAATCGTCGGCCTTGTAGCTCACCTTGAAGTCCGACTGGTAGATGTGCAGCACTCTCTCGCTGGCCTCGTCGGCTACTTTAATGACATCCGGGAGAATGGAGCTGTAATCCATGGGCGCGTCCTTAAAGGCGGGGTCAGTGAAGACGGGGTCAGAAGAAAGCTTTCTTCTGACCCCAATTTCAAAAACTGGCTACTACGCCGCGTGACTACAAAGCAAAGGCCAAGCCCCCTGCCTGGAAGCCTCCAGAATGACAACTTCGACTACGGTGCCATCATCTGCATAGCTGATATGCGTATTCCAATCCTGAGAAACCTCTTTCACGATGGGCTTCTCTGAGAGGTGCAACACCAGAATATCATCCGCCTCGTCATAGGTTGTTCTCATCCCTCAACCTCCCAACTAAAGTGATGCATCACCGTCTTTACGACCAGCGTGTCTTCGAGCGCGACTGCCACGCAGATCAGGTTATCACACCGGTCTTCAAATGCCTTGGCTACCCATAGCCGTTGGCTATCTTTATATCGTATTTCACCGGTTTCCATGAGTTCTGCGATTTCTGAGTCACTAACCCTTCTCTGAACCATGCGTTCGCTGGCATGGCGGGTAATGTATACGTCCAACCCAAAGCGTTGGCAGTGCATTAACTTGGTCCTCCTTGACCTGACGCAAAGCGAGCCGCGATGAAAACCTTCATCAGTCCCTATTTTTACGCCATAGTATCACTGTTAAAGATGGGGTCAGAAGAACGCTTTCTTCTGACCCCGATTTAATCAACAAAAAGGATCTCAACATGAAACTTCGCTTCCTCGGCGCCACAGGAACGGTCACCGGCTCCCGTTATTTGCTCTCGGATGAGAAGCACAGGGTATTGGTGGACTGCGGTATGTACCAGGGCGTTAAAACCCTGCGCAAGCGCAACTGGGCGGCGTTTCCGGTGGATCCTTCCACGATTGATGCCGTGGTGCTTACCCATGCGCACATTGATCATTCCGGCTACCTGCCTGCCCTGGTGAAGAACGGCTTCAAAGGCAAGGTGTACTGTACCAAGGCCACCCACGAGCTGTGCAAGGTGCTGCTACCCGATGCGGGCTTCCTGCAGGAGGAGGATGCCAGGTATGCCTTCCGCAAGAAGTTCTCCAAACACGAGAAACCGGAGCCGCTGTTTACCGAGAAAGACGCCTGGGAGGCGCTGAAGCACTTCGAGTCGCTGCACTACCATGAAGCCTTCGAGCCGGTGAAAGGCTTCCGGGTAACCTTTACGCCGGCGGGGCATATTCTGGGCTCCTCCTGCGTGCACGTTCATCACCAGGGCTCGGACCGCACGGTGGTGTTCAGTGGCGACGTTGGCCGGCAGAACGACATCATCATGCGCCCGCCGGAGCCGCTTCAAAAGGCGGATGTGCTGGTGTGCGAATCCACCTATGGCGACCGGGCCCATGGCGAGTCGGATCCTGAGGCCGTGCTTGCCGAGATCATCACAAAAACAGCGGGGCGCGGCGGTATCGTGCTACTGCCTGCATTCGCCGTTGGCCGGGCGCAAATGCTGCTGTATGTGATTCACAAGATCATGGGCGACGGCAAAATTCCAAAATTACCGGTGTTCCTTAACAGCCCCATGGCGATCAAAGCCACCGAGATCTTTTGCAAACACCACAAGGAACACAAGCTGAATGCTGCCCAGTGCGAGTTGATGGATGAGAAAACCGAGTTTGTCCGTACCGTGGAGGAATCCATCGAGCTGGATGCCGTGCGCTACCCCTGCGTGATCATTTCCGCCAGTGGCATGGCCAGCGGCGGGCGGGTGCTGCACCATCTGAAGACCTTATTGCCCAATCCCCGTAACAGCATTGTGTTCGCCGGGTTTCAGGCGCCTGGGACTCGCGGGGATGCTCTGGTGAACGGTGCGGAATCAGTGAAAATTCATGGTGAGTACTGGCCGGTGAAGGCGGAAATTCACAATATGGATTCGCTCTCGGCGCATGGGGACTACAACGAGATTCTGGCCTGGCTGGAGCAGGGCTCGCTCAGGCCTGAAAAAGTATATGTCACTCATGGGGAAATGGTGGCGAGTGACGTTATGCGCAAGCGCATTCATGAAAAGTTTGGCTGGGATGCCGAGGTACCGGAGTTGTTTGAGGAGGTGGAAATCTAACTCCCGGCCGTGAACTTGGGGTCAGATGAAAACGGGGTCAGATGAAAAGTTCATCTGACCCCGTTTTCATCTGACCCCATTTTTACAGACGCCATCTTTTCTCTATAGGCATCCATCGAAATCTTCCCAATCTGCGGCGTCAGCCTGCAGGTGCATTTGTTCCAGGGATACTCGACCTGACGTTTCAGCCACTCCGCCCCTTCGCCCTGCTTCCAGGATTCCAGATCCAAATCACGCCAGAATCGGGAATCACGTCCGGTACGCTGGTCGTGTTCGACCGTCACCGGGTCCAGGTGGCGGAAAGGCTCCAGCCTTGGCACATCCGGCAGCGGTTGGGAAACATCCATATAGCGCTGCAGCATGTCCCACAGGGCCATGACTTCTTCTCTGGCTGGTTCTATCCGGCTGATGGAGGTCTGGCTGAACTGCTTGCCGGTGTAACGGTGGACAAACATCAGGCGATAGAAGATGCCACCATGCTGGACTACTCGTTCCACGTAGGCATCGAACTCCTCAAAGGGGGCCGTCAGTTTCTTGTTGCCCGACAGGGCGAAGCTCACCTCGCCTGTTTCACGGTTGAAGGCGCTTTCGCCCGACTCCAGGCTGCGATCCAGGAGTTTTCCCAGCAACTTGTCGAATGGTCTGAGTAGCAGGGCGAAACCGCCCATGACCCAGGGCATGGTTTTTATGAGGATGCAGAAGGAGACTCCTATCCAAGCAAAACCTGCAAAAAGAATCCAAAAAAACTTCAGGACCTTAGGTATGTCTACCAAATCGGCAAAATATAGGGCCAATATTCCGCCACCGACCAGAACCACGCCACCCCAAACATAAGGTATCAACAGCAGCAGAGCCGAAAGGCCAATAAATGCCTTACCATTAAGAAATCGAATCTGACGTTGATCCCACCACCAGTCCCCCGATGAGAACCCATTCGGATCGTTCTGGTACTGATGCTGGACAACCTCTAGATCCTCACACACCCGGTAGTAGGGGTTGATTCCTGCATAGTCACCGACAGGTTGAAGATCCTCACCGAGCCGGTCCCGACTTTTTGCAGATTCCGGAAGATACCGAATCTTATCCGCCCGAAAACCGCGTTTTTCGTGGCTGTCTTTTTGGCCATTCTCACTCACACGGCAACCTCTTTCACAATCCAGTAAGGTACAGGCTCATTGTTGAACGGATTAAAAGCCTGGCGCTCTTTATCCGGCAACACACCGTGACGAGCGGCATCAAACGGCTGGTAATCATCAAGTACTGGCATGGGGATTCTGAAGTAGCCAACCTCGCTCTCGATGCAGGCCTGCAAGACCATCCTCAGGCTAATCGTTCGCCTTTCATTATGATTAAACGCATTGGTTTCGCCACCCGTCAGGTTCCGTTCTACCAGAAAGTGCACCGCGTGATCTTCCGGTACCGGAACCCAGCCTGTAATCCGTTTCAACGGTGTGTTTCGGGTCAAATTGAAATCATCGACTTGTCCGACGCCCGTCTGCATTGTGCTGTGGGTATATTCCAGTTCCTGAATCCCCAGTCGCAGGTCCGGCGTTTTGTTTTTGGCTTTGCCTTCTGTTCGCTGGCCAAGCTTGAAACGACTGATCAACGGGGAACGCGATCGAATCAAATCGGTGACAATATCTGGCGTGGCTGTCGCGTTTTCAAGAAAGGTTGAAGTACTCTGGAAAGAGAAAAAGGCGGCGACAAGCAAGCCGACACCCACGAGTGCAAAAATCACCCGCAGCGTGTTGAAAGTTTTCATAGTCATTCCTTTGAAAAATCGTTGCTTCCTTGCCCGAGAACGCTCTGTTTTCGGGAGTAGAAATTATACTCGAATTGGCTGGCCATGAAGGCCGCAAAGTGAGACCTGGCGTAGCCAATGAACACAAACTGTGTCTATGGGAATTCTGTTACGTCACGCAACTTGGTAGAATTGGCGCGACACACGGAGTGTTAACCCCAATGCACGGAGCAAGCATGCGTTATCTCGTTTTTTCTTCCCTTGTTGTTACTTCTACCCTTTCCGGGTGCAGCCTCGATTACGAATCCCAGGCAGAAGACATGATCCAGCGACAGATGAATGCCATGGTTTTTGTCGAAGGTGGAGAGTTTATGATGGGGAATCCTGGAGGGTGGGACGGAAGCAGGGACAGCTGGCCGCCCCATAAAGTGGTTCTGGATGATTTCTATATTCAGAAGTATGAGGTCACTCAGGGGGACTTTGAGTTGTTTATGGCTACGACGGGATATGAGTACTCAAGCAAATATTATGAACAGCTTCGCGAGGAAAAACCCGACCGTTACCAGCCGCAGCTTCCAGCAGTGGTCTCATGGTCAGATGCATCAGAATTCTGCCAGTGGCTGAGTGGGCAAACCGGTAAAAACGTAAACCTGCCAACAGAAGCTCAGTGGGAATACGCGGCCAGAAATGGCGGCAAAATGATGCGTTATGGAACTGCAACCGGAAAAGCAGAAAGAGGCGTAACAATGGCCGCTCGCCCGTCACAGTACCGTCGACAAAAACAAGTGCTGCCCAAGCCTCCCGGCAGCTTCCCCCCAAACCCGCTTGGCCTATATGACATGTCGGGCAATGTAGCCGAGTGGATAAGAGATTATTATCACGGTGGTTACTATGAAGACTCCCCAATTGATAATCCGGAAGGCCCCGTCGACCCTGTCATAGAAAACTGGAGTAACGAACCCTACCGGGTTCTCCGAGGTGGCGACTTCAAGGACTTTTCCGGCAACACAACGGTCACGAGACGCAAAGCCATTCAACGAGTAACCAATGAAACCACTGGTTTTCGTTGTTCCTTCTCAAAAAGTTTAACTGCCGAACATGCTTGAATTGTAGATTTTCCGGCTGCCCGCGTCTTTATCGCTTGGATCCATCTGATTCGGAAGCTCAGACTACGGTACTGCCTTGAGTAACCTTAGCCTTCATCCATGGCATCCAGGTCACACTGATTGGCCTCGAAAGTCACAACATGGGACTCGGTCCTTCCAGTCCGCACAAACTATCTCTCCGGTAATTCTGTTGCTTCACGTAAGTTGATAGAATCGAGAAACACATGGAGTGTTAATCCCAATGCACGGAGCAAGCATGCGTTACCTCGTTGTTTCTTGTCTTGTTGCCACCTCTACCCTGTCAGGCTGCAACCTTTATTACGAATCCCAGGCGGAAGACATGGTCCAGCGACAGATGGACGCCATGGTTTTTGTCGAAGGTGGGGAGTTTATGATGGGAAATCCCGGCGGGTGGAGTGTTCGCAGCGATACCATTCCGGCACATCGCGTCATCGTTGATGATTTTTATATTCAGAAGTACGAAGT
Organism: Marinobacter subterrani; assembly: GCF_001045555.1. Lineage (NCBI taxonomy): Bacteria > Pseudomonadati > Pseudomonadota > Gammaproteobacteria > Pseudomonadales > Marinobacteraceae > Marinobacter > Marinobacter subterrani. Next base: position 1,340,769 of record NZ_LFBU01000001.1, read on the forward strand.
GACACAAGGGGATTTCGAGTTGTTTATGGCGGTTACGGATTACAAACCCTCCGATGATCGATATGGCGATATGAGGGGCGAAAACTCTGAGCGATTTGAAGCAACGTTGCCAGCAGTCGCATCTTGGTCAGACGCGCAAGCATTTTGCGAATGGCTTGGTAAACGCGCCGATGCTAAAGTCCGGCTTCCTACAGAGGCAGAGTGGGAGTTTGCAGCTAGATCTCGCGGACAAATGCCTCGCTACGCCACCGGGAGCGGAGAGGCAGTTGAAGACGTCACTATGGCAGCAAAAGTCGAATACAGCCGTTACTCCCCTCCCTCTGATAAAGTTGCGTTACCGAAACCGCCGGGCGCATTTCCACCGAACGGACTGGGCTTGTATGACATGTCAGGGAACGTTGGAGAATGGGTGAGCGACAATTACTCACATGATTACTACGAGAAATCTCCAGTCGATAACCCTAAAGGTCCTGTCGAGGGGCAGAGAGATATATTTGAAGAGCTGCCCTACCGAGTCCTCCGGGGCGGAAACTATAAAGAATTTCACGGAAACACAACAGTAACTCGTCAAAAAGGGTCGGAAACCCTGGCTGCAGAAACCAGGGGGTTCAGGTGCACGATGAATTAAAAAGAACCCAGATTAAGCTCTTTATCTGAGTTTGGTGATCAGTTGATACGTTCAGGATGGTTGACCACGCAGCGGAAGCCCGTGCCGGGGGCCTCAACATGGACTCCACTCCTGACAAAGACCGTGCCGCCACCGCCAAAGCCACCCCCCTTTCCAGCCCAATCTCGTACGGTTTTCTCTGGCTTTTCCGGGTCTGGCGGCCCCACAGGGCCACTCGGATTATCAAATGGCGCATGCTTGTAGTAGTCCTCCTCGAACCAATCCTGAGTCCATTCCGCCACGTTCCCACTCATGTCATAGAGGCCTAGTGGGTTTGGAGGATAGGTCCCAACGGGTCTGCGTTCCATAATGCCCGAGTCGTGGCTCAACATGTTGCCGGAGGGAGGTATGCTTGGGTCGATGTACTCTCTGGGTCGTTGTAAATAGGTGTCGTTGTGCTCTTCACCCGTGTCTGTCGCGTAAGGGACATTGCGCCCCCGACTTCGGGCAGCGTATTCCCACTGAGCCTCAGTCGGCAGCGCAAAGGGGAGGCCTGTCTGATCAGACAGCCATTCACAGTACCGTTCAGCCTCGTAATAATTGGGTACCCGGGCTGGTTTGCGGTTATAATAGGGCGACATTGGATCGTCCGAGGCGTTCAAATACTTGCGGTCCGTGTAGTCATCCTCGTATAGATGAGCTCGCCCAACATCCTCGTAGTAAACTTCCATTTCCCCCCAGGTCGTCTCGTATCGGGAGATAGAAAAGCTGTCGACTTTGACCTCAACCGGTGGCAGTGCATGATCTGTCAGTACCATGTACGGAGTTCCGTTTGGTCGCCCTATGTCTCCAAGTTTAAACGTCCCTCCTTTGACGAAAACCTGATTCTCGACTGCCTGATCGGCAACAGCCTTCACAGAACTGGGCCATTCATCACCTCCACCCACTCCCCCACACGCTACTAAAACAGCGGGCGACACAAGTAAACCCACTACTTTTAGAGGGCAAGGCTTCAACATAAACAATGCTCCTTTATCCAATGCGACAGATACGGCAGACGTCAAAGGGATCCATTTTCACAGGCGTGCCTGCAAGAGCAGACCGATCCCGTAATCCGCGTATAAAAAGCCGCTGATCTGATTCAGTTTTCCCAATGAAATCGAATAAGCGCTCAAGGTTCTTATCGAACTCTTTTCTTCGTGCAAGCCCCTCGGGGTTCATGCGGACCAAAGTTTCCTCGAAGTCTCGCCAACTCTGGAACGAGCTCATGATCTCGGTTACGGCTTGAATTTTTATATCGTTCTCGTTCCAAATATCAGGTGTCACCCACCAGTCGTAGAGAATGTTATCCAGCACTGTTCCTTTCACCTCTGGAGGAGAGTGAAGAAACACAGAATTTTCCGCGGATTTGATATCTTCGACCACATTCTCGGCAAGTTCCCCTGCTTCAAGTTCACGTTTTCGAGCAATAAACAACTCGTTGACGAATTCTTCGATCCGGTCCGCTGCAACTTCAGTAAATTCAACCGCTGTATCAATCGCTGTCAATCCGCGACACAGCGCATACAGGCTAAACCGCCGATACCAATCGAACGCGGCTGTTCTTCGCTCGAACAATTCCAAATATCGGAAATCTACGTCCAAGAGTGCGTTATAGACAAAATGAAGCATCCGAATAACTTTTTGGGTTTCAATCTCTAGAAGAAAGCTTCCAGATGGTCCCACCCCCAACACGAGCCCAGCATGTAAGTTGAGATAAAATTTGCCAGTATCCCTGCTGAATAACAGCCTGAGCTCCGCCTCAGCCCCCACGCCCAACGCTGCTTCAACTTTCTTCCCGATTCGACAAAGCTTGTCCCACTCTCTCTGTTCGGTCAGAACATCCTTCCACCGGAGCTCACCGGAAACCTCGCAACCTCCACGAACCCCGGCAAAAACACTTCCTTCGATACCGGCTTTTTGCCCATGTGTCCTTGCAGCAATACCTTTCACAGTGGGCAGCCCATCGGTGGTGGAAACATGAACGTTGGCAGCCATTAGCGCCGAAGCGCCCGCGAAACCTGAAAGCGAAGCATTAATTGCAGCCTGGAAATGTCCCAACGAAGCAATTCTTCGCTCGCCATCCCATCCTCCAACACGGTAGGGCATCCGGATTTCGGACCGGTTATTCACGGGGAAGGCCTGTTCAACACCAACCTTGCCCTGTGCCAGCGCATATTGTCCTTCCACTTTCGCCTGGAAATGCACTTTCCCTTTGCGCGGATCAAATTCACCCGAGGCCGTCGCACCGGCTGCAAACCGCATGAACTGGGCCTCTGCAGAAGCATCGAACCCGGTCTCGTCGACCGCTTCCCGTCTGGCTTCGGCGTCTCCCCAAATAGACCAGGATGCCTCATCGTAAAACTTGTTCAACGTCGTCATAAGCGCTCCATTTTTATCCGGCTCCCATAAGGTTGCGTTGAACTTGATATTGAGTTCGCTTCGGATGGCTTCTTTTAGCTTCGCCGGATCGACACCTTTCCCAGTTAACCAGCCCTTACTTCGCGCCCTGTCTCTGGCTGCTATGGAATACCGGCGGCGGTGGTTTGCGATCTTGTCAGAACGCACAAAGGTGACATGTTTGTTGCCCGCCAAACGCTTTATTTCGGTAATTGGCGGGATGGTCTGCATGTCATTGGTCAGTACGGAGCGTGCTTCAAGCTCGTTGACCAGCCGCTCTTTCTCTTTCTGGACCTCCGACAGCAGCTGCCCTTCGCCGTCTGTCGCGCCTAATTCTGAGTCGGTCTCGCCATCATCAAGCCCGTCCAGCTTGCTATAGAATTCGGTAACGGGGCCACAGACAAATTCCTCTTCTTCCACCCACTCCGCAAGTTCCTCCTCCGTCAAGAGGATCAGCTCGTCCGCTCCCGTTACGTGAACGACCTCCACGATTTCCTCGGAACATGAGGGCTCCTGAGCAACAGCACCCACTTCGCAGTTGGAAAACCCCTCATCGTTGGCCGCCGGCATCTTGAGCAACTGCCCGGGAAAGATACGATCGGGATTTTCAATGTCGGGATTCAGCCGCATCAAACTGCTCAGGGTGGTTTGATGCCTTTGTGCGATTGCACCGAGTGTGTCGCCGGAGCGAACGGTGTATTCAGAACTCATCAGGCAACTCCGTATGCCAAATGTTTATCCAATGCGTTCAGACGCGCGCCCGTGGATTGCTCTGGGTTTGACAAGATAGCCTGACTTTCCAGGCGCTTGATGCGCTCCCCATGAACCAATGCCAGCTCCGCGTATCGGCTCACTTCCTTCTCAGTTCGGAAACCCTGGGAATTTGCATCCTCAATCAATCGGTACAGCCGCACGGGATCATTCATCGCCAGAAAGCGCCCCAGCTTTTCCACGAACTCGTTCTTTGCGCTGTCCGACAGGGCCGCCAAATGCTGTTCCGTGAGCAGGAACCAGCCTTCGTCGGAAGCGGCTTTGGCGGGCCTTGACGCCTCCGAGCGGAAACGGGACAAAGAGCCGTCCGACTGGAAAGCCAACCACTCCTTGATCGGTCCGCTGAACCGATTTCGCTCCTGTTCGTTGAAGGTGAACATCAGCCGCCGAAGCTGATTGGGCGAGTAATACCTCAGATAGGCATACCCGCCATCCGGCAATTGCACGCTCAGCAGACTTCGCAAGTGGCCCGCAATGGCTATCAGACTCTCGTCAGCAACGAGAAGGATGCCTTTATCCTGCCACTCAGGCTGCGCTTCCCATAGACGGGTCACTTCTGAAGGTTTCACCAGGCATGGGGTAACTTCCAGTGCAGCCTCATGGGGCGTGCCGAGGAACAGGTATTCCAGCTCGGGCTGATCGTCTTTCTCATAGATAAATCTTCGCGCGTCGAAAACCGCTCCATCCAGCAGGAGAAAGGCCTTCTCTCTGGTTCTTGAATCCAAGCCAATCATGCAGTCGCACCTTCAGTCGCATTCTCGCAGGAGCAGGAAGCTAGCGCGCAGGTACCATCCGGCTTTCGCCCACATTGTTTTACCAATGCAAAATCCTTCTTGGCCGCCGATTTCAAGGCTTGAGCAGAAGCTGGAGCAGGGGCCGCGATGGATCGGGTGTCGGTTTCCGCGAGCTCTTCCGTTTCACTGGTGCCGGAGGCTTCAGTCAAGCTGGCCGGCAGAACCGGACCCTGCGCTGCCATCCCACTACCACTACCCGGCCCACCCCCGGAATTCAGCCGTACCGAAGGCCCCGATACCGTCACGCCACTGGGATCCACCTTCACAAAACTGCCCCCAGCTTTTAGCGTCACTTCCGCACCGGCTTCAATAACGATCTTCATACCCGCCTTGTGATGAATCTCGCTGCCAGCTTCGATGAGCTGGTTTTTTCCCTGTTTGCTGTGGTGGCTGCCGTTGACAGTGAGACTGGAATCGCCGCTGATGCTCTCGCGATGTTCGCCATCCACGGTGCGATGGTCGTTGCCTTTGATATGGCCGAATCGGTTGTTCTCGACAGTCAGATGGCTGTCGTTCCTGACGACCTCGGTACGATTGTGTTCGGTGAGCAGGTCCAGATCCTTCTGGGCATGCACGTAGATCTGTTCCTGATCCGCTTCGTCCTCAAACCGAAGCTCGTTGCTGCCCTCGCCCTTGTGGGTTTTGGTTTTCAGGGTGGTGCGGGTCTTGTGTTCCGGCAACGGGTACGGCGGGGTGTTGGTGGCGTGATGGGTGCGGCCGGTGATGATGGGTTGGTCCGGGTCGCCGTCGAGAAATGAGACAATCACCTCATGGCCGATTCTTGGCAGTGCCATGAAACCATACTGGCCACCGGCCCAGCCCTGGCTTACTCTGAGCCAGGCGCTGCTGTGTTCATCGTTTTTCGAGTATCGGTCCCAGGGGAAACGGACCTTTACCCGGCCGTGTTCGTCGCAGTGGATCTCTTCGCCTTCAGGCCCCGTGACAATGGCAATCTGCGGGCCGTCCATCAGGGGGCGGTGGGGTGTTTGTGGCCGCCAGGTGCGGTCGGCGGGGATGGCCGTGAAACGGTTGTGATAGGTGGTCGGCGCGCTGCCACCCTCTTCTTCCAATGCCTGGGGCTGGGTCCCGGTGTGGGTTACGGCGGTCAGCAGCCATTCCCGGTTCAGGGCGTCGCTGTCGTGCTCCGTCAGTTCAATCTTGGCGCCGGCGCTGAAGTCCGGGCGGTTACTCTCACCGGAGGCGGTGCTGGCGTCGTTACGCAGGGCCTGAAGCCGGGCTTCGGTAAAAGGCTGGCCACTGGCGTCGGCCTTAAACCGGCCGGGGTAGTCGAAGTGCTGGTAGTCTTCCCGATGGTTTAATCCGCCGGCCGCTTGTTCGTGCATCAGGGCGTAAGCGGGATTCTGGAAGGTGTAATCCTTCATCGCCACGGAGGCTACCCTTACCCGCTCCTCATACCGGAACCGGTAGACCACCGGGCGCCGGGTTTGGCCACCGGCCTTGGCGTTGTATGCTGCCGGCTCCAGTTTCGGTGTATCGCCGTGGTGGTCGGCAATAACCAGCGCGGGCTGAGTCTCGCCATCCACGCTGCCGTGTTCGTAGCGGTAGTGCCAGCCTTCCTCGGCGGCCAGGCGTTCGAGAAAGGCCAGGTCGCTTTCCCGGTGCTGAACACAGTATTCCCGCTGCTGTGGCGGGCGCTTCAGATCGAAGGCCGAATCGATAATGCCGCGCTCTTCCAGCAACGTGCGCACGATGGTGTCAGTGCTCTGGGTCTGGAACATCCGGCTGTTGTGCATCAGGCCCAGGCGCCAGAGCGGCGGCTGAATGACCAGTTCATAACGGGTGCGCCGGTGGCCGGAGTCGCCCCGGGCAAATTCGTTGACCACACCGGTAAAGCGCCGCAGCGGCGCACCGTCCTGCCAGATCACGAGATCGACCGGCTGTTCCAGTATCTCGGAGGCCCGAATCGACGGGTCGGTACTGGCCAGCTCAAGATGGCCGTGAAACACCCCGGAGAGGCGCTCAGTCAGTATGAAGCCGACCACAGAGAATAGATCAGAGGGGAGTTCGCCAACACGGGCGGTAAACTGCAATCCGCTTGCCTGGGGCATGTCTTCGGTCCCTGAAGAAATGGTTATGTCCTGTCACTGGCAGCCTTTGGTCAACCACATCCCTGGTTGAGCGACCGAATGACAACTGGCGGGAAAAGTACCAGCACTGGCTCAGAAAATCCAGTGGCTGGTCGTGTACCTGTGGGCTTGAACAGGGGGTCAGATGTGAACAGGGGGTCAGATGAAAATGGGGTCAGATGAAAAGTTCATCTGACCCCATTTTCATCTGACCCCGTTTTTACGCTACTCGGGTTTATAGAGCCGCTGGATGCTGGAGAAGTCCAGGGTGCCATTGCCCTGCCCGGCGTGCAGCTCGAACAGGTTGCGGGCCAGCGAGCCCATGGGGATGGCCGCGTGGTTCTTTACCGCGTTGTCGAAGGCCAGGCCCAGGTCCTTGTTCATCAGGTTCACCAGGAAGCCGCCCTCGTACCCGCGTGATGCCGGCACGCCGTCCATCACGCCCGGCCAGGGGTTGTAGACGTTCAGCGCCCAGTTGCCGCCGGAGCTCTGTTTCATGATTTCCGAAAGCACTGCCGGGTCGAGGCCGTTCTTCACGCCCAATGCCAGGGCTTCGCTGGTGCCCGCCATCAGGATGGCCAGCAGCATGTTGTTGCAGATCTTGGCCACCTGGCCGGAGCCGTGATCGCCGGCGTGGAAGATGTTCTTGCCCATGGCGTCCAGGATTGGCCTGGCCTTGTTGAAGGCGTCTTCTGCCCCGCCGCAGATGAAGGTCAGGGTGCCGGCCTTGGCGCCGCCCACGCCGCCGGATACCGGCGCATCGAGGAACGGGATGTCCTTCGCTCTTGCCACTTCGGCCACGCCCCGGGCGGTTTCCGGCGCGATGGTGGAGGAGTCGATCACGAGGGTGCCGGCCGGCAGTCTGGCCAGCAGGCCATCGTCGCCCAGGTACACCGCTTCCACATGTTGCCCGGCGGGCAGCATGGTGATGACGCACTCGGCACCATTGGCCGCTTCGTGGGCGGTGCCTGCGGTTTTGGCGCCTTCGGATACCAGGGCGGCAACGGCGTCTTTGGACAGGTCGAATACGGTGACTTCGTGGCCCGCTTTTACCAGGTTACTGGCCATGGGGCCGCCCATGTTGCCGAGGCCGATGAAGGTAATTTTTGCCATGTTCATTCCCCTTGTTCTTATATTTCGGATGTTTGTCGGATTACGCTTGGCTAATCCGACCTACGGTTTGATTGCGCTCCGGGTAGGTCGGGTTAGTTTGTCGGATTACGCTTCGCTAATCCGACCTACGGTCTGGTTGCGCTATGGGTAGGTCGGATTAGCGAAGCGTAATCCGACACCCAGGCCTGCTATCATTTAAAGAAATCGTCAATCCACGCGCTGTCCATTTCGGCAAGGGACGCATAGCGCCAGCGCGGCTGCTGGTCCTTGTCGATCAGCAGGGCACGAATACCCTCGGCGAATTCACCCTTGTTCAGGCAGTTGGTGGAAATCGTCAGTTCTTTATCGAGCACCTGTTTCAGGCTGTCATGCTTGCTGGCATGCAGATGACGCCAGACCAGCGCCAGCGAGGTGGGCGAAGCACCCGCCAGGGAACGGGTTGCTTTTGCCACCCAGCCGTCACCGCCAGACAGCTCTTTAAGCTGGCTGACCGCGTCTTCGAGAGAGTCGGCATCGGTTACCCGGTTTATCTCGTCGAAATGGCTGCGCACCGGCGATTCCGGCATGGCATCCGCGCTCTGTTGCTCGAACTGCCGGAGTACACTGCCGACCACGGTGTGGGCACCCTCTTCCTGCCAGTTGCGCTTGCACAACTCGGCTACCACATCGGCTTTCAGATCGTGCCGGATGAAACGGTCTGCCAGGCCGGTGAATACTGCATCGGCACCGTTGAGGCGAGCGCCGGTCAGGCCCAGGAACAGGCCGGTACGGCCAGGCGTCCGGTTCAGGAACCAGCCTGCAGCCACATCGGGATAGAGGCCAATGGTGATTTCCGGCATGGCGAGCTTTGAGCCCTCGGTCACTACCCGGTGGGAAGCACCTTCCATGATGCCCATGCCGCCGCCCATCACAATGCCATGGCCCCAGCACACAATGGGCTTGGCAAAGGTATGGATCAGGTAATCCAGCGCGTATTCCTCGGAGAAGAAGGCCTCACCCTCACTGGCGCTGGCACCCTGGGGCTCGGTCATGCTGCGATACAGGGCCACGATGTCGCCGCCGGCGCAGAACGCCTTGTCGCCTTCCGCCTCGAGCCAGACCGCCTGAATCGCGGGGTCTTCCGCCCAGCGCTTCAGTTGCGGGGTCAGCAGGCGGATCATCTCCAGAGACAGCGAGTTCAGTGTTCTGGGCATGTTCAGCCGGGCCACGGCGATCAGCGCGCCGTCGGCGGTTTTCCACTCTTCAAAGATAATCGGGTGATCACTCATAACAGATCCTTGAGCTAGCGTTCACTGCGCCGGCTTCAGCGGTTTTTCCATTCCGGCTTGCGCTTGTCGAGAAACGCATTCACGCCTTCTTTCTGGTCGTCGGTGGAGAACAACTCCACAAACAGTTCCCGCTCCATGCGCCAGCCGTCATCGTGGCTGCGGCCATCCCGCGCACTCATCACCAGGGTCTTGCAACGGGCGGTGGACGAGGGGCTCTGTTTGCAGGCCATTTCGGCCAGCTCGAGCGCCTTCTCCAGGCTCTTTCCGGTGGGCACTACTTCTTCCACCAGGCCGATTCGCAGCGCCGTATCGGCCTTCACGCGTTCACCGCACAGGATCATCCGCTTGGCCCAACCCTCACCCACCAGCCAGGGCAGGTTCTGTGTGCCACCGGCGCAGGGCAAAAGACCGACGCCCGCCTCAGGAAGCGCCATCTGGGCATGCTCTTCAGCGATGCGGATGTCGCAGGCCATGGCACATTCCAGACCGCCACCCATGGCGTAGCCGTTCACCGCGGCGATCGAGACACCCCGGAACCGGCCGAGGGTGGCAAAGGCCTCGCCGAACAACTGGGCCATTTCGTTGGCCCGGGCCTTGTCGCCGTCGGCGAAGGTTTTCAGATCGGCGCCGGCGGAGAAGAATTTCTCGCCCTGCCCGGTCATGACCAGGGCAAAAATATCCCGATCCTCGTTCAGCTCCTTGATGATGTTTATCAGGGCAATGAGGGAATCCTTGGTCCAGGTGTTGGCCGGCGGATTGTTGATGGTCAGTACTGCGATGTGGCCGCGTTTTTCGAGCTGGATCAGGTCGCTCATAGTGTTGTCCTCTGCTGCAAATGGGGTCTGAACATGGGGTCAGATGAAAGCGTTCATCTGACCCCGGAGTCTGGCCCCCGGTCTGAAATTGGGGTCAGATGAAAACTTCATCTGACCCCGTCTTTACCGTCTTTACTGAATGGCCTCTGCCACACCATCCTCAAGCAGCCGGCGGGCCACGATCAGGCGCATGATTTCGTTGGTGCCTTCCAGGATCTGGTGCACTCGCAGGTCGCGCAGGTAGCGCTCCAGCGGGTACTCACGAATATAGCCGTAACCGCCGTGCAGCTGCAGGGCCTCGTTGACCACCTCGAAGCAGGCGTCGGTGGCGAAGCGCTTGGCCATGGCACAATGCAGGGTCGCTTCCGGGTCGGCGTTATCGAGTTTGAAGGCGCCGAGGCGCACCATCTGCCGCGCTGCCACCAGGTTGGTGGCCATGTCGGCCAGCTTGAACTGCAGGGCCTGAAAAGCGGCCAGCGGTTTGCCGAACTGTTCGCGTTCGTGCATGTAGTTGCGGGCCCGCAGCAGGGCGGCCTGGGCACCTCCGAGGGAGCAGGTGGCGATGTTCAGGCGCCCGCCATCCAGGCCCTTCATGGCGATGGCGAACCCCTCGCCTTCCTCGCCCACCCGGTTGCTGGCCGGAATGCGCACATTCTCAAGGCTGATCATCCGGGTCGGCTGGCTGTGCCAGCCCATCTTCTCTTCGTTTTTACCGTAGGAGACACCCTCGGCGTCTGCCGGAATCACAAAGGTGGAAATGCCTTTGTAGCCGGAAGCCGGCGCGCCGGTGCGGGCCATCAGTACCAGTATGTCGGTGGCGCCGGCGCCGGAAATAAACACCTTGCTGCCGTTGATCACATAGCTGTCGCCTTCCCGCACCGCCCTGGTAAGCAGGCTGGCCGCGTCTGAGCCGGCACCCGGCTCGGTCAGGCAGTACGAGGCGAGCCACTCGCCGCTGGCCAGTTTTGGCACGATTTCCTGTTTGAGGTCGTCCGAGGCGAAGCTGGCGACCATCCAGGTGGCCATGTTGTGGATGGTGATAAACGCGGCAGTAGAGGGACAGGCGGCGGCGAGTTCCTCCACGATCACGGAGGTGTCCAGCCGTGACAGTCCCATACCACCCAGGGATTCCGGGGTGTAGAGGCCCATGAAGCCCATCTCGCCCGCTTCTTTGAGGACGTCCTTGGGGAAGATATGCTCGTCATCCCACCGTGCGGCGTGAGGCGCCATGGATTTTTCCGCAAACGCGCGCGCTGCCTCGCGAAACGCCAGCTGATCTTCGGAGAGATTAAAGTCCATCGTTACGCTCCAGATAAATAGGGCTTGGTATTGGGCGGGGAAAACAAGGGGCCGGAAACGGATTCCGGCCCAAATACCCCACCTTCAACGCAATTAACGCAACTGGATCGAGAAGTTGGCTTCCGTGCTGGCCGCCTCACTGGAGAACCAGCGGGAGGTAACCGTCTTGGTTTCGGTGTAGAAGCGCACCGCCTGCTTGCCGTAGGCATGCTGATCGCCGTAGAAGGAACCCTTCCAGCCGGTGAACGAGAAGAACGGCAGGGGCACCGGAATGGGAATGTTCACACCCACCTGGCCCACATCGATTTCATGCTGGAAGCGGCGTGCGGCACCACCGGAACTGGTGAAGATGGAGACACCGTTGCCATACGGGCTCTTGTTCACCAGCTCGATAGCCTCACCAAGAGTGTTGGTTTCCACGCACGACAGCACCGGGCCAAAGATTTCTTCGTTGTAGATGTCCATGTCGGTGGTGACACCGGAGAACAGCGTGGGGCCAACCCAGTTGCCATCGGGCAATCCGTCTACGGTACAACCGCGGCCGTCCAGCAACAGCTTGGCGCCCTGGGCTTCGCCGGTGGCAATCAGGGACTCGATACGGTCTTTCGCCTTGGCGGAAATGATCGGGCCATAGCTGGCTCCGGAATCGTTCCACGCACCCGGGCGTACTTTCGCCATGGCCTCTTTCAGCTCGGGAATCCACTGCTGGGCTTCGCCCACGAACACGGCGACAGAAATTGCCATGCAGCGTTGACCGGCCGCACCCACGGAGGCGCCGACCAGGGCATTGATCACCTGTTGTTTGTCGGCATCCGGCAGGATCACCATGTGGTTCTTGGCACCGGCGAAGCTCTGTACACGCTTCATGTTGCGGGTACCGGTTTCGTAGATGTAACGGCCGACCGGTACGGAACCGACGAACGAAACCGCCTTGATGGCGGGATCGGTCAGCAGAACGTCTACCTGTGCCTTGCCACCGTGAACCACCTGCAGCACGCCCTTGGGTGCGCCGGCCTGTTCAAACAGCTCGGCAAGGCGCATGGGCGTCATCGGGTCCTGCTCGGAGGGCTTGAGAATAAAGGTGTTGCCGCAGGCGATGGCCATCGGGAACATCCATAGCGGAATCATGGCCGGGAAGTTGAACGGGGTAATACCGGCGCACACCCCCAGAGGCTGGATCCAGGAGTGGGTGTCCACTTCACGAGCGACGTTTTCAACGGTCTCGCCCATCATCATCGAAGCGACGTTGGCGGCGTGTTCAACCACCTCGATGCCGCGCCAGACATCACCTTTGGCATCGTCGAACGTCTTGCCGGTTTCCTGGGACAGGATCTCGGCGATTTCATCGTGGTGTTCTTTCAGCAGGGCCTGGTAACGCAGCATCACCCGGGCACGCTCGGAGACCGGCACTTCCTTCCAGGTCTTGAAGACTTCACCGGCAAATTCGATGGCCTGGCGCATTTCCGCATCGGTGGTGCACGGCGCCTTGGCAATGACTTCGTTGGTGGCGGGGTCGGTGACGTCGATCCATTCACTGGTTTTGCTATCGACAAACTCACCTGCAAGATACAGCGGTACATTTTTCATGTTGAGATCCCTGTTTGTTGTTGTGCGGGAAGCCGGCGACAACCGGTAAAGTGCCAGCCACGTTTGATCCAAGGCTAGCACGGTACCGGGCCGGGTGTGATTGACTAAATTTCGCTCGTGATGGACTATCTTTCGATAACAGCCAACAACACAAGACAACTGATGACCCAGACCTCGCAATGGCCGGTGCCCAAAGACAGCATCCGTTATGTGGTACCCGAGCCAATTATCCGGCTTCTGGCCAGCCACCCGCTCACGCGGGACCTGTATCCCCTCGCTTTCGGCCATTACCGCCGCGCCGTGGGGCACCACATGCACCGGGAACGCCACCACGACAATCTTTTGATTTACTGCACCGAGGGCAAGGCGTTCCTGAATGTTCAGGGCGAGCCCTACACCGTGGAAGCCGGCGACCTGCTGCTTCTGCCGGCCGGCGCCAGCCACCGCTACACCGCAGACCCGGACAACCCCTGGACCATTCACTGGGTGCACTACACCGGGCCGCTGGCGGAGGATTTTCGGAATTACATGGGGTTTGACGGCGCCACTCGCATCCGCCATCTGGGGCGGCAGCCACGGCTGCTGGTGGATTTCAACGGCCTGCTGTCGGTACGGCAGACCGGTTTCCGCGCCCGGGGGCTGATCCACGCTGCCAACCGGCTCCGCCAGTTGATGGCGGCGGTTCCGATCAACGCCGATGAAACCGGCCAGGAGCGGCAGGCGGAACTGGAGACGATCCACAATTATATGCGTGAGCACCTGGACGAGCGCATCAGCCTGGAACAGCTGGCCGATCTCGCGGGCCTCTCGCCGGCGCATTTTGCCACCCGTTACCGGGAGCAGACCGGCACCTCCCCGATCCAGCATTTTCTGCACCTGAAAGTGGAGCGGGCCTGTCAGATGCTGGATACCAGCAGCCTGAGCTTTGCCGATATCAGCCGGCGCCTGGGGTATGACGACGCCTACTATTTTTCCCGGCTTTTCAAGAAGGTAATGGGCCAGTCACCCCGGGATTACCGGCATACCGCCCGGCACTGACCCGGCGCACCGGGCCAGATTGAAACCGGCGGCCAATCCCTGGGATTACTGGTCCTTCTCCATGTCGCCGTCCTGTTGCGAACCGGGCACAGGCGCTCCCTCGTTCATCATGTTGCCCTTGTCGTCGCCCATGGCACCCGCCGCGTCTTTCTCTTTGCCAGCGGCGGTCGCTGGCAGATTTTCGATATCCTCCACCGTCATGCCCTTGGCCCGGGCACGTTCGATCATTTCCTGACGGTGCTCCTCTCGAAGGGCCTGCCGGTCCTCGGCCGAATCAAGTGACTGCATCTTGGTGTGAAACTCGCGACGCTCCTCTGGCGTCATCATGGGGTAGCCGAACACAGGCTTCCCGTCCTGGTCCTTGATCTGGGTATTCATTTCGCTTTGCATGCCTTTGCCCATGCCGTCCTGCATTTTCTGATCGTCCGCGGCAAACGCGGCGGTAAGTGGCACGGCACATGCGAGTGCGACAGATATGGTCAACATCTTGAAGTGTTTCATTGCAGTAGCCTCCTGTTAGCCAATGGATCCCTGGCCCAAGGAACAGCTTGAAGTTACCCGGCTATCGTCCCTTAAATCACTCTGCCGGAACCTACAGACTACACCCGGTACCGCCGGTTCGGTCAGCTTTTTTGATTAATTTTTAGCCAGACGCAACAAACAAAACGTTACTTTAGGAATATCAGATAATTGACCTGTGGCAATGGTTCACATTTGTCAATTTTGTAATCTCCGCGCAGCTTGCAATATCCGGCCACTCCGGCCGGATTCCTTTGTTTTCAGCGGGAGACCGAAATGGCAGCCGAACCGATTGTCCTGTTCGATTCCCTGGTAACCGGCGAGGGCGTGCAGTCCAACCAGTTCCTGATTGTTGATGGCAAACACGAAGCGTTGATTGACCCGGGCGGAGACCTGACCTACACGCCGCTCTCGGTTGCCGCCTCACGCTACATGAACATCCGTGAGCTGGACTATGTGTTCGCCTCCCACCAGGACCCGGACATCATCGGCGCCATTGATCGCTGGATCGTGCACACCCGCGCCAGGATCGTTACCTCGAAACTCTGGGCCCGGTTCCTTCCGCATCTGGTGTCCAGCTACGTTACCAGCCAGCTCAGCGGCAGTGTGTACGATCGTATTGTCAGCGTCCCCGACGCCGGCGCCAACGTCAGGTTCGGCGATTCATTCCTGCAGTGCCTGCCGGCGCACTTCATGCATTCCGTCGGCAACCTGCAGTTCTACGACCCGGTATCAAAAATCCTGTTTTCAGGAGATCTGGGCGCCTCCCTTGGCGGCGAGGATGACCACCTGCCGGTAAAAGATTTCGACAAGCACATCCCGAACATGGTCGGCTTCCATCGCCGTTACATCGCCTCCCGGAAGGTCTGCCAGCTCTGGGCCAGCATGATTCGCGACATGGACGTGGCGATGATTGTGCCCCAGCATGGCAAGCGCTTCGAGGGGCCGGTGATGGTTGAGCGCTTCCTGGACTGGGTGAGCAACATGGAGTGCGGGATCGACCTCATGACCCAGGACAACTACCGGCGCCCGGTCGATTATGTCTGACAGTTACCCGCTGCCAAATAGGCCTGTCCCAAACCGGCAATGTTGAGTAAAATCCGGCCTTTTACAAAGAACCAAGGGGCAGTGCAGATGGGCAGAGCCTACCAGAACCGTAAAGAGTCCATGGCCAAGACGGCTGCGGCGAAAACCAAGGTCTACAGCAAGTACGGGCGCGAGATCTACATGAGCGCCAAGTCCGGCGGAGTGGACCCGCAGGCCAACCTGTCGCTGCGCGGGCTGATCGACCGCGCAAAGAAAGACCAGGTGCCTTCCCACGTTATCGAGAAAGCCATCGACAAGGCCCGGGGCGGCGCCGGCGAGGACTACTCACCGGCCCGTTACGAAGGCTATGGCCCGGGTAACTGCATGGTGATAGTCGACTGCCTGACCGACAACCCGAACCGCACCTTTGGCGACGTGCGCCTGGCCTTTACCAAGACCAAGTGCAAGATCGGCACCCCGGGCACTGTTGCCCACATGTTCGACCACAGCGCCATTTTCGCCTTCAAGAGCGACGATGAGGAAGCGGTGCTGGAAGCGCTGATGGAAGCGGATGTCGATGTCACCGACATTGAGAACGAAGACGGCCTGATTACTGTTTTCACACCGAACACGGAATACGCCAAGGCCCGCCAGGCCCTGGTGGACGCCATTGAAGGCATCGATTTCGAGGTGGACGAAATCCAGTTCCTGCCCAAAACCACCACCCCGGTGGAAGGCGACGACATTCCCATGTTCGAGAAATTCCTCGACATGCTGAACGAACTGGACGACGTGCAGAACGTGTTCCACAACGCCGAACTCCCCGACCAGTAAGCCCGAGGCCGAAGCCATGCAGGAAGACCGCACCATGCAGCAATCCTCTGCCCCGGACTGCAGGGCCCGGGTCGTGGTGCTGAAAACCGGCAGCACCTACCCCGGCCTGCTGGCGCGATTCGGTGATTTCGAGGACTGGTTCCTGCGCGGCCTGTCACCGGAACTGGACATCACGGTCATCAATGTCGAGGCCGGCGAACGGCCGGGTAACCCGGAAGACTGGAACGGCATTGTGGTAACCGGCTCCCCGGCCATGGTGAGCGACCGGGACGAGTGGAGTGAAAATACCGGGGCCTGGCTGGCCCGGGCCGCTGCCGCCGGGGTTCCCGTGCTGGGCGTGTGCTACGGGCACCAGCTGCTGGCCCATGCCCTGGGCGGCGAAGTGGGCTACCACCCGGACGGCCGGGAAACCGGCACCCATGAGGTTGAACTGCTGCCCGAAGCGGGCACTGACCCCCTGTTCCGAGACCTGCCGGCCAGATTTCCGGCCCAGTTGACGCACCGGCAGTCGGTGCTTCGCCTGCCCCCGGATGCCGTCTTGCTGGGGCGCAACCGGTTCGAGCCGCATCAGGCATTCCGAATCGGTTCCTGTACCTGGGGCGTTCAGTTCCACCCCGAGTTCACCGATACCGTCATGAGGGCCTACCTGGAAGTGCAGGCGCCAGACCTGGCCCGTGAAGGGCTGGATGCGCAAGCGCTGATCGCCGGCGTGCAGGCCTCGCCAGACGCCTCCTCACTACTGCCGCGGTTTTCCAGGCTGGTGATTGAGCGGGTCCGGTAACCGCCGGGCCACGATTCTGCGTCAGTCGAGGATATAGGCGGTCTTTTCCAGTGCCTGCTCTTCTTCATCAATAAAGCGGAACTCATTCCAGCCAATGCGCACCATGTCGTTGCTGTTCAGCCGCTGCCGGGCCTCTACCCGTAATTCGTTGACAAAGGTGCCATTGGTGCTGTTGCTGTCCGTGATGTAGTAGTCCACGGTGCCTTCCAAGTAGGCATTGGGCACCGCCTCGATCAGGGCGTGCTGGCCACTGACCGAGATTTCATCAATCCGGATGTCGTTATCCGGGCGGCGGCCCAGGCGGGTGTCGGGCTGCCCCAGCTCAAAGGTGTTGACCACCACGTTATCCACCAGTTGCGAAAGCGAAGCCATGTCAGTTTCCTCAATACTCCAGCGTCAGTAATACCACAGACAGATTATCGCCAGCCCCGTTTGCCAGGCCGGCGTCAATCAGCGCCTGAACCGTTCGTTCCATGCCATCCTGCTCCGTGCTTATCTCAAGCCACTGCGCTTCCGGGACCGAGTTGGTCAGTCCGTCGGAGCACAGCAACAACACATCCCCCTCTTCAAGAGGCTCAACCCGGTAACTGGGCTCTGCCAGGTCAATCGCCCCCACGGCCCGGGTGAGCACATTGCGGAAGGGCACATTGGGAACGTCCGCCAGGGTAATGCTGCCATCCTCCAGCATGTTCTGGACCACGGTATCGTCCCGGGTCAGGCAGGTCGCCTGGCCGCCCCGCAGGCAGTAACACCGGGAGTCGCCCATGTGGGCAATGTGCGCCCTGTCGCCGATGACCCAGGCCAGCACCAGGGTTGTGCCCATCTTGTCGAGCCTTGCGTCCTCTGCTCGCCGGCCCAGTATGCGTTTGTTGGCCAGGACAAAAGCCCGCTCCAGGCTTTCCCGGACAGCGCTTTCCGTCAGCCCGGCGGAATCGCCGGCCAGCTCCGGCTCCAGTAATTCAACGACCGCTTCAACCGCGAGGCGGCTGGCAATCTCACCACCCTGATAGCCCCCCATGCCATCGGCAACCACCAGCAGCGCCTGGTTACCGGCCTCATTAACCCGCCAGCCCACCACATCCTGGTTGGTTTCCCGGACCGTGCCCCGGTGAGTCTGGCCTGCGATGCGATAGTTCATCAGGATACCTCCTGGCCCGCTTCGCGAACCGCCAGCCGACGCACCGCCTCGGCCATGGTCGCCGCACTGGCAAAGCGCTTATCCGGCTCGCGCTGGATCGCCTTGTTGATCAGCCGGACCACGCCATTGGGCAGGTCGGCATTGAACTCCCGGACGCTGCGCGGGCGTTTGTTGAGGATCTGGTAGGTCAGGTTGGCAAGGGTATCGCCCTGATACGGCGTTTCGCCGCTCACCAGCTTGTACAGGGTGACGCCCAGGCTGTAGATATCGGAGGCGCCGGTAACCTTCTGCCCCTTGAGCTGCTCCGGCGACATATAGAGCGGGCTGCCCATCACCGCGCCGGTGCGGGTGCGGGAGTCATCGGAGATTTTGGCAATGCCGAAATCGGTAATCTTTATGTCGCCGGTATCCGGGTTGAAGATAATGTTGCCCGGCTTGATATCGCGATGAACGATTTTCTGGCTGTGGGCATACGCCAGTGCATCGGCAACTCGGGCAATAATATCCAGCACCCGTGGTAGCGGCAGCAGCCGCCCCGGTTTGCCGAATTCGCTGAGCGGCCGGCCCCGGGCGTAATCCATGGCGATGTAGGCGAGATCCGCCTCCTCGCCAACGTCATACACCGTCACGATGGCTGGATGGTTCAGGCGCCCGGCCGCTTCCGCCTCCCGGAAGAACCGCTCCTTGAGATCCTGCAACTGGCCGTCGTCGAACGCCTGGTAGCTCAGGGTCTTGATGGCCACGGTGCGGGCTATTTTCGGGTCCTTGCCCAGGTACACCACGCCCATGGCGCCCCGGCCGATTTCCCGCTCGATTTCATAACGCCCCAGGGTCGGCCGGCTTACCGAGGGTTCCGGCATCAGCAGGGTACGGGTGGTGTCGAAACTGCCGGCCTGCATCAGGGCGCTATCCGGCGTCAGTTTCTCCAGGGCCGCCAGGCGGGCGGCACTATCCCGGAAATTCTTCCGGCGCTGCAGGATGCTTTGGTAGGTGCCCACCGCCTTGTCATACTGGCGTTTGCGCTCCTGCTGTATGGCGATGTCGTAGCGCAGTTCAAGCTCGCCCTCACAGCGCGGGCAACCACCCAGGGCCTCCAGGGCATCGTCGGTGTGCCCCTGCTGCAGGAACACCCTGGCCAGTCGGAGGCGGGCTTCCCGCACATTGTCTGTCAGGGAGCGGATGCGGGTATGGGGCTGCAGCCAGAACAGCATCAGCACAAAACCGGCCACCAGCAGGGTCAGCACTTCTCCCAGGGACACCCAGGCGTTGTGGTAGAACATCAGCGCTGCCTGCAGCACCACCAGGGAGCCGCCCAGCAGCAGTGTAACCGGCAGGGAAGCCGCCGCGCCCATCAGCGGGACGGCCAGCGTCAGGTAGAGCGCCGTGATGGCCAGGCCGGCCGTTACCGCAATGTCCGCCCACAGGGGCTCCGCCAGGCCCCGGCCCGCCAGGGCACCGCGAAGCGCCTCCGGTGACAGGATGCTGGCGGGGCTGGCACCCTCGGGCACGCCAAGAATGCTGAACAGCACCCTGTCGGCCCAGCCAACAAGCACAAGCTGGTCTCCGGCCAGCGCAAACACCACGGCAGCGAGGAGAATGACCGCCCGCAGGCTGAACAGGCGCGGTATGGAAGAGATAATGGCGTTCACAGGCAACTTTGTTGTAAATGGTTGATCTGCATAGTTTAGAAAGCGTCGCCGCCGCGCGATACTGGCTCGGGCGTGTTTTTTGTAAGGGTTTGTTTACCTGCGAGCAGGATCACGGAGCCCGGAACTGTACAAAGTCTTAACATTGTCCAGGTTGAGGGAACGCAGTGCGGTGTTCTATCGTCCGGGTACTACACTTTGACTGAAACCATCAGTCATATCAGAACCCGAAAACAACAGGAGTGAACCCATGTCCGGAATTCGCAAGCACCTGAGGTACGTTTCTTTCTTCATGGCCCTGATGATGACCCTGGGCTCCGTCTGGTCGACCACGGCAAGCGCCGGGATGGTTGGAACCGGCGAGGTACTTGGCCAGCAACAGGTCCAGCTGGACCGGCAACAACTGATCAACATGCTCGACCGGCAGGACGTCCAGGACAAGCTGACAGACCTTGGCGTAAGCCAGGACCAGGTCAAGGAACGTATCCAGAACCTCACCCCTGCGGAACTGGCGGATTTTGAGCAGCAACTGGCCGAGGCCCCGGCCGGCGAGGGTGTTGTCGGCATTATTGTGCTGTTCCTGCTGGTATTCATCATCACCGACATGCTGTGTGCCACCAACATCTTCCCATTCGTGAACTGCATTCGATAGCGTCGGGCCGTGACGGTTAATTTTTCCGTTAAACCGGCAAGCGCCGGCAGGCTGATCCTGTTCTTTCTGGTCAGCCTGCTGGCCGGTTGTGCCAGCTCGCCGAACTGGCCCGGCCAGGCCGCCGCGCCAGGCTCCCCCGCCCTGCCCGAACGGGTGGTTCTCGAGGATGTGCCTTTCTTCCCCCAGGAACGCTACCAGTGCGGCCCCGCCTCACTGGCCATGATGCTGAACAGCCAGGGCCTTGAGACCAGTCCCGAGATTCTCAAGGAGCTGGTTTACATTCCCGGCCGGGAGGGGGCCCTGCAGGTGGAAATGGTTGCCGCAGCGCGCGCCCACGGCATGCTGGTTTACCCGCTGGACGGCAGCCTGGAAAGCCTTCTGAGGGAAGTTGCAGCCGGCCACCCGGTGCTGGTGATGCAGAACCTGCGGTTTGGCTGGTGGCCCCAGTGGCACTTCGCCGTTGTGATCGGCTACGACCAGCAGCAACGGGACCTGATCCTCCATACCGATACCCGGGAGCGCCAGCCGGTCGACATCGAGGTGTTCCACAATACCTGGGGGCGGGCGGACAACTGGGCGATGACCATTCTCCCGCCAGACCAGGTACCGGCCACCGCCGAGCCCCTGCGGTTTTTGCAATCGGCTCATGATCTGGAGACAACCGGGCGAACCAACGCAGCGGCGGTAGCCTACAGCACCGCAGAAAGCACCTGGCCCGGGCAGCCAGCCGCTCCCATGGCCAGAGGCAATCTGGCGTGGCAACTGGGCCGGCAACACGCCGCGACACAGCACTTTCTGCGCACGGTAAGGCACTTCCCGGACTTTGCGGAAGGCTGGAACAACCTGGCCTTCGCGTTGGACGCCACCGGTTGCCCGATAACCGCCCATGCCGCCGCCAGCTGCGCTGCCATGCTGGCACCGGCGCGCTTTGGTAATTCGGAACTGCTCAACCCGCAACCCGGAGCAGCACCAGACGGGTGCCCTGCACTGCCGGCGTGCCCGCCGTAAAGGCTGCGGAGGCTCAGTGAATCAAGGGCATAGCGAGACAGAACATCAGCCTCGCTTGCGAAACAGCGCCACGTCCTTTCTCGGAATCTCCAGTTGCCAGCCCATCTGCTCGGCCAGCCGCCGGAAGGTGGCTTCCCGGTAGAACACCACGTGGGTCGGATCGCGCCGGTAATGCCAGTGCTCGAAACGGGCATCGTCGGTCTGGAAACAGGTCATCACCCCCAGCCAGCCGCCCGGCCTGAGCAGCCGGTCCAGTTGCCGGAACACCCCGGCGGGCTGGTACAGATGCTCCACCACTTCGGTACAGGTAATAAAATCGTACCGCCCCGAGAGTACCGGCTCCGACGGGTAAAAGAAGGGATCATAGAGGGACATTTCCATGCCCGCCTCTTCCATCATCTGCGCCAGGGCCGGCCCGGGGCCGCACCCGAAATCGAGCCCGCGGGCACCGGCCGGCAGCCGCGACAACAGCGGCCCGGTTAGCCGGGCAAGGAAGGACCGGTAGCCCGGGTCGTCGGGCTGGTTATCGTGCAACTCGTACACGGCGCGTTCGGCATCGGGCGGCAGCCGGCATTCCGGGTGCAGGAGCGTCGCCTCGCAGACCGGGCACCGCAGGTAGCGGCGCTCCCCCAGCGAGCAGAAGGGACCCGGCATGCCCTGTTCACACACCGGGCATTGACCACCGGTTTGCCCTTTGTCCTGACGAATCTGCACCCCTGGCCGCCTCCCGTCTGATTGAAGTTTCATTGTCATATCCGGCCATCGCGCCGGAATCGTGATCCGCCACGAAATTTCCCGCCGCCAGCCCTGCCTATACTGGGCGCTCTCATAATAACGGACCGCCCGAGACGACACGACCGGGGCGGCACCGGCGCAGGGATGAACGCATGGAAACTTCGGATCAACTGGCACTTGAGGTGCCCATTATTTCCGCTCGTTATGCACGGCGCCTTATTCACTTCATGGAACGGCGCGGGGTGAAACGGCAGGCCATTCTCGCGCATGCCGAACTGCCGGACGCCATACTCGAGAACCCCGATGCCAGCATTTCCATGGCACAGGTTACCAGCCTCCTCGATAGAACCGAATGGCTGATGACCGACGAGCGGGCGCCCTTCCAGTTCGGCCAGGAGCTGGACCTGCTCAGCCACGGCCTGCTGGGATTTGCCGTGCTGGGCCAGGAGAACCCGCGCCAGTTGATCAGCATGATTGTCCAGTATCTCCGGGTCGGCTTGCCACTGATGGACATGGAACTGAGCTCCAGCGGCACCACCTTCCAGATCCGCCTTGTGGATACCTGGGCCCTGGGCCCGCTGCGCCCCTGCCTGACCAAGATCTACATGGGCAGCATCCAGCGGATCGCGGCCCAGGTCTGCAGCCATTTCGAGATCCAGTTCGATTTTGGCACAGCACTTGAACCTCACGCCTGGATGGCCCTGGCATCAAATTGCGAGTTCCGCTTCAATGCGCCGGTCAGCCAGATAACCATGCCGCTGGCGGGACGCCCCGTTCAGGGGGATAACGCGGGGCTGCAGTTCCTGCTCGCCCGCAATCGCAACCCCGCCGAAGAGCGCCCCAGGCAGGCCGATGAGACCGTGATGCAGGTGCGTGAGCTGATCATGAGCCAGCCCGGCCGGCCCTGCACAACCGAAAACGTCTCCCGCCGGCTGGGCATGAGCACCCGGACCCTGCGCCAGCACCTGGCCAGCGCAGGCACGTCGTTCCGGGAACTGCGAAACAGCATCCGCGAAGACTTCGCAACCCTGTACCTGAGAGACACCAATGTGTCGCTGGAGTCTATTGCTGAAAAGCTCGGGTTCAGTAATCAGGCCGGATTCACCAAGGCCTACCGGGCCTGGACCGGCACCACCCCCGGTGATGTTCGTCGGCAATCCCGCAAGGGCGAGTAAGCATTACCAAATTTGAAGCCAGTCACGGTTTCAACATTCTCTACCCTCCCTCTCCGCTTTGGACAAAAAGCCTGCCGGGGCAGG